>JBEEHR010000014.1:0-120796 GCA_041167505.1 Verrucomicrobiota bacterium
TCATCTCAACATTCCCAAGCCGCCCGCGGGCGAACCGACGCTTCTGACATTCGACGAAGTGCGGACCGCTTTTCATGAATTCGGCCACGCGCTGCACGGCATGTTTTCAAACGTGAAGTATCCGCGCTTCAGTGGCACGAGCGTGCCGCGCGATTTCGTGGAATATCCGTCACAGGTGAACGAGATGTGGGCGACGTGGCCCGAAGTCCTGAAGAATTACGCCAAACATTATAAGACCGGCGAACCGATGCCGCAGGAGCTGCTCGACAAGGTCCTGGCGGCGGAAAAATTCAACCAGGGTTTTAAAACAACGGAATACCTTGCGGCTTCGTTACTCGACCAGGCCTGGCATCAGTTGACTCCGGATCAGGTCCCAGCGGACACGCTCGCGTTCGAAGCGGAAGCGCTGAAAAAAGCGGGGGTAGATTATCCACCGGTCCCGCCGCGTTATCGTTCAACCTACTTCTCGCACGCTTTCGCGGGCGGCTATTCGGCGGGCTACTATTCCTATCTTTGGAGCGAAGTGCTCGATGCCGACAGCGTGGAATGGATGAAGCAGCACGGCGGCTTGAAGCGCGAGAACGGGGATCACTTCCGGGAAACACTTCTCTCGCGCGGAGGCAGCGACGACGCGATGAAGTTGTTCAAGAACTTCACGGGGGGCGATCCTGATGTGGCGCCGCTGTTGAAACGCCGGGGCCTGACGAAGACCGCGCCCGCCGAAGCGCCCGCGCCTCCTCCGCCGAAATAATCAAGGAGGGGCGATTTGAAATCGCCCTTTCTTAAGACGGCGGTTACAAACCGCCGCTCCTTGTTACGAAGCGTGCGATCTCCGCAATTGATTCCTTCGCTTTCGGAACAAACCGCGCGCCGAATTGCCAGGTATACGGGACTCCATGTACGATCCGCAGCTCACTGTAGCCTCCGACCCGCGGCGCTTATTCTAGATTGTAAATCTCGACCAGGGCGATGCCGATGCCGCCGTTCTTGCCGGCAACGATCGCGGTGAATTGACCCGGCGCGAGCGAGGTGAAGATGCCGGACTCCTTCGGATCCGGTAGCCCCAGGCCATTCGCACTCAGTTGTCCCGCTGATGTAGAATCGCTCTGCCAGTCATCGTTCGAGATGAGGGTGGTGCCATTGGCGTTGTGCAGTTCGAGAGTAGGATCGGCCAGAACGTTGGCCAGACCAAAGGCACTCAACGATGGCCCAAGCGCGCGCACAGCTACCCGCGTCGGCTTGTTGTTCCCGCCCAAAATGAAGCCGCCGATCATCACTTCGTTGCCAGTCTGGACAAAGCCGCGAGTGCTGATGTTCGCCAATGCCGAGTCCGCCGCCTGATTGTTGTCATAAATCTCGATCAAGCCGATGCCAGCCGTTTGTCCGACGCCCTTCAGGATCACTGTGTAATTCGCGGGCGGCAGAGTCACCAGAATGACCGACTCCCGATCGTCTGTCGGCTGGAAGATGGTCCCTTCGATCTGCGAACGTTGCGGGCTCTCCTTCCAGTTATCGTTTGAAGTAATCAAAGCGCCGCTCGCTCCGCGCAATTCCAGCATCGGATCTTTCAAGAGGGAGGCCGCCGGCAGTCCCCCTGAAACCAGCGAAGGACCGAGGCCGCGCAGGACCACAGCCTTGGGAGCGTTCCCGGTGATAATGAACCCGCCAATCATAACCTTGTCGCCAGTCTCGACGCGCAGGCGCGTGGAGATGTTTAGGGCTTGGGCCGGGGTTGCTGTAGGTGTCGCTGTGGCGGTTGCAGAAGGCGCGGCTGTTGCGGTGGCCGACGCAGTAGCGGTAGCTGTTGGTGCAACCGTTGCCGTGGCAGTGGCGGTAGGTGCAACTGTCGCGGTGGGTGTAGCTGTTGCCGTCGCGGTAGGAGTAGCAGTCGCGGTGGCTGTCGCGGTAGGTGCAACTGTTGCCGTAGCAGTAGCTGTTGCTGTGGCTGTGGCGGTGGCCGTCGCGGTTGGTGTAGCCGTTGCGGTGGCTGTCGCGGTAGGAGTAGCGGTCGCGGTGGCCGTCGCGGTAGGTGCAACTGTTGCCGTAGCCGTAGCTGTGGCAGTCGCCGTCGCGGCAGGAGTAGCGGTTGCCGTGGCTGTCGCGGTAGGTGCAACGGTAGCAGTAGCCGTGGCAGTGGCGGTAGGTGCAGCTGTCGCGGTGGCAGTAGCAGTCGCTGTCGGGCTCGCCGTTGCTGTTGGCGTTGGCGTGGCTGACGACGCGGGGCCTAGCGCGACTACTATCGGGGATAATGTCGGTAAACTGCCACAAATCATCTTTTGCGCGGTATCTCTCCCAGTTGTTCGATCAACGAGTACACCACCCTCGAAATGTAGTAAGGTTAATCTATTAAATGCCGTGGAATCAGTGATGTACGGTACGCTGACACAGACGTTAATCGGCGGCGATACGGTGGCAGTGGTCGTAACATCGAAAGCGGGGCCCACCAAACTATAGCCGGGAAGTGGTGGTCCTGCGCTACTTGGGTCGATAGGGTTCACCGTCGTGGAACCTGACGATGAAACGTTAGCGAATGTAAGCGTTACGTCGCCCACCTGAGTCGTTACATTTGAGCCTGAGCCCGTCGATGCACTCTCTTGCGTGGGGAAGGCGATATCGAGAATCGAATGGAGCTCGATGCCGTTGGGAGCAACGCCCGTCTGACCGTGTAAAAAGTCAAAGAATCCTACGCCCGTGATTCGCACCGGGATGTTTGGATTCTGGAAGAATGTCGTGGCCATCAATCTCCCGTCAAAAGTCTGACGCGCTGCCGACATTCTAGGCTGAAACGGACTCCCAATTGCGCAACACGGGCAAGGGATCTCCGTGATGATTGTATTGCCAGAGCCGTCCTGGATGACGATGTGATAGTCAACGTCGTTCTCTTCCTTGTAGTCGATCAGAGTCCCGTTCACTACCCACACGGTCGTCTCATAAGGGGCGACGCGAGCGTTCAGCGGTGGCGACGCGGGTGCCGGCCAACCCCTCATCTGAGCAAGCGTAACCGGGGTCGCTTTCGTTAGATCGACCAAACTCGCATCCGGATCCGTACCAACCTTAACCGACCAGCGCTCCACGCCACACGTTGGGCTATCCACCGACACGGTGATCGTTCCCGATGAGCTACGCGCTTGAGCGTCCGCGACGCTGAACGGAATTTGCTTGGCTCCCGTCGTGGTAGTCGCAGAGACCGTCGCGAAAAATGAAAAGATGTTATCTCCACTGGTTACGTCGCCGTGGGTGCCATCGTCGTAGAATTGCTGCGTCGTTGAGCCGCCGATGCTCCCTAAATCTCCAACGACCGTAATACCGGTGCTGGATGGGCCGGTCGCTGGAGTAACCGTCACCGTTAGAAGTGAGCTGCCTCCAGGATCAAGGGAATTTGGGCTCGCAGAACCATTTCCCGAGAGGGCACCTGCGACTGCGCAAATGTTTCCAACGGAGCTATTGCGCGGAATTGGCCCGTTCAGATCGAAGTCGAAAGAGTTATTGTCGGTATCCGTGCAGCCGTTGTTTTTTCTGATTGCCGCAGTCGTGTTGTTGAGCACGTTTGTTGGGGAGGTTTCAGAGCAGTCTGTCGCGCCATATCCCACAAAATCTACAACCCCGTTGGTCGCGAAGTTCGGGCAGTTGCCACTCAAGACCGTCGTGTTGTTTACTAGCGCAACTTTCCCCTGCGTTGACCCGACCAGCACGGCACCCGTGGCATCGGGCGTAGGCAGATTGGTAGTCCCGTTGGCGCCCTGCGACTCTTGAATGAGATAATAGTGACCCGGCTGAATCGTGCCCGAAAGGTTTGTGATCAGAGGAGTCGGAGGCGTGGCAGTTGTCTGCGCCGCAAATGCGCCAGTAGGCCCGGTGAATTGAACCGACCAGCCTGTTAGATCGACCGGAGTAGAACCACGGTTATAAAGTTCGACGAAGTCATTCTTATACGTTGACCCGCTGTTTCCGCCCCCACCGTATACTTGACTGATGACGATCGCCGACGTTCCGACACCGTCGTCGTTAATAATCGTTCCCACGCCCTGAGCATCACCGACGCCCGCGCCAGTGACGTTCGAGACGTTTACAAAAAATGTTTCGGTTGGTTCAATCGTGGTGTCGCCGTTTACCAAGACGGTCACCGTCGTGGACGAAGCGGATTCTGGGATAGATACGCCAACTGCATGCAGGGGGACGTAGTCGTTGTCCGCGGCGGTCGCGGTGTTATCCGCGGTGTTAACGTCGAACGTCACGCCGCCAACTGGCGCGGGCTGTGACAGGCTGATCGTGAAAGTGTACGAAGTCGTGCCGCTATTGCCTTCGGCATGCGACACGTCACCAATCGTGAGCGCAGGCGTCGGAGTCGCAGTCGGAGTTGCGGTCGCAGTCGCGGTTGGAGTGGGACCCGGACTTCCTGTAGCAGTTGCCGTGGGCGTTGCCGTCGGGGTCGGAGTTGGAGTAGATCCACCCGAACACGGGGGTACCGTGGTTGCAGTATTGCGCGGGTTGGGCGCACCAGCAGCGAAGTCCGATTGGTTGCTATCGGTGTCTACGCACCCGCTGGACGCCCTCAGATCAGCGTTTGTATTGCTCGGGGCAGGTGCCGGAGCACTGCCTTCGAAACAACTGGCAGTAGTGCCGTAGCCCACCAAATCAATAATGCTGGCGCCTGTTGGACATGTCCCGCTGAGGGCCGTTGTTGAACTTACCAGCGCGACCTTACCGGCCGTGGCGCTCATCGCGATAGTCCCGGTGGCATCGGGCGTCGGCAGATTCGTAGTTCCTCCAGCACCGACGCCTTCCTGCACCAGGTAGTACTGGCCGGGCTGAATGGTAACGCCGACCAGGTTGGTTGTTTGCCAGGTAGTACCGGTCGCCGAAGCATACTGAACCGACCACCCGCTAACGTCTACGGCGGTGTCACCCCGATTAAATAGTTCAATAAAATCGTTCTTGAAAGTTGAACCGGCATTTCCGCCACCGCCGTACACCTGACTGATAACGATGCCCGTCGAAACAAGGGGAGCCTGTGGGCGGCGAACAATCGGGAGCGCAATGCTCAGCGTTTCCTGCATCGCGCGATCACTATCGCGCTCGACCTTTGCAGCCCTCTCTGCGTCGGCGTCGACAGCTGAGCTTCCGATTACCAACGCCAAAACCGCTGTAAAAAAAATACTCGCTTTCATGGAGTCGCCGAGGGGCGGATCGCATCATACGCCAAAATGCGTATTGCTGCCTACGCCAAAATGCGTATTGCTGCACCAGCATTAAGAAAAAAAATTCGCCGCCGAACAATGCAGCTCAAGCGGCGTCCGGATCTTCGTGAAATGCGCGGAGCTTCTTCTCCTGGTGATCCGGTGAAGGGGAACCAGGAGACTCATCAGGAAATAGGACCCCGCCCATCCAATCTGAGAGGGTGGAAGGGTCAGCGCGAAAACCGGCGGGATGTCCCGACGAAAGAATTAAAACTTCAAATTAGGACACTGCCCGATTTGAAATCGCGCTTTTACTAAGACGGCGGTTGCAAAGCGCCGTTCCTTGTGATGAATCGGGCGATCTCCGCGATTGATTCTTTCGCTTCCGGAACAAACGGCGCGCCGAATTGCCAGCCGTGCGGGACTCCCTTCACGATCCGCAGCTCACTCGCTACGCCGGCGGCCAGCGCTTTTCGATGAGCCGCGCGCGCGTCATCGCGGAGCACTTCACTTTCACCCACCTCAAGATACAAAGGCGGCAGTCCCGCAAAATTCCCAAACAGCGGCGAGGCGAGGGGAGCATGGGGAGATTGCGAACCGAGATACACATCGGCATACGCGCCGATGTCTTCGCCGCGAAACATCGCGTCGCGATCTGAGTTCGTGGTAATCGATTCGCCGCTTCCCGTCATGTCGGTCCACGGCGAGAGACACGCGACGCAGCTCGGCAACTCTTCGCCCGCATCGCGCAACGCCATGACCAGCGCCAGCGCGAGTCCGCCTCCCGCGGAATCGCCCGCGACGGAGAGTTGGCGTGGATCGACGCCCGTCGAGATAAGCCAGCGATAACCAGCGACCGCATCTCCTATCGCCGCTGGAAAACGATGCTCGGGCGCCAGCCGGTAATCGAGCGAGAAGACGCGTCGCTTCAGCCGGCGCGTCAACGGCACCGTGATGGGACGGTTCGTTTTCGCGGAACCGGAAATGTAGCCGCCTCCATGAAGGTAATAGACCGCCGAATTTTTCTCGGTAATACCGGGAGGTAGAATCCATTCGCCTTTCACTGGGTCCGTTGCGGGCTCGATATTTACGCCGCGGGAATGCAGCTTCACGTGCCAGGCCGGCGGCTCGAACGCGCGGCGTGTAAAGTCCACTAGCGCTCGCTCGCCCTTCGGCTTTTTCTTCATCCGCGCTCGGACAAACCAACAGCCGAGCCGGCTCTGGAAACTCATGCGCTCAGGCCGGACTCGCTGATCCGGCCGGCGCGAGATGATCGGTGTCGTGAAACACGAGTTTTTTTCTAAACTCGCGCTGCAACAGAAGGACGTTAACGCCTGCCTGTAACAGGATCGAGACGACGGAGAGATACCAGAGCTGCTTGAGATGGAATCCAGGCAGGCGCGACAGGATGACCGCCGGCAGGGCAAAGAAAAGCAAACGCGTCGCGGAGCTGATCAATGGCGGCCAGGTATTCCCGATGCCCTGGAACACACTCGAGGAAGTAAACACGATTCCCATCGCCACGAAATTCAGGGAGATGATCTGCAAATACTCGCTGCCAAAACTAATCACGCTTGGGTCTCCCGAAAAACCACGGATGAATGCGCCCGCGGCGAATTGAGAGAGAAGGGTCAGCAACACCATCATCGCGGTCGTAATCGCGAGCGCAGAATAAAACGTCTGCCGCACCCGGTCGGCTCGGCGGCCGCCGAAGTTTTGGCCGACGACCGGCGCGACGGCAAAAGCCACCGACATCACCGGGAGAAACATCGCCTGCATCACGCGCGCGCCCACGCCGAACCCGGCCTGGGCCGCCGCGCCGAACCCGCGGATGATGGCGTAGACGACCACGATATAAACCGCCATCAACGCGAACTCCGCGCCGGCCGGCAGACCGATGCGCAACATCGACCACCAGATTTTTAGTTGCGGGCGCCACTGCGAAACGCGGAACCGCAGATAGTGATAGCTCTTTTCAAAATAAATTATCGTCAGGATGTTCGCGATCAGGATTGCCAGAAATGTCGCCAGCGCTGCCCCGGCCACGCCCATTTTTGGAAAGGGCCCCACGCCGAAGATGAACAACGGCGCGAAAATCATGTTCAGAATCACACTGAGCACCTGCAAGCCCACCGCCGGTTTGATGATTCCCGTGGCGCGCAAGGCGGAGCCTAACGACACCAGCGGAAACTGAAGCATTAACGCCGGGATGAACCAACCCAAATAGCTCGCGGCCATTGCGGCCGTCGGGGCGTCGGCGCTGAGCGACTGGCTGTATTGCTGGCGGAGAGGAAAAGAGAAGAGGGCGAAAAGCAAACCGACCACCAGGGAGAGAACCACCGATTGGTTGAAGGCCCTTTCCGCGCTCGGCTGATCTTTCCGGCCGACGGCATGCGAGATGACGGTGGTGGTTCCCACGCCCAGCGTCTGCGTCAGCGCCAGCACGAGCATCATCAGGTTTCCGGATAGACCCACGGCGGCGATCGCTTCTTTTCCGAGGCGACCCACCCACCAAAGGTCCGCGAGAAGGTACAAGGTCTGGACCATCATGCTGACCGCCATGAATGACGCCATGTGCAGCAAATGCCTCGTCACCGAGCCCTGGGTCATGTCTTTCATGCCGCTCATAATCGGAAGAAGATCGACTACGAGTTACGGGGCTTGGTCAGCGTGGCCACCAGAATGAAGAAACCGACCGCGAGCGGGAAGCAGGCGGCGATGCGGAGGAAATCAGAACCGTGATTCAACCACCAAGCCTGGAGCACTTGGGCGCGGTCCGGGTTGATCAGGGCCGTCGCCACTCCGGCGAGGAAGATAAGGACGGCAATCACTCGAACTGTCTTCGGCGTCCGCGTGGCCGGCGCGGCCACCAATAATAACGCTCCCATGACCATTCGCGTAATCGCGGCGACGTAAATGCCCGTGGAGGTGAAAGAGTATGTCATGAGGCCCATGAGCCCTTCGGGCCAGAGGACTCCGGTAAGTCCCACCAAGATCAACAGAGCCGCGATGCCGAGCGCGATGATCTTCATGTCTGGGAGCCTATCAGTTCGCAGAATTTCTTTAAATCAATGTTTCCGCCGGAAACGATCGCCACGATCGGACCATTGCCGGCTTTGCCGGTGAGCGCCGCAGCGAGTGGCAAAGCGCCCGCGCCTTCCGCGATGACCCGCGCTTTTTCGGCCATCATTCGCATGGCGGCCTTTGTTTGCTCCAACGTCACGACAATGTAACCATCGACTAACGGCTGCATCCGTTCCCACATTCGCGGGAACATGCTCTGGCCGCCGGCGCCATCCACGAACGAGGCCTGCCAGTTCTTGAATACTTGCGGCGAACTTTTCTCGAAAGAGAGAGCCGCCGGCGCCGCCGTTTCCGGTTCCGCGCCCCAGATTTTTGTATCGGGTTTCAAGGCTTTGATCGCGCTTCCCACTCCGGTGATCAAGCCGCCGCCGCCGATGGCCGCGATGACCGCGGCGGTCTCCGGCTCGTCCTCGAGAATCTCGAGACCCATGGTGGCGTGACCGGCGATGAAATTGTCGTCATCAAACGGATGCACAAAAGTCCCTTCCGCTCCGGGATAGGAGCGCGTTTCAAGCGCCTGCCACGCGACTTCGTACGGAACCAGAATCAACTTCCCGCCGAGGGCGCGCATCCGCTCGATCTTCGCGGTTGGCGCGGTTTCGATGGCGACGACCGTGCTCGGAACTCCAGCGCGCCGTGCCGCGTAGGCGACGCCCTGGCCGGCGTTGCCCGCGCTGATCGTCCAGACGCCGCGTTTGCGTTCGGATTCAGAGAGCATGGCGACGGCGTTCGCCGCACCGCGAAGCTTGTAAGCGTTGATCGGCTGGAGGTTCTCGAGCTTGAGCCGGATGTCGGGAAATCCCGGACCGAGTTCGAGCCGGAGGAGCGGCGTGCGAACGATCGTCCCGGCGATTCGTTTTCGTGCTTCGCGAATCTCGTCCAGTTTTATTCGGCGAACCGCATCGACAGGAGAAGGCATGGCGAGAGTTTACGCTGGGACTGCCCTCAGCTTCAAGGAGCGACGATTTCTAAATCGCCGTCTTATTCGTCTCGCTTCGACGCATCGTAAACCAGCTTCGCTGCCGCGACGTCCTCGACTGCCATGCCGAGCGACTTGAAGATCGTCGTCGCGCCGGAGTCGACGCGCTTCGATCCGTTAAGAATTTCGCCCAGCTCGGCGAAAGGCGTCGCACCGGAAAGAATCACGTCGCCCGATTCATTCCGCGCGCCTTCGTAGGAATCGACGATCACTACATTCCGCATCGCGGCATCGTCCAATTCCCGCCAATCCGGGCGCGATGCGCCGACGGCATTGACGTGGGCGCCGGGTTTCAACCACTCACCTTTCAAGACCGGTTCGCGCGCGCTCGTCGCCGTGACGACGACATCCGCATCGCGCACGGCTGCCTCGAGCTCCATTGCCTTGATGCCGTGTTGTTCGGCGAAACGCTGCGCTTTCTCCGGACGATGATTCCAAACCCGCACCTCCTCAAAACGGCGGACGTGCGGCAGCACTTCGAGATGAGCCTGCGCCTGCACTCCCGCGCCGAGCAACGTCAGCACCTTCGCGTCCGGCGCGGCCAGCGCATCGGTCGCTACCGCGGAAGCGGCCGCGGTCCGCATTTCGGTAATGTAACGTCCATCCATGAGCGCCACCGGTTCGCCGGTTTTCGGATCGAACAGCGCGATCACCGCCATGTGCGTCGGCAGTTCGGTCCCCGCGTTGTTCGGATAGAACGTCACCATCTTTATTCCCATCGATTCGCCAGACGCCGGCATGGCACCGAAGAAGCCGCCGTGTTGCGCGAGAACTCCACGCAGCGGCTGCTTCCATTTTCCGGCCGAGAACTCCGCCAGCACCCGGCGCATCGCCTCGATCAACGCGTCGATGCGAAGGAGCCTGCGAACTTTCTCCTCCTCGAAGTATTCCATCAGTCCGCCTTCCTCGCGCGCCGTTCAAAACGCACCAGCCGGCAAAGATGTTGTCCGACGAACATCATCTTCTGTAGCCGCTGCCCTGCGGGCAGCGCGAGAGTAAAGTCGGCATCGGTGTCGATCCCCGCGCTTCGCACAGCGAAGCGGCTACAGAAGAAGCTGGACGGAAAGGGGTGGAACGTCAGGCAGCTCGCGTCTGCAATTCGCCTGCCAGTTTCCGCATTACTTCCATGCCCGCCGGGCTGCAATAGTCGCTCGCCTTCTCCGGAGGAAATTCGTCGCGGACGGAGATGCATCGTTGCCGGATCTTCTCCAGCTCCGGGTCATCGATCCGGATGGAGGTGAACCCATCCCAATCCCACTGTTTGCCGCTGCCGCTGACGAAACCTTCGATGGTGTTCGCGACTTCTTCGCGTGTCCTTTTCATAGGTAGAAGAAAAATAAGGCGCGCGCTTCAATCGAGCAAGGCGGAAAACGCGCTGTTAGTCGCATCGCTCTGTCGCCGCGTGAGCCCGAGAGCGGCGACTGAGCGCCGCTGCTACAAAGACTTCCGGTAGGCGTGCTGCGTTTTGACGCGGGTGTATCCCACCTTTTCGTAAAACGGATGCGATTCCGGTCGAGCGACGTTGCTGCGAACGGAAACCTGTCCGAGCCCGCGTTCGCGCGCCCACTGTTCGACCGCCTCGACCAGGCGCCGTCCCACGCCGCCTGCTCGTTGGCCTTCGGCTACCACCAGTCCACAAATCTCGCCGATGCGATCGGCCACGAGGAGCTCGCGCTCCGCCGCATGAATCCAACCAACGATTTCCCCATTTACCTCCGCGACGAAAACGACGTGCTGTTCGCGGCCATCCAATTTTTCAAGACGGCGTTGCATGGCCGCGCGATCGACGGGGTATCCAAGAACGCCGCTGAGTTCGGCCACTCGCATTGCATCCGAGGATTTGGCTTTGCGAACGACCACTTCATTCATCGGCATGTGTTCATGTTTAGATCAAGTGACCCGACAGGAGCAACTTTGCGCTTCGTCCCTGCTGATTTGTGCACTAGCTTGCGTCCGCTTTGCCGCAATGAACAATCAACCGCCGGCGGTCATTAACCTCAATATCCCGAAGCCACCGCTGCGGTTAATTGGCGCGGCCGTGTTGGGCATCGTCGCTCTGATTCTCATCTGGACGTCGTTCTACACCGTGCCGGCGGAGTCCGAAGCGGTCGTGCTACGTTTCGGGAAATTCCTCAAGATCGCCGAGCCCGGTCTTCAGTTTAAGATCCCGCTCGGGGTGGACGAATACACCCTGGTGCAAACGCGCCGGCAGTTGAAGCTCGAATTCGGATTCTACACCTACGGCTACACGAATCTGGACCAGCCCGCCCAGCAGCAGGTCGAAGAAAAATCGATGGTCACCGGCGACCTCAACGCGGCCCTCGTGGAATGGGTCGTCCAATATCGAATATCCGATCCAAAGGAATATCTCTTCGATGTTCGCAATCCGGGCCAGACCTTGCGCGATTTGTCCGAGGCCGCCATGCGGGAAGTCATCGGCGACCGGACCGTGGACGAGGTGATCACGATCGGCCGGCAGGACATCGAAATTTCCGCGCTGGCGCGGATGCAGGAATTGGCGACGCGTTACAAACTTGGTGTGCGCGTGGACCAGGTGCAGTTGAAGAACGTAAACCCGCCGCGGGAAGTGCAGGCCTCCTTCAATGAAGTGAACAAGGCGCAGCAGGACCGTGAGAACGCGATCAACATCGCGAACGGCGATTACAACGAAGCGGTCCCGCGCGCGCGCGGCCAGGCCGACCAGACGATTCGCGGCGCGGAAGGGTATCGCTTCAAGCGCGTGAATGAAGCGGAAGGCGACATCGCTTCGTTCAACGCCATGCTGGGCCAATACATCAAGGCGCCGGAGATCACGCGCACCCGGCTTTACCTCGAGACCATGCAGGACGTTCTGCCCGCGATGGGCCCCAAGATCATTATCGACGATTCCATGAAACAGCTCCTGCCGATCCTGCCGCTCTCAATGAAACCGGAGGCGAAATGACGAAGCGCGGTTGCCTTATCGGCCTGTCGATTCTTGTCGTCCTGGTTTTGTTCCGGGCCGTTCTTGGCTGCTTCTACACCGTGCACCAGACCAAGCAGGTCATTATCACCCAATTTGGCAAACCCATTGGCGAACCGATTACCGAACCGGGGCTCCATCTCAAGCTGCCATTCATCCAAGAGGTAAACGAAATCGATAAACGTTTCCTGGAATGGGACGGTTCGCCGGTAGCGATCCCGACCCGGGACAAGACCTACATCCACGTAGATACCTACGCACGGTGGCGCATCGATAATCCGAAGACTTACTTCGTCCGGTTGCATGACGAGCGCAGCGCCCAGTCCCGTCTCGAGGACATTCTTGGCAGCGAGACGCGCAACTCCATCGCCAAGCACGACCTCATCGAGATCGTCCGCACGGACAAGGACCGGAAGCCGTTGCACGATGAAACCCTGAAGACCGGGCCGGTAGGATTGGGAACGATCGGCGTCCTGCCGCCGATTGCTTTTGGCAGATCGAAGGTCGAAGACGAAATCAAAAGCGCGGCCGCGGTGAAGCTGGCGGACTACGGCGTCGAGTTACTCGATCTGCGTTTGCGACGGGTGAATTATAACCCGGACGTGCTCGACCGAATTTATCAGCGCATGATCAGCGAGCGCCGCCAGATCGCGCAGCGTTTTCGTTCCGAAGGCGAAGGCGAAGCGGCGCGGATCGCGGGCCAGAAGGAACGCGACCTGAATGAGATTCAATCTACGGCCTATCGCAAAGTGCAGGAGATCCGCGGTGAGTCCGACGCCAAAGCCACTGAGATCTATGCGCGCGCTTACACCCAGAACCCCCAGGCGGCAGAGTTCTACGGCTTTTTGAAAAGCATGGAGACCTATCGAAAGGTGCTAACGAAAGAATCAACGCTCGTCCTTTCCACGGATAGCGACTTGTTCAATCTCCTGAAACGAGCGGGGGCCAGGCCGACGACGGTGCCGCCGTTAGCGCCGGTGCGATAACCCACTGTAGCCGCGTCCCTGTGGGACGCGCGGGATTAGAGGTGGCAGATCTTGTCAACGCGGGCCACAGGATGGCGCAGCTTGACGCTCGCGGTTGTGCCTGACAAGATCGAAAACCTCCGCTGCCACCAATTGCCGATGAACGAGCCACCTAATCCGCCCGAATCAAACCAACCGCCGTCCGATCCCACGCCGCCGCCGCCTCCACCGCCGCCATTCACCATGCCGCCCGCTTCCACGCCACCGCCGCCGCCCGCGCCCGAGCCAACACCGGCCGCTGCTTCGGCGCCGCGCCCACCCGTTTACACACCACCGCCGGGCATTCCCGCGAAAAAAAGCGCGATGCCCTGGGTCCTGGGTGGATGCGGATGCCTCACCTTGATCGCCATTCTTGCCGGCATCTTTATCTTCCTGGCTTACCGGGCGAAGCAAAAGGTCACCGAGTTCAAAAGCGATTTTAAGTCGGCGTTGAAATCCGTCGACGACACCAGCAAAGCGCTCGCCGACCCAAAGTCAGTGCCCAAGGAGCAATGGGACGCCTACGTGAACACGAAGGGGAGTCTGCCGCGTTCTCTTCAGGACAAATTCATCGCCTTCCGGTTCACTTATCCGAAGACCTTCAAGGTCCAGCCGCAATCGGAAGTGAACTTCGTGAAGGTCGAGAAATACGCCGGGGCGGGGGAAGACAACACGGCCGAGAACTTCGCCGTCGGGTCCGCCTCCTTCGATCCGCCCAGCGCGCAGAGCACCGCGTTGTATGACAAGCTGCTGGATACACTCGGTAAACAGATCGCCCGGAGTTTCCACAACTACACCGAGTCTAAGCGCATCGACGTGACGGTGGCTGGAATAACCAGCCGCGCCGCCCTCTTCCAGGCCGATTTTAACGATACGGCTAAGACGATGATTTACGGCAAAACCATCGTCGTGCATCCGCCCGGAAAGGAGAAGGGAGTTACCATTCTCCTTCTTGGCACGTCGCTTAGCCGCGACATCAAGAAGCCCGACGACCTCGGCGTCAAAGGCGACACCGCGGAAATCCTGCAATCCTTCAGCTTCATGTAATTGTAGGGCGTCTGTGCCAGACGCCATCGTATCGGAAGGCGTTTCACAGAAACGCCCTACAATTGTCGGAGGAGCGAATTGTAGGGCAAGCGCTCTGCGGCTGGGAGGGCGGCAACGGCGGTGGTTTGTTTCTGCGCCGTTGCAGGAGGATTACGATTCGCAACCGCAATGACGCACGGCGCCGATAGAACGGCAATAATCAGCGCGAGCACAATGAGGTCAGGGCCTCCGAGGGTGAGATGAATTGCCATCACTTCTTTTGAAAATAGCCCAGCGCTTTAGCGCTGGGAAACGGAATGCCAAAAGCGTGGAATCCCTTCGATGGGCAGTTCCTCCATGACGCCGAGAAACGCCGGTTCCGCGCCGAGCCAATCACGCGATCGATCCGGAGGTTGCTACGCTCTTTCACCAACCCCACCGCCTCCCTTCATCGCACTGGCCCGATGCTGCCAACGATGTAGGCGTTACCGATGCCATGAATGACCGCGACGATCCAGAGATTACCGGACCTTCGGAAGAGGATCCCGAAAAACAGACCGATGGCGAAGATGGCGGCAAACATGGGAACCGCGAACGAGCTGCGCGAAGCAAAGTAATAGGAGTGCAGGGGACCAAAGGTGTAGAGAACATTAGCGGCCAGGATGCCGACGAACGCCCCGCATCGGCGGACCAGTTCGGATTGCAGCATCCCGCGGTAGACGACTTCCTGGTAAAAGCCAAAGAACAAGTAGGGAACGAAGACAGTCGCCACCACCTCCAGAGAGTTGGGTTGAGCGAAAATCCTCCGGAGAGGATTCGCGAAGACAAGCGAGAAAACGACGTTCGCGATAACAAGGACCTGGACGAAATACGATTTCTCGATCGCGTTCCATTGGCGCCAGGGCTTGAACCCAATCTGCGAGAACTTCAGCCTCGCTCCAAAACGGACCGCCAGCAGCGCACACCCGAGAAGCAGCGGAAGAAGGATCCACAGCGGCACCTTCGGGTAGAACCATCTCACCACGCCGAGCCGGGCCGCCTCGAGAACGACCGCGAAGACCGGGAGACGACGCCCCGCGGCGGCCTCGAACTGAGGCACGAACTTCTGCTCGAAAAGAAGGACATGCCCCTGGAGATAAACAATCAACCCCCGCGGTTCTGGAGAAGCCGGTGAATCAGGTTCGATCATAACGATCTTTGGTTGCCTATTCCATCCGACCTTAACGCTATTGTCGAGATTTACAGACTCATCCCTTGGGCTTTCTGGAGGATAAGAACCCCGGGCACGCCGTATCCTTCCGCGGAGGAGGCCGCCTGCCAAATGATCTCCTCCGGATGCTTCTGAATTACTCCGCAGATTGACGCAGATTTGCGCAGATTGCGACAACCCGGGTCGCCCGATCTTCTTCAGAAATCTGCGCTAATCTGTGAAATCTGCGGATAGATTCCCGTCGGCCCTTCAACGCGAAGGAGACGCCTTCAGCTCGACGAGGATGAAGTGCATCGTCGTGGTGCCGATGTTTTCCGCGGCGTGGGTTAAAGGTTCGCGATAGAGGACATCGCCGGTTTTCAGCTCCGTCTCGGTCGTCTTACCGTCGCTCGCGTAGTTCCTGACCTTCCCGCCGGCCACCACATAAATCACGTAAGCCGGATGCGAGTGCACCTGCTCTTTGACGCCCGGCGGCAGCTCGGCTTCGAGCACGCGCACCTTCTCATTCTCGAACTTGATTTTTACCGTCTTGGATTGTACTACCGCCGGGTCCTGCGCCCGGACGAAGGTTGCCAGGGCGATGAAAATAAACGCCGCTATAACTGCACAAATGATGATTCGCATGCCTGCGAGAAAGCCTTTCTCGCGCGTCGATTGCAAGTCCATTCCTGATAATAGCCCAGCGCTTTAGCGCTGGGAAAACGGAATGAAAGTTGTCAGAGTGCCGTCAGGCACGGTAGAATGCATTCCTTCGTTAGTTCCCTCCACCATTGCGTCTTCGCGACGAAACGCCGCGAACCGGTGCTCAACCCTGCGATCCGCGAACGTCTTTGGCCCTACCTTGGTGGCATCGCGCGCGAAAACGGGATGATAACATTGGCCATCGGCGGTGTCGCCGATCACGTCCACGTGCTTCTCAGTCTGCCAGCAACGATGTCCATATCGAAGGCGATGCAACTCCTCAAAGGCAATTCATCAAAATGGATTCATGAAACGTTTCCCGCGCTTCGGAGTTTCGCGTGGCAGGAAGGTTATGGCGCCTTCAGCATCGGGGTTTCCAACATCGAGGAGACGCGCTTGTATATTAGCAACCAAGAGGAGCGTCACCGGACGCGAACATGCCGTGAGGAGGTAATCACGTTTCTCGAGCGTCATCGATTACCCTTCGATGACGCGATGCTTGACTGAGGTCTTTCGTCCCTTCGGGACTTAGGATTGGGGGCGGGAAACGTTAACCCAGCGCTAAAGCGCTGGGCTATTATCGGAGGAGTGGTTTCAGATCGGGAAATAGCCCAGCGCTAAAGCGCTGGGAATTGGGAATTCAAAACGTGTGAGTCCCATCGGGACGAAAGAGTCGTCGACTTAGACTCGGAGTGAGCCGCGAAAACCTCTGCCGCTGTAGTAAGAGTCCGCGCCGTTGTGCCCCACAAAGACGCGGCCGTAGCGTCGATCACAATAGAGCGCCCCGCCGAGCTTTCTGATTTCGGCGGGCGTCTTTATCCAGCTCGACCTCTTCGTATCGAACTCACCCAGCTTTTGCAGTTCGAGATATTGTTCCTCCGTGAGAAGCTCCACGCCCATGGCGGCGGCCATGCCCAGCGCGCTGCCCTTCGGCTTATGCTCCTTTCTCGCGGCCAGCGCTTCATCGTCGTAACAAAGACTTACCCGGCCCTCGGGAGTTTGCGGCGCGCAATCGAAGAAAAAAAGCGTTTCCTTGTCATGACCGACGACATCTGGTTCACCGCCGGTCCGTTCCATTTCGCCAAGCGGCCAGAGTTTGTCGGGCTTAGCCTTCAGCCTGGTTTGGACTTTTGCCCAGTCGAGCCCTTTATGACGGCTCATGTTTTTCTCGAAACGAGCCTTCAAGGTCTTGAGCAACTCTTCACTTTGCCCTGATGACAATTGTTTCTTATCGCCCTTAGCCTTATTCATAATCATTTGGCTTTACCCACGAAAAAGCCTTTCTCCAAGGCGAATTCAAGCTGTTAATTTACAGCTTCAACGGCCAACCACGCGCCCAAACCACCAGGTGAAGGTATAGGTCGTGGCCGTCGGCCTGCCATTGCGGTAACCCGGCGTAAAGTCGAGCCGAGGCAACGCCTTCTTCAAAAAATCCCCCGTCTGAGAACCCGCCGGTTCGCTGACTACTTCCACATTAGTCGACTTGCCGTTCGCATCGACGCTGTGCCTCACCTTGACGACTCCGGCAGCATCATCGCGCACTGCGGCGGTGGGAGTCTTCGGGAAATTCATGTAGTAGTGGGTTGGGACGTCGATCATCTGTGGCGCGACGAAGTCGGTCCCGCTTTTGATGACCTCGAGATCCTGATTGGCATAAATCCGGAGATGCGGCCGTCCATCTTTCACCACAAACAGCACCGTGCCGGCGAACCAGGACCAGGTTCGCTTGTGGTCATAAACCGCCGGGATGAATCTCGTCTGCCGCACTCTTTTCCTCACTTCCTCTCTCAGGAGATTCGAGTTGGGTGAGCCGGTGAAGAAGTCACTTGCGGAGGCATCACCGTCCGCGGCCACGGAACAGTCGAACATCACCCAGCCATCGCCCTGGCCTTTCTGGAACAACGCCTGAGTGTCGATCAGGTTAACGAGCGACCCCGGCCCCGACCCAATCATCGCCGGCCGTATCTGCGGCAGATCGTCGGCCACCGCGTTTAGCACCGCGCAGCTCGCGATCGCCACGACGATGAAACAAGACAGTCTGGTGGAACTCATGCGAAATAGTGAAACATAGCGCCGCTCAGTTTGCATCTCGAAAACCAAGGTGCCGAAGTTCTAAGACTGCCGCATCTGGTCCCATCCGGCTTCGGCGGGGTGCCGAAGACTTTGGCCGGAGTATCGTCGAACTCGCCTTCCCATCTCGCGACGACCACCGTCGCGAGACAGTTGCCGATCAGGTTCACGCAGGTGCGGCCTATGTCCATGAGTTCAACGGAACCTGGCATCCTCGATTTCTTTGAGTTCAATCAGATCAAGGCGGGTGGCTTCGTAGTTGCCTTGTTGCGGGGCGACCTGGGTCATTTTGCCGCCGCCTTTCCAGAAGCCGGGAACAATCTCAATCTTCAGGTACACATCCTCGCCCGGCTTGAGGTCGACGGTCGTCCCGGACTTCTTGTCGTCCATCTCGAAGGTGTGATGGCCGGGAGAGAGCGAAGCCACGAAGACTTTGCCGTTGCCGATGTTTACCAGATCTTTGCCGTCGAGGACAACGGTGGGCCGGAGAGCAGCGCCTAAGTACTCGCGAGGGCGATAAACGACTATGGTCGCCTTTGTCTTATCGATGGCGTGGAGCTTCGCGAGTACTTGTGGGTTGGCAGGCTTGGTGGCACTCGAGGTGGCGCACGCGCCGAGTGAGGCAGCGACGAGGATGAGGATCGCGGAACGCAGGGCGGTTTTATTCATAAGGGTGGAGAAGGGGGTGGCTGAAGGGAGATAGGGTGAAGCTAAGGTGGGGGAGAATGAGAGGGGCGGTACGGCGATTCAAGCGCTAAATGTCATCAGCTGGTGAAAACGCCGAACGCCAAATGTCGAACGCCTGTAGCGGCGGCCGTGTCGGCCGCAATAGTTTTGGGAGTTTGCAGGCGACAACGCCTGCCGCTACAGGAAGAGCTAGTCCTGCTGCACGGCTTCCGCGAACGCGATGTCGCCGGATTTGAGGTCGAGCTCGGCTTCGGCGGGAGTTCCGAAGACTCTGGCGCGGGTGTCGTCGAACTCGCCTTCCCAGCGGGCGACGACAACGGTGGCGAGGCAGTTGCCGATGAGGTTTACGCAGGTGCGGCCCATGTCCATTAATTCGTCGACGCCGAAGATGACGGCGACGCCGATGGGGCCGAGGCCGGCGGGAAGAAAGTTGTTCAACGTGGCTAACAAAATAACTAACGAAGCGCGCGGGACGGCGGCGACGCCTTTCGACGTTATCATGAGAGTAAGGATCATGGTGAGCTGGGCGCCGAAGGCCATGTGAAAGCCCATGGTGGTTTCGGCGGCTTGGGCGACGAAGACGCTGGCCATGGCGAGATAGAGCGTCGAGCCGTCGAGGTTAAAGCTGTAACCGGTCGGCATGACGAAGCCGACGATGTGGCGTGGAACGCCGAAGCGTTCCATGGCTTGCATCGCTTTCGGCAGCGCGGATTCGCTCGAGGTGGTGGCAAAGGCGAGCACGGCCGGTTCGCGCACAGCCCTGATGAATTGGCGGACCGGGATCCGAACGATGGCGATGACGGCGCCGAAGACGAGGACGATGAATAGGATGAGGGCGAGATACAGGGAGAGGATCAGGTTTCCGAGATTGACGAGAACGCCGAGGCCCTGGGTGCCGACGGTGTGGGCCATGGCCGCGCCGACGCCGATGGGGGCGAACATCATGACGTAGTTCGTGAACTTGAACATGACCTGCGACAGGCTTTCCATCGCGCGCACGATCGGTTTGCCTTTCTCGCCGATGGCGGAGACGGCGAGTGCGAACAGGACGCCGAACGCGACGATCTGGAGAACGTCGCCGCGCACCATCGCTTCGACGATGCTGGACGGGAAGGCGTGGACGACGGTTTCGACGAGCGTCTTCGGATGCGACTGGGCGATGGTTTTGACGACGTCGGTGTTCGCGGTGGCGAGGACGACGCCGATGCCGGGCCTGGTGAGGTTGACGATGGCCAGCCCGATGAAGAGCGCGGCGGTGGTGACGATCTCGAAGTAGATGAGCGCTTTCGCGCCCATGCGCCCGACTTTTTTCAACGCGCCGCCGCCGGCGATCCCGACGACGATGGTGGAGAAGACCAGCGGCGCGATGATGGACTTGATGAGGTTGAGGAAGATGTCGCGCAGGAAGTAAACGGCGTTCCCCCAATCGGGCCGGAAGTAGCCAATGGCGCCGCCGACGATGAGGCCGATGAAGATCTGGGTGGTAAGGGACGGACGATACCAGGGACGCGGCGGCGATGGAGACATCGCCGCGAAGTATGAAGGAGGAAGGCGGAAGGAGGAAGTAGAAGAAACGCCGAATGTCGAAATTGCTCCGCGCTCCTCGTTCCCAAACTCTGTTTGGGAATCGAGCCCGCGGGAAGCGGCGCGAGATGGACGAAGCCGAATGGTGAACGCTCGGGAGAGCGTGAATCAACGCACTTGTCTTCGAAACTCTGTTTCGCAGTCGTGGCAACAGAGTTGCCGAGACACTGGCATTCCCAAACAGAGTTTAGGAACGAGGGAAAAGTCATCCGCAGATTTCGCAGATTTACGCAGATTAGGGAATCAGGTCACAACAAATCTGTGTGAATCTGTGTAATCTGCGGACGATACTCTGAGCAATGTTTCTCACACATCTGGAGTGCACGAACTGCGGGCTGCGGCATGAATGGGAGCGGCTCCAGAATTTGTGCACGAAATGCCAGAAGCCGTTGTTTCCGGTTTACGATCTGGCGGCGGTGGGGCGCGCGTTGAAGCGCGAAGATCTCGCGACGCGGGAGAAATCGCTCTGGCGCTACCGCGAAGTGTTGCCGCTGCCGGCGAATGTGGAGCCGCTGTCGTTCGGAGAAGGGGGCACGCCGTTATTGCGCGCGAAAAAATTTGGCGAGGCTGCCGGCCTGGCGAACTTGTGGGTGAAAGACGAAGCGCAGAACCCGACGCAAAGTTTCAAGGCGCGCGGGATGGCGACGGCGGTGTCGATGGCGAAACATCTCGGCGCGACCAAGCTGGCAGTGCCTTCGGCGGGGAACGCGGGCGGTGCGCTGGCGGCTTACGCGGCGCGGGCCGGACTCGAGGCGCACATCTTCATGCCGAGCGATACGCCGCGGGCGAACATCATCGAATGTCGCGAGCTGGGCGCGCACGTGGTTCTCATCGATGGGCTGATCACTGATTGCGGCGCGGAGATCGCGAAGCGCAAAACGGCGGAAGGCTGGTTCGACATGTCGACGTTGAAGGAGCCGTATCGCGTGGAGGGCAAGAAAACGCTCGGTTACGAATTGGCGGAGCAAATGGATTGGACGTTGCCGGACGTGATCCTGTATCCGACCGGCGGCGGCACGGGCTTGATTGGAATGTGGAAGGCGTTCGACGAAATGGAGAAGCTGGGGTGGATCGGCGCCGCGCGGCCGCGGATGTTCTCGGTACAGGCGAGCGGTTGCGCGCCGATCGTGAACGCATTCAACGCCGGGGAAAGATTCGCGGCGGAATTTCCCAACGCACACACGCTCGCGTCCGGGTTACGCGTGCCGAAAGCAGTCGGCGATTTTATCATGCTCGATATTCTGCGGACGTCGGGTGGTGGCGGTGTCACGGTCGAGGACGAAGCGATGATTGGCGCAACGCGCGAAGTGGGCGCGGCGGAAGGACTCTTCGTCGCGCCGGAAGGGGCGGCGTGTTTTGTCGCGCTGCGAAAGCTTCTGAAGGCGGGGAAAATTGCGGCCGAAGATCGCGTCGTTATCTTTAATACCGGGTCCGGTATCAAGTATCTCGATTGCTACGACGTTTCGTAACTTCCTCTGCGTACCTCGTTCCCAAGCTCCAGCTTGGGAATGAACTTGTCTTCGAAGCTCCAGCTGCGCTGCCGCCACCCGATCCGGTCCCACGTGGGAAGCAGAGCTTCCGAGACATCGGCATTGATTCGCACTCTCCCGAGTGCTCACCCGAAGGGCTTCGTCCATCTCGCTCCGCTTCCCGCGGGCTCGATTCCCAAGCTAGAGCTTGGGAACGAGGAAAGAAAAAATTAGAGGTCCTTCGACTTCGCTGGCGCTCCGCTCAGGATGACAGGCATTTTATAGAAAATAATTGTTCTCGCTAGCGTCGGGGAGCGCCTGCTAGCAATGACGCTCCTATGCAGGGAAAACCACCGCCGGGCCAGGGACCGAAAGCGTCGCAATCACCGCCAGGTGGCGGGGGACCGCAGATGGCGCAGGGTCCGCAGGGTGGGCCTCCACCTCCGGTCGCGCCGGGAGCTTTGCGGGGATTGGCTCCGCCCGCAGGCGCCGACCTGAAACGCAAAGGACGCGGCGGCGCAGGGGTGCAGCTCAGCGATGTGGGCTGGGGCAAAATTTTCAAGCTTGGGTGGAAGCTGCTCGGCTTTTTCAAGATTCTCGCGGTCTCCTATTGCGTGATGATGCTGGTGCAAAACGTCGTTAACCTAGGCATGTCGCAGCTCATCGGCGAAGTCACGAAGGCGCTCCACGCCGTGGCGAGTCCGACAACAGCCAGCGATTCGGCGGGACCTGCCAAGGCCCCGACACCGGCACCCGCAGCTTCCGCCGCAACTTCGGCCGCGGCGACTACCAAAGAGCCCGAAACTCCGTTATCGCCGGAAGAGGCGAAGAGCCGGCTGCTTTGGGTCTCGCTTGGGTGGGCCATCTTTGCCCTGGTGGCGCTGGGTTTGGGCCTTCCGATGCGGACGATCTCGACGAAGCTCGATCTCGCGCTCTCTAATAAAATGAGGAGCCAGCTCTTCGCGCGGATGCTTCGCCAATCGCCGGAGTTCTATCACACCCATGAATCGGGCGAGCTGAACGCGGTGGTGAACCAGTTCACCGTGGAAGCAGCGATGACGTTGCGCCAGGTGAGCGTGGATATGCTGCTCCAAATCGTGACGCTCGGCATCACGGTCGGACTGCTCATTTACAATTTCCAAATGAAAGGTCCGGCGCCCACGATCGGCGGCGTGGCGATTCCGCCCTGGGCCATCCCGCTCGCGATCGTTCTTTTCGCGTTTGTCTCCCCGTGGATCACCGGAAAGTTATCGAACAAAGTCCGCGACGTTTCGCGCGACCTGCAGGAAAAAATGGTCGCGCTCAACAGCCTGGTCACGGGCGCGATGCAATCGCCCGAGGAAATCCAGGCGATGGAGGCGGAGCCGATTTTCGTGGCGAAGCACGACAAGCAGTTACGTTCGCTCCTGACCTCGCGGGTGAGGAACACGGTGACGATGGAATCGATGGGACTCATCAGCAGCCTGCCAGGGTGGATAGTCCAGGTCGTGATGCTCGCGTTCGGTATCTTCACGGCCTACAAGTCCGGCAATCCGGCGAGCGCCGGTAACGTCGTCGCTATTTTCCTGCTTACGCCGCAACTGATGGGACCGATCCAGGCGCTCTCGGTTTACATCATCATGGCGGGCAGTGCCTGGCCGCGCATCGAGACCGTGAACGAGATGATGGAATCGCGCGCGCTGCGGGAAGAAAAATCGGGCACGGTGAAAGTGGCGTCGGTCGAGCCCACGCTGGCAGCCAGAAACCTCACGTTTTCCTACAAGCCGGGGACGCGCCAAATCTTCGACGACATTTCGTTCGAGATTCCGCCGGGAAAAATCACCGGGTTCGTGGCGCGGATGGGGCAGGGGAAGACGACGTTTTTCAAGCTCGCGCTGCGTTTCTACGATCCGCAAAAAGGCGAGGTGTTGCTGGGCGGCCGGCCGGTGGGCGATTATTCGTCCGACAATCTCTACAATCACATCGCGATGATGTCGCAGTTCCCGGCCTTCTTCTACGATACCCTGCGCGCGAATATGCAGCTGGCGAAAGCGGACGCGACCGACGAAGAAATCCGCGCCATCTGCGAGAAGACCGGCGTCTGGAAAATCCTGCAGGCTGGAGTTCAGGGAAATCCACTCGATGAGGAATTCGCCGCGGCACGCCGCCTTTCCGGCGGACAAAAGAAGCTGCTCGCGCTCACCCGTTGCCTGCTGCGCAATCCGGCGATCCTGTTCCTCGACGAGCCGACCGTCGGCATGGACAACCGGGAGAAGTTTTCGATGCTGGAGATCATCAAGCAGGCGCTGAAGGGCCACACCGTCATGGTCGTCGATCACGATTTGCGATGGCTCGTGCCGTTCTGCAA
Source organism: Verrucomicrobiota bacterium (assembly GCA_041167505.1). Classification (GTDB taxonomy): domain Bacteria; phylum Verrucomicrobiota; class Verrucomicrobiia; order Chthoniobacterales; family UBA10450; genus AV80. Next base: position 24,281 of record JBEEHR010000014.1, read on the forward strand.
TCATTTCGTGGTGCTCGATGACGGAAAGATCGCCGAGCAAGGCACCTCAGAGGAGTTGCTCGCGCGGCGCGGCCTTTTCCATGAGCTGTATCATGCCGAAGATTCGAAACCGGAAGCGGCGGAAGACGCCCACGCCGGGCCGCCGCCTCCACAGACGGCCGGGCTGTCAGGCAAGGCGCGGCCGGGTTGATTTCGGGAGGCGGATCTTGTTTGCGCTACGAGTAATGAATAGCCCGAAAAAATTCGCAAGAAGCAGGAATGGATCAGTCTAATCAAAGTTGGCGAGGCAAGTGGGGAAAAAAGGTTCTTGAAGCGCCACGAGAGAAAATGAGAATCTGCTGCTGCATCGAGTGATGTGACGGCGAGTCGAAAAACAAAAAACAGAAACGAAAGGTAAGTAAGTTATGGCTGACGAAAAAACAGGTAAAAAGCCCGAAGATCAAGGCGGCGGCGGCGCAGAAAAAGGCGCTGATGCCAGCGAAGCGGGCGGTCGTTCGCGACAGATGCTTTACACATGCTTCAATGACGGCGCCGGGAACTACATCGATCCAAGTTGGAAGTGGTTCACCTGCTGGCGTTGCGGCGCGTTGAACTACACCTAAGCAATTAGTTACGCGGAAGAGCAGGGTTCCATGCCCTGCACTTCCTGGCCTGGCCTCGACGAATCCAAACGGAAGCCGAGGTCAGGCAAGGGAGAAATAATATGGCTGGCGAAAATTCGGGCAGGAAGCCGGAGAAACCGGGCGGTCTCGGGATGGAGAAGGACCCGCCGACCCCAGTCGAAGCCGGGCCGCGCTCGAAGCGGATGGCTTACATCTGTTGGAACGACGGTGCCTCGAATTTCGTCGAGCCCGGTTGGGAGTGGTTCACCTGCTGGCGATGCGGGGCCTTGGTTTATACTGCGTAGGAACGCGGGCGACCTTCATCCGATTGGCGCCGAATCTCGCTCGACTTTTTCGCGAACCATCGCATGGTGTCTGGTCGTTTGCTGGACTGGCCGCCCCGGATATTTCTGACGGCTGCAGGAATCGATTCCGAGTCTCTATTACGTTATGATTACCCAAAACCGTTTCGCTTTCGCCGCCTGTTTTTTACTAGGTTCCTCGCTGGCTCCACTTAACGCGGGAACTCCGGCAGGCGCCGATCTCGGGGTAACCAAATCAGGCTCGTCTGAGGCGGCGGCCGGCGCGAATGTGACCTACACGATCGAAGTTACAAACGGCGGCCCGGGCGCCGCGGCCAACGCCACGATGCACGATCCGTTGCCTGCGAGCACAACATTCGTCTCCCTCTCTGGGGCTAACGGCTGGGCCTGCAGTACTCCTGCCGTGGGTGCGAACGGGCCGGTCAATTGCTTCAACAGCAGTTTCCCAGCAGGAGGCGACGATACCTTTACGCTCGTGATCAAAATCGATCCCCGGACGCCGGCTGGCGCCTTCGTTACCAACACGGCTTCCGTTAGCACCCAGACGTTCGATCCGAACGACGAAAACAACAGCTCAAGCACGGCAACTCTGGTTCCCGAACCGAGCGCAGACCTTGGAGTAGCGAAGACGGTCGATTCCGATCAGGCTCTGGCCGACACAAACGTTACTTTCACGATCAAGGTAACGAACTTTGGTCCGGATGCCGCATCGACCGTGGCGTTGAGTGACACGCTTCCAGATAACATGACGTTTGTTTCAGAACAACAAACGTCCGGGCCGACGTGGGCGTGTTCTACCCCGAGTCCGAGTCCGGCACAGGGGGGAACGGTTCAGTGCACGGTTTCGACTCTACCGGCCAGCAGCAACAGCGTCTTTCAAATCACCGGACATATTCCATCCGGAGAGCCCAGCAAGATGGTTTACGTAAATACGGCTTCCGTTACTTCCGCCAACGACCCGAACTCAGAGAATGACAGTTCCGACGCCTCCACCTCCGTGGTTGCCGCCGCGCCAACCCTTACTACCCAGGCATCGAGCCCGGTCTTGTTAGGCGGATCGATCTCGGATACGGCAACCCTCAGCGGCGGATCTTCCGCGACCGGTGCGATCAACTTTTTTGTTTACGGTCCGAATGATTCCACCTGCGGCGGCAGCCCGACTTTTGTTTCGACCGCCAACGTAGCCGGGGATGGGCAGTACCACTCGGGCCCGTTCGTTCCGAGTGCACCAGGCACCTACGGTTTTGTAGCCATTTACAGCGGCGACGATAATAATAAGGCGACCGCCAACGCTTGTGGCGATCCGAACGAGTCGGTGGTGGTGACTGCGCCGACGCCTACTCCGACTCCGACCGCCACGCCCACAGCGACACCCACTCAGGCGGTAAACCTCTCCACTAGATTGCGTGCGGAGACCGGGGAGAAGGTCATGATCGGCGGTTTCATTATCACGGGCAACATCCCCAAAGCGGTTGTGCTGCGCGGGCTTGGACCTTCGTTGAGCCGTTTTGGACTCACGGACTTGCTCCTGGATCCGGTTCTTGAGCTGCGCGGCGCAAGCGGCAACCTCATCTTCCGCAACGATAACTGGAAAGACACCCAACGGACCCAGATCGAGGCGACAGGACTCCAGCCCACGGACGATCGCGAATCGGCCATTGTTACCACCTTGCCGCCTACTGCCTATACGATGATTCTAACCGGCAAGAATCAGACAACCGGAATAGGAGCCGTCGAAGTCTACGACAACAATCAAGCCATCGATTCGGAGCTGGCGAACATCAGCACGCGGGGATTCGTCCAGACGCAAGACAAGGTGATGATTGGAGGTTTCTCCCTCGGAGTAAGCAAAAATCCGACACGGATTGCGATACGGGGGCTGGGACCATCCCTGGCTCAGTCGGGTCTAAGTAACGTCCTGGCGGATCCGAGCCTCGAGCTGCGCGATGCCAACGGCGCTCTCCTGACAGCGAACGACGATTGGCAAAGCGACCCAGTTTCCGCCGCGCAGCTAACAGCGAACGGACTAGCTTTGCCGAATCCGAAGGAAGCGGGCATCTTCACAATCCTGCCCGGCGGCCAGTTCACCGCCATTCTCGCCGGCACGAACGGCGGCGTCGGAATCGGGCTAGTGGAAATCTACAACCTTAAGTAACGGGACAAGTTTGGCGCTCACTACGGCGAGCGCCTTCCATTCCTAGTGGAGGTTGTAAACTTCTACGAGAGCTACGCCAGTTGCTGCGTTCTTCCCCCTTACCACAGCCGTGTACTGTCCGGGAGAAAGCGTTGCGACAATCGCTGACTCCAAATCATTCGCCGGCGAAATTGCAGTAGCTCTTACTGCGCTTTCCTGGGACTGCTGGGTCTGATCGTTCACTTTCCAATTATCGTTCGTAGCGATGGTGCCACCATTGCTGTCGTGAAGCTCCAGCGTCGGATCCGGTAATACGTTGGGAACACCAGATCCGGCGAGTGATGGGCCCACGGCACGGACCAGCACCGTAGCTTTTCCGTTCGCGTTATTTCCTCCGACGATGAAGCCGCCGATCATGGCGTTGTCATTCGTCTCCACAAATCCCCGGCTGCTGATGTTGGCCAGCTCGGAGTTAGCGGCCTGGTTCAGGTCGTAGACTTCCACGACGCCGATACCGGTTCCACCGTTCTTCCCCGACAGGACGGCCGTGTAACTGCCGGGATTCAAAGTGGTGACAATGGCAGACTCCAGATCGTTCCTGGGCGGAATGGTAGTGGCCTCGACCTCTGCCTGCTGGCTAGCGCCGTCGGAGCGCGTTTTCCAATTATCGTTTGTGGCGAGGGTAGTATTGCCCTGATGCAGTTCCAAAACCGGATCGGACAAAACTTCGCCGACGCCACTAAGTGACGGCCCCATCCCCCGAATGATCACCTTCTTCGGTTCCGCGCCGGGAACAATGAAACCAGCGATGAGGGTATTGTCGCCGGTCTGCACGCGGAGGCGCGTCGAGATGTTGAGCAAATGAAAAGCAGGCGGCGCGACGCGAACATAGTAAATGTCCTGTTCGCCGTTGAACGTGGCTGTGTAGGCTACGTTCCCGCCTCCAATATCGGAAACGATAGTGATGTAATCGCCGATCTTGTTCTGGTTCGGATAGCCGAGGAACGGATTGAATGCGGTACTCACTTCCACGTTCGCGGACCAGGTATTGCCGCCATCGAGGCTATAGGAGTAGAAGAGCTGCGAATCGGTGTTGTTCGCGGCATTGCGCGTATCGAGCCAGACCGCGTCGATCCGCCCATGGGGCGCCACTGCCATCGTGCCGAACCAATGCCATTTGCTCTGGTTGATTGGATCGTCATTGATCCGCACCGGCGCACTGAAAGTCAGACCGCCATCCGTGCTACGGACGAACATCACGTCGCTGCCATTCGTAGCTCCGAAGCGACGCGCGCTCGCCAACATGTAGACGTTGTTGTTCGTAGCGCTACCCGAACGATCCGCGGCGACGAAGATTTGCCCGACTATGCCAACCGGATTGATGAACTCGCTGGCGATAATATTGCCTCCAAGGCTGACATTCACGATTCGATCAAACGTCGGTGTTACTGCGGCATTTCGAGCGTTGCTCGAGCGGAGCGACGAAACCTGACCGTTATCCAGATTTACGCCGCCAATAAAAAGATTGCCGTTGGCATCAACATCCGGCGTTCCCCATGATGGGGTGTTGGGCAAAAAGATCGGGTTCATCCAGGTGAAGCCGCCGTCGGTCGATCTGCTGAACTGCCTGCCGCCGTAATTGCTTCCGCCAGAAGTGTTGCTCCAGGATTGATACTGGAAGCCGTGGCCGGTGCTGTTGGTGTTATCGATCGTGAACCACTGCTTGTCGCCACCGGTCGCCGGTCCCAGGTTCGCCCAGGATTGGCCGCCGTCGAGGGAGCGCCACATGTTGTCGAAGAACGTGGTCAAAAGACTCAGGTAAAAAAAGTGGCCGACGTCGTTCGATGCCAAAACCGGATCGCTCCGGAAGACGTTGTTCTCCAGCACTCCGGGAAAAGTCCAGGAGACGCCGCCATTCGTGGTGAATCCAAAGCCGGCCTGGCGGAAGTTCGAGCTAACGCTATCGAACTGCCGCCAGCCAATCACCATCTTGTTCCGATCGGTTGGGTCTATTGAGATCGAAGGCTCGTTCGCCGCATCGTTCGTGATGTTCTGGCCGTTGGCGTCGACGTTAACCTGATAACTGGTGAAAGGTCCGTGCTGGGAAATCATGGCTTCCGACACCCCGTTTCCCCAGATGAACATCGGAGCGTCGCCGTAGCGTTCGAGTCCCTCGGGCGGCAGAGGCTTAGGAGCGATTGACTGGCCGAAAGCGGCACTGGTTCCAAGCGCCAGCACCAGCCCAGTAAGTAGCTTTGCCTTCGACACCCGGGAGCACCTTAACCGCGACAAGGATACTTTTAAATGGAAACTATTGGCCAAGATCGTAGACCTCCACCAGACCTATGCCGGTGCTGTCGTTCTCGCCCGCCAGCAAAGCCGTGTAACGGCCGGGCGGAAGTGTAACGGCTATCCCGGATTCCAAGTTATTGGATGGCGCCAGGCCCACAGCCGATAACTTCGCGGCCTGGGCTGGATCATCCTGCCAATCGTTGTTAGTCGCAAGCAAAGCACCGTCGCCGTCGCGCAACTCCAGGGTCGGATTGGGCAAAGGATTGTTCACGCCCGAAGAAGCCAGGCTGGGTCCAATGCCGCGAATTACGATCCGGTCGGCTCCGTCCTGGTTTCCAAGAATGAATCCGGCAATCGTAATATCGGCGCCCGTCTGCACAAAGGCGCGCGTGCTGATATTAGCCAGTCTGCCAGCAGGCTGGTTGAGATCGTAAACTTCCACCAGCGCGACGCCGGTCCCGCCGTTGTTTCCTCTCACGATTGCCGTGTAGTTCCCCGGTGTCAGCGTCGTGTCGATGGCGGATTCCAAGTCGCTCACGGGTGGAATACCTGTGGCCTTGATGGCATCCTCCTGAGTATCTCGCCAGTTGTTGTTAGAGGCGAAGGGGGCGGGGCCGGAATGGTAAAGTTCGAGCACAGGGTCGGCGAGGGCGTTCGGCACGCCCGATTGCGTTAGCGACGGTCCTATCGCCCGGATGAGGACATGCTTGGGCGTGATCCCGGAGATGATGAAGCCGCCGATGCCAATATTATCGCCCGTTCCCACTCGCATTCTGGTGGAGAGATTGACCGGCTGAGCTGGTGTCGCGGTGGGTGTAGCAGTCGGAGTAGCGGTAGCAGTAGCCGTAGGCGTTGTAGTGGCGGTCGGAGTAGGTGTAGTAGTAGCAGTGGCCGTAGGCGTGGAGGTTGCGGTAGCAGTGGCTGTAGCAGTAGGTGTTGAAGTTGCCGTAGCCGTCGGAGTCGGAGTAGGTGAGGCCACGTTGTGACTCCTGGTGTCGCTGCTCAAGGCCGACAGAGTATCGGATTGATAAGTGGCGGCGATCGTGTGGCTACCCGGGCTCAAGCTTGAAGTGCTGAAGGACGCGCTCCCGCCATTCAGGGGAATCTGGGCGAGGGAATTCGATCCTTCCTGGAAGTTGACCATGCCGGTAGGTGGGGTCGGTCCACCCGTGACCGTGGCCGTAAACGAAACCGATTGTCCGATAGCAGAAGGATTGGGCGCCGAAGTCAACGTCGTCGTCGTCGCGAACGCGTGGACTTTTTGGAGAAGCATGGCGTTGCCCGCCGGGAAGTTCGCGTCGCCGTTGTACGTGGCGGTAATGAGATGGTTGCCGAGGAACCCATTTCCCGCCGCCAGGCTCGCAGTCGTTACCGAGGCCTGGCCGTTCGCATCCAGCGGAACGTTGGCGGCGAGGGTCGTGGTGATAGGTGTCAGGTCCTGATAGGTAGAGTCCACGAACGTCACCGTGCCGGAAGGCGTGGGTGACGGTGAGCTTGGATTTGAAACGGTGGCCGTGAAGGTGACAGGGTTGCCGGTAACAAACGTGCGAACGTCCGGCGCACTCGTAGCCACGGTGACGTTGAGGCCCGCGAGTGGCCCGAGCGCGAACAGCGTTCCGCCGTTGAGCGTTAAGACCGTCCCGTCCGGCCCGATCAGGACGGGAACATAAGGCTCACCGATCCCGGGGCTAAGCGTCACCGCCTGGGCAAACGAATTCGTGGCGACATTCCAGCGATAAAGCCGCCCGTCTTCACTGGGCACGAAGATGCTGTTCGTGGCCGGGTTCACCGCGGCAGTGTTGATGCACCACTCCCGGACTGCGTAGGGAAACTGCGCCGAGTAATTTTCAGGGTCCGGCGTGGGGCCGATCAACGTCAGCACTTCGCGCATCTCGACAAAGCCCGGGGCGGAAGAGTGGGGATCGATTTGGGTGGCATTCGGATCAAGCAGCGCGAGCCGGTTCACGCCGTCGCCGTCGCTAAAAGCGTAGTTGTTGTATTTGCAGAACAGGAGGTAGGAAGAGCTGCCTGGGTAAGAGGGCACCATCGAGGCGGGAACAATCGCAGCCGTATAATCCCAGCCGAACCCGCCCGAGAGTTTCTGGGTGGCGAGGTCGCTGCTAAACCGGAGGAGAAACCCACGAAAACCGCCACCCGGATTGCCCAGGACCCCAAAGTAAACGTCGTTATCCGGCGCCACCATCGGTGACGCCGTGCTGTCATCGGTGATCTGGGCAGCGCTGCCATTGCGCGGGTCCTTCAACGCCACGCGGTACTTCGCCGCGAGCGTCGTGCTATCGAGGCCGAGGAGGTAGGAAATGGAAACACTGCTGGACTTGGCCACGACATAAACAGTCGATTCGTCATTGCTCAGCGCCGGCGCGGAATTATGCGAGTCCCGATTGATGTTCGCATCGTTCGCCGCGGTCCCTGCCAGGACATAGGTCCCATTGCCGTTGGCATCGATGCGGGCAAAACCGCTTTGAGTCGTGTTCAACGGCGCCGGCGCCGTGCCTTGGACGCGGAATCCGAAAAACACGTTGCCGCTGCTGTCCGGAGTCAGCGGCGTGTTAATGAAAATGGTGGAGTTGTAAGCCGCGGCATTCCCGAGGTAGGTCGCCAGCGTGCCATAAAACACTTCCTGCACCGGCGCACCGTGCGCGGGGGAATCGGGATTATCGATGTGGTAAACCGTGCCGCCGGCACCGGCATAATAGAGGCGAGTCCCGAACGCGCCCGTCGTGAGACAAGGGTTGTAAACCGGGATCCAACTGTGGCTTGGCAGGATGTAATCGGTGGAAACGGAATACTTCGCCGCGCCACTGACCCCGTCGAACGCATCCACCCGAAACGCGTCCCCGGCGATCTTCACCGGGGCGATGACAGTATTGGCTGCGGTCACCACGGGTGCGCCGTAATGGGCCAGATCCCCCGAGTTGTTGAAATCGATCGTCGCCGACCAGCGAATCCGATTCAGACTCGGCACTGCCGGCTGGTAGTCCGCCGTGTGTTGCGCGTTCCGGGCAAAGGACGGAACGCTTCCGGCCGGAATGGAAACACGGGGGGCTCGGACGCTGTCTCCTCCCAACAGGACGAGCGGCAGGACGGCGATCCCCAACCCGAGCGAAAATTTCCCCAGCCCTATCCTCATATTGATTCCCCGCGCTCCCTCGCCTCGATTCGAGACGCCCACAACTTAAGGAGCCATCTCGCCGATTCAAGCCACGGCGCGCGGCTGATAAAAACTGCGACTCGCGCTGGGCGTGTACGCTTTCTCCAATTGGACGTTGGACGTTGAGCGTTGGATGTTGAACGTTCGCTTTTGCGTCGTCCCCGTAGTTCAACGGATAGAACGAGGGTTTCCTAAACCTTAAATGTGGGTTCGATTCCCGCCGGGGACATGACACCACCATCCCTCAGTTATTGGGAAATGAACGGTAGTTCGACGCGCTGGTTCGATTGATCACGGCGCTCCCGCGCCTCGACCCTTCGGGCGTCGTCTATGTCGCGCCGCTCCCGCGGGCTTCCATTCCCGCCGGGGACATGACACAATCCTCCACGGAGATTGAAACTAAATGGTAATTCAACGAACTGGTTCGATTGATTCGCTCGCGCCCGCTCGCTCACCCCTGCGGGGCTTCGTCTATGTCGCGCCGCTCCCGCGGGCTCCATTCCCGCCGGGGACATAGACTAGGATCGAGCTATGCATTGTCGAATTTTTCTCGTTCGCCATGGAGCGACTGTGCTCACAGCCGAAGATCGCTTCGCCGGGGCGACGGATGTGGAGCTTTCGGATGAAGGACGCGAACAGGTGCGAAGGCTGGCGACCCGTCTTGCCGGGGAAAATATCAAGGCGATCTACGCTTCGCCGTTGGGACGGACCGTGGAGACGGCGCAAATCCTAGCGGAGCCGCACAACTTGGAAGTGCAGACGCGCGATGGGTTGCGGGAGATTTCGCATGGGCGCTGGGAACAGATGACGCGCAAGGAAGTGGATCAGGCTTTCCCCGAGGAGGCGGCGGCGTGGGAAAAAGATCCGTACACGTTTGCGCCGCTGGGCGGTGAGAGCGGACTCGCCGTAACCGCGCGGGCGTTGCCGGTGTTGATGGACATCGTCCGCGAACACGCGGCGGACAACATTCTTATTGTTTCCCACAAAGCCACGATCCGGCTTCTCCTTAGCTCGCTCATCGGGTTCGATCCGCGCCGCTACCGCGACACCCTCGACCTAAACCCGGCATCCCTGAACATCGTCGACTTTAAGGATGCGGTCAGCGCGCGGCTGACGCTCTTCAACGATACTTCACATTATGCCGCCGCCGGCCTGGCCATTCCGGCCGTGCCCACCGCGCGTCTCTCGAAAATGTGGGACGACAAGAAGTAGGGGCGATCCGCCTTCGCCGAGGCTACGGCGGACAGGGGATGGCAGGCTGAGCTTGCGCGGGCGCGCGGATTCGCGACATTCGCCGCCGCTTGCATGCTCACGATTTCACAGGTTACCAAAGCTTTTGCCGGTCGCGTCCTCTTTGAAGAAGCGTCGCTCCAGGTAAATCGGGGCGATCGCGTGGGGCTGGTCGGCCCGAACGGCGCGGGGAAATCGACGCTGTTTTCCCTTATCCTCGGAGAAGCATCGCCGGACGAAGGCAAAATTTCTCTCGAAAAGTCCGCCACCGTCGGGTTTCTCCCGCAGGAACACGCGCCGGCCGGGGACGAAACGGTGATCGAGCTCGCGTGCGCGATCTCGCCCGAATTGATCAAGGCGCAACGCATCCTGAAAACGACGCCGGAAGATTCCGCCGAACATCACGAGGCGCTGCATCTCTTCGACGAGCACGGCGGCTGGCAACTCGAGCCGAAGGCCAAGCGCATCCTGTCCGGCCTGGCTTTTCGCGAATCGGATTTCGATCGGCCGGCGCGAACCTTGAGCGGCGGCTGGGTGATGCGCGCCCACCTCGCGCGTTTGCTCGTGCAGGAACCGGAGCTGCTCCTGCTGGACGAACCGACCAACCATCTCGATCTCGAATCGCTGGTCTGGTTCCAGGAATACCTGACGAATTATCCCGGCGCGATCCTGATGATCTCGCACGATCGCGAGTTCCTGAATCAACTCGTCGGTTCGATCGTCGAGATCGCGCATCGCCGGTTGAACCGGTATCGCGGGAATTGGGACAGCTACGTCGAGCAAAGGGTGGCCCGCGAGGAACAACAACTCTCGGCTTACAAGAACCAGCAGAAGGAGATCGCGTCGCTCCAGCAATTTGCCGATCGTTTTCGCGCCAAGGCGAGCAAGGCTGCGCAGGCGCAAAGCAAACTCAAGCAGATCGACCGGATGGAAAAAATCGAGGCGCCGGTCGCGCGCGAGAAGACTGTCCATTTCCGTTTCCCACAACCGCCGCGCAGTGGGCATCGGGTGATTTCTCTAAAAGAAGTGGACCACGCTTACGGCGAGCTCGTCGTGTATCGCGGTCTGAATTTCGAGACAGAACGGGGACAGCGCACCGTTCTTGTAGGCCCGAACGGCGCCGGCAAATCGACGTTATTGAAGCTGCTCGCCGGAGTGCTCCCGGTGCAGAAGGGCGAACGCGATCTCGGGCATAACGTCAAGGTCGGTTACTTCTCCCAGTATCGAGTCGACATGCTCGATCCGAAGCAGACCGTCCTCGAGACCGCGCGCGATATGCCGAACCCCGTTTCCGAGCAGGTTGCCCGCACGGTCCTTGGCTCCTTCCTTTTCCGCGGCGACGATGTCTTCAAGACCACCGCGGTGCTGAGCGGCGGTGAAAAGACGCGCCTCGCCCTTGTTAAATTGCTCCTCGATCCGCCCAACCTTCTTCTGATGGATGAGCCGACGACGCATCTCGACGTCGGCAGCATCGACGCCCTGGTCGGCGCGCTCGGGCAGTATGAAGGCACCCTGATATTTATCAGCCACGACGTGTACTTCATCCGCGCCGTGGCGAAGACGGTGCTCCACATTAGCGCTGGAAAACTCACGCCTTACGCCGGCGATTACGATTACTACCTCGACAAGTCTCGAGCCACCTCGGCGCGAGCGGCTCTCACTGTAGGCGGGATCGCCGATCCCGGCCGGAACGGAAACAATGCCAAGGCCGGGATCACCGATCCCGGCTACAAAGACAAACCTGGCATGCGCGAATCCCGGGAAGAACGCCGAGCTGCGTCTGAAGAACGCAAAGCGGAAGCGAAGCTCAAGCGCGACCACGAAAAGAAAGTCCGCGACTTGGAAATGCAAATCCTGAAACTCGAAGGCCGGCAGAAGGAGCTGACCGAAGAGCTGGAGAAGCCCGAGACCTACGAAGCCGGCGGCGGCGCCACCCAGTTCAATCGTGAATTGCAGGCCGTCGCGAAGGACCTGGAGCGTCTGACTGCCGAGTGGGAAAAGCTGGGCGAACACCAGGCAGTGTAGAATTCATTGCCATGTCGTTCCGCGTCCTCGCCGCCGATCACACGGGCATCACCGTTTCAGACCTCGAGCGCTCGCTGGCCTTCTGGCGTGACGTTCTCGGCTTCGAGCTTTCACATCGCGCGCATCAAACCGGCGAGCTTGCCGCTGAAATCACCGGCGTCCCGGGCGCTGAGATCCTGATCGCGGTGCTGAAAGCGCCCGGGCACAAGATCGAGCTGCTCGAGTACCGCGCGCCCGCGGATCGCAAACAGCTCCAGCCGCGGCCGTGCGACATCGGCTCACTCCATGTCGCGCTGACCGTTGACGATCTCGACGCAATTCTGAAAACGATCGCCACCTCTGGCTGGAAAGCCGCGGGCAAACCGCAAACCCTGAGCGTTGGCCCGAACGCCGGCAAACGCGTGATTTACGTCCGCGATCCCGACGGCACCACCATCGAGCTCATGCAGCCGCCGCCCGCCCTCTGAATTCGGCGTTGGACGTTCGGCGTTGGGCCCATTCGACTTGCGCTCAGGGCAGGCTGTTGGACGTTTGCCCCTGATTTATGACGATGCAGTTTTCTGCTGACGAAGAATTCGCACTTCACCTCGACGCCGAGGATCCGCTCCGATCGTTCCGCGAGAAGTTCCATCTCCCGCTCGGAAAAAATGGCCAGCCCCTGATTTACTTTGCCGGCAATTCCCTCGGCCTGATGCCGAAGTCCGCGCGCACGATCGTCGAACAGGAGTTGGACGATTGGGCGCGGCTTGCCGTGGACGCGCACCTTGACGCGGAAACGCCGTGGTATTCCTACCACCAGACGTTGCGCGAGCCGATGGCGCGGCTGGTTGGTGCGCAGCCAAACGAAGTGATCTGCATGAACAGCCTCACGGTGAATCTGCACCTGATGATGGCGACGTTTTATCGGCCCACGAAATCGCGTTTCAAAATCCTGATGGAAGATCCCGCGTTTCCGTCCGACACCTACGCGATCAAGACGCAGATCGTTCACCACGGACTCGATCCGAAAGAGGCTCTGCTCCTGGCGCAGCCGCGGCCGGGAGAGGTCACCGTCCGGACCGAAGAAATCATCGACCGGATCGAGAAGAACGCCGAAACGCTGGCGGTGGTTCTGATTGGCGCGGTAAACTTTTTCACTGGGCAATTTTTCGACATTCCGGCGATCACCGCCGCCGCGCAGAAGCACGGCATCATGGTCGGCGTGGATTTCGCGCATGCCGTCGGCAACGTCCCGCTCTCGTTCCACGAATGGAACGTCGATTTCGCCGTCTGGTGTTCTTACAAATATCTCAATGCCGGTCCAGGCGCGGTGGCCGGCGCTTTCGTCCACGAGCGCCACGCGACCAACACAAAACTGCCACGTCTGGCCGGCTGGTTCGGCAACGATCCAAACACCCGCTTCCGAATGCATCTCGAGCCCGAGTTCATTCCAGTCGCCTCCGCTGACGGGTGGCAGGTCAGCAACCCGCCCATCTTCTCGATGGCGCCGCTGCGCGCCTCGCTCGCCATCTTCGATGAAGCCGGTGGAATGCAACCGCTGCGCGAGAAATCGAAAAAGCTCACCGGCTATCTTGAGTTTCTCCTCGAACGCGCGGGGACAAATCGTTTCACCGTTATCACGCCGCGCAAACCGGAAGCACGCGGTTGCCAGCTCTCGATCCTGGCGCATGAAAATCCGAAAGAGCTTCACATGAAACTCGAAGCCGCCGGTGTGAAGGCCGATTTCCGCGAGCCGAACGTCATCCGCGCCGCGCCCACGCCGCTCTACAATACGTTTCACGACGTCTGGCGCTTCGCGGAAATCCTGGCCGCGCATTAGTGAGCGACGATCCTTCGCCAAAGGACGAGCAACGTGGCGCAGGTTCGCCTCAAGAAGGGGCGCTTTCCAAACCGCCCGCTTCTGAAAATCGGTCCGGCAGCTGCCGGATAAACCGCCGCTCCTTGGAGGACAACGCGACGGACGAGCGGCTCGCCGCGCAACTGCGCCGGTTTGGACCGCTCGGCCTTCTGTCGATCCTGATCATTCTCGCCGGGAATTTTCTCTTTGCTCCGCTCAGCGCCCTTCTCGTGCTCGGGTGGAGGTCGCTGTCCTACACGCCGTGGCGCGAGATCGGTTATCTGCGACCGAAGAGTTGGACGCGCACGTTCGCCATCGGCATCGTTTTCGGCGTGGCCTTTAAGTTTCTAATGAAAGCGATCGTGATGCCGCTGCTGGGCGCGCCCCCGGTCAATCAAGCCTACCATTGGGTCGCCGGAAATACGGCTGCTCTTCCGACGATGCTTTTTCTCATGATCGTTGTCGCCGGGTTCGGTGAGGAAACGCTTTATCGTGGCTGGATGTTCGAGCGCCTCGGCAAGCTCTTTGGAACCAGTGGGTGGGCGAAGGCCTCAATCGTCGTGTTGACCTCCGTCGTGTTTGCCCTGCCCCACTATGTCGACCAGAAAATTCCAGGCGTTGAGCAGGCTTTTATTACCGGCTCGGTTTTCGGCACGATCTTCGCCCTCACCGGACGGATCTTTTTGTTAATGGTCGCGCATGCCGCCTTCGATCTCATGGCGCTGGCGATGATCTACTGGGACTTCGAACCCGCCGTCGCGCACTTCTTCTTCAAGTAGCGCGACAGTGCTAGCGCTTCTCCGCGAGCAGTTCTTTCACGAGGGCGATCAGCTCCTGGATCGGAAACGGTTTGATCAGGTGCTTCAGGTGACGCGCATTTAGAAATTCGCGAATGTCCGAATCAGCCCCGAACCCGGTGATAAAGATGAAGCGATTCTCCAAGTCCGGCCGCAGCTTTTTAGCCTGGACGTAAAACTCGTCCCCGCGCAGCCGCGGCATCATGACGTCGCAAATCACGACATCGTATTCATGCACCTTGACCTTGAGGAGCGCCTCCTCGCCGTCGAACGCGATGTCGACCAGGTAATTCTCGTCGGCCAAAATCCATTGCAAGGCCGAGGCGAGTTGCTTGTCGTCATCCACCACCAGAACCGCCTTGAGGGCCAGGGGGCTCACCGCCGCTGCCCGTCCGTTTTTCGTTTCCTCATTCATAATCGCTGGTGAGCTTACGTAGGGTCACGCTCTGTGACAGGTCTCATTTTGTCGTTTCATTGCGCAGATAGGAATTCCCTTTCCGGCGGGATTGCGTTAAGCAACGAAAACATTTTATGAAATACGTCATCGTCATCGTTCGCGTTTTGCTCGGGCTCCTCTTCGTCGTTTTTGGGTCCAATGCCTTTCTGAAATTCATGGGTCCGCCACCACCAATGCAAGGCCAGGCCGGCGCTTTCATGACCGCCCTGCTGAGCAGCGGCTACGTTTATGTGATCGCGGTCCTTCAGGTGCTCGGCGGCCTTTGCCTGCTCCTCGGCGCGCGCTTCGTCCCGCTTGGCCTAACTCTGCTTGGGCCGGTTATCGTGAACATCGTGCTCTTTCACGTTTTTCTCGAGCCCACGGGAATGCCGATGGCGGTCATCATCTCGGCTCTCGCCCTCTTTCTTCTCTGGATTTATCGCTTCAAGTTCCCGGCGATCTTTCAACCGTAACGGCTCACCGCTTAGCTTTCAGGCCGCGCACGTATTCCAGCTCTGCCGCTGCCTTGGTGTCTTTCGGATTTTCCTTGAGACACTGCTGATATTTCTTCTCGGCGTCATCCAGCTTGCCGAGTTCCACCAAGACGTACCCCGTCCCGCGACGCGCTCTGCCGAGATCGTCTGCCTTAGTCTCATCGGGAGACAATGGCGCGTTGTCCTCCGCCGCGGCAAAAGTCTTCAGGGCCTCTGGCCAATTCTTCTCCAGGACGTAGAGGCTCCCGAGTTCTGAAAGGTATTGCGAATTCCAAGGCGAAAGTTCGAGGGCTTGCTTGAGCGCTGTCTTGGCCTCGGCGGTTCGTCCCAGCTCTTGCAGCGCATAACCTTTCATATAGTACGCGGCAGACCAGGTTGAGGAGAGGGCGATGGCATCCTTTTTACCGCGTTCAAACGTTCCCTTACTTATGTCTGCGGCCGCCTTGACCAGGTAACCCAGGTTCTCGGTTTGATTGCGTGCGCAATAAATCTTGTGGTTGCTGTTTGCGTAGTGGCTTTCGAAAAGCTTTATGACCTGTTCACATTTTTCGATTCCTCCCTGGAGCTTCTTGGCGTCGATGAGCGCCCGCGCCTCTTCAAGAAGCTTTGAATTGTGGGGATCTTTGTCCGGGTCTGCCGGCGCCGCTCTCGAATCGTCGAAAATGCCGAGCAGCAAAACGAAACCGAGGAAGAATCGAAATCTGGGAGTCATGGGTTATCGGGATTTGATTTAGGTAAATCGAAAGAATCCTGTTAATCCTGTCAGCTCTCTCTTTGCATGGCTACAAAGTTTGTCCTGGTTGGAAGCGGTCTCGCCGGCGGCTTGCTCGCCGCGTGTTTGGGCCGGCGCGGCCACATCGTCGAGCTCTACGAGCGCCGGGCCGATCCGCGCGCGGGGAATTTCGTGGGTGGCCGCTCAATCAATCTGGCGCTCTCGACGCGCGGGATTCATGCGCTCGAGCAACTAGGCATTGCTGATGAAGTCCTACGCCACGCCATCCCCATGCCCGGCCGCATGATTCACGACAAGTCAGGGGAACTCCATTTTTCGCCCTACGATCGCGACCCGCGAAAGCACATCAATTCCATCGGTCGCGCCGCGCTCAACACGACCGTCATCGAATCCGCGCTGCGTTATCCAAACGTCTCCGTCCACTTCAATCACCGCTGCACCGAAGTCGACCTCGATTCCGCCACCGCGCGGCTCATCCATTCTTCTGTAGCGGCAGGCGTGTCGCCTGCAGAGCCGGAGCGTGCCATCGAAGCCCGCGGCGACGCCATCATCGGCGTCGACGGCGCGTTCTCCGCCGTCCGGCAGTCGATGCAACGCCAGCTCCCGCAGTTCCAATACGACGAGAGCTATCTTCCGCACGGCTACAAGGAGCTGACTATCCCGCCCGCGCCTGACAGTTCATGGCGCATGGAAAAAAACGCCCTCCACATCTGGCCGCGCAAAAGTTTCATGATGATAGCGCTTCCGAACCCGGACGGTTCCTTCACCTGCACGCTCTTCTGGGAATTCAAAGGCCCGCGCAGTTTCGAGACCACCACGACCGACGACGATGTCCGCCGTTTCTTCGACGAAGAATTTCCGGACGCCGTTCCACTCATGCCGACGCTGGTCGAAGATTTTCGGGAGAACCCGACCGGATCGCTGGTCACGATCCGTTGCGCGCCCTGGTTCTACAAAGATAAGGTCGCGCTCGTGGGCGACGCCGCGCACGCCGTTGTCCCATTCTATGGGCAGGGGATGAACGCCGCCTTTGAAGACTGCGTCGTGCTCGACGAATGCCTCGCCGCTTTTCCAGATAACCGCGAGCGCGCTTTCACAGAATACTTCCGGCGACGGAAAGAGAATGCCGACGCGCTCGCCGATCTCGCCGTCGCGAATTTCATCGAGATGCGCGATAAGACGGCCTCGAAAACTTTCCGCGCCAAGAAGAAGCTCGACCATTTTCTCGAAGCCGCGTTGCCGGGCATTTACCTGCCGCTTTACACCATGGTTACTTTCACCCGCATGCCTTACGCCGCCGCGGAAAGACGCGCGAAAATCCAGGATGCGATTATTTATGGAAGCCTCCTTGCGGCGCTCAGTCTGCTTGTGTTCTTGACGGTGCGTCTGTTAATCTGAGAACAGGCGGCATGAGATGTCGCGACCCATTGCCCAAAACAATTCGACGGCGCGAACCCTATTATTTAGACAGGGATATGAAGAAACTGTTTCTCCCAATCGCTCTGACGATCTTCGCCGGACTCGAATCCACGAGGGGCGAAACTTCGCTGACCATCTACAACAAAGACTTCGCCGTCATACGGGACGTCTTGAAGCTCGATCTCAAGACTGGAACAAATGAGATCCGGTTTTCCGATGTCGCCTTATTTGCCGAGCCGAGTTCAATGATTCTGCGCGATCCGACTGGAAAGATAGAATTGCAAATCCAGGAACAAGCATTTCGTGGCAAGGCCGTAACCCAGGAAACGATGCTGGCATGGTTCGAGGGACAAACGATTGATTTTCTCCGTCACGACGAAGGAAAAACCACCGTCGTTGCCGGTAAGATCATTCGAAGTGGGCGCTTCAAGATTCGAGACTCCGGGGGAGACCAAAAAGAACCGGCCATTCAACCCATTATTGAAGTGGATGGCAAAACGCAATTCGAACTGCCCGGGACGCCGCGTTTTCCGCCGCTGACGGGCGACAAGACAATCAAGCCCGAATTTGTTTGGAAGATCGGCGCGAGCAAACCCGTCCAGCTTGACGCGGAAGTCGCGTACATGGCCTATGGCATTCACTGGTTCGCCGATTACAACATTATCACCGCGGAAGACTCTGACCTCGTGCAGGTGCTGGGATGGATGACGATTGACAACGAGACCGGAAAGAGTTTCGAGAATACACGCTTGAAGTTCGTTGCCGGCATGCTCTTCAAGATGGGGCCACGCGCCAAGCCCTCAATTCCCGAGGAGGGTACGACTGAACGGGTCATAACAACCGGATCGTACATCAACAATCAGGCCAAAGAGCTGGATGAGTATTACGTCTATACGCATCCAACCCCTATCTCTCTACGGGATCGCGAGGAAAAGCAGGTGCAGTTCCTCCGCGCAGAAGGTGTCCAATCCAGGAAGATTTTCGTCTATAACGGCGCCGCCAATGAAATCCGTTCCAGCGATAGCAGCGCGGATTTGGGTCCGGACCAAGGTGTTGAATCCACCACGCGAGTGCACGTCATGCGTGAGTTCAAGAATAGCACGGCCAACCAGCTCGGCGTGCCATTGCCGGTGGGCCGAATGCGTTTCTTTCGCCGTTCAGGCGATAAGGAGCTGGAGTTTATTGGGGAATACGACGCCCCCGCAACGGCCGCAGATGAGCTGGTGCAGGCAGATACAGGATTTGCGTTCGACGTTGTTGGCGAGCGAACACGGACCAATTTCGATGTGGACCTCGAGAAGCATACCGCCAGCGAATCATTCGAGATCAAGCTGCGAAATCACAAGAAGCAGCCTGTGGAGGTCCAGGTGTGGGAAAATCTGGGTCGCTGGCACACATGGGAAATTGGCGCGAAATCCGACCCGTTCGTGAAGAAGGATTCTCACACGGTCCAATTCAATGTTGCAGTAAAACCGGGCGAAGAACGTAAAGTGACCTTCACCGTCCTCTACACGAAAATTCCTGCGCCGAAGGGCACTCAATAGCGGATGTGCTGGCAGTAATTTTATGTTCGAGCCAGTTGTGCGCGATAGAATAACTGCGCGACCACGATCGCGACCACGCTCACAACTCCGTAAAGAGCGATGCTCGTCACGGTGAAACGGCCGTAAAAACCGGCGAAATCCAACATCGGATTTGCTCCCTTATCGTTCACGACCACATACCAGAAGGTCAGAAAGCCCACGATGAATGTCTTCGGATTCGCGGTGGTGACCCCGAGGGCGGTCGCAGTCGAGGCGACGAAGATGATGCCGCCCACGAGAGCGGCAACGGACGGGGGCCCATGCGCGATTGTCCGGAGGAGCGGAATCATGCACAGCAGAAAACTGAGCAGGCACGAAGACCCGAGTTTCCACCAAACATAGTTTTCGCGCAGCCGTGAGATCGATCGCACGCTGGCCGTCGTTCCGGCCCGCGCATCGCGCGTGGAGACGTCAGAGACGATGAGGGCGAGCACCGCAAAGACGATCGGCAGAACCCCGGCGAGCGGCGCGATCAAGCTCGCGATAGTGAGTCCAACAAAGGCGACGAACACAAAAGGATAGAGGGTCAAGGTGAGCGCGGCATCGGTCCAGATCGCGCCAAGGAACGAGCCGCTGCGGCCGGAGAGCGTGAGCAGCAAGACCGCGCGCCGGCTCAGTGGCTTGAAAAGGTTTTGGATTTTGCCAATCCAATTGCGGCGGCCTTTCCCGGAGACCCGACCGGTTCGCACTGGATCGAAGCGATGGAAAAAGAGCGCAGCGACCGGCAGCAATAATAACGGAGTCAGGAGCGAGATTCCCCGCGGCAGAATCCATTCCGGCGTCAGGGTCAATCCGTTAAACACAATCGTTGGCTTCGTAGGGTCGAAGTCCGATGCCCCAATCGAGACCGAGTGCGTGTGCAACGTGTGCTGCAGCTGGCCGATCATGAATCCGAACCCGGTAAAATCGAAGCAGCGCGCCCAATTGATTCCGCCGTGCGTGGTCTCGTTCGCAACCACGAGACCGATCACGGTGCTCCAAAGAAAGAAATAGATGACGTCCCCGAACTTTCCCGCGAGCCAGGGGATCGATTCGAACAGGACCGCCACGGCGGAGACGAAGACAATCGCCGGCGGGACAAGCAGGAGGTATTGCTCGATGAAGACAAGCGGTTCGAGTCGCGCTTCGCCGCGGACGGCGAGCATCGCCATCGAGCTCAGCATGAAGCCGCAGACGAAGGTCGCGAGAAACGCCAGGTTGCCGAGGAATTTGCCGAACAGATATTCGCCCGCGCGCATCGGAGTAGAAGCCGCGATGACTCCGCAGCGGGTGACCACGTCGCGCCGGATCGCGTTCGAGATCACGTAATAACCGAACAAGCCGACGAAGATCATCCCGAGCGACGCCGTGCCCATGCCGATCGCACCGGAATTGTAGATGGCGCGCTGGCCATTGATCTGGATCAGCGTTCGTCCGGTCGAAGGCGCGGGAATCCAGACGTAGGCGAATGCGCTCAGCAACAGAAACACAATCACGGTCGAGACGCGCCGGAAGCGGATCCGGAAATCCGCACTGACGATGGCGCCGATGCGCGAGAGGGAAGCTGTCATGCCGGCAGACGCGACGGACCGGCGTCGGCGAAATTCATCAAATAAAGAAATGCGTCTTCCAATTCCGGCTCGGCGGCGGTGGCCGCGATTTCCGGCGATGGCCCGACAAATCGGATGTGCACGCCGTCCGGTTTGCGGACGGCGCTCGAAATCTTGAGCGTTGTCCGCAGTTGATCGAATTGCTCGGACGAGACCACGCTTTGCCAGACGTGGCCTTCGCACGCGCGCAACAACGTTTCCGGCGGCGCCATGGTGAGGAGCGCGCCGTTTTTCATGACCGCGATCTCGGTCGCGATCGATTCCACGTCCGAGACGATGTGCGTGGAGAGAATCACCAATTTCCCGAACCCGATTTCCGAGAGGACATTTCGGAAGCGCACCCGTTCCTCCGGGTCGAGGCCCGCCGTCGGCTCGTCCACGATCACCAGCTCGGGATCGTTGATCAGCGCCTGGGCGATGCCGAGCCGCTGTTTCATGCCGCCGGAAAACCCGCCCACCGTTCGGTTCGCCACGCCGTGCAGGTTCACGCTCTCGAGCATTTCCATCACGCGCTGCTTCGAGCGCACGCCTTTGAGCGCGGCGAAGTAGGTCAGGAACTCCGTCGCCGTGAGATTATCGTAAACGCCGAAATCCTGCGGCAGATAACCGAGCTTGCGGCGCAACGTGTTCGGCCGCTTCACCACATCTTCGCCGTGAAACAGAATCCGGCCGCTCGTTGGCCGCGTGATCGTCGCGATCATCTGCATGAGCGTCGTTTTCCCCGCGCCGTTCGGTCCGAGCAGGCCGATCACGCCCGACTTCACCTCCAGCGAAAGATCGCGCACCCCGTAATTCCCGGCCCGAAACTTCTTCGAAACTTTCTCGATCGTCAGCACGCCCTACTATGTCAGCGCTTCCACCGCCAGGTCACGCCCGATTGAATAGACCGCGGATTACGCGGATGACACGGATCGGGGAAAGAAATTCTGAGATCCCATCCATCCGTGATATCCGCGACATCCGCGGTTAAATTCGACTTCTTTACGACTGGGACGTTGCTTGCCTAGACTGCGATGAATGAGCACCGACCTCGCCCAGCTCGCCGCCGACCGCTACGAAATCGCCGACACGCTCCACCGCTACGCCTTCGGCCTTGACCACGGGGACGCCGATTCGCTGGCATCGGCGCTGACGGAAGAGTGCGTTTTCGATTTCACGCCCGCCGGCAAAAGGCTGAAGCTCGATTTCGGGAAGATCACGGGCCGCCAGGCGATCCTCGATCGCGTGTTGCAGCTCATCGGCCCGCTCGATACCAGCCACAGCTCGAGCAATCTCCAGATCGAGATCAGCGACGATTCCGCCACGCTCTCCGCTTACGTGATGTCGCAACACTTCATGCCGCGCGAAGGTTCCCGCCGCGGCTCCGAGAACGCGCTCCTCATGAACCGCTACGATTGCGACCTGGTCCGCGACGGCCAGAAATGGCGTTTCAAACGCATCACCATCGACAACGCCTGGTGCCAGGGCGATCCCGAAATCCTCAACGCCCTCGCCACCCATCGCGCCCTGACCTCAAAACCCAAGCCGCCGAAGTAATTGCTTCTCGCGCTCAAGCGTCAGAAGGGTGACTTTGATGTCGACTCCCCGTTCTCATGCCTCTCGAGCAAGTACCCAAAACCGAGTTAGACGTAACCTTTACGTCTAATTCTCGTTAGACCTCATGAACAGCGCCTCGCCAACGATTCTCCGCCTCAGTGCCTTGGTCGCTGCGACCATGCTGGCCCTGTCCGCGCACGGGGAAGATGAGGTCCCGCTGCGGCCATATCCGAATGTCCTCCCGCCGCAGGTGGACGGATTTCTCGCCGAGGGCCGCTTCGAGCTTCTGTCGCTCGATCCGGCGATTCTCACGAAAAAGCAGCGTCGCCGTCTCAGAGGAAAGCTCTTCCATGGATACAGGGTGCTCGGCAGGGTCGACATCCCGAAGGCCCCGGAACGTGACCATTTGGTGCAAGCGCTCCACGAGGCGCTCGCAAGTGCAGGCTACGGCCTCGCTTACTGCTTCGACCCTAGACACGCCATTCGCGCGTCTGTCGGCGCTCGGACGGTTGACCTGTTGATATGCTTCGAGTGTTCTAAGATTTCAGTTCAGTTGCCTGACAGATCGCCGAAGACAAGACCCGCACAGTTCATCTCCACGAGTGCCAGCGCGCAGCCGGCGTTCGATGCTGCACTCAAAAGCGCCGGAATCCCACTTGGCAATCGCCCCTACCAGTCTAAACATGCGATGAAGCGAACGTCGGACCGTTCCGGGTCCACATTTTGAGATGACTTCGACACTTCCACTCAGAGCGACGCGCGCCCTCGTCCGCCGTCGCTCATCTTGTTCTCGTTAGGTTCTTCGCCATGCGCGCCACGCGAATCGCTGTTGTCTTGATGGGGTTCGTGCTTTTCGCGTCTCTGAGCCAGGCGGCCGAAGTGAAACTCGGCTTCTCCATCCGCCTTGAGGGAGAGGGGTTCTTCCTGAACCCGTTGGTGAAAAAACTTTTTGTGGAGCAGGTGACCAAAGGTTCGCTGGCAGAAGCGGCCGGTTTGAAGGCGGGGGACGAGATCGTGAAGATAGAAGGCCAAACCGTCGTCGGCCGGCGCGCCCGGGAGCTTCAGGGATATATGAAGTTGAATCCAGGGGAGACGCGGACGCTTCGGCTCAAACATGCGGATGGAACCGAGGTCGAGGCGCGGATGACCAAGCCGAAGTCGTGAACAAGAGAACCATTATTTGCTCGATCGGGCAGCTGATCGCAGCCGCGGCGGTTTACTGGCATCTCATCAAGGGCGGGTGGCTGACGAACCATTATCAGCTCAACGATCCGAATATCGTCAATCTCGCGCTGGCGATCTTCGAGCCGATCGCCGTTCTCAGCGTAATCGCGTTCTGGATTTGGCGAACATCTTCCCTGCGCCAGCTGATGTTGATCCTGGGCGTGATTCAGATCCTGATCGTCGCCGGGTTTCTTCTTTTTTTTCTGCTCTTCGCGCTCACCTGGCATCCGAAGATGATGTGACCTTCCAAGGAGCGGCGATTTGTAATCGCCGGTAATTAAGCCGGCGGTTTCAAACCGCCGCTCCTTGAGTCTTGGCAACGAAACGCAGACTGCTAGGTTGCTTCGCCTTCGGCAAAATGAAATCGCTCAGCCACCTTTTCGATAATAACCGCGCCTGGTCGGAGGGAATCCGCGAGGTGAAACCGGAATTTTTCCTGGAGTTGTCCCGGCAGCAATCGCCGAAATATCTCTGGATCGGTTGCTCCGATAGCCGGGTGCCGGCGAACCAGATCGTGGGACTGGCCCCGGGCGAACTCTTCGTCCATCGCAACATCGCCAATCTCGTCGTGCACACGGACCTGAATTGTTTGTCGGTGATGCAGTTCGCGGTGGATATCCTCAAGGTGCGCCACATCATCGTGTGCGGGCATTACGGCTGTAGCGGCGTGGGGGCGGCGCTTCGGCGCGATCGGCTGGGGCTGTGCGATAACTGGCTACGCCACATCCAGGATGTCGGTCAAAAGCACGAGAAAGTGCTGGCGAGTTTTCCAGAGGGCGAGGCGGTGGACCGGCTGTGCGAGCTGAATGTTTTGGAACAGGTGGGCAATGTTTGCTGCACGACGATTGCGCAGGACGCCTGGGAACGCGGGCAGGAGTTGTCGGTGCACGGTTGGATTTATGGACTCCACGGCGGGTTGCTGAAGGACCTGAATGTGACGGCGAGCAGTGCGGAAGAGGTGGAAGTTGTGGGGGAAAGAGCCGTCGAGGCGCTGCGGAAGTGAAGCGAGGCTGGCGGGGGTCAAAATCCCAAGGTCCAAATCCCAAATCCCAAGGAAATCCCAAGCTGGCAAAAGCAGAAAATCCCCAAAAGCGCCTCGGTGTTTTCTCCCGTTTCCTCATTTGGTGATTGGATTTTCCCTGGGATTTGGGGCTTGGGATTTGGAATTTCTCGCTCACGCGAATCGATTAGCGGTCCGCCGCCAGAGCCGTGTCGAGGGGTGGAGTGTCCGAAGCGTCGAGGAAAGGTGCGAAGATCTCGAGCGAACGCGGCGGGACGGTGGCGGCGACCCGGGTGAATCCTTCCTCGTAATGCAGTTCGTGGACTGTGCCTTCGCGGTGAAGGCGCGCGAGCAGATCGGCGCGCTCGGAAGGGAGCCGGAGCGTAATCGTCATTGTGCCCCGCGCCACGAATTCCGAGATTCGCTCGATTAATTCGTCCATGCCTTCGCCGGTTTTCGCGGAGACGGAAACGGCGTCGGGGAAATGCCGGCGCAAAGCAAAGAGGGCGGACGGATCGCTGACCTTGTCGACCTTATTGAAGACGATGAGCATTTGCTTCATGTCCGCGCGGAGGTCAGTCAGGACCTTCATGGTGGTGTTGTAAAACTCCATGATCTCGGGCTGGGAAACGTCGAGGACGTGGATGATAAAATCGGAGAGGGTGGCTTCCTCGAGCGTTGCCTTGAAGGCCTCGACGAGCTGGTGAGGGAGTTTGCGCACGAAACCCACGGTGTCCGTGAGCAGAAGCGGCTGTTTGTTAGGCAGAGCGATCTTGCGTGTGGTGGTATCGAGGGTGGCGAAGAGCTTGTTCTCGATCAAGACCTCGGCGCCGGTGAGTCGCCTGAGGAGGGATGACTTGCCGACATTGGTGTAACCGACGATGGCCGCGTTCGGGACGGGGGCGCGTTTCCGATCTTTTCGCTGCGTCGCGCGTGAGCTCCGAACGGCCACCAGCTCCCGTTTCAAACGATCGATCTGAAGTCGGATCTTGCGTTTATCCTGCTCGAGCTGGCTCTCGCCTTCGCCTTTCGCGCCGATTCCGCCGCCCTGCTGGCCAAGGTGACTCCACGCTCGCGTCAACCGTGGGAGCGAATACGACATCCGGGCCAGGTCGACCTGGATGCGCGCTTCCCGGGTCTGGGCCCGCGCTCCGAAGATATCGAGAATGATTTCCTGGCGATCCGCCACGGTCATCCCCGCCAGCTCTTCCCAGTTGCGTTGTTGCGATGGGCTCAATTCGTTATCGAAAACCAGGACGTCGCACTCGAGCTCCTTGGCGAGGTCGACGATTTCCTGGGCTTTGCCGGAGCCGATCAAATATCGCGGGTGTTGTTCGCGATGGAACACCAGTTTCCGCTCGACGACCGGGATGCCCAGGGTGTCGACGAGCTCCTCGAGTTCGTCGAGCAAACTCTGGGCGTCGGCCTTCTTCCCGGTATCAGTGAAAGCGCCGATGAGAAGCGCGCGCGCTACCATCTTCTCTTTAGCCTTTATCTCGAACATGCCTCTCTATTCTAGCAGACGGAGAGAACGAGGACAGGGGATCGGTCACAGGCATGGCGACTTACAAGAATTTCTAAAATTCGATGGCGCTCGGAAGAGCGGTTGCGATATGATCGCGGTCGTGATCCAGCCGGACCAATTTCAACCTCAAACCGGCACGGAGAGCCGCGACATGTCGGCTCGGATCCTCAGCCCGGAGCTGAAGAAGCAGTTCGATACCCTGCGCAATTTGCTCCAGCGCGCGTTATGGCTGGCGGAACGTTGCGCCGATATTGAATCGACCCAAATCCTGCGGGCGCGCCTCACGAATCTCCAGGCGGCCGCGCTCCTGGTCGTCGTCGGCGAAGTGAAAGCCGGCAAGAGCAGTTTCATCAATGCCCTCCTGCGCGAAGACGTCTGCGAAGTAGCGCCGGGACCGTGCACGGTGCGCATCCAGGAGCTGCTTTATGGCGCGGAACGCCGCGTCGAGACGCTGGGCGACGCCTGGCAGCGCGTCTCGTTGCCGAAGGAAGTGCTGCGCGAAATCACCATCGTCGATACGCCGGGCACGAACTCCATCGTGAAAGATCACCAGACGATCACGGAGAATTATATTCCGCAGAGCGATCTCGTCGTGTTCGTTTTCGCAGCGGTAAACCCGCACACGAAATCCGCCTGGGAGCTGCTCACCCTGATCAAGAGAGAGTGGCATCGGAAGGTCGTTTTCGTTCTCCAGCAATCCGATCGCGCCAGCCAGATGGAGCTCTCGACAAATCTCGAGCACGTCCGGCAATACGCGCATGAACGACAGGTCGAAAACCCGGCGATCTTTATCCTTTCGGCGAAGCGTGAGATGGAAGGAATCCCGGAGAACGCGTTCCTGGAGTTCCGCAATTTTCTCGCGAACACGATCGCGTGCGGCGAAGCCTGGCGGATGAAAGTGGAAGGGTCCTACCAGACGATCCGATCCGTGATGACGCGGCTGCTCGTGCATTTGCGCACGGAGAAAACGGCCATCGATGACGAGCGCGCCTTTTATCAAAGCCTCCTTTGCCAGGTCGATGTGCGGGAGGAAAAGGCGAGGGGATTAAAGCTTCTCATTGTGGATAAGCTCGCCGCCACCTACGACACCCTGGCGCGGCGCTCCGAAGATGACTTCGCCAGGGGCTTGCGAGTGGGAAAACTCTTCCGGCGCGCCATTCCTTTTTTGCGCGACAAGGACACCGCGGCCTGGCTGGGGGATTTGAAGACGAGATTCGAGAAGTCGGCGCGGAGGGAAATCAAATCCGAGGCCGCCCAAGTGTCGATGGATCTGTTCAACGAGATGCGCACGATGATGGAGGAGCTGTCCCAAAGCATCGGGCGCCGGCACGAGCGGATCCGGGCGGATGTGACATTCCCGAAAGCGGCCGATCAAGTGGGAACGCTGCAACGGTTGCAGGCGAAGCTCGATGGCGTGCGCATCGACGAAAACATTCTGCGCGGCAAAGTCGCCGAGACGACGGATGTGCGAAAACTCACGGTCGCGGGCAGCCTCCTGGCGGCGCTCGGCCTCGTCATCGCGGCGCTCTCTCCGATTCTCTGGCTCGATATTACCGGCGGCATTTTCCTCGGCACCGGCATCTTCCTTGTGGCCGTCGGATTATTCTGGCGGCGGACGAGCGTGATGAAAGACTTCAAGCAACGGCTCGGCGATTCGCAGCAGCAATTCCGCGGGCGGCTCGAGTCGGAATTTGGAGAAATCTTCGATCGCTTGTTCTATGAAGTGCGCCAGGCGCTGACCGAATCGCTCTTCCGTCTGGATCTCCAGGCGTCTTTCAATGCGCCGCTGCTCGAAGAAACCTTCCAGATCGGCGAAGCCGCTTCCGACATGGTGATTGTTTCGCAGCGGCTTCGCGTGACGCAATCTCCCGAGCAGCCCTCGGTGGCGGCATAGGCGAAGTAGAAGCGCTGAAAGCGCGTCTCATCTGAGCCTTGGGCATCGCCCCAGGATTCCGCCGGATGATGAACAAGCGCTGTAAGCGCGATTCAATGGACCGTTCCGCCGACATCCCATCCAGGACCGGCGGCCGGATGAATTGCGTCTTCAGCGCTCGCGGTTTGAACGTTGATCGAATCCTGGGGCGTTGCCCCAGGCCGCCAATGAAGGCCGCGCCGTTGGTGCTAACAAATAGCCGTCGAGCTAGGGCCAGGGCTTCATCCCAGGCCGGGATACCGATCCGGCTACAGGAAAAAATATTAGACAGAATTAGTTGTGAGCAGCGTTTGAATCATATATCGCTATGTCATATATGGCTACCTCAATCCTCGACCGCGAGTTGAAGAAGGGGAGCGCGGAGCTGCTGATTCTTTCGCTCGTGGAGGACCGGCCGCGCCACGGCTATGACATCGGGCAGCTCATCGAGCTGCGGTCTCGCGGGACGTTGCGATTCAACGTGGCGTCGCTTTACCCGTTGCTTTATCGCCTCGAGAAGCGCGGGTGGATCCGCGGGCGCTGGGTGGAGAAAGCAGGGCAACGCCGCCGGCGTTATTACCGGCTCACTCCGGCCGGGGAGAAGATCCTCGCCGCCCAACGCGAAGGCTGGCGCGAGTTTGTGGAAGCGATCAGCCGGATCACCGGGATTCAACATGCCTGAGTTCAAGGAAGAAATCAGAAAGCGACTGGAAGGACTCGGTCTGTCGCCGGCGCGCGAGGCCGAGATCGTCGAGGAGCTGTCGCAGCATCTCGATGATCAATACGAACAGGCAGTGAGCCGCGGAGCCGGCGAAGCGGAAGCGCACCAGGCCGTGCTGACGGAATTAAACGAAAACGATTTGCTGGCTCCAGGACTTAAGCGCGTCGAGCGCCGGGTGAGCCACGAGCCGCTGGTCATAGGGAAAGAAGGAAAGACAAATATGATTGCAGATCTCTGGCAGGATTTACGGTACGCGGCCCGCATGCTCGCGCGGACGCCGGCGTTCACAACGATCGCGGTCCTCGCGCTGGCGCTGGGCATCGGGGCGAACACCGCGATCTTCAGCGTCGTTAATAAGGTGTTGCTCCAGCCTTTGCCGTTCAAGAACCCCAACGAGCTGGTCATTATTTGGGAGAACGCAACCCACCTCGGATTCCCGAAGAACACGCCGTCGCCGGCCAACTTCATCGATTGGCGCGATCAGAGCACCCTCTTTACCGGAATGGCGGCGATGGGGCCGAAGGATTTCAATTTGACCGGCGTCGGCGAGCCGGAACGCCTGGATGGACGCAGAGTTTCGGCGAACCTGTTTGACTTGTTAGGCGTGCAGCCGCGGCTGGGCCGGAGATTCTTGCCCGAGGAAGATAAACCCGGGACGCGGGTCGTGATCCTCAGCTACGGTTTGTGGCAGCGGCGGTTCGGTTCCGATCCGAAGATTGTGGGGCAGCCGGTGAACCTCAACGGTGAAAGCTATTCTGTTGTCGGCGTTATGCCTTCGGGCATCGAGCTGCCGGGGTTCGATAACTGGAAGGATCAGCTCTGGGTCCCGATCGCGTTTTCGAGCGAGGAAGCGCAATCGCGCGGTAACCATTATCTCGAGATAATCGCGCGAATGAAGCCGGGCGTTACGTTGAAACAGGCGCGCGTGGAGATGGAAACGATCGCGGCGCGGCTGGCCCAGCAGTATCCGGAGGAAAACAAGCGCGTCAGTTGCGTCGTGAATCCGCTCCACGAAGAAGTGGTGGGCGACATCAAGCCCGCGCTCCTGGTGCTCCTCGGGGCGGTCGGATTCGTCTTGCTCATCGCGTGCGCGAACGTGGCGAATCTTCTCCTGGCACGTGCGGCGGTCCGGCAAAAGGAAATCGCGTTGCGGCTGGCGCTCGGGGCAAGCCGTTCGCGCCTAACGAGACAATTCCTGACCGAAAGTGTTTTGCTGGCGATCCTGGGCGGAGCGGTCGGTTTGATGTTCGCCTTCGCGGGGCTGAGAATTCTGACGGCATTTATCCCGGCCACGATCTCGCAGCCCGAATCGATCGGCATCGATGGAAAGGTGCTCCTGTTTACCGCCCTGGTGGCGGTGGTCACGGGCCTGATCTTCGGGCTCGCGCCAGCCGCGCAGGCGTCGAACTTCAGCCTCAACGAAACATTGAAGGAGGGCGGTCGTGATGCCGCTGGCGGTAGCAAGGGAGTGCGACTCCGTGGTTTTCTGGTGATCGCCGAAGTGGCAGTTTCGTTCGTTCTCCTGATCGGAGCAGGTTTGTTGATCAATAGCTTCCTTCACCTGCGGAATCTCGATCCCGGCTTCCGCGCCGATCATTTGCTCACCGCAAAGATTGATCTCCCCGAATTGAAATACCCGGACAGAGAACACCGCATTCCGTTCTTCGACGATGTGATCCGCCGCGTCACCGCCCTGCCGGGAGTTCAGTCGGCGGCGATTGCCGGGAACCTGCCTCTTACTTACAACGGCGATTCGATGTACATCGGCGTGGAAGGCATTCCGGATCCGCCGCCCGACCAGCAGCGTGACGTAATTTATCGCGCGATCGGGCCGGGCTACTTCAGCACCATGGGCATTCCACTTCTGAAGGGCCGCGATTTCACCGAAAAAGATACGACGGATACCGGCTATGCCGTCGTCGTCAGTGAAAAGCTGGCCAAACATTTCTGGCCCGGCCAGGACCCGATCGGCAAACGGCTCAAGCCGGGCTCGACCACGTCGGATTCGCCCTGGCGCGAAGTAATCGGTGTGGTGAAAGACGTGCGCCAAAACGACTTCGTGGCCGATCCGAAATTGCAGATGTACATGAGCTATCGGCAGTTGAAGTCTCTCGCGCCGAACGCGCTCGTGGTGCGGACAAGCGTGGACCCAATGAGCCTCGCCATGCCCTTGCGGAATGCCGTTTGGGCGGTGGACAAGGACCAGCCGGTCTCGAACCTGCGGAGCATGGACGAAATCGTCTCGGCGGCGATGGCCCGGCAGCGTTTTAGTACGATGCTGCTCGGAATTTTCGCCGCCCTCGCGCTGGTGCTTGCCGCGGTCGGGATCTATGGCGTGATGAGTTACTCCGTGGCGCAGCGAACTCGCGAGATTGGCATCCGCCTGGCGTTGGGCGCGCAACGAGGCGACGTGCTCCGCATGACGATGGGACAGGGTTTGAAGCTCGTGTCGATGGGTGTTGGGATTGGTTTGATAGCCTCATTCATCCTTACTCGAGTGATGGCCAGCTTGCTCTTCGGGATCAATGCGACCGACCCGACCACATTCGTTGTTATTCCGCTGGTCCTGATGAGCGTCGCGTTGCTGGCGAGTTATATTCCCGCGCTTCGAGCGACGAAGGTCGATCCGATGGTGGCGTTGCACTACCAGTAGGCGCGCGCTGGAAAGACCGCTTGTGTTAAAGCCAAAGCGGACGATACTGGCGGCCTATTGGATACACTCTGTATCGTTCGTTGCTTGGTAGATCGTCAGGTGAGGTTTTCCTCAGTGGTGATTTGAAACCCGATTCCCGGGAACAGCTCTGAAGCTGGCAGTATCGCTCCAAAACAAGTCACTATGAAATTATACGTTGGCAATCTCTCTTTTGAGACCACGGAAAACGATCTTCAGGATCTTTTTGAACAACACGGCCAGGTCAGCGAAGTCGCGCTGATGATGGACCGCATGACCGGCAAATCGCGCGGTTTTGCGTTCGTCACCATGAACGACAAAGCGCAGGCTGACGCAGCCCTTGCGGCCCTCAACGGCAAGCAAGTTGGTGGTCGCGCCCTGACTGTGAACGAAGCCCGTCCGCGCGAAGAGCGTGGCGCTCGCCCTCCGGGCGGCGGCGGCGGAAACCGCAAGTTCGCCCAAGGACGCTGGTAGTAATCTCGATCGCGTCGAGCCGGCCCGGGAAATCCGGGCCGGTTCCCGCGGTCACTTATAATGGATAACGCGAAAGCGATCGAAGTAGAAGGAACGATCACCTCGGTTCTGCCGGGGACGATGTTTCGGGTGGAGTTGAATCGCGCCGGTGGCGCCGGCATCAACGCTCGCCTCGTCCTCGCCCATATCTCGGGGAAAATGCGCAAGCGTTTTATCCGCCTGACGATTGGCGACCGCGTAAAAATGCAAATGTCCCCCTATGACATGGAAAAAGCCCGAATCGTTTACCGACTCTAATGAGCCAATTTGATCTTACTCGCGCCGTAAAACCGGCCACTGGACCCGTTATCAAGCGCATCCTTGTGCGCTGCCCTTCCACCGGCAAACTCGCGGTCACCGGCAAGACCGTGGAAGAATCCGCCTGGGAGACTACAAAGCTGAATCGCCCACGCCTTACGTGTCCGCATTGCCATGAGGTCCATAACTGGACAAAAAAAGACGTTGTTTTGGCGCGTTAGAAACGTTTCTTAAATTTAGGGAGGCCTCAACTCAGGCGTCGGAGGTTTCGTAATAATTCGGTTTAGGCAAACACAGGTGAGCCATGAAAATTTTCTCTCTTCCAACTGAACGCATCAATTGGGTCAGCAGTTCGTTCCTGATCGGAACAGCGCTGCTTACCGTGACCGCGCTGCCGGTCTATCTTTGGTTCTTCGGCTTCGACTGGTTTCACTTCGGGATGTTCTTCGTCATGTTCATCCTCACCGGATTCAGCATCACGGCTGGCTATCACCGCTTTTTCGCCCACAAAACCTTTGAAGCGAAATGGCCGCTTCGCCTGATGGTGCTCATCTTCGGCGCGGCCGCTTTCGAAAACTCGGTTCTTGAGTGGACGAGCGACCATCGCCGCCACCACAAACACGTCGATCACGACGACGATCCTTACAATATTCAAAAAGGTTTTTTCCACGCCCACATGGGTTGGATTCTTTTCAAGCTCAATGCCGAGCCGCCTTTGGACAACGTCCCTGATCTTCACCAAGACCCGCTCGTGCGCTGGCAACATCGCTACGTTCATATCCTCGCCGTGCTTGTCGGGTTTGTGTTGCCGACGGTCGCCGGATTTCTTTATGACGGCTGGGTCGGCGCCCTTGGCGGTTTGCTGATCGGCGGCGTCGCCCGCGTGGTTGCGACGCAGCACACCACTTTTTTCATCAACAGCGCCTGCCATTGCATGGGCCGCCAGCCGTACTCGAAACGTTGCAGCGCGCGGGACTCGTTCTTTCTCGCCCTCTTCACCCTGGGCGAGGGCTACCACAATTACCACCACGAGTTTCAGTACGATTACCGCAACGGCGTGAAGCCGTGGCAATGGGACCCGACCAAATGGCTCATCTGGGTGCTTTCCAAGCTGGGCGTCACCTCGCATCTCCGCCGTGTGCCGGAGGAGAAAATCCTCGCCGCGCAGCAAGCGGTGAACATGGGCTCAGCTCGACCTGCCCCTTCCATGGAACAGCCGCTGGCTGACGTGGGCCATTCGGCGACAAGCTAGGTCAGTCAGAGGCGACTCATTCGCGGGCGACGTTTGTCGGCGAAAGAGAGTTGAGAGTTCGGTCTGCGGAGTTACAATCGGCGGCCTCGCGCTATGGAAGCCACCGCCCGCCCAGTTTTTCGCAAAACGACCGAGACGTTCGCCGCCGGCGCGAAGACTTTACCGCAGCAATATTTTGTTTCATCGGAAGTCCTGGCAGAAGAAGAGGAGAAGATTTTTTCGAAGCGTTGGCTTTTGGTGGGACACCAGAGCCAGATCCCGGCGGCCGGTGATTATTTCGTTCAGGAAACCGCCGGCGAGAGTCTCATTATCGCTCGCGATCGATCCGAAAAGGTCCGCGGTTTCTATAATGTCTGTCGCCATCGTGGAACGCGGCTGTGCGAGGACCTCGGGGGACATTCATCCACGATCCAATGCCCGTACCATGCCTGGACCTATGGGCTCGATGGCCGTTTGATCGGCTCGCCCCACATGGATGAGATGCCGGGATTTGATCGGTCGCAGTATTCGTTGCACCCGGTGAACCTGGGATTGTGGGAAGGATTCATTTTCGTGAACCTCGATGACGAGGCGATGCCGCTGGAGGAATGGTTCGCGCCGTTGGCGGGGAAATTTTCGCATTGGAATTTGCCGGCGCTCAAATCGGTGAAGCGAGTCGAGTACGACGTGAAGGCGAACTGGAAGCTGATGTTCGAGAATTACTCGGAGTGTTATCACTGTCCCGGTGTGCATCCGATGTTGTCGAAGGTGTCGCCCTACGACTCGGCGGAGAACGATCTGACGGAAGGGCCGTTTCTGGGCGGGTTCATGAAGATCAATAAGGGGAAGAGTTTAACGATGAGTGGGGTGGCGTGCGCGTTACGGATCGACCATCCGCCTTCGCAAGGCTTCGGCGCGGCAGGCGAGCAAGAGGGGAAAGAGCGTGTGTTCTACTATTCGATCTTTCCGAACATGCTCCTAAGCATGCACCCGGAATACCTGATGGTGCACCAGCTCTGGCCGCAATGGCCGAATCGGACGTTGATCGTCTGCGATTGGTTTTTTCATCCAGAAGCGCCGGAGCGCGATGGTTTCAACCCGGAGGATGCGATCGAATTCTGGGACGTGACCAACAAGCAAGATTGGCATGTCTGCGAGTTGAGTCAGCAAGGAATTGGCTCGCGCGGCTATCAACCCGGGCCGTATTCACCCCGCGAGAGTATCCCCGCCGCATGGGATCGAGAATACCTCCGGCACGTGCGCTAATTGGACGTTAGCATGCCGCTCCCTCCGGTCTCCAGCTCCAGATGATGCTCACGTTAGGCGACGGCGTGAATGCGAAACTATAAATTGTCCGGCGCAAACGGGGCGAGGCGAGACAAATGGATTGTGACATGACTGTCCAAATACTTCTTGGACGAGTTATCGGTCACCGATGTAAAAGAGGAAACATGTTCCGGTTTGGGCGCGAATCTGGTTTTCAAGCCAATGATATCGGCATGCGACTGCAAATACGGATCCAAAATAAAACCACATCGCGCAATGCTTGGCAGGATGCGATACGTAGTGCCGCGACCCTCTCTGTCCGTAACAGAGATAAACAAGGTCGGAGGCTTGTATAAGAAGCTTCTGAGTTTCCCCAGGGTCGACTCCTTGATATCCATAACACACCAAACGTTGCCTTCCGCCAAAGGGACCGTCTGACCCAAATCTATTTCTTTCGTTTCTAAATCGGTTACTTCTTCGGTCGCTGCTTTGCGCAGAGCTAACCTCCTCCAAAGCAAACAACCGTTTTCCTGCAGCACCAATTCGTAATCGAGTAAGAGTACGCGCAGAGCCTCCGAATCGTCGAGTGTGGGGAGACGGTCATCAATCGTGTCAAGCGTGGATATTACAAAGGAAGGAGCGGCATCAGAACGGTAGAAATCGGCATTCGTCCGGATCAAAAACGGAGTGTAAGCGCTATAACTTTGGAAAACGGGCCGAGGGTGATAATTCAAGTCATTTAGCAACACAATGCCTTGACAGTTCCCGAATACATCGACTGTCGATTTGCCAACTTCCGCCTTTATCCGTGAACATTCAAACCGCTGCTTTTGAAGGGAAATAGATGCGTTCATTTCGGTCCGATAGCTCGTCAAAAACATGAGACTGCGGGTGGTGGTGACAACATGAGAAATAGAGTAGGCGGGTCCCTCCTTTAAGAAGACCGAATTTTCGACGTAGATGCCAGCGAGGCATAGAACGCCGCCAGCTGCGGACAAAAACTTCCTGAGTCGGACTCCGCTGGGCGTGCGATGAGCGAATGCAGGAAAGCAAACGAAGCTGAGCAAGGAATACCCAAAAAAAATGTTCACATGATCGTCGGCTCGAATCAATCCGTGTTTCCAAGAGATCCAATACCCCGCGGTGAGGCCCAGAAGCGGGAAGCACGACAGTAGGGTTCTGCGATGGTTATAAACCGAGACGCCAATTAAACATATTGCGATGGAAGCCACCGCGATCGCGAGGGGCAGGATACCTGGCGCCGAATCAACGCCCATACACTGCTGATACCCCGAGGCGACCTCTACTGAGGTTAATATCCAAGCTGGGAAATTAACCCATTTCTGGCCCGCCATACTCCAAGCCAAAAGGAGAAGCGCAGCATACCCTGACGGAATTAGAATGCACGTCCTCCAGTTCTTTCTGAAGGCCCAGTGAACGCTTAAGGAGACAATTACCAATGCGGAATACAGCAGCAAAGTGAATTTGATTAAGCTCACAAAAGCCAGGAAAACGAGAAGGGGAGCTACAAAACAGTGTCTCCGGTGGTCGGAGGAAAGAATGAGGCCGGCCCCCGCAATGCAGAAGTAAAGCAACACTTCTGGATAGGAGGTGCCAAGGCATGGACTGATCCATACAAGAAACAGGAAAAGAACTCGGTTTAAATATGCTAGATGTCGAGCAAGCAAAATGATTACCGCAGCAATCACGAGTTTTGAGAACAGCTCGCAGATAAGTTTGCGGTCAAAGAAGGTCCCGTCGTAGATTTCGGGTGCCAAATAGCCGAGGGGCCCATAGGTGAACATCACTTCCTGGCCGAACTGCATTTGTTTCTCCGCGAAGTAACTCAGTGCTCCCTGATACGATGGATCTAATGTTGGACTGAGAACGTCGTGAGGCAGATAGATAATGCTTAGCCAGGTAAAGCATGCAGCGACTGCCCACGCAGTGATTGTGATTATGTGATTCTGGCTTGCTCGCGTCGCACCGCCCAGTTCTGAACTAGCCGACTTCGGATTGGAGACTTTCTGCTTTTCAACCTTCTGCTTCATCAACGTCCGTTCAGGCCAAGAAAGTCTCGGGCGGTGCCGAATAGGAGCAGCGACCTGTCGTTATCTGCAAGGTCGGTCATCGATTCGATGAGCGAGCCGGGATGAAATTCGCCAAGAGGGAAAGGGTAATCGGAGCCGAGGGCGACGCGTTGGGCGCCGAAGAGTTTGATCAGCAGCTGTAGTGCGTCGGCATCGTGGACGAGGGAATCGACGTAGAACCGCGCGGGCGTTTCGCCGTGGGCGAGATAGAATCGCGGATTTGCCTCATTATCGATGGCAACCAAATCGGGACGGACGTGAAAGGCGTGTTCGATCCGCCCTAGGGTAAACGGGAACGCGCCGCCGCCGTGGGCGAAGGCGACGCGGAGTTTCGGAAAGCGCGCGAAGACGCCGCCGAAAATCATCGAGCAAATCGCGAGTGAAGTTTCGGCGGGCATGCCGACCAGCCAGGGAAGCCAGTATCTCGGCATCCGCTCCTTGCCGACCATGTCCCAAGGGTGAACGAAGATCGCGGCGTCCAGTTGTTCGGCGGCGCTCCAGACCGGTTGGAGCGCAGCATTATCCAGATTCAGCGTGTCGATGCGGCCGAAATGCTGGTTCGCATCGACGTGGGTGCCGATCTGCGCGCCGCGCAGACCGAGATCGCGCACGCAACGCTCGAGCTCGCGCGCGGCGAGATCGGGATCTTGCAACGGGATCGTCGCCAGGCCAGTGAAGCGCGCGGGATTCGCGCGCACCACTTCGGCGATGTGATCGTTGAGGCGCCGGGAAAGATCGAGCGCGTCCGCCGGTTTCGCCCAATAGCTAAACATGACCGGCACCGTCGAGAGCACCTGCATGGAAACGTTGGCGCGATCCATTTCCTCGAGACGGCGCGACGGCTCCCAGACGTTATCGGTGATTTCGCGAAAGACGCGGTCGCCGATCATCATCCGCGCGCAACACGGCTGGTGGTGCTCCAGCCTGATGAATCCAGGGTAGCCGTATTTCGCGTCGAGATCGGGCCACTCGGGCGGGAGGATGTGGGTGTGGAGATCGATCTTCACCGTTCGAATTGTAGGGCGTTTCTGTGAAACGCCAATCAATAGGCGTCTGACACAGACGTCCTACAAATCAGAACGGCTTCACCGGCTCGGGCTGGGGGACCTTCGTGCCGCAGTTCTTGCAGGTGCGGCGCGCGTCGTCGTTCCAGAAATCGAGCATGGCCTTGCTGAAATGGTTGACGATATCGCCGCAATCGAAGTCGATGTCTTCCACGAGTGCGCCGCAATTATCGCAGTAGAAAATCACGTGCTCGTGCTCGCCCGCCGGCCGGCGGCGTTCCACTACGATGCCGATGGTGTCCGGCGGACGAACCGGGGCGTGTGGGACGTTCGGCGGGATGAAGAACGTCTCGCCCTCGCGCACGAGGTGATCGACGATGCGGTCGGCTTCACGGATGCGGACTTTGATGTCGCCTTTGAGCTGGTAAAAATATTCTTCCGAATCGACCAGATGAAAATCGTTCCGCGCATTTGGCCCTTTGATGACCATGACGAAAAAGTCGCGGCCATCGTAGAGGTAGCGGTTGCTGACCGGCGGCTTGAAGAGCTCGCGGTTCGCCTCGATCCAGGCATCGAGATTTACCGGCGGTTGGACTTTCGACGCGCCGCGAGTTTCTGATGATGGCGATGGAGAAAGAGTGGACGTTTCGATGATCGAGCGTATTTCCTGCGGGCCGCAGCGTCAACTCCCTCGACCGCCACTCCCCCTGGCTGTCATCCTGAGCTTGTCGAAGGATCTCTCGATATATTCTTCTGTGACGAAGTTGAAGGAGGGGAAAATTAGAGATCCTTCGACTTCGCTCAGGATGACAGGCAAAGAAAGATGAGCCGCAGCCGCGTTTTCCTTTTTACCGCGCTGGCCATGATCGCGTTTGCCGGCAATTCGCTGCTGTGTCGCGCGGCGCTGAAACAAACCCAGATCGATGCAGCGACATTCACGCTGATCCGGATCGTGTCCGGCGCGCTTTGCCTTGGAATCATCGTGCAGATTCGCAAAGGGACACTGCGCAACGCCGGAAGCTGGTTGTCCGCGCTCGCGCTCTTTGGATACGCGGTGCTTTTCTCGTTCGCCTACCTTCGTCTCACCGCGGGCACCGGTGCGCTGCTGCTCTTCGGGGCGGTGCAAGCGACGATGATTTCTTGGGCGCTCAATAAAGGAGAGCGTCTGCGCGCGGGACAAATCGTCGGCCTGTTCCTGGCGCTGGGGGGACTCGCGGCACTGGTATTCCCGGGCCTCACCGCGCCGCCGTTGGACGCTGCGTTCCTGATGCTGGGCGCCGGAATTTCCTGGGGCATTTATTCGTTGCGGGGCAAAGGAGGGGGCGACCCGCTGCGCGCGACAGCTGGAAATTTTCTCCGCGCGGTTCCGTTGGCTGTATTGCTAAGTCTCGTCGCGTTGCGCTCGTGGAATTTCGACCGCACTGGCATCGGCTACGCGGTCGCGTCCGGAGCACTCGCTTCGGGAATTGGCTACGCGATTTGGTACACGGCCTTGCCGGCGTTGAAAGCGTCCGGCGCCGCCACGGTTCAGCTGAGTGTGCCGGTCCTGGCGGCAGCAGGGGGGATCGCTTTTCTCGGTGAGAGGATCACGCTGCGGATGGCGCTGGCGGCGGTCGCCGTGCTCGGCGGGATCGCGCTCGTCCTCGTTGAACGCAGATCCGCGGCGAGTTGATGCTTCCGTCAGGGCGCGGCGAATACTAACCTGCGCTCGAGAAACGCATGAAGATATTCGACATCTCGCGCCCGCTTTTTAACGGCCTCGCGCCGTGGCCCGGCGACACCGCCTTTCACTACGAGCTGAAATGGAAAATGGCCGAGGGCGCGACGGTGAATGTAGGCGCCATCACGATGGGCGTGCATAACGCCAGCCATGCTGACGCGCCCTTTCATTTCAAACCGGGCGCCATGACGATCGAACAGATGCCGCTCGAGATTTATCTGGGCGACGCGGTCGTGGTCGATCTCACGGCAAAATTCGAAACTGATCGCTCGCGGCAAATCACGATTGCCGATCTCGAATCGTCGCCGGAAGCACCGCGCCTTCTCCTCAAGACGGGAGTCTGGCGCGACTCGAAAGTTTTTCCCGAGTGGATCCCAGTAATCGCTCCCGATGTGGCCGAATGGTTGGGAAAACGAAACGTGAAGTTGCTCGGATTGGATCTGCCGTCCGTGGACCCGATCGAGGCGAAGGTGCTGGTGAACCATCACGCGCTGGCGAGCGCCGGAATCGCGATCGTGGAATCGCTCGATCTCAGCGAAGTCGCGGCCGGCACCTACCATTTCTCCGCGCTCCCGTTGCGCATCGGCGGCGGTGACGCGGCTCCGGTCCGCGCGATTCTTTGGCAGGATTAGTGTGACCGGTTTTCTGACTTCCCGGATAACGCGCTGGAGCTTGCTGGCTTTGGCGCTCGTGCTGTTTGCGATCGGAAATCTTCCCTGGCATCTCGACGACTACGACCAGGCGAAGCAGGCGTTTACCTCCTTCGAGATGATCGAGCACGGGCACTGGTTCCACCAGCACACTCCAAACTGGTGGGTGGCGACCAAGCCGCCGCTGGTCGGCTGGATTTCCGCGGGCTTTTATGCGATCACGCGCTCGTGGGAAGCAGCGTGGCGATTGCCATCCTTTCTCGCCGCCGTCGGGATGCTGGTTCTGCTTCTGCGCACGGCGAAAATCTATGGACACGTCGCCGCTTTGACGGCGGCGTGCGCGCTTAGTTTCAACCTGTTCACGCCCCGGCTCGCCTCCCTCGTGCGGACCGACATGCCTCTCGCGCTTGTCCTGTTCGCCATCGGACTGTTGATCTGGAAAAAAATCCGGACACGCGCGTCGTGGACCCGGCGAGATCAGCTGCTGCTTTTCTTGTTGCTGAGCGCGGGGATGCTGATCAAAGGGCCGATCGTTTACGCATTCTTGTTGCCCGGTCTGGTCGCATTTCAATGGCGATGGCGCGGGACGAATGCCGCGGCCGCAGCGTGGTCCGGATGGTTGCCCTGGCTGGTTTCGTTTCTTGTTTTCCTTCTCTGGGCGGGCGCGGGGATCCTGTTTGTGCCGGAGTTTACCGAGCACGTGCTCCTGCGGGAATTCGCGGGACGTTTCAGCGACGAGGTGCATCGGGCGCAGCCGTTCTATTTTTATTTGCCGCATCTCCTGCATCGGTTCGCGCCGTGGAGCTTGTTACTGATCTTACTGCCGCTCATGGCGGCTAAGGTGGGAGCGGCCTCAGTGCCGCGACTCTTTCGGCGCACTCCGGTCGGGGCACTGAGGCCCCTCCCACATTTTTCGCCGGAAACGTTCTGGCTCGTGGCCTGGAGCCTCGGCGGATTGATCGTCATGTCGTTCGTCCCGTCGAAACGGATCGATCGCATCTTCCCCATTGTGCCGCCGCTTTGTTTGCTCCTGGCGGCGATCATTGCCGCCTGTCGTGAAAAG
The DNA here is from genome assembly GCA_041167505.1 of Verrucomicrobiota bacterium. Lineage (GTDB taxonomy): Bacteria > Verrucomicrobiota > Verrucomicrobiia > Chthoniobacterales > UBA10450 > AV80. The sequence continues at coordinate 65,331 of JBEEHR010000014.1, forward strand.
GAACGAATGCGGACGATCATCGATCGCGTCTGCGCCGCAGCGATTATTCTCTCGGCCGTTTTCATGACCGGATACACAGTGCGCAAAATCGTTCTCGCGCGTCACGAGCAGCGAGACGCATTCCCGATGTTCGGTCGCGCCGTGGTGAAGGAAATGACGCAACATCATTGGCGCTACGGCGTGATCGGCGGCGAGGACGAAGGGATGCTCTTGTATGTCCGGAAGACCGAATTCCTGGAGCCGGAGCCAGCCATCGTGCTCTGGAATGGGGGAAAGCTCGACGCGCTGGTGGTTCCCAACGATGAACTGGACGAATTGGTCCCGCGCCTGCGGGGCGATCCGAAAACCGTGCTGACGTCGAACCCGGCCGGTCGCTACCGGAAGCGGTATTTTCTCCTGGTGCGGTCGCCTTCGTCCTAACCGGCACGCCCTCCGAAAAGCCTGCTCGACTTTGGGCGAACGATTTGTAGTCTCCCGTCCAACTTGAAGGACCTGATGCAGTTCCCAAAGGCCGAGATCGAGGCGCTCTGGTGCCCGTGGCGGGTCGAATATTTCGAGCAGGAAACGCCGAACCCGGATTTCCTGTCCGAGGCCGCGCGCTCGAGCGACGACGCCGCGCATCTCGTAGTGACCCGGCGCAAGAACGCGTTCCTCATGATGAACCGCTACCCGTACAGCGTCGGCCATCTCATGGCGGTGCCGTACCGGAAGACCGGCGACGCTTCTTCGTTAGGCGAAAACGAAGTCCTCGAGCTGTGGAATCTCGCCATGCACGGCCAGCAACTCTTGCGCGAAACCGTGAAAGCGCAGGGGTTCAACATCGGCTTGAACCTCGGCCAATGCGCCGGCGCCGGCGTGCCCGATCATTTGCATCTCCACATCGTGCCGCGCTGGAATGGCGACACGAATTTCATGCCGGTGTTGGCCGGGACGCGTATGCTCTCCGAAGGATTGAGCGGACTCTACGACAAATTGATGGCCGCCCAGGAACGGATCGGAAAAAACAACACGCCCTGAATTATGCCTAGCTGGATCGAACCGCCGCCAAAGCAAAGAAAAACCGGTTGCCTCGGCAAAGGCTGCATGATGGTCGTGGTCTTTCTCGTTCTGCTCGCGGTGGCGTTTTTCATCGGCGGCTACGTGGGCGTTCGTTACGTGGTTACTTCGGACAAGCCAAAGGAGATTCCGCAGGTCGAATCTACGGAAGGGGAGCAGGAAGCGGTGCGGAACCGCTGGGAGGAATTCAAAGCCGCACCGCAGAGCACGCCGGTCGAGGCCACCATGGCGACGACCACAACCGAGCCCACGCCGGCGCCCACTCCCACCAGCAAACGGATTGAGCTTTCGGCGGCGGACATCAATCAATTGATCGCCGGCAGCCGCAAGACGCGCGGCAAAGCTTTCGTTTCGATCGACAACAACATAGCCCGGGTGCAGGTGAGTGTGCCGCTGGAGAAGGTGGGATTTCGCGGACGTTTCCTGAACGGCGAGCTGCAAGTGCGCTCGGCCCCAGACAAAAATCCGCGCAACATCGAGATCACCGAAGTCTCGATGGGCGGCGTTTCCGACAAGATATTGAACTCGCTCCTGGGATTCCGGTCCTTGCGCAGCTACGCGGACCAGTACGCGACGGAATACGACATCACGAGCTTCGCGATCGAGGACAACAAGGTCATCATCGAGAACGGCCGCGCGATCCCCGGCGTGACGCGGTAGTTTCCAGTTCTTCCTCTCCGCTTGCCCTCGTTCCCAAACTCTGTTTGGGAATGCCAGTGTCCTGGCAACTCCGTTGCCCCGCGGCGAAACAGAGTTTCGAAGACAAGTGCGTTGATTCGCGTCCTCCCGGCCGCTCACCCGTTGGGCTTTGTCCATCTCGCACCGCTTCCCGCGGGCTCGATTCCCAAACAGAGTTTGGGAACGAGGAGCAAGAGCAAGAGCAACAGTAAGAGTAAGAGGAAAAGTGGCGACGGTGTCGCCTACTGCATGATCTCGCGGACGAAGACGTTGAGCTGGCCGTCGGCTTGTTTACGAACCTCGGTGATTTCGTAGGGGCGCGCTTCGTCGCGGTTCAGGGTAGCGCCGCGAGCGGGCGGGATATAGCCGGCTGGGAAGTCCACGATGATGCGCAGGTTCTGCCCGCCGCCCGCCAGCTTCAAGACGGCATCGGTCAATCCGGTTTTCGGACGGAGAACGGCGCGATTGGGTTCAGTGAAGTTCACGACGAACTGGCCCTTGAGATAAACGCGTTCGCCGGCCAGCCCGCGATCGGCGAGATCGCGCAGATCAGCGAGCGTGATGAGGCGGCCGACCGGCATCTTGCCGGGCGGAAACGTTTTCCAGTTACCGCCGCCGGCGGTCGAGGCGAGCGAATTATCGGGCGCGCTTGCCGAGGGTGAGGGCGCGGGAGGAATTGCGGACGCGGCCGCGACGACAGGAGGAGTGGTTGCAGCCGGGGGCGCGACGGAAGCCGCCGGCGATTTCGCGAGCGCGACGGCCGTTGCCGCCGGCGTCGGCGAAGCTTGCGCGATCATCACCGGCGTTCGCGCCGGAGTTGGCGAAGGCGTCGGCGTCGCTTTCTGATTTTTCTTGTTTCCCTTTGTCGTCTTGGACGGTGGCGGCGACGGCGGCGGTGGGGGCGGTGGCGTGACGACAGCGACCTTCGGCGGTTCAGCTTGAGCCGCCGGTTCCACGCGGATCAATTCATTCGCGGCTGGAGGCGGCGGAGTCGGCGCGATCCCGGCAACGGATTCGTTCGTCTTGGGCGAATTGCGATCGCGGTAACTGGCATATTGCGTCTCGGCGTTCTTGCGGGCGGCATCCTTAAACAGCGGCCAGCCGGCAGCGAGATTCAGATCGAGCGGCGGCTCGAGGGTGAACGTCCCCGGGCCGCGTGTGACGGTGTAGCTGCCGTAAAGGAGCGGCATCGCCGTGATCAAAACGCGCCCATCGGCAAGCCGTTCTGCATGGATGATGGCTGAAAGATCGTGGGTCCGCTCGAGCTTGACCTCCAGGCCGGTCACCAGCGTTTGCTTCATCAACGGCAGCGCCTGTGGATCGGCCGGATAGACATGTTCCATCAACAGCTCGCCATGATCGACCGCGTTTGTGAGCGCGACCATGCCGGTCATGAACACGTCGTTCGGCGTCAGCTCATGCGCTTCCATGATGTTGAACCGGCCGACGACATACGTGACGAGGCCGCTGACCTGCTGGAAATTCCGGATGTAATTGCGGGCCAACACCGCGTTCAAGTTCGCCAGCTCGGTCGGGCTCATCGCGATGTAACGATCGTAGAGTTGTTTCGCGTTAAGAAATTCGCCCGCCGGGGCCGCCGTCAATTCGAACCGTTTCGCCGGCTCGATCTTGTGGAGTTTTTTGAGGATGCGGTAGCTCTGCGGCCGCTCTGGTTGCCAGAAAATGTAAAAGCTCCCGAGCCACGCCGCGAAGGCGAACCCGGTGAGGAGGAGAATGGCGACCGACCAGCCGAAGAGATTGGTTTTCTTTTTCCGCGAGCGTCCGTAAGCCTGGGCCGGCTCGTAGCGGAAGTAATCCCGATCCATCTAGGCGCGCCTGCTTCGCGAACGATTCGTTTTCAAGCAGGGCGGGCTGCTTCGAAAGACGTGCCGCATCCGCAAGTCCGCGCTGCGTTTGGATTCTCGATGTGAAAGCCGGCGCCGGTCAGGCCGTCGCGGTAGTCGAGGGTCGAGCCGCGCAGATAATCGGCGCTCTCGCTATCGACAAAAAACTGGACGCCGTCGCGGTCGACGATCGCATCGCCTGGCTGTTGGGCGCCGAGCGACATTTCGTATTGGAGCCCGGAGCAGCCGCCTTTGGCGATGCCGACGCGCAGGCCGCGATGCTCCGTATCGCTGTGCGACTCGAGCAGAGTGCGCAATTGGCGGACGGCGCTGTCGGTTACGGTGATCATCGGTCGAGCGAAATTATCGTTTTCCTTCGCAATCGCAAATCGACAACTTAAAATTGAGATGTCATGAGCCGCATTCGCCTGTTGCCGGAAATCCTCGCCAGCCAGGTAGCCGCGGGCGAAGTGATCGAGCGGCCGGCGTCGGTGATCAAAGAACTGGTCGAAAACAGCATCGACGCCGGGGCGCGCAAGATCGAGGTCAGCGTCCGGCGCGGCGGGATTTCGCTGATGCGGGTGGTGGATGACGGGTGCGGAATGGACCGCGACGACGCGCTACTTTCCCTGGAGCGCCACGCGACCAGCAAGATCCGGACGTCGGCCGACCTGGCAGCGATCGCCACGCTGGGATTTCGCGGCGAAGCGCTGCCGAGCATCGCCAGCGTGTCGCGCTTTCGGCTGACGACGCGGGAACCGGACGCCGTCGCGGGAACGGAGATCATTGTGTCCGGAGGAAAGATCGAAACGGTGCGTGACGGAGGCGAACCGCCGGGCACCCAGATCGAGGTGCGGTCGATTTTTTACAATTTGCCCGCGCGGCGGAAATTCTTGCGCTCGGAAAACACGGAGAGCCGAAACATCGAGCACCAGTTGCATCTCCAGGCGACGGGGCATCCGGAGATCGCTTTCGTGTTTGTGCGCGATGAGCGCGTCATCTTGCAACTGCCGGCGGCCGCGAGCCTGCTTGACCGCATTCGCGATCTTCATGGTAAGGACCTCGTCGATCGGCTTCTCAATGTCGAAGAGCCGAAGAATAATCCGGCGAAGATTCGGATCCGCGGCTTGATCGGGCAGGCGGGGGTGAGCCGGCAGACGCGCGCGCAGCAGCTCGTCTTCGTGAATGGTCGCGCCATCGAAAGCCCGGTGCTGACGGCTGCGCTTCGGGAGGGCTATCACACCGCGCTCATGAAGGGGCAGTTCCCGGTCACGTTTTTGTTTCTCGATCTCGATCCGGCGGCCGTGGATGTGAACGTGCATCCGGCCAAACGCGAGGTTCGGTTTCGCGATCCGAACGCAGTGCGTGAAGCGGTGGTCGATGCGATTCGAAGGACGCTGGAAGGCGGACGGCGCGATTGGCAGCAGCAATTCCAGCGGCCACCGGCCGAGCCGTCGGTTTCAATTCCGCAGGAACATTTTGCCGCGCCGGCGATCGAGCAGCGACAGTTTGCGGAGGCTGAGGTTAGTAGTGTTATTCCGCGCCTTTCAGGCAGCGAAGAGACGGAGAGGTTCCCAGAAGCGGCCGGGATCACCGATCCCGGCTACAACCGTGCTGAGGCGATCAACGTCGCAAGCACGTCGCAGCAGTTCCAGATCATCGGCGTCCTGAACAAGCTTTATGTGCTGATGGAAAACCAGGACGGCCTCGTTCTTGTCGATCAGCACGCGGCGCACGAACGGATCCTGTTCGAGGAATTGCGGCGGCGGATGGAGGAACAGGGTGTCCCATCGCAGCGATTGCTGCTCGCCCAAACCTTCGAGCTAGCGCCGCGCGACGCGGAATGGGTGGAGCGGAATGCGGCGACGCTCCAGAAAATGGGGATCGGTATCGAGCCATTCGGCCAGAACGCATTTAAGATCGACAGCCTGCCGACGTTTCTCGATGTCTCCGACCCGGTGACGTTCATGCGGAAGGTGATCGACGGACTCAAGAGCGCGAGCAACGGCAGCTCCGCCCTGCGCCTGGGTGAGGATATGATTGCGAAGACCGTTTGCCGTCATGCCGTGAAAGCAAACGATCCGCTGCGTTATCTCGAAGTGGAAAAACTGATCACCGACCTGCTTCAGTGCGACCTGCCGTACTGCTGTCCGCACGGCCGCCCCACCATGATCCAGATTTCGCACAGCGAGCTCGAGAAAAAGTTCGGGCGGAAAGTGTGAGACGAAATTTTCTCTGGATCCGGCACGCCCTCGTGCCGGCGGGATAGCGTCAACGTTTTCTCTCACCGGCCCGAGGGCGGGCCGGCTCCATTCCAGTGCTTCGCGATCAAGGCTTTGATCGCGGGAGTCTGTAATCGGTAATTTTCCTCGTGGTGGTGCGGGATCTCGGGGAACCATTTCCACCAGAACATCCCGGCGAGAAACGGATGACGCGCCGGCAAATCGAGCGCGATGTCGATGCAGCGCTGCTGAATCTCGGAGGCATGCTCGCCGCCCGACTTGAAGCCCCACGGTTCCGCGGCCGCGCGCGCGCTTTCGTTGTAGCCGATCTCGACGAAGAGAAATTGTTTGCCGTTTTTCTTCGAGAATTCTTCCAACTCGACGCACCGCTTTTCCCAGGCCGCCGCAATCTCAGGCGCGCTCGGGTTGGTCGTCTTCGTCAACGGGAAATAGGCGAGGACGCCGACGTAATCGAGCGCGTCCCAGAATTTCACCTCGGCGTATTCGTTCCAGTTCGCGCCGTAGGTGACCTTCCCGTGATAAACGGCGCGCACCGCGGCGATGATTTTCCGCCAGTGCTCGTCGTATTTCTGCGGGTAGGTAAACTCGAGGCCGACGCAAAAAAGTTCGGCGTGCTCGGCCTCGGCCAGTGCCGCCATTTGCACGATCCACGTTTCGTAATCGGCAAAGAACCGGTCCCATTCCTCCGGCGTGACGAAGTTAATCTCGCCGCGCCAACTGAATTTCGTGCCCCAATAGGCGATGTGCGGAATCATCATCGCCGCCATCCCGCGCTCGTGTGCCCAGCGGAGCGGGGTGGTGATATGCGTGGTGCTCGCGCCGGAGCGGCGGCCGGCGGCGACGTGCCCGTCCTCACGGATTTGCGCGTAGGGATGAATCGCGATGCTGTTCACGCCTAACGATTTCAGCTCGTCGAGCGTCGCTTCCATCTCCGGCATTTGCCATTCGATGCCCCACGTCTGGCACGAGACGGTCATGCCTTTGTAGAGAGCGGGAGGAGCTTCCGCGCCCAAGGAAGACGCAATGGTGGTCGCCAGCGTGGCAAGAAACAAAACGAGACGCATTCGTCGAGTTAACTTCAAGGAGCGGCGATTTGAAATCGCCGTTTTTTTCTGGAGAACGGCCCTGTGGGCCGCTCCCTCCAATCAGGACAACACCCGAGCGGCCCACAGGGCCGCTGCTACAGAAGAAGCGAAACGTTCCGCCTTGTGGAAAGGGATGCGTTCGTTGAAAGGTGTGTCGGACGTTCCCGATCATGGCCGAGAACAAAAAAACCGCGCTGATTACCGGCATCACCGGGCAGGACGGATCGTACCTGGCGGAGCTGCTCCTGGAAAAAGGCTACGCGGTCCATGGCGTGGTCCGGCGGACGAGCAACCTCCTCCGCTCCCGCATCGAGCATTTGCGCGGGGACGAAAACGTTTACGGCAAATCGCTCTTCCTTCATTACGGCGACCTCTTGGATGGAACGACGCTTCGCCGGATTTTCTCCGAGGTGCAACCGGACGAGATTTATCACCTGGCCGGCCAGAGCCACGTTGGTTTGAGTTTCGAGATCCCGGAATCCACCTGCGAAGAGATCGGGATGGCGACGCTGCGGCTCCTCGAAATCGCGCGCGACCAGGGAAGCCCGGTGAAATTTTACCACGCTTCCAGCTCCGAGATTTTCGGGAACGCCGAGGAATCGCCGCAAACCGAAAACACTGAACTACGGCCGGCGAGTCCCTACGGCTGTGCGAAGGCGTTCGCCACACAGCTGGCGCGCGTTTACCGCGAGTCGTATGGTCTCTTTGTTTGCAACGGGATTCTCTACAACCACGAATCTCCCCGCCGCGGCGAAAATTTTGTGACCCGCAAGATCGCACGGGCGGTGGCACGGATTGCACGCGGGCTCGACCAGGAATTATCGCTGGGCAGTCTCGAAAGCCGCCGGGATTGGGGCCGCGCCCAGGATTACGTCGTCGCGATGTGGCTGATGTTGCAACAGGCGAACCCGGCGGACTACGTCGTTGCCACGGGGGAAACACACTCCGTGCGCGATTTTGTCGAGGCCGCCTTCGCTGTGGTGAAATTGCCGTCCGCCAAGTATGTGAAACACAATCCTGCCTTCGATCGGCCGGCCGATCCGGCGCGGTTGGTTGGTTCGCCGGCGAAGATTAAAAAGGACCTTGGCTGGGAACCGCGCGGTTCCTTCAACGATCTCGTGCGCGAGATGGTGGAAGCGGAACTGGCGGTAATCGATGCGGCCTGCGATAGCTAGACAACTAAAAGCATGAATGATTTTCTCATCTCGTTCGTTCTCGGCATCGTCGAGGGCCTCACGGAATTTCTTCCGGTCAGCTCGACCGCCCACCTCCGGATCGTCGAGGCGCTCTTCGGGTTCGACCTGCACGACAGTTTCTGGAAGATGTACACGATCGTGATCCAGCTGGGCGCGATCCTGGCGTTGCCGGTTTATTTCTGGCGGCGCATCCTCACCTACCTGGCGACGTTTCCCCGGGGCGAACGCGAGGACCGCAACTTCCTGACGCACCCGCTCAGCCTTACCCTGATCGCCTTTGTCGTGACTGCCGTGCCGGCCTACCTGTTGAAAAAGCAGATCGGCCAGAACCTGGAGAGCTTGAGCGTGATGGCCTGGGCGCTTCTTATCGGCGGCGTTGTCATGTGGGCCGTGGACATTATCTGCCGGAACCCACGGACGAGGGAGATGGAGGAAATGAGTTTGCCGCAGGCGCTCTGGATCGGTGCGGTGCAGATTTTGTCGGCGGTTTTCCCCGGCACGTCGCGGTCGATGTCGACGATCGCGGCGGGCCAGACTGCGGGATTGACGCGCGCCGCCGCGCTCGAATTTTCTTTTTTCCTTTCCATGCCCACGATGGTGGTGGCGACCGGGTACGATTTGTTGAAGACGATCCGGCCGCATCACGATGCCACAGCCGAAGCGGGACTGTCCCCGCTCGCAATGGACACGCATAACTGGATTGTGCTCGCGATCGGCTTTGTCGTTTCCTTCGTGGTCGCGCTCGGAGTGGTCGCCTGGTTTATGCGCTGGGTGCGCGCCCGCGGCTTCGCGCCGTTCGCCTTTTACCGGATCGTGCTCGGAATCGTGTTGCTGGTTTTGATTGCTCGAGGAGTCCTCTAGCTGCGCATGGAAGAGACCGCGATCCTGCCCGACTTGCAGAGCTGCGTGCTTTGCGAAGATGTCCGCTGCGAAATTAACGGCATGCAGACGCTGGTGGGCGTGATCAACGTCATCCCGGCGCCCACCCTTCCCATTAACTGCATGCGGCTTTGCATCTGGTCGCGCTGGTGCAGTGGCTCCGGAAAATTCCGGCAAAAATCGCGGATCATCGGGGTGGACGAGCAGCAGGTCCTGGCGCAGGCCGAGGTGGAATTCGAGCTGAGAGAGATGGAAGGGCAGGCCACGAACGCCCATTTTTTCGGTGGCGTGCAGTTCCAGCAGTTCGGGATGCATCACGTCGAGATTTTCCTCGAGAACGAACTGCGGCTTCGGTTCCCATTACCGGTGGTCCAGATCGGCCTGGCGCACCCGCAATAATTCCGCGTAAAATTTAGAACAGAACGCTTGCCAGGCAGGCGGCTGATGGTCTAAAAAGGTCGCCCGCATGTTGCGAAGAGCCTCAACCGCCCTGTTTTGCGCGTTCGCCTTGGTGGCGCCCGCCTACGGCCAGGAAATCTTTGTTCCGCGGGAACTCAAGGCGATACCCGTCCATCCGCCGAAGCCGAAAGAAGTAGTGCGGCGCGCCGAGCCCGTCACCGATGCGGATTCGAAGCCGGCGAAGGAATCGGTGCCCAGCAACGAGACCGCCAAGCCGAAGGCGCCCAAGCCTGACACGGCGACGGTAAAGACCGAGAAGACCGCGCCGAAAGAAAAATCACCGGCCGTCACCGACGACGTATCCAGGAAGACCGCGAAAGCGGAAGCGCCGAAAGAGAAATCGGACAAGCCCGCGACTCCGAAGGATTCACCGGCGACCAAGATTGTGGCAAAGACGGAACCGGCGAAAGAGAAGAAGGACAAACCGGCGCCGGCGAAAGAGAAATCCGATAGCGATTTGCCGGTGATCAAGGTCGAGAAAGCGACCGTGGCAAAGGAGCCGGCGACAAAGGCTGTCGCGAAGACTGAGACCGCGAAAGCCGAGCCGTCGAAGGAGAAAACTGACAAGCCAGCGGCGGTGAAGGAAAAACCCGCCAGTGAAACGGTGGCAAAAACAACGCCGGCGAAGACCGAGAAGCCGGCAACACCGAAGGATGAGGCCAGCCACAAGACCGTGGCAAAGAATGAGAGCGTGAAGGTCGAAACCGTCACGGCGAAGACCGAGAAGCCGGCGGTGAAAGATAAACCTGCGACCGTCGCGGCATCGAAGTCGTTGAATCTGGACAAGAGCCCGGCGAAGGAAGCGTCGGCCAGTAAGACGCCGGCGAAAACAGAAGCCGTGAAACCTGAAGTCACCGTAGCGAAGGCCGAGAAACCCGCCGCAGCTAAGGAAAAAGAGAAGCCGGCACCCGCTCCCGCGAAACCGCCGATCACCAAATCGGACGCAATGATCGCCAGGGTCGAGCCAGCGCCTCCGCGCGAAGGGCCGGTTAATCCAGCGAAGATGTTGCCGGTAAAATCCGAGCAGGTTTTCGTGCCGTCACAGAAAGAGCCGCCGCAAATCATTCCGACCGGATCGCTCGACATGGGTTTCACGAAGATCGCTGACGGTTTCGATTTCCCGGTCGGCAAACCGGAAGCGGAAGGTTATTACAAGGCCCGCGGATTCCGCGCCGGCGGCCACGTGGGTGAAGATTGGGACGGGGTGCGCGGGGGCGATACCGATTTGCGCGACCCGATCTATTGCGCCGGCGACGGCATCGTGGTCTTTGCCCGCGACGTTCATCTGGGCTGGGGGAATGTGATTATCGTCCGCCACGCTTATCGCGAGAGCGGCAACGTGCGCTATGTCGATTCTCTTTACGGTCACCTCAACTCGATGCTCGTCAGCCGCGGTCAGCGAGTCAGCCGCGGGCAACAGATCGCGACCATGGGGACGGCGCACGGGCAATACGATGCGCATCTGCATTTCGAGATTCGCAAGAACCTCGAGATCGGAATGAGCCGCTCAAAGTTCGGGAAGGATTTCAGCAATTACTACGATCCCACCCAGTTCATCAATTCGCATCGGCATCTCGCCGGCGGCGGCGCGAACTACAAGGTCGCGATGAATACTTTCACCCACGACTGGACCTATCACTTCGATAAGAACCGCGATTTCGGTCCGCGGAAACGAAGCACGGGTGAATCTTCCGCCGCGCTGCGCAAAGCAGTAACGAGCCGCTAGGGCTCGCTCCGCTCGAAATCCCAAATCCCAGAACCCAAATCCCCGGGGAATCCAAACTGGGAAATCTCCAAAAGGTTCGACGCTCTCTTTTGAGCGTTGAAATTTGGAAGCTCCTTGGGGTTCGGAATTTGGATTTTGAGATTTTCTAGCGCGTTCCGCGCGCTAGATCTTGCCGAGCAGCGCGAGGATGATCACGATCAGCAGAACGAGTCCGAGTCCGCCAAACGGATAATAGCCCCAGCCCGAGCTGTAACCCCATCCCGGAAAAGCTCCGACCAACAGCAGGATAAGGATAATCAGGAGAATTGTGCGCATGACGCGAGAGTAGGACGGCCGCTTGGTAGCTGACAATCCTTTTCTTTCTCCTCTTGCTCTTGCTCTTGCTCTCAGAGGAGCGCGGACGGAAGGAGCAAGAGCAAAGGCGGAAGTGAGGCGGCCGCCGTCGCCGCAAATTCCCTTTGCAGCGCTAGCGCCGCACCCTATCCTTTTGCGCAGTCCCGAATGTGTCCAACCGGATGCGTCGGGACAATTTGTTGTTTTGTTTTCATGGCGAACACCATTCTCATCGGCGCGCAGTGGGGCGACGAAGGTAAAGGCAAGATCATCGACGTGCTTACCGCCGAGGCGGACATCGTGGTCCGCAGCCAGGGCGGGAACAACGCCGGCCACACCGTCATTCATCGCGGCACGAAATACATTCTCCACCTGATTCCCTCGGGAATTTTGCGGCGCGGCAAACGGTGCGTCATCGGCAATGGCGTCGTGATCGATCCGGTCGCGCTGGTGAAAGAGATCGAAGGATTGCGCAAACTCGGGGTCGAGATTGGCAAGAACCTGCTGATCAGCGATTGCGCGCATCTCGTCCTGCCTTACCACCGCTCGCTGGATGAGCAGCGCGAACTGCGCAAAGGCCACACGAAAATCGGCACAACCAAGCGCGGCATCGGCCCGGCCTACGGCGACAAGGCGGCCCGCACCGGTCTGCGCATGTCCGACCTGATGCAGCCCGCGTTGTTCTCGAAAAAATTGCAGGCCAAAGTGCGGGAGAACAACAGCATCCTCCAGGCGCTCGGCGCCGAGCCGATCAATTTTCGCGAAGTGAACGACGCTTACCTGAAAGCGGGCCGGACGTTGCGGCCGTTCGTCACAAACACGGTGGTCTATTTGCATCGCTCGCTGCAGCGCGAAAAAAGAATCCTGTTCGAAGGCGCGCAGGGAACTTTTCTCGACATCGATCACGGGACGTATCCGTTCGTGACTTCCTCGAACACGACGGCGGGCGGCGCCTGCACCGGCTCCGGAGTTCCACCGCACCGAATGGATCGCGTGGTCGGCGTGATGAAAGCGTACACGACTCGCGTGGGCGAGGGGGCGTTGCCGACGGAAGACGCGGGGCTCGCGCACAAGCTGCACGAGATGGGCCGCGAATTCGGCGCCACGACTGGCCGGGCCCGGCGCTGCGGCTGGTTCGACGCCGTCGCCACGCGGTACGCCGCGATGATCAATGGCATCGATGAGCTGGCCGTGACGAACCTTGACGGTCTCGATGGCGTCGATCCCATCAAGGTCTGCGTCGCCTACCGACTCAACGGCAAACGCCTCGATGTCCCGCCGTGCGATGCCGCGCAACTGGAGAACTGCGAACCGATTTATCGCAACTTCCCCGGTTGGCACAAACCGACCCAGTCCGCGAAAAAATTTCCCCAATTGCCTGCTACGGCCCGAAGTTACGTGCGCGCCATCGCCGAGCTGACGTGCGCGCCGTTGCGGATCGTGAGCGTCGGTCCCACGCGCAACGAAACGATAATTCTCTGAGCGCCATGGCTGCCGCGCCCAAACTCGTTCCGCGCCACGTCGCCATCATCATGGATGGCAACGGCCGCTGGGCGAAGGACCGCGGCCTGCCGCGGATCAAAGGCCACGAGAAAGGCGCCGACGCCGTGCGCGAGTGCGTCGAAGGCTGCGGCGACTTGAAGATCGAGTTCCTCACCCTCTACGCCTTTTCCGCCGAGAACTGGCAGCGGCCGAAGACCGAGGTCTTCGCTTTGATGCGTTTGCTCGAACGTTTCCTGAAAGAAAAAACGCCGGAGTTGCTCGAGAAAAACGTGCGGCTCCAGGCGATCGGCCGCCTCACCGATTTGCCTGCCGGTTGCCAGAAACAACTGCACGAATCCATCGAGCGCACCTCCGGAAATAACGGCCTGACGCTGATTCTCGCGCTCAGCTACGGCGGTCGCCTCGAAATCATCGACGGCATCAAGAGTCTCCTGCGCCAAATCGATTCCGGCCACATCGATCGCGCCATGATCGACGTCGACATGTTCAGCAAGCATCTCTACACCCGCTATTATCCCGACCCCGACCTCCTCATCCGCACCTCCGGCGAAATGCGCCTTTCGAATTTCCTGCTCTGGCAACTTTCCTATACCGAGATGTACGTCACGCCAAAGCTCTGGCCCGACTTCACGAAGAAAGATCTCTTCGACGCCGTCGAAGATTTCGGGAAGCGGAACCGACGGTATGGCGCGGTTGGGTAGCGGAGACTCGCCTCGGCGAAGCTAAGCTTCGAAGACAGGTGCCGTTCCCAAGTGCAACTTGGGAACGAGGGGGGCGGGGGTAGAGACTTGTTCGTGGATTCGCTATTCCACTATCCTCCTCGTTCCGAAGTTGCACTTCGGAATGCGCTGGTCCCGGCAGTTGCACTGCCTCTTCTATCTCCACGTGTCGCACCTTAGCGCGAGCGCTGCGCCTGGTAACCACTCGTGCGCGGAGGAATAACACCAATGCTCCGGCGACGCGACCAGCCCACGCTTGACCGGGTTGTTGTGCAGGTATTCCAACTTCTGGAGCATCATCTCATCGCTCATGATCGCCTGCGGATGCGATCCTTCCTGCCAAACTTGATGCTGGCTCTCAGTCTTGTTCGGCGCGCGCTCATAGCGTAACTGGCGCAGGAGCCAATCGCAGTGTTCTGCCTCGAGCTGCTCGATGATGCGGCGCGCAGTGTGGCGCTTTAAGTCAGCTAGGACGCGGGCGAGCTCCGGCGCCGCGAGAATGGCGTGGAAATGCGTGTCGATAATGACCCAGGAGTACAGCTTCAGTTCTTTATGCTGGCGACAGTACTCGAACGCATTTACCACGATGTCACAGCGAGCGGCAGTGGTGAAGATGGGAAGCCAGGCAACCGTTGTGGCCGTAACGAAGTGGGCGTGATCGCGTTCGAGAATTCGGTACCGGCTGCGCATGGTGGGGGCTGATGAGCCGAAGCTCAGCTTCGAAGATAACGGATGGCCGTTCCCAAGTGCAACTTGGGAACGAGGATGGGGAGGGAATCAACTGCGCCTGAAGAGCAGCACGATTGCGGGAAACGACGGCTAGACGAACGCTTCCGCTACGGAATCGGCGAGGAGTTTGCCGCGCGGAGTTAGGATGAAATTGCCGTTTACTTCGCGCAGCAAGCCGAGGTCGATGAACTCGCGGCTTTCGGTGGGCCAGGCTTCGAGTTCGCCCGAGGAAATTCCGTCCCGGGTCCGTAACGCGAGGGCGATTCTTTCCGCTCGCTTCATCTCAGGCGTCAGCATTTCTGTCGACGTCACAGCGGACGCGCCGGACAGAATGCGATCGGCATAGGCGCGATAGTCGCAGACATTTTGTAAACGCCGCAATCCGACGGTGGAAAAGGCGCTCGGGCCGATGCCGAGATAATCGTCTCCAGCCCAGTAGCCGCGGTTGTGCGCCGAGGCGAACCCGGGGCGCGCGTAATTGGAAATCTCGTAGTGCTCGTAGCCGGCGCGCTCGAGCATGCGCATCGCGGCTTCCAGAAATTGCGCGTCGGATTCAGGGTCTTCGCGGAATTCACCGCGCGAGTGGCGCAGGAAAAACTCCGTGTCTTCCTCGTAGGTCAGGCAATAAGTCGAGATGTGGTCTGGCTGCAGCCGGATCGTTTTCTCCAAGTCCGCTTCCCATTGCGCGAGCGTTTGCCCGGGGAGGCCGAACATCAAATCGATGCTGAGGTTGTCGAACCCGGCTTCGCGCAGAATCTGAAACGACGCTTCAGCCTGCGCTGCATTGTGTTCGCGACCGAGCAGCTTTAACAATTCATCGTCCCACGATTGCACGCCGAGACTGATGCGGCTGACTCCCATCGCGCGAAGCAGCGCCGCCTTGCGCGTTGAAACGCTGCCGGGATTCGCTTCGAGTGTCCACTCCACCAGGCGGGACAAGTCCAGACGATCGCGCAGCCCGCCGAGAAGGAACTCCAGTTGAGAGGTCGTCAGCGCCGTCGGTGTCCCGCCGCCGAAAAAGATCGTCTCCGATCTCAGCGAAAACCGATCGCTGACGTCTTCGATCTCCCGCAGCAACGCCTCGCAAAACCTCTGCGTTTGGGAACTATCCGCCCGCTCCTTGTAGAACGCGCAGTACGGACAAATCCGCGCGCAGAATGGGATATGCACGTAGAGATGCGAAACAACCCCGGAAGTGCGGTGTTGGATGTGGGACGTTGAACGTTGGACGTTTTCCCCCTGTCTCTTAAGCTCGCTCTCACCTTTCATCGTGCGGATTCCAATCCTAGCCTCTTTTCTGTTCTGCGCCGTCCTTTCCGTCAGCGCGCAGGTGATTCCCTCGCAATCGATCGTGTATTCCGCGCGGGATCCCGCCGCAATCAAGGATTACCACACCAATCCCGCCGTCGTGCGCGGAATGGTCAACCGCCTCGTCCTCGCCACGACCGGCCAGCCCGATCTCGCCCGCGCCTGGGGCTCGCTCGTTGCGCCTGACGACAAGATCGGCATCAAGATCTCCGCGGCTGGCGGTGAATTGTTTACGACGCATCGCGATATCGTGAACGCCATTGTCGACGGCCTCGTCGCGGCCGGGCACCCTCGCAACAGCATTGTCGTTTGGGACCGCAGCCTCGGCGGCATCAAGGAAGCCGGGTATCGGCCGGACGCGGAAGGTTACCAGATGAAATCAATCGCGCCGCGCGACGGCTACGATCCCAAGGGGGTCTTTAACGCACCGCTCAGCGGAAAATTGATCTGGGGCGACCTCGAGTTTCGTTCCGATCGAGGGATGATTCCGCTCCTGTCCGACCAGGAAGTGCTCAGTGACGACAGCCATTTCGCCCGAATTCTCACCGGCGAAGTGACGAAAATCATTAACGTTCCCGTAATGAGCGACAGCGCCACCTGCGGGATCGCGGGTTGCCTTTACAACATGACGATCCCGAATATCGACAACTGGCGACGCTTCACCTCGAGCCGTTGGGGCAACACTGCCATCGCCGAAATCTATCGAATGCCGATCGTCCGGTCGAAGGTCGTTCTCAACATCATGGATGGACTCGTCGCGCAATACGCAGGCGGGCCGCGGCCGGAACCGAATTTCGCGGTGCATTACTCCACGATTCTCGCGAGCAAAGATCCGGTCGCGATCGATGCGCTCACCGTTCGCCAGATCGAGGAATGGCGGGCGAAAGCGCGTTTCGCGCCGATCGCCCCTTTGGCGCAACACGTGCAGGCCGCCGGACAACTTCGCATCGGCAACGCCGAGGTGATAGAAGTGCGCAACGTCGGACCGTGAACCAATCGCTCGAACGAAAAGATCTCCGCGGACCGGTGCTTCGTTCCGTCTCGCGTTCGTTTTATCTTTCCCTGCGAATTTTGCCGGCAGCGTTGCGCGAGCCGTTGTCGCTTGCGTATTTGCTGGCGCGCGCGACCGACACGATTGCCGACACGCCGGAACCGCCGGCCGAGCTTCGGATGGACGCATTAGCTCGACTAGCGGCGGCCATCCAGGGGACAGCGGGACAAGAAACGGCGGCGCAGTTGCGGGAATCGTTTGCGCCTCTGCAAAGCGACGAGGCGGAGCGGACTCTGATCAGTCGGCTTCCGGCTCTCCTCCAATGGCTCGACGAATTGGAAGCCGGCGATCGGGACGAAGTGCGAAGCGTGCTTGAAAAGATCAACCGCGGCCAGAGACTCGATTTGGAAAGATTCGATGCGAGCACGAGCACGAGCACGAGCATTAGGGCGCTCCCGACAGCAGCTGCATTGGACGAATACACCTACCTCGTCGCCGGCTGCGTGGGCGATTTCTGGACCCGGCTTTGTTTCGCACACGTGAAGAATTTCTCGGAGCGTTCTGAATCCGAGATGCGCGAATTGGGCGTGCGCTACGGCCAGGGATTGCAGCTGGTCAATATTTTGCGGGACGCCGGCGACGACCTGCGGCAGGGCCGCTGTTATTTTCCGGCGGACGAATTGGATTCGTTAGGTATGGCGGCCGGCGAAATCCTGCGCCAGCCGGCGCGTGTGCTTCCGATGATCGAGAAATGGCGCACGAAAGCGGAACACGGCGTCGAGGCGGGGATCGAGTATGCGTCTGCCATTCGGAATCGCCGGGTTCGTTTTGCGACGGCGCTGCCAGCGCTCATCGGGGCGCGGACGCTGGCGCTGCTGCGGGACGAAGGGCCGGCGATTTTCGAGCGCAGAGTCAAAGTTCCGCGTCGCGAAGTGCGAAAGATGATCCTGGCGAGTGCGCTCGCGTCGCCTCGTTCGTTGCGCGCGAAGCTCCAAAAGATTCAAGGAGCGGCGATCCCCAGTCCGCCGAAGAAAGACGGCGGTTTGTAAACCGCCGCTCCTTGATGTCGCTCGACGGTTACGTCCGGAAATAATTCCGCTGCTTGTCCGTGATGGGACGCTCCAACCGCTCCAGGACTTGGAGCATATCCTCCCAAACCTTGCGTTTCTCCGAGGGCGCCTGGTTCCTAAGCAAGTAGGACGGGTGATACGTGATCATGAGCGGCGTCTCCTGATGCGAATGCCAGCGGCCGCGCATCTCTCGCATGGTGCCGCGAGTGCCGAGAAGGCCCTCGACGGCCGTCGCACCCAGCGCGACCAGCACCTTCGGCTGGATGATATCGATTTGCTCCGCCAAATACGGCAAGCAGGTCTGCATCTCTTCCGGCGTCGGCGGGCGATTTCCGGAGCTTCCGCGCGGCATGTCCGGCCGGCATTTCAGAACGTTCGCGATGTAAACTTCGGCGCGAGTGAATCCCATCGTCTCGATGATTTTCGTGAGCAACTGGCCGGCGCGCCCAACGAACGGTTCGCCGCGCGCATCTTCGTCGGCGCCGGGTGCTTCGCCGATGAACATCAGTTCCGCATCCGGGTTTCCAACGCCAAAAACGGTCTGGGTTCGCGACGCGGCGAGGTGCGGGCATTTTACGCAGACTGAAACGCGCGCCTGGATGGGAGCGAGGAGCGCGGCTTTGTCGACGAGCGGCGTTCGCTTTGCAGGTTCGACCCGAACTGGACGGCGAAGTTGCGTCAACGAAAGGCGCGAGGCTCGCGGTAACTTGCCGCCGTCCGCGCGCATTTGTTCGAGTGCGGTCAGCACCAGATCGAGCGCGGGAGAAAATTCAGCGGCCACCCTCCGACCATCTGAGGTTTTGCGCTCGACGGCAATTCCTTTGATGCTGCCGGGCGTTATTCAATGAGCCTCGCGTTATCAGATTACGATTACCCGTTGCCGGAAGAGTTGATTGCAACCCGGCCGCTGCCGAATCGCCAGGATTCGCGCATGATGGTGCTGCACCGGCGCGAGCAACGAATCGAGCACCGGATGTTCGCGGAGCTGCCGCAGTTTTTGCTGCCGGGCGATCTGCTCGTCCTCAACAACACGCGTGTCGTAAACGCGCGGCGGTTTTCCGACGACGGAAAGATCGAGTTCTTGTTCCTCGAAAAACTGGGGACCGCGCGTTGGAAATGCCTGGTCCGACCCGGACGCAAAATGCGCGCCGGCGCGCAAGCCACGCTCGAGGGCGTTGCGGTGCGCGTGGAAGAAATTTGTCCGGACGGCGAACGGGTCGTGTCGCTGGGGCGCGACCTCGATCCGTGGGAAGGCGGGATGGTTCCGCTGCCGCCTTATCTTCGTCGCCAGGGCGACGTGGAGGATCTCGAACGTTACCAGACTGTTTATGCCGAAACTCTGGGAGCGGTGGCGGCGCCAACAGCCGGCCTGCATTTCACCCCGGAGATTCTCAGCGCGCTGCCGCACACGTTTATCACCCTGCACGTGGGCGCTGGAACTTTTCAGCCGGTGAAAGTGGAAGACATTTCCGAGCACAGGATGCATCGCGAGACGTTTTCCATTTCCGCCGCGGCCGCCGCCGCGATCAACGCGGCGAAGCGAACGGTCGCTGTCGGCACGACGACAGTGCGTGTACTGGAGTCGGCGGCGCGGGACAATGCTGGCCGTCTCGTCGCGCAGGAGGGCGCAACCGAAATTTTCATTCATCCGCCGGCGGAAATCCGGCATGCCGATGTGTTGCTGACGAATTTTCATCTGCCGCGGTCGACGCTGCTGATGCTGGTGAGCGCAATGGCTGGGAGAGAGTTCGTGCTTCGGGCCTACGCGGAAGCGACTCGCGAGCGGTATCGATTTTACAGCTACGGCGATTGCATGCTGGTTTTGTAGCCGTGGGCCGTTTCCTGCAAGCCGGCAGAACGACGGCCCACAGGGCCGTGGCTACACGGAATTCGCTGTGCTAGCCTCTCTCGAATGGACGAGAAACCCAAAGGCGAGCTGGTCATCCGAACCATCGCCATGCCAAGGGACACGAATCCGAGCGGCGACATCTTTGGCGGCTGGATCATTTCGCAAATGGATCTCGGAAGCGGAATCCTCGCGGCGAAGACTGCAAAGTCCCGGGTGGTGACGGTCGCGATCGAAGGCATGTCGTTTCTTCACCCGGTGAAAGTGGGCGACCGCGTGGCTTGCTATGCCTGGGTCGAGAAGATCGGCCGCACTTCGATGGTGATCCCGGTCGAAGTCTGGGTGCAGCGCTACATGTCGGGCGAGGACGTGCTGGTGACGAAAGGCGTGTTCACCTACGTCGCCTTGGATCGCGACGGGAAACCGGTCCCGGTCGAACGCGAATCCTGAGTCGTTACGGGTTTTCGGGCTGCGACTGAACGTTCTGTTCCAGCGGCGGCGGCTTATCCGCTGAGGGCAGCGTGGTCTGTTTCTGGATCACGCGCTTCCGCTGCTTCACTCGGGCGACCCTTACCTGTTTGATCTGCTTGTAGTAAGCGCGGTCCATTCGCCCGCTTTTTGTAAACATGGAGCATCCAGGCATGCACAGACCGAGGAAAAGAACCACGCAGAGTGACTTCATCGAGTTGTTCTACGCGACTTTCGCGCTCACTGCATCCTGCGACCAGACGAAGTGGTGCGACCGAAGCAATTCATCGACGACCTGGTAGATTTTCATTTCGCAGACAGCGCAATGCCGGAAGATCGCGGGAACCGTCACGGGATCGCTCCCGACAAACTGCCAGATTTGTTTGGCAACCTGCTCCGATTCGGGCGGCGCGTCGGCCGGCCAGGAGAGTGCTGTTTTGTGCCGTTGCAAGGTGGCGGCGGAATCGGCGAAGCGTTGCTTCAACTCCGCGAATTCGTCCCGGCCCTGCAAGGCGTTGATCAACATCTCGCTCGCGTTTTTCGTGATCCGTTCCGATTGGATCCAGTCTTTCGCCGGCAATGCCGTCGTGGAAAAGGCAAAGGTGCCCTCGAGTTGTTCGGAGACAAAAAGTTGCCAGAACGCTTCTTCGCCGGTGAGGTGCTCGAACTGGCCACAGCGGGGCTGGCCTTGTTCGAAGAAGAAGGTCGAAACCAATTCGGAGTTGGCGTTCGAGATTCGCAGCTGACCGGTTTGGGAAGAGTTCGCGATGGTCTGGTAGACGGTGATCAGGTCGAAATGCGCCAGGTTGCCGCTCAGTTCAAGGCAATGGCTCTGGGTAATCGCGAGGTCGCGCGCCTGGGTGAGACGCAGGGAGAGCTGGGTGCTGAGAAAGAAAAAAAACGACGGCACGCGGCGGATCAATTCGGGGAAATCCTTGAGCTGAAAACATTGCAGGCTCACGGGCTCGCAGGTGCGCGCCACGTGTTTGCGCGGTAGCCCGGACAACGTCTCCACTTCGCCGAGAATGTCGCCCCGAGAGAGGTAGGCGGCCGGCGCGGACGTTTGGGCCGAAGGCTGAATGACCTCGACCACCCCGCGATTGATAATGAAAAGGGCGTCGCCGGGGTCACCGGTGGAATAAATGGTCTCGCCTTCGGCCAAGTGGCGGACATGGGACAGCTCGCCGACGGCCTTCAGCTCCAGGAGCTTCAGGCCCGTGCAATAGGCAAAGAAATCCCGGTCGAGCATGGCTACCATAATAGCAGGACGCGTGCTCTACCGTGGCTGCCGGGCCTTCCGGGCTGTAGTCGCCCCGCTCTGTCGGGGCGAAGGCGGCGACTGAGCGCCGCGGCTACAGCATACGGGAGCGGTTTGCAGCAGTTGCATCCCCTGCGTCCGGCATCCAGTCTTCGACGATGCGCGAGATGGCTTACCTATTCGAGCGGTTCCCGTCGTTCGGCCAAACCTTCTGCTACCGCGAAGTGGCGGAGCTCGAGCGGCAGGGGACGAAAGTCCACGTTTTCTCGATCCGCCGCCCGGTCGACGAACCTGAGCAGGACTGGGACAAACAACTCGTCGAGCGCGTCCACTACTTGCCCGAGGAAAAACTACTCGTCCCTGAGGTCGATGGTCTTTTGCGAAGCAAAGCGGTTTCAGCCGAAACACGAGCAGCTGTGGAGAAGTGGGCCCGGCAATCGGATTTTCTGCGACTCTACCAGGCGATCTATGTCGGCACGCGATTACAACGGGCTGGCCTCCGTCATATCCACGCCCACTTCGCCGGGATGGCGGCGCGCACCGCCTACTGGATCAGCGAATTCTTCGCGATCCCCTACAGCTTCACCGCGCACGCCAACGACATTTTCGCGCCGCGCGACTTCGCCGTGTCGCTGTCAAAATTGATGGAGCACGCGGCTGCTATCGTGACGGTGAGTGACTATGCGGCTCGGGATTTGAGAGCTCGCTTTCCAGACGCGGCTGCAAGAGTGCATCGAGTTTACAACGGGGTAGACCTTTCCCGCTTTCATCCCCCAGATCCCGGGACAGGCATCCCCGCGATCATTTCTATCGGCCGCCTGATTGAAAAAAAGGGGTTCGCCGACCTGATCAGCGCCTGTGCGCTGCTGACATCGCGCCGCCGCGCCTTCGCTTGCGAAATCATCGGAGAAGGCCCGCTCGAGGAAACGTTGCGGGTCCAGATCACCGCCGCCGGGCTGGAAGGGCAGGTGCGATTAGCCGGGCCGCAGACCCAGACGCAAGTCGCCCTGCGCCTGGCGCACGCGACGATTTTTGCTCTCCCGTGCACGCGCGAAGCAGACGGTGGGATGGACAATCTGCCGACGGTGATCATGGAAGCGATGGCGGCCGGGCTTCCCGTGATCTCGACGCCGCTCGCCGGCGTGCCCGAAATGGTGGAGCCGGACGTCAACGGAGAGTTGGTGCCGGAGCGCGATCCGGTCGCAATTTGTGCGGCGCTTGAGCGGCTCATTTGCGACCCAACGCGCGCGCGCAGGTTGGGAGACCGCGGGCGGCAGATCGCGCGGGAAAAGTTCTCGATCGAGACAAGTGCGCGGGAATTGCAGCGGCTTTTCGAAAGCATCGCAGGATCGGCCTGAGGGCAGGCCGGCTCCATTGCGTTCGGAACATTTCTGGAGGCGGCCTGCCCACAGGCCCTTCATCGTTACTTTGCTCTTGCCTGAACAATTCCTCCGGTGCGAAATGAACGCATGAAGACAATCCGCCTCCTGTTTTGTTTCACGCTTTCGCTCGCCGCTGCCACCACGGCCTTTGGCCAAAAGTCAGACTGGGTCGCGAGCTACAACACCCTGCTCGGAAAATACGTCACCTCAGGCGGCGTGAAATACGCCGAGTGGAAAGCGAACGCCGCCGACATGCAGGCGATCCAAGGCGTAGTCGATGGGATATCGAAGGAAAGCGTCTCGGCGATGGGCAAACAGCAGCAGCTCGCTTTTTACGTTAACGCTTACAACGCCTGGATCCTTCACGAAGCGCTCGGGAAATATCCGACCAAGAGCGTGAAGGACGTGCTCTTCACCTTCTTCACCGGTAAGCGAATCACCGTGGCCGGGCAGCAGATGAGTTTCAACGCGCTCGAGAAAGACACGATCCGCTCGAAGTTCAACGATCCGCGCGTTCACTTCGCGCTCAACTGCGCGAGTCGCAGTTGCCCGCCGCTGAATCGGACGGCGTTCAGCGCCGACAAACTCGACGGGCAATTCGAGGCGCTGGCGAAGGGTTATGTGAACTCGGAGCACGGGGTGAAGTTCAACGCAGCCGCAAAATCGGCCGAGCTCTCCAAGATTTTCGATTGGTACAAGGACGACTTCAAAGCCGACGGCGGCGCGATTGCGTTCATTAACAAACGGCGATCGACTCCGGTCCCAGCCGACGCGAAGATCAGTTATCAGGACTATGATTGGGGCCTGAACGAGGCAAAGTAGAAGTCGTGGTTGCGCTGAACGAATCAACTGGAGGGACGACCGCTGGGCGTCCTGCGAAAGCGGGTTCGATGGGGGCGGATGGCGCCCGTCCCTCCAAGCGCTGGCCCGCGCGCTGGCGCGCTTTCCGCACGCCGATCAACCCGGAAAAAGCGGGCGTGCTGAAGGAGCGCTGGGAATCGTTGCCGCTGGAGCTGCGCACGAACAACCAGATTTCGGGCCGGCACCTCACCCATTGCGGGTTCACGCTCGGCGCGAGCTACTGTTCCTTTCATTGCACGCATTGTTATTTGCCCAAGAACGCGAACGAGATTCCGATCCCGTCCCTGGCGCAGGTAAAGGAACAGATCGATGCGAACCGGCGTCTCCAAGGGCCCGGCGGTGGACTCCAGATCACCGGCGGCGATGTCGCGGACGCGTACTGGAAATCCGGACGCGGCGAAGAGCTGATCGAGATCGTTCGTTACGCCATTTCGGTCGGCTCGATCCCGATGCTGATGACGCACGGGCAAACGTTGATCGAGCAGCCGCAGTTTTTGGAACGGCTGATGGTTGAAGGCGGCCTGCGGCAGATTTCTGTCCACGTTGATATGACCCAGGCAGGGCGACACGGTTATCCGATCGGGCGAATCAAATGCGAAGCGGACCTGCATCCAGTCCGGCAGGCGTTCACCGACCTCGCGTTGCGCCTCCGCGAAAAGACCGGGCTGCTGCTCGAGTACGCGCTGAGTTTCACCGTCACCCGCCGCAACATCGACGATGTGCCGGAAGTGATCCGCTGGTATCTCGCCGATCCGCAACGCAGCTACATCTGGCGCATGCTCAGCTTTCAACCCGAAGCCGACACCGGCCGAACAATCTTCTCCCAGCGGCCTATTACCTCCGCCGATGTTTGGGAAAAGATCTGCGAAGGCGTCGGGTTGCCGCTGCGGCGCGACGTTTCGATTTTCGGCCACCCGGATTGCAACAGCTGGGCGTCGCTCTTGATCGCGCGGCCTTCCGGCAAAATTTTCCCGCTCCTGCCCGACGACAAGAAATTCGATTCGCTCCTGGGCGAAGTGCTCCGGAAAATCGGCGGCCTATCGCTGGTGAACGACGACGCCGGTACGCCGCCGTATCGGCTCGCGGGCGTTTTATTCCAGCATCCGCTCCTGGCGGCGAAACTCGTTTTCAAACTCTTGCGCTACGTCACCTCACGGAAAGCGCCGCCCGAGATTTTCCGGTCGCTTCTGCGCGGGAAGGTCCACACCCTCGGCGTCGGGATGCACAATTTCATGGACGCGAAGCAAGTGGCCAAAGCCGATACCGATCCGGTGATTCGCGCCCGGCTCGATTCCTGTGTTTTCAAGGGCGCGGTGAAGAAGAACGGTGAATGGGTGGCTGTCCCC
Organism: Verrucomicrobiota bacterium; assembly: GCA_041167505.1. Taxonomy (GTDB): domain Bacteria; phylum Verrucomicrobiota; class Verrucomicrobiia; order Chthoniobacterales; family UBA10450; genus AV80. The sequence goes on from JBEEHR010000014.1 coordinate 90,311, forward strand.
ATGTGCTCGATGAACCAGCAGACGTGGTCGGAAGTTTACGATGGCCGGATGAACGATCCGGAGCTGCTCAACGAGCCGCAGGTGTTTAATCGCGAACAAACAGCCGCCGCGTTGGAGGTCTGACGCCTCAAGGAGGGGCGCTTTCCAAACCGCCCGCAAAAAACGGCGGTCTGGAGGCCGCCGCTCCTTGTTTCGGAAACAGCCGGCTACAGCAAATCCCGCACGCAATTCATCGCGCGAAGATAAACGCGATGCGGTCCGCCGCGCATGAGCTCTTCGCTCATCAGGCGCACCGTGTCGTTTTGCCCGGCAGGCATCCGGCATCGCCGTTCGCCCACGGCCACATCGAGCAGATCGGCGTTCTCCGTATGCGCGACGCTGAACTCCAGCGTTCCACAGCGGACCGCGCAACGGCCGATCGCTTCGCCGGCTTTTTCCTGCAATGAAATTTTGATCATTTTCCCCGAGGAATTGGCGAACCAGAGCGAGTCCTGCTCTGCTTTGTCTCCAGGCGCCCAATGCAGTTGGGCTGCGAGCCATCCGGTCAGGAGCAGGGCCGTTGATCGGAACCCCGGCGCGAAATCGATCTGCACGCTGTCGATCTCCTCGAACCGATCGTGCGAGGCCGGGTGATCGAAGAATTGAGCGAGCGCGAGGCGAATTTGCACGAGGCGAGTCCAGTTCAGATCGCAAAGAACGATGCGTTGCTTCGCCTCGGCCTGCGCGGTTTCGACGCGCTGCATCTGGGCGCGGAAGTCACTCCAGCCCTGGCTGTCGTAGATGACGCGATCCACCCAGGCCCAGAGCTGCGGGTCCATCGGGTCGGAAAATTCTCCCTGCCACCAGAGATAGAGCGGGAGATCGGAATCGAGCTGGGAAAAAACGATATTCGGCAACAACCGGGCCGAAGGCCCATCCAGCAGAAACGAAAGCTGTTCCGAGCAGACCTGTTTGGTTCCCGCGCGACTGACGTGGCAATGCACGTTGATCCAAGCCTCGACCCGGTTCTCGTTCGCTCCGGGGCTCGCCCCGATCACGATCGCGCGACAGGCATGGTTCTCGGTGATTTCTGAAATTATCCGGGTGTTTTCGGGAAGGGACCCGGGTGCTTCACTGTAAACGGCGAGGTTAATCAATGAGGCCCGTGTCTTCGCCCCGCCGCCTTCCTCCCAAAGTTTCTTCAGCTCCCGATCGATCTTCCCGATCTCAACCGGCAGGCCTAACGACACGTTCTCAGCTATGGCTGCCATTGTGCCTTTGCTTGGGGAGCGCACGCGTCTCGCGTGTGGGCGATGGCGTCTCGCCATCGCGGACTTTTCGGAAAGCGTGTTTTGGCGAGACGCCAAAACCAACACGCGAGACGCGTACGCTCCCCAGAAAATTCTCTGCGCTCATAGTCTTCGCCAGGCGCGGCCATCGCGCGCGAGAAGTTCGTCGGCTTCCTCCGGTCCCCACGAGCCGGCTGGGTATTCGAAAAGGCCGGGCTGATTTTCCTTCGCCACCCAGGCTTCCTCGATTGGGTCAATGAACGCCCACGCTTCTTCCACCTCATCGCGGCGAGCGAAGAGGGTGGCGTCGCCGCTCATCGCATCGAGAAGCAAACGCTCGTAGGCCTCCGGGCTCGCTTTACCGAAGGAGGTCCCGTAGTGGAAATCCATCTTCACCGGCTCGATCCGAAAAGTCGTTCCCGGCACTTTCGCCTGCATCCGCAGGGAGATCCCTTCGTCCGGCTGGATGCGGATCACGAGAACATTTTGGTCGAGTGAAACTGACTCGCGATTGAACAACACTGCCGGCGCTTTCTTAAAGTGAACCGAAATCTCCGTGCCCGATTTCGGAAGCCGTTTGCCGACGCGAATGTAAATCGGCACGTCGGCCAGACGCCAGTCATCCACCCGCACCTTCAAGGCCACGAACGTTTCCGTCTTCGACTCCGGCTTCACATTCTTCTCGCTGCGATAGGCCGGCACCTCCTTGCCGCTGATCGCACCCGCGGAATACTGGCCGCGAACGACGTTGCGACCGATCTCCTCATGGGTCATGTGGCGAAGCGAACGGACAATCTTCACCTTCTCATCGCGAATGCTGTCCGCGCCCAGATCGGTCGGCGGTTCCATCGCGACCAGGCAAAGGAGCTGGAGCAAGTGGTTTTGCACCATGTCGCGCAACGCGCCCGCGCCCTCGTAATAGCCCGCGCGATTTTCCACGCCCAGCGTCTCCGCTGCCGTGATCTGAATGTGATCGACGTAGCGCCCATTCCAGATCGGCTCGAAGATCGCGTTCGCGAACCGCAGGACGAGGATGTTCTGGGCCGTTTCTTTGCCGAGGAAATGATCGATCCGGTAAGTCTGGTTCTCGGCGAACGCCGTGCGCACCACCCTGTTCAACTCGCGCGCTGAGTCGAGATCGGTGCCGAACGGCTTCTCCACGATGACGCGCGCCCAGCCGCCTTCGCTAGGCTTGTTCAATCCTGCTTCCTTGAGGTTTTTCAGGATCGGCTCGAACTGGTCCGGCGCGACCGCGAGATAAAAAAGCCGGTTCCCGCCCGTGCCCCGTTCCTTGTCTATTTTTTCCAGGCGTTCCGCGAGACTCTTATAACCGACGGCATCGTGGAACTCGCTCTGATGATAAAACACCGCGTCAGCGAAGCTGCTCCAGATTTCGTCGCGCACCGGCTGCCGGGAAAATTTCTTCGTCGATTCTTCCTGCTCCTTGCGAAACTCGTCGTCCGTCTTGGGCCGCCGCGCGAACCCGATCACCGACACCGCCGGCGGCAGTTCGCCATCGGCCGCGATATTGTAGAGCGCCGGAATCAACTTCCGCATGGTCAGATCGCCCGTCGCCCCAAAGATCACCACGCTGCAAGCCTGCGGCACCGCGCGATTCGCCAGGCCGTCCCGAAGAGGATTCGTTTGCTGTGTTTCCGAAGTGCTCATCGCGCGAAGCCAGATTTAGGCAGATTCGCGCCGATTAGGTAAGAGGAAACTTTCGACATCTGTAGTGGCAGGCGTGTCGCCTGCAACAGGCTTCGGCATGCAGCCGACACGGCTGCCACTACAAGACAGGAGAATTACGACGGCAGCGGAAACCGGCGCGTGAGTTCTTTCACTTTGCCGCGGATTTCTTCGAGGCCGGCGGGGTCGTCGCGGCGGTTGAGGGCGTCGTTCATCAGGTCGGCGATGTCGAGCATCTCTTCTTCTTTCATGCCGCGCGTGGTGACGGCGGGGGTGCCGACGCGGATGCCGCCGGGTTTGAAGATGGGGTAGGTGTCGAAGGGGATGCCGTTCTTGTTCACGGTAATGCCGGCGCGGTCGAGTACTTCCTGCGCGACCTTTCCGTTAATGTCCTTCGGGCGAAGATCGACGAGCATGAGGTGGTTGTCGGTGCCGCCGGAGGTGATGCGGTAACCGTGCTTCGTTAGGCCGGCGGCGAGCGCCTTCGCGTTTACGACGACCTGCCGCTGGTAATCGCGGAACGACGGCTGAAGCGCTTCGTGAAAGCAAACCGCCTTGGCGGCGATGACGTGCATGAGCGGACCGCCCTGCACGCCGGGGAACACGGTCCCGTCGATCGCCTTCGCATGTTCGGCGGTGCACATGACGATGCCGCCGCGCGGACCACGAAGACTCTTGTGGGTGGTGGTGGTGACAAACTGGGCGTGCGGAATCGGAGTGGGATGCTGACCGGCGGCGACGAGCCCGGAAATGTGCGCCATGTCGATGAACAAAAGCGCGCCGACGGAATCAGCGATTTGGCGGAGCCGAGGGAAATCGATGATGCGCGGATAAGCGGACGCGCCGGCGGTGATCATCGCGGGCCGGACGTCCTCCGCTTGTTTGGCGAGCGCGTCGTAATCGATTTGTTCGGTCTCCGCGCTCACGCCGTACTGCGAGACCTGGTAGAATTTGCCGGAGAAATTTGCCGGGTGGCCGTGGGTGAGATGGCCGCCGTGGGCGAGGTTCATCGCGAGGATTTTGTCGCCCGGTTTGAGCATCGCGAAGTAAACGGCCATGTTCGCCTGCGCCCCGCTGTGCGGCTGGACATTCACGTGCTCGCAACCGAAGAGCTGCTTCGCGCGGTCGATCGCGAGCTGCTCCACGGTGTCGACGTTCTCACAGCCGCCGTACCAGCGTTTCTTCGGGTAACCCTCGGCGTATTTGTTCGTCAGGACGCTGCCCTGCGCTTCCATCACCGCGCGGCTGGTGAAGTTCTCCGACGCGATCAGCTCGATGTTCTCGCGCTGGCGTTTTTCTTCCGCCTGGATCGCGGCAAAAATTTCCGGATCGACGCTGCGCAATCCGCCACCACCACCGGTGGGCGAGGTGGCGCCGGCGGGCGCTGTCGTGTCGTTAGGCTGATTTGCCATGGTAAAAGATGAGGTGCCGCCGCCGCGCGTCTTCGCCGGGACAGCGAGTTCGCTTTGTTCTACGAACGCGAGGACGGTCGGTAAAGCGTTTTTGATCGTGGCCGCGCAAACGGTGTAAACATCGCGGCTGCAACCGATCGGGTCCGGCACATCGCGCCAGACCGTCATCCCGGGCTCCTCAAATTCGCGGAGCAAAAAAGTCTTGTCGGCCGCCTGGGGAAAATAGGTATGGATCGTTTCCAGATGGGCGCCGGTCATGGCGAAGATGTGGGTGGCGCGGTCGATCAACGTGGCCGTGAGCGGCTGGCTGCGCACCCCGCGGATGTCCACGCCTTCCTGTTCGCAGACGTGGATCGCATGCAGACTGGGCGGTTGCCCGCGAACGGCGTGGACCCCGGCGGAAGCGACCTCAATCTCCTTGCGATTGCCGAGGAGACGCCGGAACAGGCCTTCCGCCATCGGGCTCCGGCAAATATTTCCCGTGCAAACGAAGAGGACGCTTTTCACGATTTCACGCCGGCGCGTGCCGGCAAAGGAAACTAGGATCAAACGGAATCAAGTCAACGCGCCCGGGTCCGCGTCGAGCTTGCGTTGCCGAAGAAAAAGCCACAAACGGCTGGCGGTGCAACTGCCGAGGGCAGCGGCATTGATTCGCTTCTCCCGAAGCTCACCCTGCGGCTTGGTCCATCTCGCACCGCTCCCGGCGGGCTCGATTCCCGAGTGCAACTTGGGAACGAGGGGACGGAAGGGGAACGGAGGTAGAATGAGCGACATGCTTTCGCGCGCACATCAGCGGTTGAAAAGGTAAAGGGCAATAGAGAGCGCGAGGAGGACGATCGCGGTGATCCACCAGATGGTCTTGATCCCCGCCGGTTTCAGCGTGGAACCAAATTCGCGCCGGGTAAATTCGTCGTAATCGAAGTCGTCATTCCCGGGCAAATCGAGCCCGTCATGGATTTCCGCATCAATCCGCCAGCCAGAATTGTGATCGGCGCCGCAGGCCGGGCAGGCGAGGGAACCGCGCGGGACCTCCTCGCCGCAGACGGGACACTCAGCGGGAGCGGTGAGTTTCGGCCTGGGCATTGCCGAGTAAAGCCCATGAAGTGGCGGTGTAAAACCCCGACTCTAATAGCCAGGCTTCCCGGGCGTCCTGAGATTCTTGAATCTGAAAGCCCGCCGGCCGGCATCTCATTGGATATGACCCAGAATTTTAAGTCCCGGGCTCCTGGGTCGCCGCGTGTGGAGGCGGCTTGAAGTATTCGGGACCCAGAGGTCAAATGCGCATATGAACGGCACCCCGGCAAAGATTGAAATCCTCGCGCCATTTGGCGCGGCGTTCGAGTGGATGAAGGCGATGCTCTTTCGTCCCTTCGATCTGGTGAGATGGCTTACGATCGCATTCGCTGCGTTTATCTCCGGCAGTTGGGGTAGCGGCGCAAATTTCCGATCGAACCAGTGGGGCCGCGGCAATTGGAGTTATCGCATGCATCGGTACGACGATTTCTCGGACGGGACCATCCCTGCTTGGCTGATCGCCCTGCTCGTCGTTGGCGTGTTGCTCGCAATCGTTCTCGCTTTTATCTGGTTGTGGGTCACGGCCCGCGGGCGGTTTATCTTCACGGACTGCATTGTGAAAAATCGCGCGGCGATCTCAGAACCGTGGCGGGAATATCGGCGCGAGGGGAACAGTTTCTTTCTTTTCTCCCTCGTGGTGGGTTTCGGGATCGTTTGCCTGGTGGCCCTTTTCATCATGGTAATAGTCCTGCCTCTCGGTTTGTTCTCTCACAGTCATGACGCAGCCATCAATTTCGGGTTAGCTCTCATTCCGTTGATTAGCTTCGGATTTATTTTCGTGCTGTTGATCGTGTTTGTTGCGCTGATCTCAAACCTCATGGTTCCGGTGATGTACCGCCGGCGCTGTCTGGCCCGTGAAGCATTTGTCGATGTGGCCCGACTCATTTTTCACAATCCGGCGCCGTTCGTCCTGTACGTTTTGTTCGGGATTGCGCTCGCGATTGGTCTCGCTCTCGTCGGCACCGTCGTCATGTGCGCGACTTGCTGCGTCGGTGGTCTGCCCTACATCAGCACGGTATTGCTCTTGCCGGCCATCGTCTGGCTCGCGGCTTTCCGGCTTTTATTTCTCCGCCAATTCGGCGACCAGTACGATGCCTGGGCTACGATCGCATTGCCCGCTCCCGCAACGCAATCATCCGCGCCGCCGCCGGCCGATCCGGCGGGATAAGCGAACTACCGGGACGGGGCTTTCGTTTTCGAGGGCGGCGCCTTGTCGTCGGGCAGAATTTCCAGGCTAACCCGGGCCGATCCTTCGTGAATCATGTCGAGTTTCTCGGCCGCTTCCTTGCAGAGATCGATAATGGCACCGCGGTTGGTGAGGCCGCGATCGGTTATCTGGACAACGACGCTTTTTCCATTCTTGAGGTGAGTGACCCGCACCCTCGTGCCGAGCGGCAAACGATTATGCGCCGCCGTGAGCTCATCTTTGCTGGCCCGTCGTTTCGCGAGAGATTTCGGCGGCACTTGGTACCAGACCGCGTTGCCCTCGATTTTCGCGGGCGTTTTCGCCTCCGGCTTCGTCGGATTCATCATCTGGGCGGACGAAACAAGCGGCAGGCCTAACGACAGGATCGCCACCCCGAGCCGCAGCAGTCCGCGCCCGCAATCATTTGGCGGCAACAGCATAACTGCCCTCGCGAATGACTTCGCGGATTTTGCGCGCGAGGGTCTGGGGAGTGAACGGTTTCTGGAGGAGCTCATAGCGTGGATCGAGCAAGCCGTGGTCGCCGATCTCGTTGTCGGAATAACCGGAAACGTAAAGGACCTTCATGTCTGGCCGGAGCTGGCTGAGTTTCCCGGCAAGTTCGTGGCCGTTCATGTGAGGCATAATGACGTCGGTCACCAGGAGATGGATCGGGCCATCACAATCCTCGGCCATGTTGAGCGCTTCAATCCCGTCTCGCGCGCAGATGACGTTGTAACCCTGGTCTTCCAGCACATCGCAAACGAGATCGCGGACGATGTCTTCGTCCTCGACCACGAGCACCGTCTCGAAGTTGTCCGTCTTCTCGACCGGCATCAGCGGCGTTCGGGTGAAATCGACCGGCGCCGATTCCAGCGGCAGATAAATCCTGAAGGTGCTGCCTTTGCCCGGTTCGCTTTCCACCGAGATGCCGCCACCGGTTTGCCGCACGATTCCGTAAACTGTGGCGAGGCCAAGGCCCGTCCCTTTGCCCGGCCCTTTCGTGGTGAAGAAGGGCTCGAAGATGTGCGATTTCGTTTCTTCGTTCATGCCCGCTCCGGTGTCGGTGACCGAGAGCATCACATAATCGCCTGGCGCCAGAGTCGCGGCGATCTGGGGCGCGGTCTCCCCGTCCAGCCGGACGTTCTCGGTGCGAATAATCAGTTTACCGCCGCGTGGCATGGCGTCGCGCGCGTTCACGCCGAGGTTCAACACGACCTGCTCGAGCTGGCTCGGGTCGGCTTTCACGCGTCCGTCTGTGGCATCGGGGTGGGCTTGTAAATCGAACCGCTCGCCGATCACCCGCCGCAACAGTTTTTCCATTTCCAAAACGAGAGTATTCAGGTCGATGACTTTTGGCTGGAGGATTTGTTTCCGGCTAAACGCGAGCAGTTGACGGGTCAGCGCGGCCGCCTGCTCGCCGGCTCTGCGAATCAATTCCGCGTTCTGTTTCGCGAGCGAATTGCTGCTCGTCCGGGTGGCGATCAATTCCGCGTAGCCGATGATCGCCGTGAGCAGATTGTTGAAATCGTGCGCCACGCCTCCCGCGAGCCGGCCCACGGCTTCCATTTTTTGGGAATGGCGCAGCTCTTCCTCGCTCTTGCGCAATGCTTCCTCAGTCGCGCGCCGCTCCTCCATCTCGCGCACGAGATTGTCGCGCTGCTCAAAGAACTTCTTCGTCGTCCTTGCCATCTCGCCGAATTCGGATTGATCCGAACAGAGGCGCTCAATCGGTTTCGGGTCGTTCCGCTGCAAGGTTGTCATAATCCGGCGGAGCGGCTGGCTGACCCACCGAACAACCGACCAGTAAATCAGAAGGAGCAGGACCAGGGAGAAAACAAAGAGGTACAGGAGCAGGCGCTCGTTCGAGCGGTTCAGCAGCCTGACGACCGGCATTTCGTTTCTGACTACGAGGTGGGCGACTGGCTCGCCGTCCCATCCGGGCAAAGTCCTGGCGAAGGCGATCAGGCCGTCGTCCACGATTTCTCGCGGCGGCAATCGGGCAAAGCTCAGGTCAAGCTTGGTGTTGGAGAAGAGCGACATTTCCTCGAGCGGCGGCCCGTTCCAGAGCCGGCCAACGAAGAAGAAACCCTGCTGGGGAGTCTGGCGGGCGTGGTCTTTCGATCCGTGGACCGTCGCCCCGCGGATTTCCATCAGGTCATCCGCGACCTTAATGAAAAAATGGGCCTTGGGCTCTTTGGCGAAAAGTTTTTCGAACGCTTCGCGGGGCAGAGGAAGATCAGCCGGTTTGGTATTGCGTTTTTCGACGAGGGACTTGTCCAACTCCGGATCAACCATGATCGCGTTCCGTGAATAAACGAGAGTCGTGTCCGCGCTGTAAATCCAGACCGCGTAGGCTTTGTAGCCGACGAGAGTTTCGTCACTGACATTTTCCGAGAGCCATTTGGTGTTCCGGGTTTGGATGGCTTGGACCATGTTATCCCAGTTGGTGTCGTAGTCGGCGAGGGTTTCCAACGGCTCGCCGTCTTTTTCCAGGAACGCTTCAAAGGAGCGCTTGGCTTCCACGAGCCGGTTCGTTCGGATCTCGCGGAACTTCTGCTGGTCGAAGGCGCGAAAGGCCCAGAGGCCGGCCACGAAAATCGCTACCACCGCCAGGAGCAGAAGCGTGATCTTGGTTTGGACTTTCATTTCTATCTCACACCATCGCGATGCCTCCCTTCATGGGCCCGGCGAACTCCGCCGCAGCCCGAGTCAGACGGCTTCCCTCTTTGTTTATTCGCGTACGCGTGCCTCTTGAATCGCAACTATTTTCAATTCGTCGCCCTGAGCCTGGATGGTCCACCTGTTTTTGGTCTTCCCGACGGCCCGGTTTTTGACGGTCCGCGCCGCGTTCCGAAGTTCAAATCCGATGGTAAATTCCACTTCGGTTTCGCCTTCTTTTCCCGCGGCAAAAAAGTTCACTGGGCCTGCGAGCGTGTACTTCCGTTCGGGCCAGCGTTTGACGTAATTACCGGTGTCCTGGGTAACGAACTGCTGCGGCACCGTGCCGTGGTCGAAATAGCGCACCGGGAACGCGTAGTATTTTACCTGCGCCGCCACGTTGTCGGTCTCGGCGTCCCGGAGATAATCCTGGACGAACTTATTGACCCGGTCGGGCGTGAGATCTTGTCCGGGCGCGGGTGATTCGGCTGGTGGCGGCGGGCTGGGCGTCAGGTCCGGTTTCTCTTCCGCCTCTTTTTGCAAAGCCAGGCGCTGGGACTCAGGCAACGCGCTCTCAATGTCGCTCTTTAGCACCGGCATATCGGGCATGACCGTCGCCGTCGCGGCAGCCGTCGTGGCTTGAATGTGAAGCGAGGTTGCAGTGTCCGCGTCCACCGCGCCGGTAACCGCGAATCCTTTCCGCGTCTGGTAACGCTTCAGCGCGTCGACCAGGACCGGACTCGTCTGGCCATCGATGTTGCCGAAGTAGAGATTGCGCTTGCGCAGTTCTTCCTGGACTTGCCGGACGGTTTCGTCGGCCTGAGCGAAGCTCGAGATCGACAGCAGGAGACAAAGAAAGCAGGTGACGGTTCGTAGCATCCTACCATGAGAATCGTATGGAAATTATAGTTCGGTTGCCTGCCAGAACTTCCGGAACGCCCCCGGCCAGCTCCGATCGATCACCCGCCGCCGCGCTTCCCGGCCCATCTGCGTCCGCAATTGCACATCACCGCTGATCCGTTCGATCGCGCGCGCGAAATCCTCCGCGTCATGCGCCTTGGTCACGATCCCGGTTGATCCATCCTCAACCAATTCCTTGGGTCCGCCCACATCGGAGACGATGACCGGCAATCCCGAGGCCTGTGCTTCGAGGACGACGTTGCCGAAGGTGTCCGTGGTGCTTGGGAAAACGAACACGTCCGCGGACGCATAGGCTTTCGCCAATGCTTCGCCTTTCAGATAGCCGAGGAAAACTGCATCCGGGAGCGTCTCGGCCAAAGCATCTTGGTACGGTCCGAGACCGACCACATACAGTCTTACCGGGTGGCCCGCCTTCCGGATTTTTTTGTAAGCCGTCGCCAGCACATCGAGATCTTTTTCGCGCGAGATCCGGCCGACATAGAGCAGCCGCACTTCCTTGCCATTCACTCCGGCGCCCGGCCAGAAAGTAAGATCGCGCCGGGACGGATGGAACAGGTCCGTGTCGAGGCCGCGGGGTAGAATCTTCAGTTTTTCCGGAGCGAAGCCGCGATCGATCCAGGCCTTTCGGTAATGCTCCGAGTTGACGAAGACCGTATCGACCTGGCCGTAGAGCCAATGCATGTAACTCCAGGCCAGGCTTTCGAGGAAACGGTCCTCGGTCAGGATGCGCACGTATTCCGGGATGTCGGTGTGATAGATGCCGCTCGTTTCCAGGTTCAACATTTTCGCGGCCAGCAACCCGACCAGCCCCATCGGTCCCGGGGTGCTGATAATGATCTCGGTGAATTGCTCGCGCTGGATGTAATCGAGGATCTGCATGATCGGCGGGAAGCTCAGCCGTTGCAGCTCGTACTCCGGCAGCGCGAATTCGCCGATCGGCCGGAAGTTTTTGATCGGGATCTCATCTTCGGCCAGCCGGCGCCGCGACGTGACCACGATCAGCTGCTCGCCCGCTGCGACACCCGCGGCGGTCATTTTGCGGATCGTAGTGGCTACGCCGTTCACATCATCGAGGGTGTCCGTGAACCAGGCGCGTTTTTGGTTCCGCAATTCTGGCGGAATGGCGCCGGTCATCCTGGAGAAAATGTCGCGAAGCCAGCGGCGCGACGGCGCCTGGCTGTGAAACGCGTAGAGGTAGGGCGAGAGCAGCACGATGATCGGAGCGATCCCGCTCAGCGCCTGCATGCTTTCGATCACATTCCCGGTGCGGATTTGCTGGACGAATTTTTCGAAAAGCCGAAACGCGAGCTGTTCGCAGACCAGGTTCGCCATCAGGAACGTGCGCCGCTCCGGTTCGGTGACGCCTTTCATTTCCTTGGCGAGCCGCGCCTTGACCTTCGGCTGCGCGAAATGTTTCGAGAGCCCTTTCCAGAGTGAAACGTTGCGCGGCTTCGCGAGCTCGAAAATTTTCCCCGACATCACGCCTTGGGCGATGAACGTCGCCTTTTCCCGCAGCGTGAACTCCGTCGGGTCGCGCCCTTCCATGAAACGCGAGAACATCGTTTCCAGCAGCGGCCCCGTCGGCCCCAGTTTTTCCGTGAACCGGTCCCGAATGAAAGCGGCGACGGTATTGTAGAAGCCGTGGGACAGGGCGAGCGGTGTGCCGCCTTCACCGCGAGCCTCGCAATCGCCTGTGCGGACGTGCTGCAAGAATTGCGTCGCCGTCCGGGCCTTCGGCGTCTCTGTGAAGGCGCCTGCGACGAATTGCCCGCCGTGATCGTCGGAACCGCCGGTAAAGATTTTTCGCCACGGCTCGGGATGGGTCGGCTGGAGATTATGGCGGTTCGCCATCTCTTCGACCTTCTGCGGTGTCAGGCCCGAGAGAAGTTCGCGCGCGAGTACGCTGAGGAGCGCGTCGCGCAGGCCGTTGATTCCCTCGAAATGTTTGAAGAGCAAAATGAGCCGCTCGAGATGCGCGACGTCCAGTTTGCCGTTGATGCTGTAAAGCGGATGCGCCACCGAATGCGCGATGGCCTGTTGCTCCAGATATTTTTGCAGCTCGAAAATATTGTCGCGCACCGCGACGATCTCCGCGTGCTGCGCCTCTGAAATCCCCCAGACCAGCAGGTGGATCTTGCACGGGTCTTGCGGGAAGTGCGTCGATACTTCCTCACTGATGAATGTCCCTTCCAGATCCGCGATCTCGAGGTTCCCATCGATCGTGTCGTGATCGGTGATGGTGACGAAATCCATCCCGCGTTCGCGGAGCAGCAGGTAGAGCTCGCGCGGATCGCTGTAGCTGTCCGGGAAATCGAAGCGGCGGAAGAGCCATTCCTCCGAGCGGTCGCTGAAGCGGGAATGAATGTGGAGGTCGCAGCGGCTCATGACAGTTCGTTAGGCCCGTCGCCCGGCCCGCCTCTCCGCGATCCAATCGCGATAGGTCGTCGCGTTGCGATTCTGCATGAGCCGGTCGGTTAACCGCAGAATCTGGCGCCAGATTTCGGGATGATCGCGATCCGGCGGATGAATGCTGACCCGGGCCAGCCGCGACTCCGCCAGATGGCGCACCAGGAGGTTGTTCCAAGCCAGGCTTGTCGTGCGGCGCCATCCGCTCCGCACGCTGTAAGCCAAAGTTCGCGCCTGATAATTCTCGCCGGAACGCAAATCGCGGAGCCCGGTTAGCCGCGTCGTGTATTCCAGGTCCGCATCCGCGGCCGCGCGTTCTCCCGGCGTTCCGAGCAGCCACGCCGGCGCAATGAAACCGCGCGGCGTTAATCCAGCCGACGTGAATTCCTCCCTTGCCTGGGTGATGCGGCGAAAGGCCTCGTCGTAGTCGAGATCGTAAAACTCCCCTTCGTCTTTCGTGTAAAACCGCGTGAACAATTTCTTGGAAACCGACTCGCTGTCCTGCCGCGGCCTTTCATGAAAATAACCGTGGATCACGATTTCGTGTCCTTTTGTTTCCAAATCCTGGAGCCAGCGAACGAAAGCGCGATCTTCGGTGGAGCAGCCGCGGCGGTGATAATTCGGCACGACCAGGAGCGAGGTGACCGCGACGCCGTGATGGGCCAGCTCCGAGATAATCTCTTGCGCCTGCGGTTGCGTGGCGGGCGCGACGTCGTGGATCGAAACGACCAGGGCCGCGCGCTCTGCTTCTGCCGAGAGCGCGAAAATGGAAGACAACGACGTCGCACTGGCCCCGGTCACGCCGGATTTTCGGTCTCAACCGCGGCGCAAACAAGCCTAATCGCTACGCCTTCGCCATCCGCCCAATCTCGTCGAACTGCGCGCTGGTCACCGGCTGCACCGATAACCGCGACAACCGGAGCAACGCCATATCCTTGAGCTTTGGGTTTAGCTTGATCTCGTCGAGCGTCACCGGCTTCGGCAGCGGCTGCTCCGGGGCGATGTCCACCGCGCTCCAATCGCCCTCCTTCGCCGTTGAGTCGGGATACGCTTCCCTCACCACCGTCGCGGTCCCAACGATCTCTTTTCCCACCACGCTGTGATAAAAGAAGACCGCGTCGCCTTTTCGCATCGCGCGGAGGTTATTTCGCGCCGTGTAATTCCGCACTCCGGTCCACGCCGTCTTCCCGTCCGCGACGAGATTCGCCCACGAATAGGCCGACGGTTCCGATTTCACGAGCCAGAAGTTCTTCACGCATCGAGTAAGTAGAACAGCCCGGGTGATTCGACAACTGCACGCTGCCTGTCATCCCGAGGCTGGCGCAGCGCGCCGATGGACCTCACAATCGCAAGAGCGATCACACACGAACTGCTTGCGCATTGAACGCAGGCGTCGCTGTCGAACCTGTCCGTTGAAATTTGTGTGATCCACGACCGTCTGGGAGGTCCCTCGTCCGGCCGCTGCCGGACTCGGGATGACCAGCTGCGATTCGACAACAGCGCTCTGTTGTTTCACACTCGTTCACATGTCGCGCGGCGCGTTCATCACATTCGAAGGCTCGGAAGGCTGCGGGAAATCGACCCAGGTACAGCGGCTCGCGGCGCGTCTCAAACAGGCTGGCGTGCCGACGCTCGTCACTCGCGAACCCGGCGGCACCGCCATCGGCGAAAAAATTCGCGACCTTCTCCAGTTCGCGCCGGAAAGCTTCGCGATGACCCCCGAAGCCGAGGTATTGCTTTTCTCCGCCAGCCGCAGCCAGCTCGTGCGCGAAACAATTCAACCGGCGCTCGCCCAGGGGACGGTTGTGATATCAGATCGCTTCTTCGATTCCACCACCGTCTACCAGGGCGTGGCGCGAAAGCTCGCGCCGCAAATTGTGGAAACTCTGAATGCTTTTGCCGTGGGCACCGCTCGTCCTGACGTGACGATCATCCTCGACGTCGATGTCGAGACCGCTCGCGCGCGAATGCTGCGACGGGTCCGCCCGGTCGCGGTGCACGATCGGATGGAACAGGAGCCGGCCGAATTCTACGAGCGCGTCTGCGAAGGCTACCGCGCTCTCGCCGCCCGTGAACCAGACCGTTTCATCGTAGTCGACGGCCGCCAATCTCCTGATGCTATTGAGGACGAAGTTTGGAATGCAGTCACCAGCCGGCTTTCGCTTTCCCAATCGAAAATCGAAAATCAAAAATCGAAAATGTAACGATGGCTTTCACGCGCAACGGAGCATTCGAATACCTGAGCCGGGCTCATGATCGCGGCCGCCTCGGGCACGCCTATTTGATTTCCGGTCCGCCCGGCAGCGGCAAACGCGGTCTGGCTTCTGACCTTTCCAATCTGCTTTCCGGCTCGAAGTCCTCGGATGTTTTCGCTTCGCCGCCTCCTGGTGTTTATCTGGCCGAACCGGAATCGAAATCGCGCCGGATCGTGATCGACCAGGTCCGCACCCTCGAGCACGCGCTCCAGATGCGGAGCGCCAATGGCCATCGCAAAATCGCGATCATTACGGACGCCGATCGGCTTCAGCCTCAGGCCGCCAATGCGTTTCTCAAAACGCTCGAAGAACCGCCTAACGACTCGTTGTTACTCCTTCTCAGCTCGATGCCGGAAGTGTTGCCGGACACCATCCTGTCGCGTTGCATTGCCGTCCCGCTCGCGGCCAGCGAGAAAGCGGAAGCCTCGCCGGAGGAAAATGAACTGGTGGAATTGCTCGGGGCTGCCGCCAGCGCCGAAGGGCAGGGGATTCAGCCGGCTTATCAGCTCGCGCGCGGGTTCCATCGCTTGCTCGCCCAGTTGCGGGAGGCGATCCAGGACGAGAATGCCGCCGCCCTGAAGCGCGACGAGGCGCGTTATCGAAACACGACCGACGGCGCCTGGCTCGACGAGCGCGAGGATTTCTACAAAGCGCTCACTGAAAGTCAGTATGTGCGGCAGCGTTCGCGGCTGGTGGAAATTCTTTTTCTCTGGTGGTCGGACGTTCTTCGCGCCAGCACAGGGGTGGCGCGGCGCGAACTGCCCAAGGCAACGAAGAAAACCGAAAGCCTTGCTTCGCGTCTGAAGACTCCTGAAATCCTGCGACGCATCCGGCGTCTCGAAGAAATGCGCGATCACCTCGGCCGCAACATCCAGGAAGCTCTCGCCGTCGAGGTCGCGTTCTTGAGCGTGTTTACATTTTAAGCGTCAAGGAGCGGCGGTTTACAAACCGCCGTCTTAAGCCGCCGGCGGTCTGGGGACCGCCGCTCCTTGATGTTTGTCCTTCGCTCCGGACTGCATAACATTCGCACGTCATGAGATTCGAAAACCAAGTCGCGGTGGTAACGGGTTCGGGACGCGGCATTGGCCATGCGATTGCCGTCCGCCTCGCGAAAGAAGGCGCGCGCGTCGCTTCCGTCAGCCGCACCGAAGCGAATGCGCAGAAAACCGCCGCTGAAATCAATGCGGCCCGGGCCGACGCGGCGAAAGCCTATGCAGTCGACGTCGCCGACCAGGCCGCGGTGCAAAAAGCAGCCGGGCAAATTTTCGCAGACTTCGGTCGCGTCGACATTCTTGTGAACAACGCGGGCGTCACGCGCGATGGCTTGAGCATGCGAATGTCGATGGAGGATTGGGACACCGTGATGAACACGAACCTGAAAGGCGCGTTCAATTTCATCCAGGCCCTGATGCGCCCGATGATCAAGCAGCGGAGCGGCCGGATCATCAACATCAGCTCGATCGCCGGATTGATCGGCAACGCCGGCCAGGCGAATTACGCCGCGAGCAAGGCCGGATTGATCGGCCTGACGAAAACGCTCGCGCGCGAACTGGCCAGCCGCGGGATCACGGTGAACGCCGTCGCGCCCGGGTTAATCGAGACCGATATGACCACCGTGCTTTCCGAGGAAATCCGGCAGAACATTTTGAAAAATGTCCCGCTGGGAAAATTAGGCGAGCCCGAGGACATCGCCGGCGCGGTCGCCTATCTCGCGTCGGCGGAAGCGAAATACATTACCGGCCAGGTCCTGACGGTTGACGGTGGCATGGTGATGTAGGGCGTTTCTAAAAAAGCGCCGTCATCCCGAGGCTGGCGAAGCGCGCCGAGGGACCCCGCAGTTGCAATCTGCGTCATCGTCAAACCATCCAGCGAACACTGACGGAGTACGCGTTTTGTAACGCGGAAGCGGCTGACCGCTTGAGAGGTCCCTCGGCGCGCTGACGCCCGCCTCGGGATGACATGCAGTTGCGGAGCGTGACTGTCCGTTTCATGGTGAAACCATGACGACAGAGAAAGCGACCTTTGGCGCCGGCTGTTTTTGGGGCGTTGAGGCGACGTTCCGCGCGGTTCCCGGCGTGACCGATGCAGCGGTCGGATATGCCGGCGGCAAGACCGAGAACCCGACCTACGAAGATGTCTGCAGTCACGAGACCGGCCACGCTGAAGTCGTGCAGGTCGAGTTCGATCCGGCCGTCGTCAGTTACGATCATCTGCTCGATGTCTTCTGGGCGAATCACAATCCGACCACATTGAATCGGCAGGGCCCCGACGTGGGGGACCAATATCGGTCCGTCATTTTTTATCATTCGCCCGAGCAACAGGCCGCGGCGGAATCATCGAAGGCGCGCCTCGACAAAAGCGGCCGCTTCAAAAGGCCGGTCGTCACTTTCATCGAACCGGCGCCGACCTTTTATCGCGGCGAAGACTATCATCAGCGCTATCTCGAGAAGCGTGGCTTGTCGCACTGCGCGATCTAGCCGCCAGGCATGAAACGCGACATCGTTCGCTTCCAGAATTTCGTGCACGAGGGCGCGGAGTTTATTTTGCGGCACGCCAAAGCCGCGCTGGCCGAACGCCAGGAATTTCGCATCGCGCTTTCCGGTGGTAGCACGCCGCGTCCCGTTTATACGGAGTTCGCCCGGATCGCGCAAGACATCCCATGGGACCGTGTCCATTTCACTTTCGGCGACGAGCGTTGTGTTCCCCCGGACGATCCGCAAAGCAATTTCCGGATGGCGCGCGAATCTCTTTTCGTTCCCGGCGCGGTGCCGGAAAAATCGGTTGCGCGGATGCGGGGCGAAATCGATCCGCAGATCGCCGCGCAGGAATACGAGGACGGTCTCGATCTGCTGGCGACCCAGCGCGGCGAAATGATCTATCGCCACGACTTGATTTTGCTCGGCGTGGGCGACGACGGGCACACCGCTTCATTGTTTCCGGAGACTCCCGCGCTGAATGAGAAGGTCCGGAGGGTCGTCGCGAATTTCGTGCCGAAGTTCGATTCCTGGCGGATCACGTTTACCTATCCCCTGATCAATCAGGCCCGGCACGTTTGTTTCTTCGCGAACGCCAACAAAAACCCTTCGCTCCTCAAGGAGATCCTTGGGGGCGACCAGCAATTTCCCGCGGCCCGGGTGGCTCCTGAAAATGGCGATCTCACCTGGCTCATGGCCGAGGCGTAAAGGTTCGGCACAATTTCCGCTTTCACTTCGCCGATGCGCAAAATTATCGTGACCGGCTCCGCGGGCTTGATCGGTTCGGAAAGCGTCCGGCATTTTGCCAAAGAAGGCTATCGCATGATCGGGATCGATAACGACATGCGCAGCCGGTTCTTTGGGCCGGAAGCATCGACCCAAAAGACGCGCGACGAACTCGTGCAAACCGTGCGCGATTACGAACATCACGACCTCGACATTCGCGATGCCGAAAAGGTCATGGCGCTTTTTCAGTCGCAGGGGAACGAGATTGCAGCCGTGATTCACACCGCGGCCCAGCCTTCCCACGATTGGGCCGCGCGCGATCCGCAGACCGACTTCACGGTGAACGCCAACGGCACCCTGAACCTCCTCGAGGCCGCGCGCGCCTGCTGCCCGGAAGCGCCGTTCGTTTTCACGTCCACGAACAAGGTCTACGGCGACACGCCGAACCGTTTGCCGTTGCGGGAACTCCCGTTGCGCTGGGAGATCGCCGAGGGCCACGAATACGAGCCAGGCATCTCCGAGACGATGAGCATCGATTACACGAAGCACTCGCTCTTCGGCGCCTCGAAGGCGGCGGCCGATCTTCTCGTCCAGGAATACGGTCGCTATTTCGGCATGCCGACGGTTTGTTTTCGCGGTGGTTGCCTCACCGGACCCGCGCACGCCGGGGCGGAGCTGCACGGTTTTCTTTCCTATCTCATGATCTGCACCGTGACCGGAAAACCGTACCGCGTCTTCGGTTACAACGGCAAACAGGTGCGCGACAACATTCACAGCGCCGATCTGGTCGATGCCTTCGCCGCGTTCATTCGCGCGCCGCGCGTGGCGGAGGTTTACAACATCGGCGGCAGCCGCCACAGCAACTGCTCGATGCTGGAAGCGATCAATCTGTGCGAGGAGATCAGCGGCCAGCGCCTAACCTGGAAATACGAAGAAGCGAACCGGATCGGCGACCACATCTGGTGGATCAGCGACGTCCGGAAATTCCAGGCGCATTATCCGGAATGGAAATTCCGTTACGGCCTGCGCGAAATCATGGAGGAGATTTACGAGGCGTTGAAGCGATGAAGCGTTACAGCGTTGGAGCGTTGAAGAAGCGTTGAGTAAACGCTGTAACGCTTCAACTTCTCAATACTCTTCGCCGTCTTCCTTCGCCGTCGGCGCGACGCGGTCCTCGATCCCGTAAACGTGGAACATGACGGCGAACCAATAGATCGGGATCAGGAATAATCCGAATCCAGCGGTCGCCGTGGCGGCGAGCCCGCCGAGCAGGATCGCGAAGAACGCGCCAGTGACGAAGACGAGCCCGAGGATTTTATAACCTTTGTAAACGTGGCCTAGTCCTGGAATCACACTCAACATCACCGCCACCCAATCGCTCGCCTTGCCTTCCGCGGTATCGGTCTCGGGTGCGCGCACCCAATCGCAGCGATCGCATGCGTCCGCATCTTTCGGCAGGACGTGGCCGCAGAGCGGGCACGTTATCGTGTCGGCGGAGACTGGTAATTCGGTGACTGGCGCGTCGGTGTATTCCACAATTCCTCCTGGTTGAGATCGCAACCGCGACACCTCACCGTCACAACACCGAAAGATTTCGTCAAGCGCTTCCGCTTCCCCGGCCTCGTTCCCAAGCTCCAGCTTGGGAACGCACTTGGCCTCCGAAGCTCCGCTTCGCGACGCATTGATAAATGGTAGGGCGCGGAATGTCCCACCCCGTTGTCGAAGCCGAGCTTCGACGACAGCGTTCCGTTCCCAAGCTGGAGCTTGGGAACGAGGGACTTTGATGCTGCTCGAGATCTCGCTCGTGATTAACGGCAAAGGCTCCCACTTCCCTCGTCTTTTCTTCGCGTGCAATCTTCTGCCGTCTTATTCAGAATCCCGCCCGTGGCCACTCTGTCGCAAATCGTCTCCTATGCGGACGAGCATCTGCGCCTTCGTGAGATCGACGATTGGGCGAATGCGCTAAACGGTTTGCAGGTTGAGAACTCCGGCGCGGTCACGAAAATCGGCGCGGCCGTCGATGCCTCCACCCGCACCATCGATCTTGCCATCGAGCGCGGCGTAAATCTTCTCATCGTTCACCACGGCTTGTTCTGGCCCGGTCTGCAACCGATCGCGGGCGGCCGGCGGCGAATGCTCGAACGGATTCTTCAAAACGATCTTGCCCTCTACAGCGCCCACCTCCCGCTCGATATCCATTCTGTCCTCGGGAACAACGCCCAGCTCGCCGCCGCGCTCGGTTTCGAAAATACCGAACCGTTCTTCGAGGCGAAAGGCCAGTGCATTGGACTCAAAACCCTGACGCAGATTTCCCGCGACGAACTCGCGCGCCGGTTGGAGCAGTCGTTAGGCGGCGCGGTAAAAATGTTCGCGGCCGGCCCCGCGCAAACGAAATCGATCGGTCTTATCACTGGCGGCGCGGGCTCGGAAATTTATGCGGTCGCTCGTGAAGGCATCGACACTTTCATCACTGGTGAAGCACCGCATTGGGCTGCGGTCGCGGCGGAGGAACTTGGCGTCAACCTTTTGCTCGGCGGCCATTACGCGACGGAAACGTTCGGGGTGAAGGCGCTGGCCGCGCATCTGTCGGATCGGTTCAACCTGCCTTGGGAGTTCATCGACTCTCCCACCGGATTGTGAACGACAAGGAATTTTTCGGGTGTGCTTTGGGCGCGCTATTAATTCTGGCGCCGCTGATTCTTTTGATCATCGGCATGGTCCAGCTGCGCAAGCTCAAGGCAGCGGTAGCCCAATTGATTCGGCGAGTGGCTGAGTTGGAATCTCGCGGCGTTAGCACCGCACCGGCGCCGGCGCCACCGCTCGCTGAAACAATGGCGGCTTCCGCGGCCGTTCCGCCGCCGGTCCCGCGAACAGTTCCCGATATTTCGGCGCCGGAACTCAAACAAGCGGTGTTCCCACGGCCTTCGGTGGAGCCGCCTCCGCCGCCACGACCGCCGCCACCGCCCCAGGGTCCACCACCGGTTCCGCCGCCGCCACCAAAGCCGTTCGATTGGGAAGCATTCTTCGGCGTAAAGCTTTTCGCCTGGATCGGCGGCTTCGTCCTCTTCCTCGGAATCGTGTTTCTCGTGAAATATTCTTTCGAGAACAATCTCATCACGCCCGCCATGCGCGTCGCGATCGGGACCGTGGTCGGAATCGCTCTCATCGTGACCGGCTGGTTTACCGCGACGCGGCGCTACCGCGTCTCTGGCCAAAGTCTCTGCGCCACGGGCGTGCTCGTCCTCTACGGAAACATTTTTGCGGCGCACGTTTTCTATCACCTCATCGACCTGGTTCCTGCGTTCGCTTCCATGGCGATCGTCACCGCCGCCGCGTTCTTCCTCGCCGTCCGCATGAACGCGCAAGTGATCGTCATCCTCGGCCTGCTCGGTGGCTTCCTCACGCCAGTGCTGCTCTCGACTGGCGTGGATAATCCGACGGCGCTCTTCGGTTACATCGCGGTGTTGAACATCGGCATTGCCGCTGTCGCGCTCCGCAAACGCTGGGACTATCTCCTCCTGCTCGCCGCCGCCGGCACCGTCCTGATGGAGTTCGCGTGGGCCGATAGATTCTTCGCTGTCTCGAAAGCGAACATAGCCTTCGCGATTTTCATCGGCTTCGAAGCGCAATTTCTCGCCATCTTCGCCCTCGCCCGCCGCCGCGAAGTTCCATCGAACTGGCCCGGAGTCGCCGCCGTGGGGGTTTGCCTCGCTGCCTTGGCGTGGGGTTTTTGCCTTCTGACCTACCCGCAATTCGGCCCGCGCCCCGGTTTCCTTTTCACCTACATCTTCCTTGCTGAGGCCGGCCTGCTCAGTCTCGCTCTACTGGACAGGAAATCAGCGCTCCTCGCGCCCCTGGCCGGTGGAATCGTCTTTGCCTTTCTTGCCACGTGGACTGGAAATTATCTTACCGGCGCGCTGCTCTGGTGGGCCCTTGGCGGCTACGTCGTCTTCTCGATCTTGCATGCGGGTTTCGCCGTGTGGCCGAGAGCGGAAGCAGCAGAAGGAAGGAAATCAGGATGGCAAAGTTTCCTGCCGCTGTTGCCGCTCGCGCTGATTTGGATCTGCGTTGCGAAAGAAGAAACGTCCTCCGCGGTCTGGCTCTGCCTGCTGGTCCTCGATTTCGTCTGCATTTGCGTGGCCTTGGTGCGGCGTTCTCTCCTCGCCATCGCCGCCGCCGTCGTCCTGACGTTCTTCTCCGCGTTTCTCTGGATCACCGTCGGACCGGCCGATATCGATTTGCGCGGTTTCCTGATCGTCGCCGCCGGCTCGGGCGCGTTTTTCTTCTCGGTGTCTCTGTTCGCCGCGCGACGGTTTTTCCCAGAATCCACCCACGCTCGCCGGAGCATCCCGGCGCTCGCGGCTTCGCTGCCCTTCGCGCTGCTCCTCCTCGCGATGGTCAAATTGCCGGTCGTCAATCCGACCCCGTACTTCGTCACCGCATTTTTCCTATCGGTCCTGCTGCTTGGTCTGGGAGTCGTTGCCCGCACGAGCTGGATCGCATTGGTAGCCCTCATCTTTTCCTGGGCGATCCAGAGCCAATGGCAGGGAATCCATTTCACGAACAGCTACGCGGCGATCGCGCTCGGTTGGGAGGTGGCATTTTTCCTTCTCTTTTTCGGCTACCCATTCTTTTCGGCAGAAGAACGCAAGCCCTTGCCCTGGGCCATCGGCGCTCTTGCCGGTCCGCTCCAGTTCGCGCTGATCTACGAGATTATCACGAAGAGCTTTCCCGATTGGCGCAACGGCCTCACGCCCGCGGCCTTCGTGGTTCCATATGTTGTCGGGACATTTTTCCTGGTCCGAAAACGCCAGGCCGATCCGGCCACGGGCGACGCCCGCCTGGCCTGGCAAGGCGGCGCCGCGTTGTTCTTCATCACCCTGATTTTCCCGATCCAATTCGACCGCGAATGGATCACACTCGGCTGGGCGCTCGAAGGTCTGGCGCTGCTCTGGGTTTTTCGCATCGTGCCGAATCGCGGCCTGCGTTACATCGGCGTCGGTTTGCTCTGCCTTGCCTTCGTCCGTTTGGCGCTGAACCCCGCTGTATTCGAGTACCATCGGCGGACCGACACGCCGATCTGGAATTGGTACCTCTATGCCTACGGAATCACGATCGTCTGTCTATGCGTCGGCGCCTGGCTGTTTCGGCCGCCGCGCACGACAAACTTCGAGCGCACTTCACCCACGCTTCTCAACTCGTTAGGCGCGATCCTGACCTTTCTGCTCCTCAACATCGAGATCGCCGATTATTTCTCCATCGGACCGACCCTCACCTTTTCCTTCACCGGCAACTTCGCCCGCGACATGACTTACTCGATCGCGTGGGCGCTCTTCGCCTTCGCGCTTCTCCTTATCGGCATGCGGCAGAAAACGCGCTGGGTTCGCTACTCCGGTGTGGCACTCCTCGTGGTGACGCTCGCCAAACTTTTCCTCCACGATCTCAGCAGTCTGAATCAGCTCTACCGCATCGGCGCCTTCATCGGCGTGGCGATCGTCCTGATCGTCGCGTCGTTCGTCTACCAACGCTTCCTGGTGCCGAAAACCGAGAAGCCTCTTCTGTAGCCGTCGCCCTGTAGGCGACGCGGCGGAGGGCATCGAACGCAACTCTCACGTCGCCCACAGGGCGACGGCTACAGAAGAGCGCCTGACATTCTGCTTTCGTAATTCTGACTCCGCTGTTCTGTTGCGTCCGTGACAGAACCGGCGCTGCCAGCAAAACGCATCAGCACCCGCGCCACCGGGGTGGTAGGCGTAGCCGTTTTGTGCAGCCGCGTCCTTGGCCTCCTCCGCGAAGTGATTTTCGCCGCCCTCTTCGGCGCTTCGCGCAACATGGACGCGTTCCTGACCGCCTTCCGCGCGCCTAACATGTTGCGCGACCTTTTTGCGGAAGGCGCTCTCTCTACCGCGTTCGTCACGACCTTCTCTCGCCGCATCGCCACGGAGGGCGACGACTCTGCCTGGCGGCTCGCCAGCAAGGTCGCCACCCTCACGGTTATTTTCATGAGCGCGCTGACGGTGGTCGGGATCATTTGCGCGCCGGTGCTTATCCAAATTCTGGCGCCCGGATTTCCAGCGGAGAAGGCCGCGCTGACCATTCAACTCACCCGGATCATGTTCCCCTTCATCCTGCTCGTCTCGCTGGCCGCGCTGGTAATGGGAATGCTGAACGCGCGAAATGTCTTCGGTCCGCCAGCCATGGCTTCGAGCTTTTTCAACCTGGGCTCGATCATCGGCGGCGTGGTGCTCTGCTACTGGCTCGAGCCGCAGGCCGACTGGCGCCATCCGCATTTCGGCGAGCGCGGCCTGATGGGTCTGGCCATTTCCACGCTCATCGGCGGGCTGCTTCAGTTGCTTGTGCAGCTGCCCTCGTTAGGCCGGGTCGGGTTTCGTTTCCGGCCCGACTTCAACTGGCGCGATCCCGGGGTGCGCACTGTCCTGGCGCTGATGGTGCCGGCCACGATTGCGGCCAGCGCAGTTCAGGTAAACGTCCTCGTCAATAGCGTCTTTGCCTCCAAACTCGGCGACGGCCCGATTACCTGGCTCAATATCGCGTTTCGTTTAATGCAATTGCCGCTTGGGATCTTCGGAGTGGCAATCGCCACGGTCACGCTCCCGCTTGTTTCCCGCAGCGTCGCTCTCGGGAACAAAGCTGAGTTTCGCGGCGCGCTCGCGCACGCGATGCGGCTTGTCATGCTGCTTACAATTCCCTCGGCGATCGGGCTCGTGATTCTGGCGGAGCCGATCATTGCTCTCATTTATCAGCATGGCCGTTTCACGGCCGAGGCGACAGTGCACACCGCGGAAGCGCTCCGGTTCTACGCGATCGGGCTGGTCGGTTATTCCGCGGTCAAGGTTCTCGCGCCCGCCTTCTACGCGCTCGACAAGCGCAACCTGCCGATGGTGGTCAGCCTGCTTTCGATCGCCGTAAATTTCTGCCTCAACTGGTTTTTCACTTTGAACCTGGGGCTCGGCCATCGCGGCCTCGCACTTTCCACCAGCATCGTGGCGATCACGAACTTCCTGATTCTTTACGCAATGATGCGCCGCTACACCGGCCGGCTCGAGACCGGCGCGATGATCAAGACATTGATGAAGCTGCTGATCGCAGGTGTGCTCCTGGCTGCCTTCTGCCTCCTTACCCAACATTATATTTTCCTGTCGGACGTTGCCGCGACGACCTGGCGGAAAGCAGTCGCCCTTCTCATTACGATTGCCGTGGGCGGCGCTGCGTTTTTCGGCACCGCTTATTTGTTGCACGTCGCCGAATTGCGCGATGTGGTCACGCTCCTGCGCGGGCGGTTTAGACGGATCCGCGGCTAGCATACGTCGTACAGGTCCTATGC
This sequence comes from Verrucomicrobiota bacterium, assembly GCA_041167505.1. Lineage (GTDB taxonomy): Bacteria > Verrucomicrobiota > Verrucomicrobiia > Chthoniobacterales > UBA10450 > AV80. The sequence continues at coordinate 115,722 of JBEEHR010000014.1, forward strand.
GACCTATGAGACTGCTTCCAGCGCCTGCGCCAAATCTTCGATCAAATCGTCCGGGTGCTCCAGGCCGATGGAAAGCCGCAGCAGTCCGCCGGGCGTCCGCGGATCTTCGCCTTTGATCGAGGCGCGATGCTCGATCAAACTTTCCACCCCGCCCAGGCTCGTGGCGCGCACAAAAAGCTTCGTCTTCGCCGCCACGGCCATCGCCGTTTCGCGCCCGCCGCGCACTTCGAAGGAAAGCATGCCGCTGAAAGCGCTCATTTGTTTCGCGGCAATTTGATGACCGACGTCCGAGGCGAGCCCCGGATAATGCACCGTCTCCACGCCCTGGTGATCGCAGAGCCAGGTCGCCACCTTGAGCGCGTTCTCCGAATGCGCGCGCATCCGCCACGGCAACGAACGCATCCCGCGCAGGATCAGCCAGCAATCGAACGGTGAGGGGACGCCTCCGCAGGTGGTCTGGATTTCGAGGACGCGTTCAGAGAATTCAGTTTTGGTTTTCGCGACAAGGGCGCCGCCAGTCACGTCGGAATGGCCGCCGAGATATTTCGTCGTCGAATGCATGACGAAATCCGCGCCGAGATCGAGCGGCCGCTGCACGATCGGCGCCCAGGTGTTGTCGCAGGCGCAAAGCGCGCCGGCCGCGTGCGCGATTTCGGCAATCGCGGCGACATCCGTGATTTTCAGGAGGGGATTGGAAGGCGTCTCGATCCAGATCAGCTTCGTCTTCGGTCCCACGATTTCCTTAACCGAATCGAGTTTGGTCATGTCCACGAAGGTCACGTCCAGTCCCCAGCGCATGTAAACTTCGCGCAGCAGTTTGGTCATGCCGTGATAAACATCCGTCGGCGCGACGACATGATCGCCCGGCGCGAGCGCTTGCAGAATCGCGCTCGACGCGGCGAGACCTGAGGCAAAGGCGAACGCCTCTTCTCCGCCTTCGAGCGCGGCCAGCCCTTGTTCCAGCGCCTGCCGGTTCGGGTTCGCGCTCCGGCCGTAAATAAATCCGTGCGGATAACCGCCTTCCGCGTCACGTTCGAACGTGGTGGAAAGATGGATCGGCGCCGCTACCGCGCCCGTCGCGGCATCGATCTCATGCCCGGCGTGTACCGCCAGCGTTTCGATCCGCATTTTGCGATCCGTTCTCACCGCGTCTTTTTTAACTGTCATCCCGAGCGAAGTCGAGGGACCTCTCACTCTTGCCTTTCTCCCAGCGCTCGCGAAAAAATTAGAGATTCTTCGACTCCGCTTCGCTCCGCTCAGAATGACAAGCATTACTGCACAATCCACCATTTCGATTTGACGACTCCACCGCGCCAGCGCAAATAGCACCTGAATTCCGCGCTGGCGCATTCTACCTTTCGGCTCCGTTTTATATGAGCATTTACAACGACGAAGTTTTCCAGATGGCGTGCGACCAGTTCCAGGTCATCGCCGATTACCTCCAGATCGATAAGAACGATCGCGATCGCCTCATGCTTCCGAAGCGCGCCATGGCCGTCACCTTGCCGGTGCACATGGATGACGGCAGCACCCAGACTTTCCAAGGTTACCGCGTCCAGCATCACCTGACCCTCGGCCCTACAAAGGGCGGCACGCGGTTCGCGCCGAATCTTTCCATGGGCGAAACCGCGGCGCTCGCGATGTGGATGAGTTGGAAATGCGCGCTCGCGAACTTGCCCTACGGCGGCGCGAAAGGCGGCGTGGCCTGCGACCCGACCAAGCTTTCGCGCACGGAATTGGAGTCCATCTCGCGCCGTTACATGCAGGAGATGATCCCGTTCGTCGGCCCGCACACCGACATCATGGGCCCCGACATGGGGACGAACGAGCAGGTGATGGCGTGGTTCATGGACACGTATTCCGTTTACCAGGGTTATTGCGTGAACGAAATTGTCACCGGCAAACCAGTCTCGATCGGCGGCACCGAAGGCCGTCGGGAGGCCACCGGGCGGGGCGTGGTTTATTTGATCGAGCGTGCGACGGACATGTTGAAACTCGATCCGAGGAAATGCACCGCGATCGTGCAGGGATTTGGCAACGTCGGCTCCGTGGCGGCTCTGTCGCTTGCCCTCAATACCGGCATGAAAATCGTCGGCATCAGCGACGCGACGGTCGCCCTTTACAATCCGAACGGGATCGATGTCGCGAAAGCGGAACAGCACGTCATCAAGAAAGGAAATTTGCGCGCCTTCGATGAGGGAGATCGGATCGATCCGAACGAGTTGCTCATCCAGCCCTGCGACGTGCTCGTGCCGTCGGCGGTCGATCGCGTCATTAACAAGGATAACGCTGCGAAATTGAAATGCCGTATTCTCGCGGAAGGCGCGAACGGACCGACCACGCCCGAGGCCGATCTCATTCTCAACGAGCGCTGGGACGAGCTCTTCGTTATTCCCGACATTCTCTGCAATGCGGGCGGCGTGATCGTTTCCTACTTCGAATGGGTCCAGGGCCTCCAGGCCTTCATGTGGACCGAGACCGAAGTGACCGACAAACTCTTCCGTATCCTCGAGCATTCGTTCACGCAGGTGATCAAGCGCGCGAAAGCACACAAGGTTTCGCATCGCACCTCCGCCATGGCCATCGGCGTCGAGCGCGTGATGAAGGCGAAGCACGCACGCGGCTTGTTCCCGTAATCCGTGTTCTCGCAACGCGAAGAGCAGCGGGGCGATCGGTTGCTCGATGTTCTGACCGACGAAGACGCTGGCCTGCGCCTCATCGTTTCACTGCTGGGCGCGGAGTTGATCAGCGTCGCGCGTCGGAATGCAGCCGGCGAATGGATCGGTTTTCTGAATCGGGATAATGAAATCGGTCCGCCGGAAAAAGGCTGGGCGAACCACGCGACGGTCATGGGCTATTACCTGCATCGAATCAAAGACGAGCGCACTCTCTACCGCGGCCAGGAGATTCGCGGAGGAACGCACAGCTTTCTGCGGGGGAAGACCTGGCACCGGGTCGAATCGGGTCGCGACGGCGAGCTGACCTACCGGATCACGCCGGAAGATTTTTCGGCGGCGGAATATCCGCTCAAGGTTTCGCTCGATCTGACTTACCGCATCGAGGGGGAGCGCGTTTCAGTTTCGTTCCGTTTCAAAAACGACGAGCCCGAATTGACTGCGCATCTCGAGTTCGGTTTGCATCCCGGTTTCGCCGCGGCCTCGTTCCAGTCGTTCCGCTTCAAGATGCCCGCAGGTCTTTATCGACGTCATTTTTCGCCCGGTAATTATCTCACCGGCGAGATCGAAGACATCCAATTCGCCGGCGGCGAGATGCCCTTCGAACGAGAAAAACTGACCGGCTCTTACATTCTCGAACTCGCGGATGTCCCGGACCTCGCCTTTACCTTTTCCGACCCGGCGTCACGTCGAACCGTTGCCCTCGATCTGACCGGCGTGCCGTACCTGACGCTATGGTCCGATGGCGGCCCCTTCCTCTGTGTCGAACCCTGCTGGGGCCTGACGGATCACCACGAGCAACGCGCCTTCGAGGACAAGGAAGGCATTCAGAAAATCCCCGCTGGGCAGGAACTGGTGGCGGATTTCAGTTTCGAGCCACGATTAGGCGCATAACTTTTGTAGGGCGTCTGTGTCAGATGCCATCCGCTGCGGCGTTTCACAGAAACGCCCTACAATTTCTACAATCCAGCGAACGCGCGATCCAATACTTCGAGCAGGAAATCCGCGTCCGCTTTCGTGACGCACATCGGCGGGGAGAAACGGATCGTCTGGCCTTGCAATCCGCCTTTGCCCAGCAACAGGCCCATGTCCTTGCATGCTTCGAGCACGGCAGCACACTCTGCCTTCGCCGGTTCTTTCGTGGCCCGATCTTTCACCAGCTCGATCCCGAGCAGCAGCCCCTTGCCGCGAACGTCGCCGATCAGATTATGTTTTTCCTTCAGGCGATTCAATCCGCCTAATAAGTGATTCCCGATCGCGAGCGAATTCTCCTGCAACTTTTCCCGGTCGATCACCTCGAGCACCGCCATGCCTTGCGCGCAGACAATCGGATTGCCGCCGAACGTATTGAAATGGATCCGTTGGGATAGCGCCTGCGCGATCTTCGGCGTCGTCACCACAGCACCAAGCGGCGCGCCATTCCCGATCCCTTTCGCCATGCAAACGATGTCCGGCACGACATCCTGGGTCTCGAATCCCCAGTAGTGCGATCCGGTCCGGCCGAATCCCGCCTGCACTTCATCCGCAATGCAAACGCCGCCAGCCGCGCGCACGTGTTCGTAGACGTGCTTGAGATATCCGTCCGGAAAAACCACGCAGCCGCCGACGCCTTGGATCGATTCCGCGATGAAGCCGGCCACCTGCCCGGGCGTGGCGTAGTCGATCAGGTTCTTCACGTCGTCCGCATACTTGCGTCCTGCGTCCTCATCGTCGCGGCCCCAGTAACCGCGGAACGGATCGGGCGTAATGGCATGATGAACGCCGAAGCTGTGAGGGGTGTTGAACTTCCAGGTGTTATGTGCGGTCAGGCCCATGCCTGAGGCATTGCCGCCGTGATATGCGTTCCGCAGCGCGATCATGTCATAATTGCCGGTGTGGGCGCGCGCGAGGAGCAGGGCGAGATCGTTCGCCTCCGAGCCTGAATTTACGAAATAGCAAACCTTCAGATCGCCCGGCATTTTCGCCGCGAGCTTCTCGGCGTACTGCGCGATGTTCGGGTGCAGATAGATCGTGGTCGAATGCTGGAGGGTTTCATTCTGCCGTCGCGCCGCTTCGACCACCTCCGGGTGACAATGCCCGACGCTGACGGTGACGATGCCACCCAGCGCGTCGAGATAACGCCGGCCGGTCTCATCGAAGAGATATTGCATCCGCCCCTCGACGAACATGATCGGCTTTTTGTAGTAGAGGAAAATTCCCGGATTCAGGAACTGCTTGCGCAGGCGAAGGACTTCGTCCGCGGAAGGGCCTTTGTAAGCAGGGGGTTGATAAGGAAATGGCGGGAGCTCTGGCATATTCATGTCTGGATCATTTTGTAGGGCGTTTCCGTGAAACGACACCGGATTCACGGGTGATGCTAATAAACTCGGCCGGCCGCAATATTTCTCGGGTAGGGTGGGG
>JBEEHR010000015.1:0-81703 GCA_041167505.1 Verrucomicrobiota bacterium
GCAGTCCATCAAGCGTGCGCTCGCGAACCAGTCGAAGACCATCCGTCTGCCGGTTCACCTCGTGGACAAGATCTCAAAAATGCGCCGCGTCGCGATGCAGATGAGCGAGGAACTCGGCCGCGAACCGACCGACGACGAGCTGGGCGAAGAGATCGGCATCGCCAGCGGAAAAGTTTCACAGCTGAAAACCGTTTCGATTCGTCCGGCGTCGCTCGATGCGCCGATCAGCGATGATGATTCAACCGAGTTCGGTGAAATCGTCGGCGACGAAGAAGCGCAGACGCCGTTCGAATTGCTCCGCGACAAAAATCTTCGCAACGAAGTGGGTGGATTGCTCGATGTCCTCGACGACCGGGAACGGAAGATCATTTTCTCTCGGTTCGGTCTCGATGGCGGTAAGCCCAAGACGCTCGAGGAAGTCGGAAAGAAATTCGGCGTTACTCGCGAACGGATTCGGCAGTTGCAGAACATCGCGCTTTCGAAATTGCGCCGCGCGCTCAGCAAGAAAGAGCGCCCGGTGGACGTGGAATTGCCAGTCGAGGCCTAACGAATCGCTCTTTGTTTTTCGAAAACGCGCGGAGGGAAACTTCCGCGCGTTTTTGTTTTCGCGCGCCGTCGCGCCCCTCCTAAGCTGTCATGTTGACCCGCAGCCGCGGGAGAAACATCTCTGACATTTCCGCGCGGGCAGAACCGGAAATGGTCAGAGATCCTTCTCCCGCTTTGCGGGATCAGGATGACAAACTAAACGGAGGGGCGCGATTACTCCGCTTGCCGTAACTGGATGCAATCGACCTTGTCCCGTCCCCCGAGCATGTCACTGAGGACGACGAGATTGTCGCCGGGCTCCGTGAGCTTTTCGCGGCTCAGATACTTGATCGCGGACTCAATCGTGGTGTTCGGGTCCTGGGCAAATTCGATCATTACTGGATGCGTTCCCCAGCAAATCACGATCTGGCGAAAGACCTCTTCCATGGAGGTAAACGCAAAAATCGGGGCATTCTCCGGACGCAAATTCGATACGTAACGCGCCATAGTCCCATGGTGAGTGAAGACCACCATCTTTGCGCGCGTCAGTGAATTGGCCAGGACGACCGCTGACGCACAGGTCTTTTGGCGAGCGTCCTCGAGAAGCGCGTCCTTGCCATAACCGGCGCCGCCGCTCCGCTCGATTCGCCGCGCGACGCGGTCGAATACCTTCACGCATTCCACCGGGTAGCGGCCGGTCGAAGTCTCACCACTTAACATGATCGCGTCGGCTTGCTCGAAGACCGCGTTCGCCACGTCGGTGACTTCGGCCCGGGTCGGCACTGGATTTTCGATCATCGATTCGAGCATGTGCGTCGCCACGATGACCGGCTTGCCGATTCGCAGGCAGCTCTTCACAATTTTGCGCTGGATGATCGGCAGCTCTTCCATCGGGCATTCGATACCGAGATCGCCGCGCGCGATCATGACCACGTCCGCCGCTTCGATCATCTGGCCGATGTGACGCACCGCTGATTGATCTTCGATCTTCGCCACGACCTGGGCGCGGCTCCCCGCCTTCTTCAAGACGCGCCGCAACTCTTGAAGGTCGCTTTTCTTTCGGGCAAAACTGAGCGCGACAAAATCGACCTTCATCTCCACTCCGAGCGCAATGTCCTCGAGGTCCTTCTGGGTAAGCGGCGGCAGGTTCACGCGCACGCCCGGAAGATTGATGTGGCGGCGCGAACCAAGGACGCCCTTCGTCAGAACTTTGCAGCGAATCCGGTTGCGCTTCTTTTCCAGGACGAGGAGCCGCATCACGCCGTTATCGACCAGGACGACGTCGCCGACGGAGATGTCGTTGACGAGGCCTTCGTAGTTCACGTCGACGGAATACTTTTCCTCGCTCTTCGCGCCACGGACGGTGAACTCGAGAATGTCCCCCGGCTTTAGCTGCAGATTCGATTTCAGCTCGCCGGTACGAATCGCCGGCCCCTGGGTATCGAGGAGGATGGCCGCTGCTCGCGGAATTTCCGCCGCGATCTTGCGGATACGCGGAATGATTTCCCGCACCCACTCATGTTTCGCGTGGCTCATGTTGAGCCGGAAGATGTCCGCTCCCGCGCTCAGCAAGTCCCGTATGGTCTCCGTCTTTTCCGTCGCTGGCCCGAGCGTGCAAATGATTTTCGTCTTCCGCATCCAATTCAGGATTGAATCTCAGGCCGAGAATGCAAGGGCGCTTTTCGATAACGCGGTTGCGAATCACGAGCAGGCAGGGTTCACTGGCAGGCCATGCATCAAAGCTCCTTCGACAAGATGACCGCCTTCCGTCGCGATTATCTCGAAGCGCGCCGCGCGGAGCCGCTCGTCATCGTCGATCTCGGCAGCCAGGACATCAATGGATGTTACCGTCCGCTCTTCGCCCTGCCGCCTTGGAAATATGTCGGGGTCGATCTCGCGCCGGGCGCGAACGTCGATGTTGTCTTGAGCGATCCGTACGACTGGCGGGAGATTTCTCCCGAAAGTGTGGACGTGATTGTCGCCGGCCAGACTTTCGAGCACACGGAATTCTTCTGGGAGACAATGCGCCAGGTCGCGCGCACCCTGAAACCGAACGGCCTTTGTTGCATCATCGTCCCCTCGAGCGGGCCGGAGCATCGCTTCCCCGTCGATTGCTGGCGGATGTATCCCGACGGGTTACGCGCGCTGGCGCGTTACGCCGGGCTGGAAGTGCTCGCGGCGGAGACGCAATGGGAGGACCTGCCGCAATACGATAACGAGAGCAACAAGTGGCACGACTCGGTTCTCACCGCGCGGAAATCGGACGAAAAGCGTTGAATCGGATCGCACATCAAGGAGCGGCGATTGCAAATCGCCGCTCCTTGATGTTTTCACTGCAATCACGCGGCGGAAATGCAATTTCGAACCCGGGCGGGTTGAGCGAAAGGTTCGGATTGTAAAAAGGATCGTGCATCAACTCCGCACCCCACGTCGTCTGCATGTAATCGACCGCTCGCTCGAACTCCTCCTGTTCTTCCCTGGTGCGCTGATGCCCGCGCGAGGCGGATTCATGATGAATCAGGTTCGCGTAGGGCGTCCAGACGGCGCGATAACCGCGCTGGGTCAGACGCAAACAGAAATCGATGTCGTTGAAGGTCACGCCGAGATTCACCTCGTCGAATCCTTTCAGCTCTTCGAATACCGATTTGCGCACGGCCATGCACGCGCCGGTCACCGCGGAGGAATTTTGCTGAAGCATCGCGCGATTGAAATACCCGGGATGCCCGCGCGGAATGTGCGGAAAGGCGTGACCCGCCACGCCGCCGAGTCCAAGCACCACTCCACCGTGCTGTAGCGTCCCGTCAGGCCACCAAAGTCGCGCGCCGACCGCCCCGACTTCCGCTCGTGCCGCGTGGCTAACCATTTCCGTTAGCCAGCTGGCATCCTCGATCTCGGTGTCGTTGTTCAAAAAAAACAGGATGTCGCCGCGGGCTTGCTTCGCCGCGCGATTGTTCAGTCGGCTGTAGTTAAACGGTCCGCCTTCGACAATGACGCGGATGTGTTCGTCGCGCTCGACTTCGCGGAAGAAGCGAAACGTTTCTTCTTCGACCGAGCCGTTGTCGACGATGAGAATTTCGAACGGACTGTAGTCGGTCCGCGTCCGAATGCTTTCGACACAGCACTTCAACAACTCGGTGCGATCGCGCGTCGGAATGATAATCGAAACGAGCGGCGCCGGCTCTGGCAACGCGTGAATAACACGATGCGACTCCGCGTTTTCCGGACAGGGCACGACCTCCCCCGGCATGCCCTGGCGTTTGCAGTGGTCCGCGATTGCGCGGCGAGCCGCTTCTTTCGCGTACGGTTTCGCATCGGGAATCGCGGCGAGGCTGCCGCCGACCATTCGCCAGTGATACAGAATCCGCGGGATGTGCCGGACCCGCTCCGGCCGCAACCGGTCGATGCAACGAAGCGCGAGATCGTAGTCCTGCGACCCTTCCAATCCTTCACGAAAGCCGCTGATCTCATGGAGCACGTCTGTCCGATAACAGCCGAGATGGTTGATGTAGTTCTGCCCGAGGAATAACTCGGGATTCCAATCCGGTTTGAAGAAGGGATTCGAGCGCAGGCCGTCTTCATCGATCTTGTCTTCGTCGGAGTATATGAGTCCCGCGTTGGGATGGCGGTCAATCTCGAGCGCGACCAGCGCGAGCGCGTGCTCCGCGAAGGCATCGTCCTGATCGAGCAGCGCGCACCAATCGCCGGTCGCGAGCGCGAGCGCTGAATTCGAGCAAGCGGAGATGTGCCCGTTCTTTTCGCGGAACGTCAGCTTTATCCGCGCGTCCATCGCCGCGGTCTTTTCCAGGAAAGGCCTGATCTGCGGGTCGGTGGAAGCGTCGTCGGCAATGCAAAGTTCCCAACGTTCGTAGATCTGATCCCGGATCGAATCGATCGCGGCTTCGAGAAAACGGAGTTCCGGATTGTAAACCGGGAGGATGATCGAAATCAGTGGATGCCTCGGCAGACGCCGCAGCTCGCTCCTCAGACTCGCGACGGCGGCCGGCGCCGGAGAATCAAAGCGTTCGATCCAACTTTGGTACTCGTCGGCCTTTTTCTCTCTGCGGCGTTCCAATGAGAGAAGGAGGGCGGCAAAGCGGGACGCGAAACGATCAAGGGTGAAGTGCCGGTCAAAGGTGCGGCGGCCGGCAGCCTGGAGCAGCTCAACGAACTCCGGCTTGTTCGCGCACGTCGCCAGCGCCTCCGCGAGCGCCGCCGGGTTTTCCTTCTCGACCACCAACCCATTCATCCCATCGCGGAGCCACTCGCCCACTCCGCCGACATCGGTGCTGATGACTGCCTTGCCGAGCCCCATCGCTTCTAGGATCACGATCGGCATCGTTTCATCGCGCGAGGGAAGGACGACAACGTCTGTTTCATTCAACAGCGTCAGCGCGCTCGCATGATCGAGCGCATCGATCAACTTGACCTGCCCGAGATCGGACAGCGTCATTTTCAACTCATCGTAGAACGCTTCATCCAGGACGCGGCCGGCCATCTTGAAACTGCAGCGCTCGCGCGTGGCGCCATCCATTTTGGAAACCGCTTCCGCCAGGACATCCTGGCCTTTCCGCGGCTCGAACGATCCAAGGGTGAGAAAGCGCATCCGTTCGCTTGGAGTCGATGAAAGAACCGGCGGACGCGGGATGCCATAGGGAACGATCTCGATCGGCGCTTCGGTGAGTCCTTCATAAATGCGGGCTGTCTGGCGCGTGGGCGTGACGAGCAGATTGGCCATCGTCAGGGCTGACGCCATTTCCGGAATCGCGCGAATCAGACGGATGGCGACGAGCGTCTCGTGCAAATACCAGAGAGCCGGTTTGCCTTCGAGATGGGCCGCGCGAATCGCCGGCCAGCTTGCGATTGTGTTGGCAACGATGACGTCGAACTCCTGACAACGCTCGCGCAACCATGCGTGCGAGAGATCCGTGAGCAGCGTCGGTTCCATCACCGTCGGTACTCCAGCGGCCGCGAGCATTTCCGAGATTGGCCCGTGATCAGGGGTGGCGACGAGAATCGTCCAGCCGCGCTCCTGCAACCAGCCGGCAAGGTGCACGAGCTGGATCGGGGCGCCGCTCAACGTCGTTTCGTGCGAAACAAACAGGACCCGCGGCCGGTTTGTCGCTCCGTTATTCTGTGAGGGTGTCGCCACCGTATTTCATCTCGATTTCGCCGCGGAAATTGTTTCCGTAATCAGGTCGGAAAACTCGGCGCCAAAACGTTCGATCGTGAATCCTTCCTCGTAGCTCCGGCGCGCCTTGCGCCCGAGTTCGCGGGCCAGCGCCGGCTTCTCGATCAAGCGCCGGATCGCCGCCGCCAGTTCATCAGGAGATTCCGGCCTAACGAGCAGTGCGTTCTCGCCGTCGGTGAATGTTTCCGCCGCGCCACCGACATTCGAGGCAATGATCGCGCGCCCGAGACTCATCGCTTCGAGAATCGTCACCGTCGGCATCGCTTCATCGCGCGAGGGCGAGACGATCACATCGGCCGCCGTCAGTTTCCCGATTGCTTCCGCGTGACTAAGGGCGCCGGTCATGGTGAGATTCTCGATCTGTTTCGCAATTGAATCGATCGTCGGCCAGAAGTCCGGATCGAGAATGCGGCCGGCAATTTCGAATTGCGCCGATTTCTGAATTTCCTTCGGCAATTGTGCCAGCGCTTCGACAAAAACATCCTGGCCTTTGCGCGGCTCGACGCTGGCGAGCAGAAGAAACCGCAGGGCGGACGGAGCGCCGTCCGCGGGCGGTTGTCCATCGAGATCCGGAATCGCATTCTGCAAACATCTTATGGGGCTTTCCGTGTAGGGCCGATAGACCGACGCGGTCTGCTCGGACGGTGCGAGCAGCAAATCCGCCAGCGGCATGGCGGCACGCAGTTTCGCTTCTTCGCGCAGATAATGTTCGCCGACCGATCCCGGTTCGTGCAGCCACCACACGACCGGCACCTCCTCATTCTTCAACGCGCGGACTACCGCACTCGTGCGGATTGTGTTCGCCACCACGCAATCGAAATGGCGCGCGAATGCCGCAAAAGATTCGTGTTCCGTTTCCACAAGCGAATCGACGATGAGCGGAATCCCTTCCGCTTCGTACTTCGAGCGGAGCGGGCCATCTTCCGGCGCCATCACGGCAACGAACATGCCGTGCCGCCGGCACCAGGCCGCCGCGTGAAACAGCATCATCGGCGCGCCGGAGAGAGACAGGTCATGCGAGACAAACAGGAGGTCGGCGGAAGTCTCGATAACCGCATTGGGTTCGTTGCGGCCCGACATGTGGATCGGCGCGGGCGAGTCGATGTGAAGCCAGTCGCGCATATTATCCGGGAAATAAGGATCGTGGGTGGCGTAGCCCGCCCATCGTTTCAGAAGAAAGATGGATGCTTTGTCCCGCGGACGTTTTTCCGTCGGCGTCTGGATTTCCTCGATGCCGATCGACGCGTGTCCCGCATGCCGTAGCGTCGCGTAGGGAGTGTAAACGCAGCGCAGCCCGGCCTCGCGCACTTTGAAGGACAGATCGATATCCGAATGCGCGATCGGCGTGTTCACCGCGTCGAAACCTCCGACGCTCAGGAAATCGTCGCGCCGCATGGCGAGGCACGCTGCCGAAAGAGCAGCCACGTCGCGCATCGATTGCGCGAGATTGAAATGCTCCGTCGAATCAGCCGGGCGCTGGTGGAAAGCCGTTCCCGCGAGGCCGCGAACACCCATGACTAATCCCGCATGCTGAATCTTGCCGGTTTCGTAGAGCAGCTTCGGCGCAACCGCGCCGATCTCCGGGTTTTGCAGAGGTTCGATCAGGTTCTGGATCCAATCCTCCTGGTCGGTCTCGACATCGTCATTGAAGAAGATCAGCCGCGCCCCCGTCGCGGCTTCGGCGCCGGCGTTGCACTTGTCCGAAAAATTGAACGGCCCGTCGTAGGGCACCAGCCGGATCGTTGCATTCTGCGCTTCCAGGAACTTCAGCGAATCCGCGAGCTGACTGTTCGTGACGAGCACGATTTCGAGATCGGGATATTTCGTCGCCCGCGGCAGTTCCTGCAGACACGCCTGCGCACGCGTCGGCGAATCAGTAGGCACGATGATGGAAACGCGCGGCCAGCGTTCGATTCTCAGCCGCGCTCGATTCGCCGTGGGATACTCGACAATCTCCGCCGGAAGATTTCGCCGGCGCATTGCCTCAGCCAGCGCGGCGAGATTCGTCCGGCGCGCGCCCGGTTTTCCGCCGGTCGATCCGGAAGCCGGGTGCTCGCGCCAGTGATACAGCACGTGCGGAACGTGATGAATGGCGCGCGCGCGTTCCGTCGCACGCAGAGCAAAATCGTAATCCTGCGACAGATCGAATTCCTTCCGAAAGCCGTCGAGTTCCAGCGCGAGAAAACGCCGATATGCGCTCAGGTGCCCGATGTACATCGAGGCGCAGAGCAACTCAGGATCCCACTCTGGTTTGAAAAAGGGAGCGTGCCGTTTTCCCTCCGCGCTCAGCCGATCTTCGTCGCTGTAAAGAATATCGGCTTCGGGGAATTCGTTCGCCGCTCGCGCCAGTTCGTAGAGCGCAAACGGCGCCAGCACGTCGTCGTGATCGAGGCAGGCCACGAAATCGCCGGTCGCCAGCCGCAACGCTCGATTCGTATTTTCAGCAATGCCCAGATTCTCCGCCAATCGTTCGACCCGGATTCTTTCGTCGCGTGATTGCCAGCGACCTAACGCCTCGATGGTCTCGGGCCGGTTGGAATCCGCGGTGACGATACATAATTCCCAGTAGGGATAAGTCTGCGCCAGGACCGACGCGAACATCTTTTCCAGGAAGGCTGCCGGCGGGTTGTGCACCGGCGTAAGCAGGCTGATTTTGGCTGGCGCCGGGAATTCGCGGGAAAGTTGCCGCTGTTTTTTCAGCGCCGCGGCGTCCGGTTCGTGTGCCTCAATCCAGGTCTGATAACGATTAGCCGGCCGGCGTGACGCGGCCACGCTCTCTTTTTCCTGCGGCGCCGGGACCGCTTCTGTCTTACGGGCGATTCCGAGGTTCCGCGGAAGCCGACGTAACTCCCGCGCGATCTTTTCCGCAAACGGCCGCCGCACTTTGGGTGCGGTATCGATTTTGAAACAGCGGCCCTTCTTTCGGCAGGCGGACTTCGCTGCCTTCAAGATCGTTTTGTGTTCCTTGAGCTGCGTCTGCAGTGTTTCGATCTTGGCTTTCAGCCGGTCATTGTCCGCCAGCCATTGTTTGAGCTGCTCGTGCTGGCTATCCATTATGAGCTGCGCCTTCGCCCGATCCCGCCGAAGATTGTCGAAGTGCTCGACCTGCTCTTTTAACGACTCAATCACCAATTGCGCCTTGGCGCGGTCTTCGAGCACTCGCCGGAATTTTTCTTCAAGGTCGGCGATCGTGTGCGCCTGATGGTCCATGATCTCCTGGACCTTCCGGCGATCCGTCAAAAGTGAGTCGAGCCAGACCTGACGGGTCTCGAACGCTGACGTCACTTTTTCCGCGGTCGCCGCTCGAGCAGAAGCGTCGATCCGGGCGGCGGCGAGCGCATAGACCTCGGTGAACTCGGCGGCGTTCAACAGAAAAGAAGAGGGCGCGGTTGTGTTTTGCTGCGCGATTCCCAATCCAAGCCCGTCCGGATAAATCGCGTGAGAACGGCCCGCGACCCATTGATCCCAAACCGCTTTCACGCCATCCTGGCGTTCCAAACCAAGGCCGTGAACCAGCACCGTGGCGTTCGGCGCCAGCTTCGATTCCCACTCGCCTAAATCCTCCCGGATTTCCTTTCCCGAGTCGGAATCGTCGAGCAGCAGAATATCGACACTGCCATCGGCCACTTCCGCGAGGGCTGAGCTGGAATTCGAAAAGAGACGCACGCGCATTCCATAGAATTCTTCGCCATAATCCCTGCCTTGGGTCCAAGTCGTGTCGTCCTCTTCCGATTCCCCCGCGCGATCCCGCCGGACCGCGACGCACTCGCAGTCGACTTTCTGTTCGTTTGCCGCCTGGCAAAACGTGAAGAAGGCCTGCCCATCACCGAACCCCACCGAGACCACCCGCTTGGGCTTGGCCTCCGCCACCAGATCGTAGAGCAACGACAGATGAAAACGCGCCGGACCGCCCGAATAAAACTTCGGCTGAAATCCGTGGAGACTCGGCAGTTTATCGAACATCGAGGAGCGTCAAATCGGACCGGACTCGGGATAGGCCGGTCGACCCGCTCAAATAGAGGACTAAACCGGCCCGCCTGTCTAACGATTCGCGAAAATCCTTGTTGCGCGGGGACGGCCATTGAGAATCACGGCCGATGACGTTCAGCGGGGAATTGTTGCTCTTGCTCTGGGTGGTCGCGTCACTTTTTTTGAACGGCATCGCGTCGCTGCGCCTCGCGACGAACCTGCGCGGCCTCGACCTTCTCGGGTCCGGCGCGGCCGCGGGGGTGGCGCTCCATGGCCTTATCGGCTGGGCCATCGCCGCCGCTCCGGCGGCGCGCGGGGTGTTCGTCACGATCCTGATCGCGCTTACTGTCCTGAGCGCGGCCTGGTTCGTTTGGCGCGGCATTTTCCAGGAACTTTGGAGGGCGCTGTCAACGGCCATAAAGATCGCGCTCGCTCTCTGGGTTCTGGTTCTCGTGTTCTGTCTCGGGCTCCTTCATGTGGAGATCCGATCGCCGCAGCCACTTCTCGATGGAATCGACATCTTCAAAACTCCCACCACTAACGTCAGGGTCCAGTACCTCACCTCCCTGCCCGCCGATAACTACATCCCGTTTGCGGTCTCGGAATTTTTCCTGCGGGGAATCTCATTCCAAAAAGAGAGGCCGATCCTTCCCCATGCCGAGGTCAGCAACCGCACCATCCTGATGTCGCTCGTCGCCGTGCCCTTTCGAGCCGCGCTCGGCGCGCCCCGCGATCATCCCCAGCTCGGCACCTTCCATTACCTCGACCGCGACTGGCCCGATGTCTCAAAGCTGAATACGAACGGCGCCTTCGAGCAATTTTCCGTGATTGGTCTCGTGCTGAATTCGCTGCTGCTTCTCGGCGCGATTATTTTCTGCGCCGGCTTCGGCGCGAGCTCGATCGTGCCGCTCGCGACTCTGCTCTACATCACCAATCCTTATTTCATCGGCCAGACGATCTACACTTGGCCGAAAGCGCTGGCCGGTTTTTTCATTCTCCTGGCCTGGCACTCGATCCGCGCCGGGCATCGCCCCGCGATGGTCGCCGCTCTCCTAGCCCTTGCGTTTCATGCTCATCCTTATGCCCTGGCTTTCGCCGGCTGGGCGGCGCTGTTTTATCTGCTGCAATGGCGGCGGCAAAAATCCGAGCTGTCTTCGCTGCTCATCTTTCTCGTCACCTTCATCGCGCTCCTTCTGCCCTGGATCATTTGGACGCGGTATGTCCTGCAGATCCCTTCCGATTTGATCGCGCAAAATTTCAGCGGACCGGGGACTGAAATCGCGTGGGCGTCGCCACTGAATTTTATCTGGGTTCGGATTCACAACCTCTTCTACACGGTCTGCTCGACGATCTTCCTCCTTTACCCTTTCGATCTCGGAGCCGCGCTCGAGCGCTGGTTCGTTTCGCTCCCGGGAATCGTGGGCCTTGTCCTGATTTATCCGGCGCTCGCTCGATGTGCCGAACTCCCGCGACCGCGTTCCTGGCTGTGGTGCAGTCTGCTCGGACCCGCTCTTTCGATCCTCGCGATCTACAGCTCTCCGGCCCTTCCCGTTCTGCACGGTTTCCAGGCGCCGCTCGCCGTTCTGCTTTTCTTCGGCGTCTGGTGGCTGTCCGAACATTGCACCCCTCGAGTTTACGTCCGCCTTGTTGCCGTCCAGCTTCTCCTCAATCTGGGAATGCTCGTGGCCCGGGGCGTCACGCTGGGCGTCACTTTTTAACGGCGAAATCCTCCAATGGTTCAAATCGATTTACCCTCGCGTCATTTCGAACCGCGCATCTACGGTGTCGGTGCGTGGACGGATCATCTCCACTTTGCCTACGATCTTGTGGCGGTGACGAAACCGGCGGTGCTCGTCGAGTTAGGGGTCGATCGTGGCGAAAGCTATTTCACGTTCTGCCAGGCCGCCGCCGAAAACCAGACCAGCACGCGCTGTTTCGGGATCGACACCTGGCGCGGCGATCTACATGCTGGCGGTTACGACGAGACGACGTTTGCGCAGGTCATCGAGCATAACCGCGTCAATTACGAATCGTTCTCCACGCTGCTGCGTTCCAACTTCGATGAGGCGCTGGCGCAGTTCGCGGATGCGAGCATCGACGTTCTCCATCTCGACGGCCTGCACACGGAAACGGCGGTTCGCCACGACATCGATTCCTGGCTGCCGAAACTCCGGCCGGGCGGGATTCTTCTTCTCCACGACGTTCGCGTGCGAAGCAAAGGCTTCGGCGTTTGGAAAATCTGGGCCGAACTCCAGCAGCAAAGCCGTTCGTGGACCTTCGAAGACGGACCCGGCCTGGGGGTATGGCAAAAACCACCGGAGAGCCCGCTGCCGGGATTTCTCGAGGAACTTCTCGCGCCGCCTAACGAGTCCAACTCAGCCCTGGCCCGCTACTATACCGAGCGCGCCCAAGCGACTCAGGAGGAGATCGCGCAACATTGGCGAGACGGCTCGATCCGGCACACGCCGTTCGCGCAGCAGACAATCATCCAGGTGTTCCATTCGAGAGATGGCTCTCATCGTGAAGAGGACTCTGTGTATGCGCGGGTCGGTCACGAAGGCTGGAAGGATGTGCGCATCGAACTGCCGCCAGACGCCGGCGCCGCCCCGTTGCGGATCGATTTCGTCAGCGCGCTGACCACGATCGAGATCGCATCGATCCGGCTGACGAGACAAGACGCGATCTGTTTCACCGCCAATGAAAACACCGGCTTCGACACGATCCGGATCGGCGGCGACGCCGAGCAGTTAGCCGGTCACACGTTACGATTCCGCGTTACCGGCATCGATCCGCAATTGTATTTGCCGGCTGTCGGTTTTCCCGCGGGCGGAGCGTCGTTCGTGTTGGAGATGCGTCTCCGTGTTCTCCAACCGCCGCTGTAGGCGCGGCGACAGAGCGCCGCGACTACAGCACACAAATGAGTCGGGCGTTACTTCAGCTTCGCCTGCGCGGCTTTCGCCATGTCGAGATGTTTCTTGATCACGGCCGAGGTCTTCGATGCAAACGCCTTCACATCGGCATCGCTGCCGTTCTTCGCTTCCGCCTGAAATGCGGCCAGGTCCTCCTCGTGATCCTTCACCATCGCGTTGATGTATTCCTTATCGAAGGTCGCGTCGTTCAACTTCATCATCTTCCCCTTCTCTTTCGAAAGATCGACGCCCTTCTTCTTTGCGATCGCCATCAGCTCGTTGCCGGCCTTCGTGTGATCGGCCACCATCGTGCTGCCGAACTTTTTCACATCGGCGCTCTTGCCTTTCTGCTGGGCCATCTTCCCCATGTCGACTTCCATCATGCCGCCCTTGGCCGCCTCTTTCATGAAGGCTTTGTCCTTGTCGCTGAGCGCGGCCGTTGCGGGGCTCTTCGACGGCTGCTCGGTCTTCTTTTCTTCTTTCTTGGCCGCGGCTTGAGCGGAAACGCCGAGACAAAGCCCGGCGCCGATCAGGGCGACTACTGCAATTCGGGAGAATAGGGTCACATGTTTTTTCATAAGATAATCTGGTTGTTTCTAATGCCGGTGGGTCCGGCAACTAGACTTCGCATGCACCGGCAATTCTGGACGTGGCCTTTTGTGAGGGGCCTAACGATCGGGCGATTTGCGCGCGTAGGAGCTTTCCACCCGCTGGGCCACGTCGCGATAGCCGTAATCGGATTCGTAAATCTGCTTTAGCGCCCCGATCGATTTCTCGCTCTCGCCCATCTGTTCGTAAACCAAGCCGAGATGGTAAACGATCTCCTTCTTCATCGCGTCCATCGCGATGATTTCCTTTGCCGCTTCTTCCAATTGTTTCGCGGCGAGGTCGAGCATGCCCAGCTCGTGGTAGCAACGCCCGAGCAGGTTCATCGATTTCAGCCGCGCCTTCGGATTCTGCCGGGCGCGTTGCAGTTCCGGCAGCGCCTCCCGCGGCCGGCCGGCCCCGAACAAACGTTCGCCCAGCTCGAAGCGAAGCTGAAGATCGGTCGGATTGCGCTCGGAACGCGTCCGCGCATTATCGATCGAAAGCTCGGCTCGCTGTTTCTTCGCCAAGGCCAGCGCCTCGGAGCGCGCTGCGTAGTCCGCGGCGTCGGGCCCGTGGTTGGCGAGGAATTTCTCGTGCACGGCGATCTCCTTGTCGGATTGCGACTGCTGCAAATCTGCCACCTTCCGAACGAGCGAGGCATCACTCCCGTTGGTCAGCTCAGCCGCGTACTGATACCAGGCAACGGCGTTCTCGGTGTCTTCCTTCTGTTCGTATAAAACGCCCAGCCGCCGCGCGTGATCGACGCTCTGCGGTTCCGCCTCATGGCGCGCAAACGTTTCCTCGACCTGCTGTTCGAGCGACTCGCCGGTCAACGCCATCCGGCTTTGTTGCTCGAGCGAAACCGCCACCTCCTTGTCCTTGATCAGGTCGCGATAACTTTCCGCCTGCGTCCAGCCGCCGGTTTTCATCGACGCCCGGGCCGCCGCGTCTTTGCCGAGCCGCAGCGCCTCGGCATCCGTCGGATCGATTTCGCCGAGCTTGTTGTAAACCTCAACCTCCTGGTCGCTCTCCCCCAGCTCATGATGAAGCCGCCCCAACTCGTGGAGGATTCTTGTGTCGCCCGATTTTTCTTCGAGCAATGTCCGCAAGGCGAAGACGCCAATTTCCGGCCACCCCGCCGCCAACGCTGCCTCTTTCAAGACGAGGTTCGCCTGCCGGTTGTAAGGTTCGTCCTCCAAAACCTTCTCGATCATTTCCACCGCGTGCTTCGGATCTTTCTTCACCTCGCGCTGCGCCTTCATGACCGAGAGAGCCGCTGTCGAAACGCTGAACAACGCTTTCTTGGACGCCTTTTGTTTTGTCACTTCGGCGCGGCGCAATAATCGGCGGCCGGTAAGAAATTCCGGTTCCTGCCGCAGGATCCCTTGCAGGAGCGAGATCGCGTAATCGAAATTACGCAGCTCGATCGCCGCCACCGCTTTCAGCCAGTGGCTGCGCAGTTGTTCGCTCAGTTCCTTTTCCGTTTTGAGGGGCATACCACGTCTCGTAACACAGGCGAAACGCCTGAGTTACCTCTCATATCCGGGGGCTTTCAAAACAAATCCATCTGCGGTTTTTGGGAAACGGGCGCCGGCTTCTTGCTGCGCCGGCCCCGCGTGGGCTTCGGCGTTTCCACGGCGCCGTTTGGTTTTTCCAGGTGCGAGAGAATGTCCCGGGCGCGGTCGAGAATTTCCCGCGGAATGCCGGCCAGCCGGGCCACGTGAATCCCGTAGCTCTTGTCGGCGCCGCCCGGGATGATCTTGCGGAGGAAAATGATCTGCTCGTTCCATTCGCGCACGGCGACGTTGAAATTCGCCACGCCTTTGCGTTCCGAGGCCAGCTTCGTCAGCTCGTGGTAATGCGTCGCGAACAGAGTACGCGCCTTGATCTTGTCGTGGAGAAATTCAGCGACGCTCCAGGCGATGGAAAGTCCGTCGAAGGTCGAAGTGCCCCGCCCGATCTCGTCCAAAATCACGAGGCTGCGCTCGCTCGCGTTGTTCACGATGTTTGCGGTCTCGTTCATCTCCACCATGAACGTCGATTGGCCGCGCGAGAGATCGTCGCTTGCGCCGACCCGGGTGAAAACGCGGTCCACCAGGCCGATCTCCGCGCTCGACGCCGGGACGAAACTGCCGATCTGCGCCATTAACACGATCAACGCCACCTGCCGGATGTAGGTCGATTTTCCCGCCATGTTCGGACCGGTGATGATGGCAAGCCGCATTCGTTCGCCATCGAGATCGGTGTCGTTAGGCACAAACTTTTCTTCCGCCAGATTTTGATCGAGCACGGGATGGCGGCCATCGCGAATCATCAGCCGCAGCGATTCGTTCAGGGCTGGGCGGGCATAACCGTAGAGCCGCGCCGTCTCCGCGAGTGAGCAGATCGCGTCCAGCGTTCCAATCGCCGCGGCCGTCTCCTGGATCGGCTCGAGCTCGCGCAGCGTTTCTTCGCGCAGGGTCTGGAAAAGCTGATACTCGAGCTGCCGCGCTTTCTCGTCCGCGCCGAGAATCTTCGATTCCATTTCCTTCAGCTCCGGCGTGATGAAACGCTCCCCGCCGACGGTCGTCTGTTTGCGGATGTAGCGCGCCGGCACGTTCGCCAAGTTCGACTTCGTGATCTCGATGAAGTAGCCGAACACGGAATTGAATCGGACCTTGAGCGACTTGATTCCACTCTCCGCGATCTCGCGCTCCTGCAATTGCGCGATCCAGTTTTTCCCTTCGCGGGAACCCTGCCGCAGCTCGTCCAGGTCCGCGTCGAATCCATCGCGAAAAATGCCGCCTTCCTTCAGGACCATTGGCGGATCGTCCACGAGCGCCGCGCTCAACCGCTCCGTCAGCCCCGGCATTTCCTGCAGCGATTCGAACACGCCGCGGCACAGCGTCCCCATCTGCGGTTGTTCTTTTCCGAAATCCACGCGGTCGATCAGCTTCTGCAGCTCGTTCTTCAGCTCCGGTATTTGTTGCAGCGAGATCTTCAGTGCCACCAGATCGCGCGCGTTGCCCGACGCCTGGCTCAGCCGGCCCGCCGCGCGCTCGAGATCGCGGATTGATTTCAAACAACTCCGCAGCGCCGCGAGCAGATCGGCCTCGTGCAAAAGATCGGCGATCAACTGCTGCCGCCGCTCGAGCTCCGCGAGATCACGCAACGGCTGCAAAATCCAGCTCCGCAATTTCCGGCCGCCCATCGGTGTGACCGTTCGGTCGAGCGCAGCGAGCAGGCTCATGTTGCGCGCGCCGCGGGATTCGACCAGCTCGAGATTCACCTGCGTCGCCGCATCGAGCATCACGTAATCGCCGCGCGCATCGCAGCGCAGCGCCGCGAGATGATCCACCTTCCGCCGTAGCTGCTGCTTCAAATAATGGATGATCGCGCCCGCCGCGCCGACCGCCGCCGGCATTTCGCTGCAACCAAAGCCGTCGAGCGACTTCACCTTGAAGTGCTC
Organism: Verrucomicrobiota bacterium; assembly: GCA_041167505.1. Classification (GTDB taxonomy): domain Bacteria; phylum Verrucomicrobiota; class Verrucomicrobiia; order Chthoniobacterales; family UBA10450; genus AV80. Next base: position 16,628 of record JBEEHR010000015.1, read on the forward strand.
GCACAAGGTGAAGCGCGCGTGATCCGTGAGAAACGCGAAATCGTCGTAAGCCAGCGCGCCCGCGATCTCACCGAACTCCGCTTTCTGTCGTTCGCTCACCAACACTTCCGCCGGTGAAATCCGGGCGAGATCGTCGAGGAGCGCACTGCCATTGCTCGCCTCGGTCACGCGGAATTCGCCCGTGCTCAGTTCTGCATAGGCGAATCCGAACCGGCCTTCGTGGAAATAGACTGCCCCGAGATAATTCGGCCGATTCGCTTTCAACAAATCCAGCTCGCTCACCGTTCCCGCCGTGATGATCTGGGTGATCTCGCGGTTAACGATTTTCCCCGGCTGCGGCTCGCTGGTCTGATCGCAGATCGCGACCCGGCGCCCGGCCTGGATGAGCTTCGCGATGTAACCCGGCGCCGCGTGATACGGCATGCCGCACATCGGGACGCTGTTGCGATTGGTGAGCGCAAGGTTCAGCAAACCCGAGGCTTCTTTCGCGTCGTCGAAAAACAGCTCGTAAAAATCGCCGAGCCGAAAGAGCAGCAGGGTATCCGCCGGGATGCTGGCGCGCAGCCGCTGGTATTGCTGCATCATCGGAGTGAGCGCGTCGGCCATGGTTTAAGGATGGAATCGGCGAGAGCCGATTGCGAGCCGGAACTGACTCTGGGGAGCGCACGCGTCTCGCGTGTGGGCGATGGCGTCTCGCCATTCGCCGACCCGAATGGTCCGATTAACGCTCCAAAAGGGAGCCTCATGAAACGATTCCTGACAGCATTTGTTTTGGTGCTGCTCCTGGCGCCCTTGGGGTTTGCACGCGAGCAATCTCTTCTTGCGCGTGTCACCGTTTACTGGGCCAGCGGCGGACGTGGCTCCGATCGCTGGACCCGGCGCCATGTTTGTTCGACCGGCGTTCGCCTCGCTGCCGGCCATTGCGCGGTCGATCCGCGCCGAATCCCTTACGGCAGTAAAGTAATCTTGCCCGACGCGACTTTGCTCGCGGTCGATACGGGTGCGGCGGTGGTCAGTCGCAAAGCGGCGCGCCGCGCGGGCCGGACTGCGCTGGAGCGTAGCGCGATCGTGGTCGATCGGTTTTTCGAAACGAAACAGCAGGCGCTGAGCTGGGCGCAGCGGAATCCCTACTTCATGTTCGTTAGAGTCTCGACGCCGGATTTTCGGACATCGCTGGCATCGCGTCCGCCGATTCCGACGAATCTTCGACCGTCCGTTGTGGCGGTAACTCCACCGGCACCGGTTCCGCCCCGGACTGTAGAGGCAAGGCAAAAATCCTCGCGGTATGCGAGGTAGCTGATTCGCCCCGCGAACTGCCGGATCGCTTTTTGTTTCGATTCATCGCCGGGAATCTGCAAGCATCCGCGTTCCTTATGAACCGGATGCTCCTGTTTGTTTCGTTCCTTGTCGTTCCGCTGTCCGCCTTCGCCGCCGATCCGCCGGCGAAACCGCCGCTGACTCCCGCGGATAACCTCGTGATCGATGGAATTCCGCCCATCCCGGGCGAATTGCCCGAGCAGGTCGGCCGCTACACGGAATCGCGCGCGGCCACGATGCAGGACTGGCACCCGACTCGCGCTGAGATCCTGATCACGACGCGTTTCGGCGACACGAACCAGATCCACCAGCTGACGCAGCCCGGCGGCGCGCGGACGCAGCTGACGTTTTTTCCGGATCGCGTCGATGGCGGATCGTTCGAGCCGACGAAGGGGGAGTATTTCATTTTCACGAAAGGCGCCGGCGGTAACGAATTTAACCAGGACTACCGCTACGATCTGGCGACGGGCGACATCACGTTGCTGACCGACGGCAAGTCGCGGAACAGCGGGCCGTCCTGGAGCAACAAGGGCGACCGGATCGCTTACACCTCCACCCGCCGCAACGGCGCCGACACCGACATTTACGTCCAGTCCCCGACCGATCCGAAAACCGATCACCTGCTCGCGGAAGTGAAAGGCGGCGGCTGGGACGTGGCCGATTGGTCGGCGGACGACAAGCACTTACTCGTGCTGGAAGAGATTTCTATTAGCGAAACCTATCTTTGGTTATTCGATGCACAGAGCGGACAAAAAAAAGAAGTGACCGCGCGTCCGGCAGAAGGAGCGCAAAAGGTTGCCTACTTTGCCGCGGCGTTTTCGAAGGACGGGAAAGGGATTTTCGTCACGACCGATCGCGAATCGGAATTCCGGCGGCTGGCTTACATCGACGTCGCCAGCGGGAAACACAGCTACCTGATTCCTGACGCGCATTTCGACGTGGATAATTGGGACCTGAGCCATGACGGCAAACAGATCGCCTACACGCTGAATGAAAATGGCGTCAGTACGCTCCACATGATGGATGTCACGGTGAACAAAGATACCGCGACAGCTGGCGCGAAAAGGGAACCGAAGTTCGATCCACCCTTACCCGCGGCCGACATCTTCGCGCTCAAATTTCATCGCGACCCGAAGCTGGGTCTGCTCGCTTTCAACGTCGCCGGGGCGCGCTCGCCTTCCGACGTTTACACCTGGGCAACAGGTGGCGGGAAAAACATCGTGACGCGCTGGACTGCGAGCGAGACCGGGGGCATTGCCGCGAAGCAATTTGTCGAACCGGAACTCGTGAAGTGGAAAAGTTTCGACGGGAAAGAGATCACCGGTTTTCTCTACAAACCGGACCCGGCGAAATTTCCCGGCAAGCGGCCAGTGATCGTTAACATCCACGGCGGGCCGGAGGCGCAGTATCGGCCCGGATATCTTGGGCGGAACAATTATTTTATTAACGAACTGGGCTGCGCGATCCTGTTTCCCAACGTTCGCGGCTCGGAAGGCTACGGAAAAACTTTTCTCAACCTCGACAACGGCTTTAAACGCGAGGATTCCTACAAGGACATCTCGGCGCTGCTCGACTGGCTGCCGTCGCGGCCCGAACTCGATTCCGCAAAAGTGATGGTGACCGGCGGTTCCTATGGCGGATTCATGACCCTCGCGGTCGCCTCGAACTATGCGGACCGAATCCGTTGTGCGGTCGATGTCGTCGGGCCCTCGAATTTCGTCACTTTCCTGAAGAACACCGAGAGCTACCGGCGCGATCTGCGCCGCGTCGAGTACGGCGACGAGCGCGATCCTAAAATGGCGGAGTTCCTCGAGCGGATCGCGCCCTTAAACAACGCCGCGAAAATCACCAAACCGCTTTTTGTTATCCAGGGAGCGAACGATCCGCGGGTGCCAAAAACGGAAGCCGAACAAATGGTCGCGACGCTAAAAAAGCAGAACACACCGATTTGGTTCCTGATGGCAAAAGACGAGGGGCACGGTTTCGCGAAGAAGAAAAACGCCGATTTCCAGTTCTACAGCACCGTCCAATTCATGCGGGAATTTTTGCTGAAGTGACGACGAATGCATTCACCTGTCGCGCGGCGTGCGAAGCTGAAGCATAAGGACAATTCCCTCATCGCCCTGGAAGCGAACGCGCTTCGCCATCTTTTTCCTCACCCTGGCGCTTGCCGCCCCGGTCTGGGCGGAGGAAGCGTTGGTGCCGAACCCGAAGCGGACGCCGGGAAGAGTTGCGAAGAGCGACAAGGACCGCGGCGGAGTGACGCTCAAGATGGAACAAAAGGTTTTCGCGCACTATCGCCTGCCGTGGTCGAGGCGCGCGGAGTTCAAGATCGATCACCTGATCCCGGTGGAACTTGGCGGCGCCGATACGATAGATAATCTCTGGCCACAAAGCGTGCGCGCGAAACCTTACGGCGCGGATAGGAAAGAATTACTGACCGAAATATTGCTCGCTCGGATTCGGGCGGGCCAAATGACACTCGCTCAGGCGCAGGAACAAATCAGCCGGGACTGGATCGACGCGTTCATCGATCACCTGGGTATGGTTTACCTCAAATGACGGATCGCTTGGAAGCGAGCGCGGAACTTACGATCCGAACTTTCCGTAAACGGCGACGAGCGGGTACTTGCAGCGGTTGCTCGTCCAGTAGTCGCTCACGAAACCGGTCTTGGTACGAATAACGACGTGGCCCTGCGTGCCCTGGCCGAACACGAGCACAGAGCCGACCGGCGCTGCGAACTGATCGTGAATGGGCAGGCGTTTGAAACCGTAATCGCGCACCAGCTCATCGCCAGCCTGGGTCGCGTAATTCGTTTTGGGGTAAGAATTGATCACGCCGGATTCGACGAGCGCCGTTTTCACGTACTGCCAGCAGCGCGATCTCGAACGAGCGTTGGCGCGTTCCTGCGCGATGGTGGCGGCCTTTCGCAGCCGAGGATCGAGGCGGTCATCGACCGAGGCGTCTGGATGAACGACCGGAACCCAGTAATGCCGCATGATTCGGGCAGAACCGACCGAGCCGTCGAAGTTGCTGTAATAGAAGCGATTCCGGGACTTGGCGAGCCCTTCAGATCGGGCATTGATCGTGGTGCTCAAGAGCGCGCAGCAGGAAAGGAAACCGAGAAAGAAAAAGCGGTGCACGCATTGTGTGTATGCAAGCCGCGTACCACACTGACAAGCCTTTTTCGCAGCAATTCTGAACTTTCTTTTCGGTGATAGTTTATTCAGCGATCAAATCTGGAATTGTGAGAAAATGAAGCAAAAACTGGACACGTGTGGTGCGACGTTGATCGATTGCCGAACCGGCCCTCCCGCCTTATCTCTAAACTTCACCAATGGCCCAATTCCCGGATGAGCAAACCAAGGGCGGCGCGTTCCAGCGGCAGGAAGATGCCTTTCGCGATTGGGTGAAACGCGATGGTTCAACGGCATACGAACCGGAGCCCGGCCGCTATCACCTCTACGTCTCGTTCGCCTGCCCTTGGGCGCATCGCACCATCATTCTGCGAAAACTCAAAGGGCTCGAAAGCGCCATCGGAATGACGGTGGTGGATCCGGTGCGCGACGAGCGCGGGTGGGCATTCCGCGATGGGCCCGGGCACTCGGAAGACCCGATTAACGGTTTCAAATTTCTCGGGGAAGCTTATCACGCGACCGATCCAGACTACGGGGGCCGCGTGACCGTGCCGGTGCTTTGGGATACGAAAACGAAACGGATCGTGAGCAATTCCGACGACGACCTGTTGCGCATGTTCAACAGCGAGTTCGCCGATTTCGCCACGAGCGATTACGATTTTTTGCCGGCCGATCTGCGTGAGCAGATCGAGGCGCTCAACAAGACGATTTACGAGCGCGTGAATAACGGCGTTTACCTCGCCGGTTTCGCTACACGGCAGAAAGTTTACGAACGCGCCGCGAAACGATTATTCGAGACGCTCGACGAACTGGATGCGCGGCTCGCCACCGGCCGTTACTTGTTCGGCGACCGCATGACGGAATCCGACTGGCGATTGTTTCCCACCCTGATCCGCTTCGACGCGGTCTATCACGGCCACTTCAAATGCAATCTGCGCCGGATCGTCGATTACCAGAATCTCTGGCCCTACCTGCGCGATCTTTACCAGCACGACGGCGTGGCAGACACGGTGAATCTCGATCACATCAAGCGCCATTACTACATGACACACGACGACATTAATCCGACGCGGATCGTGCCGATCGGGCCGGCGTTGGATCTAAATGCGCCGCACGGGCGCGGGAAGCGAACTAGCGCTTAGCGAACACGCCGATCAATGGGCGCTTCGATGGGGTCGGCGAGCGGAAATCACTTACGAACCCATTCTTCGTCCGGATCTCGACGTGGCCGGCAGCGCCCCGGGCGTTGTAAACCAGAACCGATCCGATCGGAGCCTTGAAGGGGTCGAGGATCGAAAGTTTCGTGAAGCCGTAATCTCGCACCAGCTCGTCCGCCGCCTGCTTGGCAAGCGCGCTCTTCGGGCGAGAATCGATGACGCCGGAAGCCAGGAGCGCCTCTTTGACGTAATGCCAGCAACGCGACTTGGAATGCGCATGGGCGCGTTCCTGCGCGATGGTCGCGGCCTGCATCAATTTCGGGTTAAAGCGCGGGTCGATCTTGGCCGCGGGATAGACCAGCTTTTTCTGCTGGTATTCATCGACGATGGGGGCCGAGACCGTCTTGCCGTTGCGGTCTTTAAAGACGAACTGCGGTTTGAAATTGAGGGCTTCGGTCTTCGCGGCGGAGGCGGAAACAGCGACGGCGCAGGCGGAAACAACAGCAAGTAGGAGAGTAATTTTTCGCACGGAAGCGCCCCCTATGCACTCGATAGGAGCCTCACACAAACGATTTCTTACGATTTTCTTCATAAAACTCCGCTGAAAAGAGAGTCCTGTCTATTCCAGCAGATTGCGATCCGGCGATCGTTGAAAAGGCTGCGGAACCGAGGAATTATCGGGATGCAGATTCGCCGGCAACGTTCTTGGCGAAGGCTGACTCAGGTCGCGGCCCTCGCGATGCCACTGCTGTTTGTCGCCTGCGCAGCGCCCAGATCTTCCCTCTCTTTACCCCGGTCAGGTGAGCCGGCCAAAACGGTTTACGTTGTCCACCACGGAGCGCTCCACACCGGGTTGACCCTCAAGCGAGCTGATATTCCACGCGGTAGTTGGCCAGCGAGCCGCGATTATGCCCCCAGCAATTACATCGAGGTCGGCTGGGGCGACAATGATGGCTACCGCAAGCCGTTAACCTCGGGCATCGCCATGAAAGCGCTGGCGGGCTCCAGGCGCACCGTTCTGCTGGCCGACGGGTTCAGCCAGGCGATCCGCGCCAAATACAACGATCCGAAATTTACCGTGCTCGCGGTGGACCTGTCCGAGGCCGGGTTCGCCCGGCTCTGCGACCACATCCAGGAAACGTACGCGCTCGATGAAAAGGGCGAGCCGGTTCGGCTGGGCGCTGGCTGGTATTGCGCTCGCGGCATCTATTCGGCGTTCAACACCTGCAACACCTGGGTCGCATCCGGATTACGCAAAGCCGGCTGTCCGATAACCCCGTCGCTCTGCCTTATGCCGGGCCAATTGCTGGGGCGCGTTCGCCCATTCGCGCGACCGATCCGATAAAACGGTGGTGCCGCTACGCCGCGGCGGCGACGTCATGCTCATGCTCCTGATCGTGCTCATGGTCCTTCGGCAGAACCACGCTGCTCGAAAAGATCAGGAGCAGGATCATATTAGGAGCAGGAATTTCCCAATCAACAGACAAATATCGGACTCGGCGACGTTCTCCTATTGACAGTCTATAGGAGCGCAATCAGACTGCTCCTACAGATTATCTATATGAGCAACCAAGACGAATTCACGGCCGATCTCCTCCAGGGCACGCTCGACCTCCTGGTCCTCAAGGCGCTCGTGGCCCAGCCGCTCCACGGGCTTGGTGTTTCCACGCGCATTAATCAAATTACGAAAGGCACCTTCGACGTGAAACCGGGCTCGCTCTTCCCCGCCCTCCACCGGATGGAGGAAGCCGGCTGGCTCAAAGCCGAATGGGGCGAATCGGAGAACAACCGGCGCGCGAAATTCTACAGCCTGACGAAAGCGGGGCGGCGGCAGCTCGAGACCGAAACGGAAGATTGGCAGCGCATCTCGCTCGCCATCGGCAGCGCCCTGCGCGCGACCTGACCTTCAAACATGAGCCTGTTTTCCAAGGGGGAGAGCCTGCTGCGGAACACGATCCGGAAAGGGCAAACCGATCGCGACCTGAGCGAGGAAGTCGGCTCGTATGTGGAATTATTAACGGAGAAAAAAATGAAGGAAGGAATGAGCGAAAAAGAAGCGCGCCACGCGGCGATGGTCGAGGTGGGCGGCGTCGAACAAGTGAAGGAGGAAGTGCGCGCGGGTCGGACCGGTTTCGCGCTCGAGACGTTTTTCCAGGACCTGCGTTACGGCCTGCGCTCGTTACGCAAGAAACCAGGATTCACTCTCACCGCGGTGATCGCGCTCGCCCTCGGGATCGGAGCGAACAGCGCCATCTTCAGTGTGATCAACGGCGTCCTCCTCCGCTCCCTCGCGTATCGTGACGCCGACAGCATCGTCATGGTTTGGGAAAAGAATTTCCAGCGTGGCCGCTCCCAGAATTCCGTTTCGCCGGCGAACTTTCTCGACTGGAAAAAACAAAGCGCGTCCTTCGAGCAGTTCGCGGCGAGCTGGGACACTCGCGTCAATCTCACCACCGGCGGCGAGCCGGAAGAGATCCAGGTGCAGCGTGTCTCCGCCGATTTCTTTTCGGTCCTGGGCGTGCCGCCGCGGCTCGGTCGTTCTTTCGTGCGTGAAGAAGATGTGGCCGGCGGAAACGTCGCCGTGATTCTTAGCGACGAGCTGTGGCAAAGCCGCTTCGGCAGCAATCCGACCATCGTTGGCCAACCGATCACAGCGAGCGGCCGCACCTTAACAGTGGTCGGCGTGATGCCGCCCGGTTTCCATTTCCTCAATACCCAGGTCAAGGCGTGGATTCCCCTCGCCCTCGATCCGGCGAACGACTGGCGAAAGCAGGGACGTTACCTGCGTTCGGTCGCGCGGCTGAAATCGGGAGTAACCATTCAACAAGCGCAGGCGGAATTGGACGGGATCGCGAAGCGCCTCGAGCAGGATTATCCCGATTACAATAAAGGCTGGGGCGCGAATCTCGTGCCGATGCACGAGCAGATCGTTGGCGACATCCGGCCTGTTCTTCTCGTCCTGCTGGCGGCGGTAGCGTTCGTTCTCCTCATCGCCTGCGCGAATGTCGCGAACCTGCTGCTCTCGCGCGCGGCCTCGCGGCAGAAAGAGCTGGCGTTGCGGGCCGCCCTCGGCGCGGGCCGGACCCGGCTCATCCGGCAAATGCTCACGGAAAGCGTCCTGCTCGCCATCATGGGCGGCGCGCTCGGCGTTTTCCTCGCCTACTGGGGAATCCGGCTCCTCCTCGCCCTCGCACCCGACAACATTCCGCGCCTGAACGAAATCACGATCGATCCTCGCGTCCTCATCTTCACGTTGGCGATCTCGCTGTTGACCGGTCTCATCTTTGGCCTCGTTCCCGCGCTCCAATCCTCACGGCCGGATTTGAGCGATGCCTTGAAGGAAGGCGCGCGCGGATCGACCGGCGGCAGCCGCCTCTTCCGGAATCTGTTCGTCGTGGCGGAAATGGCGCTCGCGCTTGTTCTGCTGGTCGGCGCCGGATTAATGCTCCGCAGTTTCTCTCAACTCCACCAGGTCAAGACCGGGTTCGACACCGAGCACGTGTTGACGATGCGCGTCCAACTTCCAATGGCGAAATATCAGCAGCCCGTGCAGCGCGCTGAGTTTTTCAAGCGCGCGCAGGAACGCCTCGCCGCTTTGCCGGGCGTGAAATCCGTCGGGGCGATCAGCTATCTCCCGCTGACCGGCCTCGCTTCATCGACTGTTTTCAACCTCACCACTCAACCCGACCTGCCGCCGAGCGAATCGCCCGCTACCGAAGTGCGCGCCATCACGCCCGGCTATTTCGCCGCGATGGGAATCCCGCTGCTCAAAGGTCGCTCGTTCGACGAACACGACGGCGCCGATTCGCGGGTCCTCGTGATTAACGAAACCCTGGCGCGCAAATATTTTCCCGGCGAAAACCCGATCGGGCAGCGGCTCATTGTTAATTGGGAACCCAAAGTGGCGGACGAGATCGTTGGCGTAGTCGGCGACGTCAAGGAAACGGCGTTGGCCGAGGAAGCCAATCCTGCGATCTACTGGCCGCATCCGCGGGAGGCTTACCAGTTCATGAATTTTGTCCTGCGCTCGGCAATCGATCCCGCGACGTTGAACGCGGCGGCCGTGAAGGAAATCCACGCGCTCGATCCCGACCAGCCGGTCGCCGATATTCGCACACTCGATCAAGTCGTGGCGAAATCGATCGCGCGCCCGCGCTTCAATGCGCTGCTCCTCGCGATCTTCGCCGGCGTCGCGCTGGTCCTCGCATCGGTCGGCATCTACGGCGTGATGAATTATTCCGCGACGCAACGCACCCAGGAGATCGGGATCCGCATGGCGCTCGGCGCGAAGCCTGGCGACATCCTGCGACTCGTCGTCGGCCACGGAATGAAGCTAACGCTCGCGGGCATCGTCATCGGCATTATCGCTTCGCTCGCGCTCACCCGCGTGATGACGAACCTGCTCTTCGGCGTGACCGCCACCGACCTGCCGACATTCGTCGGCGTCTCTGTCGTTCTTACAACCGTCGCGCTCGTGGCCAACTACATACCCGCACGCCGGGCCACTCGGCTTAATCCGGTCATCGCCCTCCGCTACGAATAACGTCGTGTCGCTTCCCAAACGCATCGTCCGTCTGTTCCGCAATCTCACCCGACGCCGCAACGTCGAGCAGGATCTCGCCGATGAAGTCGGCTCCTACGTCGATCTGGCGATCCAGCGAAAAGTGACGCAGGGCCTGAGCGAAAGCGAGGCGAAGCGCGCGGCGCTGGTTGAGTTTGGCGGAGTCGAACAAGTCAAAGAACAGGTCCGCGAAGCGCGGCTGGGTTACTGGATCGAGACGTGCGCAAAAGACCTGCGCTTCGGCTTTCGCTCCCTATGGAAGAGCCCCGGCTTTGCCATCGCCGCTCTGATTGCGCTGGCTCTCGGTATCGGAGCCAACACCGCGATTTTTTCTGTGGTGAACGCGGCCCTGCTGCGGCCGCTTCCCTACCGCAACCCGGAACGGATCGTGACGATCGAAAAATCGGCACGCGCAAAAGGCCTGCCCGGAATTCCTTCGGCGCAGTATCTCGCCTGGCGGGCGCAGGCCGGCGTCTTCGATGAGCTCGCGGCTTTCAGTAACGACAACTTCAATCTTACGGGTGGTGGTGAGCCGGAACGCATTCCTTGCGCACTGGTCACCGCGAATCTCTTTTCGCTCTTCGCCGTCGAACCAATCCACGGGCGCACGTTTCTCGCAGGCGAAGATGCGCCCGGCGCCAATCCGGTGGTCGTCGTCAGCCAGGGATTCTGGCAACGACGTTATGGCAGCGACCCAGGCCTCATCGGCCGCACGATCACGCTGAACGGAGAGCCGCACACCATCGTTGGCATCATGCCGGAGCGGTTCCGGTTTCCGGGCGGCTACGAAATCTGGATGCCGCTCGTCTTGAATCCGGCGGAGGAAACCAACGCGCGAATGACCCTGGTCCAGGTCGTGGGGCGCTTGCAGCCGAACATTTCTCCCGAGCGCGCGCAGTCCGACTTGGAATTGATCGGCAAGCGATTGGTGGAAAGCGGCACGGAAGGCGCCGCCACCATGTTCGTTGTCACGCCGCTCCACGAACAGCTCGTGGGAAGTTTTCGACCGAAGCTCTTCATCCTCTTCGGCGCGGTCGGACTGGTGTTGCTGATCGCTTGCGCAAACGTCGGCAATCTTTTGCTCGCGCGGATGGCGTTGCGGGAAAAGGAAATGGCGATTCGCGCCGCCGTTGGAGCCTCGCGCGCGCAACTCGTAAGACAGCTTCTCACCGAAAGCGCCGTACTCGGCTTGCTGGGTGGTGCTCTCGGCGTGCTCCTTTCCTATGGGTTAATCGGGCCGCTCGTTTCGTTGGTTCCGGAACGAATCGCTAGCTCCATCCAGGGTGTTCATGAAATCGGCCCCGACCTTGGCGCGCTCACATTCACCCTCGGCATTTCCTGTCTCACTGTGGTTATGTTTGGACTCGCTCCTGCGGTCCAGGGATCGAAGCCGCACTTGAACGAGTCATTGAAAGACGGACGCGGCTCCCAAAATCAAATCGGGCGCGGAACTCTGCGCGACGTCTTCGTCGTCGGCGAAATCGCGCTGACGCTTATTCTTCTCGTCGGCGCCGGACTGCTGATCAAGAGTTTCGATCGGCTATCGCGCATTGAACCCGGCTTTGCTCCGTCGGGCGTGCTTAGCGCGCGCGTTGAATTGCCGCGATCGCGCTACGGCGAGCTGAATGTCGCGCGGAATTTTTACCAGCGCCTAATCGAGCGCGTCTCGGCGTTGCCCGGCGTGAGCGCCGTCGGCCTAACGAATCATCGGCCGCTCGATGGTTTCAGCATGCTGGGCATCTTCGAAGTCGAAGGCGCGCCCCCGACCAATCCAAAACAGCGACGACCGATCCCGATCGGCGTGGTCAGCGCTGATTACTTTCGCGCCCTGGGCATACCATTGCTGGCTGGCGAACCATTCACCGGCAACGAGACCGCGTCTTCGAGACAGGTGGTGCTGGTGAACCAATCGTTCGCCCGCAACTTTTTTGGCGGCGCCGCGAATGCCATCGGCAAACGCACTTCGGTCGGCTGCACGAAGGACGAGCTTTGCAGCACGATCATCGGCGTCGTTGGCGACATTAGACAGGAAGGGTTGATCGCCGAGCCGGTTCCCGAAATTTACGCGCCGTTCACCCAATCGATTGTCGGCGGCATGACGCTGATGGTTCACGCGAATATCGATCCGGCCGCGCTGGTCGCGCCCATTCGAAATCAGGTTCTGGCACTCGACCCGGAGCAACCAATCTCCGAGGTTCGCACCCTCGGCGAATACCTCGCGCAGGCCAGTGCGCAGTCGCGTTCCCTCATGCTTCTGCTCGTCCGGCTAGCGGTGGCGGCGCTGGCGCTGGCGGCCGTCGGCATTTACGGCGTCGTTTCCCATTCGGTCGCGCAACGCACCCGCGAGTTCGGCATCCGCATGGCCCTCGGCGCACACCGCCGCGATGTTTTCGGGCTTGTCATCGGCCAGGGCTTCAAACTGGCGGCGAGCGGCGTTGCGGTCGGTCTAGCGGGAGCGTTCGCGCTCACCCGATTGATGACTAGCCTGCTTTACGACGTGAGCGCGGTTGATCCCTGGACCTTCGGCCTCGTCACGGTTTTCCTCGCAGGAATTTCCCTCCTCGCGTGCTACCTGCCGGCCCGCCGGGCGGTCAACGTCTCTCCCATGGACGCACTTCGTTACGAATAAGATTATGTCGCTTCTTTCCCGCCTCCCGAGTTTTTTCCGCAACCTCACGCGCCGGCGGAAAGTCGAACGCGGCGGTGAGCTTGAAGGTGCGGGCGAGGATTAGCGGAAGAATGTTCGCCTCTTCGGCATCACCGCGCACGACGCCATCACCTTCGTCGCCGTCCCTCTTTGCCTCATCAGCATCGCCCTCCTCGCCGGGTACCTCCCCGCCCGCCGCGCGACGCGCGTCGATCCCGTCACCTCGTTGCGCTACGAGTAACCTAGGTCTTGTCTCGCGGCCCGCGCGGTTGCTAAACTCGCCGCATGAATACCGTACGCTTGAGCTTTCACGTCGCGCTGGCAACCTGCGTCGCCGCGCTCACTCTCCATGCCGAGACCGAGCCGCTTCGTAACGATCTCGGCAACTACACCCGCAAAGTCACCACGAAAAATCCGAAGGCACAGAGCTATTTCAATCAGGGCCTCGCCTTCATTCACGGTTTCAATCACGCCTCCGCGATCCGTTCCTTTCAGGAAGCGGCCAACGCCGATCCGGATTGCGCGATGGCGCATTGGGGCATCGCGCTCGCGGCTGGTCCGCACATTAATTATCCGCTCGTCCCGCCGCCGATGGCCGAGCTCGCCTGGAAGGAACTCACCCTCGCCCAACAGCACGCCGACAAAGCGTCGCCGGTCGAGCGGGACTTGATTGCAGCGCTCAGCAAACGTTACGCGAATCCGCAGCCGGAAGATCGCACCGCGCTCGACCGCGCCTATGCCGAGGCGATGCGCGAAGTCTGGAAAAAATATCCGAAGGACCCGGACGTGGGCGCGTTCTTCGCCGAGTCGATGATGGATTTAAGTCCGTGGAACCAGTGGACGCTCGCAGGCCAGCCAAATCCAGGCACGGAAGAAATCGTTGCGACCCTGGAGGCGGTGATGAAAATGAATCCGAACCATCCGTTCGCGAATCACCTCTACATCCATGCGGTGGAAGCTTCGCAGCATCCCGAGAAAGCGGTGCAGGCGGCCGATCGTCTGCGCACGTTACAGCCCGGTCTCGCGCACAACGTGCACATGCCCTCCCACATCGATATTCGAACGGGCAATTGGCAGAAGGCGATCGACACGAATGCCAGGGCGATCGCCGACGATCACAAATACTTTCAGTCGTTAGGCAACAAATCCGCCGGGCTCATTCCATTCTACGCTGCGCACGATCATCACATGCTCGCATATGCCGCGCTCATGACCGGTCAAAGCAAGCTCGCGATGGAGAAAATCCGCGAGTTGATCCGCGAAACGCCCCCGGAGTTCGTGAAGGCCGCCGCGGTCAAAGCCGAAGCCTTCCTGGCCTTGCCGATGGAAGCGATGGTGCGTCTCGGTCAATGGGACAACGTTCTGGCCGAGCCGGCGAATTATCCCGAATTCGCGCCGTTCTCGCGTGCCTTCCATCACGCTGCGCGCGCGATCGCGTTCGCGGCCAAAAGACAGCCGGAAGAAGCGCGTAAAGAACAGGCGAAATTCAACGAGCTCGTGGCCGCCATTCCGAAGGAAACGGAAGTCGGCAACAATTCATCAGGCGACATCATCGCTCTCATTCAAAAAATGCTCGAAGCCGAGATTCAGATTGCCGAAGGCAAGAACGACGAGGGCATCGCTGGACTCCAGGCTGCCCTGAAGATGGAAGACACGCTCAAGTACGACGAGCCGCCGGCCTGGATGATTCCGATCCGCCATTCGTTAGGCGCAAATCTCATGAAGGCCGGCCGTTTCGCGGAAGCCGAAGAAGTCTATCGGGAAGATCTGCGAAGACTGCCGGAAAATGGCTGGTCGCTTTACGGCCTCGCGGAAACGTTGAAGGCAGCAAAAAAGCCGGAAGCCACCGCCGTGGAAGCGCGTTTCAAAAAGGCGTGGGCGAAAGCGGACATCCAGATCAACAGCTCCTGCCTTTGCCAGGCGATGAGGTAATCATCCGCAGATTTCGCAGATTGGCGCAGATTCTACGGAGAGGATTGTAACGCAGCTGAGCCAAAACGAATTTGCATGAATCTGTGAGATCTGCGGACCAATTCTGCCTCTTGCACCGAACGGCCTGAGGCAGGCCGTCTCCAAAGCAAATGGAGCCGCGACGCCCTCGTCGCTACAGAAGATCTCCTTGCTTCGCCTCCGGCGCGGTAACGCCAGCAAACTTCTTCATCAGCTCATCGAGCTTCGCGACGTAGTAGTCGATGTTCTCGTCGCGATTCTGCGGGTCGAAGTCGCTGGCTAATTTCGCGGCTTCGTAGGCGGCGACTTTCTTCGGCGTGGCTTTGATGTAGTAGCTGATCTGCTCGCCGGGCTTGTAGGCGCGGCCGCTGGCGAGAGCGAGCTCGTAGGCGGCGGCGCGGTTGCGCCCGCCGGCGCCGATCTTGGTGCGGTATTTGTCGAGCGAATCCTGGAGGGTGTCGGTCTTCATCAACATCTCGATGTTCCATTCGCGGTCGCGGATCTTCTTCTCGAAATCGTCGCGGAGCTGCGGGACCGCTTCCGGTTTTCCTTCCATGATCAGCTTGATCATTTCCTCGAGGAAAACGCGCTGGAACTTTTCCAGGCCGCGTGACTTGAGGGCGCCGCCTTTGATGACGACTTCGCCCTCGTGCGTGAGGAGCGCGTAGTTCTTCGCCTTGTAACTGAACATCGCGTCGAACTGCTCATCGAACTCGACTTCAATGCCGGGCGGAAGGATTTTGGCGAGTTCTCGCCGGAGCTGCTCCACAGTTGTAGCCGGGATCGGTGATCCCGGCAGCTCTTTCGCGGATCCCGCCGGCTTCTCATCGGGATCACCGATCCCGGCTACAACGTCGGCAGGCGGGACGAAATAGATGCCGTCGGTATCGACTTCGATGACCTGGGCGCCCCGCGCGTTCAGCCAGTCGATCATCTTTTGCAAAAGCTCGCGCCCAATCTGGGTGACGCGCGCCGCCGCGTCGAAATCGGCGAAATGGCCCTGGGCGAAACCGAGGTAGCCGTAGAAACTGTTGATCAGGATCTTAAAGGTATTTTGGAGCGCATGGAAATGTTGCTGCCGGGCCCGGTCTTTCGCGGCGCGCATGCTCGCTTTCGCTTCCAGCCGGAAGGTGCGCAGATCGGTGAGCAAATGGCGGAAGATCTGGAGCTGATCGGTCACCGGCCAGCAATCGAATTGGAGCATGATGGAGGGATAGAGCGATGCGATGTCGCAATGCCAGACGTTGCGCGCTACGCCGGTAAAGAAGATCGCGGTGTAACCGCCTTCGAAGCCGCGCACCATCGGCATCTCGGGAATGGAATGACGTTGCCGATAATATTCGCGGAGGAAAAGCGCGTTGATCCGGGTGGCGTTGCCGCGCACGATGACGTCCTGGTAGTTGTAGGGAAAAATCTGGGCCTGGATGAAGTAGCTCGGGCTGAGGAGCTCGGCGACCGCGCGCGTTTCGCGCACCGCGCACAAAGCGCGTTCCCGGAAACGCTCGCTGCTGGCGGCATATTCGCGCTGCAGTTCCTTGGCGCTCAGGGAAGAAATCTCGGCTGAGTCGCACAAGCCGAAGTGCTGCGCGACATCGATCCGTTCGAAGCCGGAGAGGCTGCGCATCCCGACGTCGTAGAAGTGCGCGAGTAGAAAAGTGTCGACGAAGTGCCGGCCATCGACGGTGAACTTCGGGTAATCGATTGTTTTCTCCGCGATCTGAAGTCGTGATGGGCGCGAACGCAGAAAGCCGCCGCTGCGTCCCCAATCGAGTTTCACTTTCGCCTTGCGCGCCCGGACTACCAGATACGGCAGATCGAAGCGAAACAGGTTATGACCTTCGATCACATCGGGATCGCGTTCCTTGATGATGGCCGTCAGGCGCTTGAGCGCTGCCTTCTCGGATTCCTCCACCTTCGCGGGATCGATAACGATTAGTTCCTCCCAGCCGCTGTTATCGGAAAGCGCAATACTCATCAGGTGATCGCTCTCGCCGGGGTCACCGACCCCGGCTACAGACAGAACTTCCAACTGGAGCCGCCGCAGTTCTTCGAATGCGAGTCCCTTGAAGAGCGTGCGCCCGGTGTGCGTGAGATAATGTTGAACCGGATCGCTGAGGGCGAAGAAGCTGCGGCCCGCGTTTTTCAAACCGTTTCGCAGCGCGATCAATTCCTTCCAACTACCCACGCTGATTCGCCAGCCGTAGCGCAAATCGCCCGCTAGTTTTTCGGCGTCGATATTCAGGTCGGTCACATCCGAGTCGCACCAGACAAACGGGTGGAACGGCTCAGTTTCGGCGACCGTCGATCCGTCTTTCTCACGACGGTAAACCTTCACCGTTCCCGTTTCGCCCAACTCGATCGCGACGATTCGCTCCGTCGGGTCGGAGCCGAAAAGGAGCGTGTTTTCCTCGAAAGCCATGGGCGATAAACCTTCTGTCATTCCGAGCGAAGTCGAGGAATCTCTTGCTGTAGCTGCACCGAATTAACGTTGAGAGATGCTTCGACTTCGCTCAGCATGACAACATGAAGATTCGCTTTCTTGCCTTCGCGCTCGCTCTCGTTTCGGTTCCGCTCTTCGCGCAACAAACTCCGCAATCGATCGCGGACGCGGAGTTGCCGTCGCTGCTCACGATTTACAAAGACCTTCACACCCATCCCGAGCTTTCGACGCATGAGGAGCGCTCGGCTGGAATCGTCGCGAAGGAA
Organism: Verrucomicrobiota bacterium; assembly: GCA_041167505.1. Classification (GTDB taxonomy): domain Bacteria; phylum Verrucomicrobiota; class Verrucomicrobiia; order Chthoniobacterales; family UBA10450; genus AV80. Next base: position 34,104 of record JBEEHR010000015.1, read on the forward strand.
CTGAAGGCCGCGGGCTGCGATGTAACGGAACGCGTCGGCAAATACGAGAAGGCGGACGTAACCTGCTTCGGGGTTATCGGCGTAATGAAAAACGGGGACGGCCCGACGGTCGCCATCCGCACCGATCTGGATGCGCTCCCGGTTCATGAAGATACCGGCGTGCCGTACGCGAGCACGGTCACGACGAAGAACGACGCAGGGCAGGAAGTCGGCGTCATGCACGCGTGCGGCCACGACATTCACATGTCCACCTTCATCGGAACCGCTCGCGCGTTGGGGAAGCTGAAGGACAAATGGCACGGCACGATCATTTTCATCGGCCAGCCGGCGGAGGAAACGGTCGGCGGCGCGCGGGCGTTGTTGAAGGACGGGCTTTACACGCGCTGGCCGAAACCGGCTTACGTCCTCGGGCTGCATGACGATGCGGAGATAGCGACGGGCCAGATCGGCGTCACGGAAGGCTATTGCTACGCGAACGTCGATTCAGTTGACGTGACCGTGAAAGGGATGGGCGGGCACGGCGCCTATCCGCACAAGACCAAGGACCCGGTGGTGCTCTCCGCGGAAATCATTAACGGCTGGCAGACCATCGCGAGCCGCGAGACCAACCCGCACGACGACGTGGTCGTAACGGTCGGCTCCATTCATGGCGGCACGAAGCACAACATCATTTCGGATGAGGTGAAAATGCAGCTGACGGTGCGCACGTATAAGAAAGAAGTGCGCGATGTGGTTCTCGCCGCGATCGACCGCATCGCGAAAGGGTGCGCGGCGGCGGCCGGATTGCCTGCCGACAAAATGCCGGGGGTGAAAGTGCGGCAGGATGAATTCACGCCCGCGACCTACAACAATCCCGAGCTGACAAAGAGAGTCACCGCCGCGCTCAAAGCCGCGATCGGTGCCGATAACGTGATTCCAAAAGATCCCACGATGGGCGGCGAAGATTTTTCCGAATACAGCATGGCGGACCATTCGATCCCCGCGATGATGTTCAACGTCGGAGCCGTCGATCCCGCGAAAGCCGCCGAGAGCAAGAAGCCCGGCGCCGCGCCCTTGCCGAGCCTGCACTCGAGCAAATTCGCGCCTGTGCCCGAGCCGACCATCCGCACCGGCATGATCGGCATGACCAGCGCGGTGCTCGACTTGATGAAGAAGTAGCGCCACGGCACGTCTGCGCCCTTATTTTGTTATTGATCGAGCGGCGACCAGCCTGTTAAAAGGTGGCATGTCCCTCCAAATTACGGAAGACGCGCTCGCCCTCATTCTCGAAGCAGAAGGCCTGGATCAACCAGGCAAATGGCCCGGTGAAAGTTCCGGGATCACGATCGGCATCGGTTACGACATCGGGTTCGTCACGCCGGAACAGCTCGAGGAAGATTGGAGTCCGTTCTTGAGTGGCGATGAAATCGAGCGGCTGAAAACCGCCATCGGGGTTTCCGGAGAGGCCGCGCACCAGCGCGCATCCGAGTTCAGCGATATCAAAATTAAGCGGGCAGACGCGGAGGAGGTCTTCAAGAACCGGACGCTGCCACTCTACAGCGATCGCACCGAAAAAGCTTTCCCAGGGGTGGACCAGCTTCCCGCCAACGCACAGGGCGCTCTTGTTTCGCTGGTCTTCAATCGCGGCGCCGGAATGGATGGGGATCGCCGCAAGGAAATGCGCGCGGTCCGTGATGCCGTGGCGGCGGGAGACCTCCAGGAAATTGCCGACCAGATCCGCACGATGAAGCGCCTCTGGGTGGGGAAAGGGGTTGATGGTTTGCTCAAGCGCCGCGACGCCGAGGCCGACCTCGTGGAATCTGCGATCGAATAACAACCCACCGACCATGAACACACCCGCCCGTCGATTATCCCGCAATGTGATCCATCCCGTCGTGCTCGCCTTGGGCGCGGCCCTTCTTCTGGCCGGCTGCGGAACCACGAAGGACGCGAAGAGCCGCGACGATATCGCCAGTCTCAAAACCACCCACCTGGCCTTCATCGATGAATTCACCGAGGGCGCGGGCAAAACCTGGGACGACCAAAAGCTCACCACCCGCGCCGCCACCATGGAATTGCAGTTCACCAACGCCGAACAGTACGAGGCCACCAAGAAAAAGGACGCGCGGCGCAGCGCGGCCATTTCGAATCTTCATTCGCAATTCAAGAAAAACGTTAAATCGCTCGAGAGCGGCAAAGCTTTTTACCGACCGACTTTTGCGGCCCATCTAAAAGATCAGGTCGCGCAAAACTACGACCAGGCGTTGCGCGGCGAAGACCTCCGCTAGGGAAAACGCCATGGCCTCTTCATTCGACGGCGTTTTAGACGGGATTAAGGACGACTCGGTCAAGGCGGCCAAGGACCAGCTCCAAAGTTTACTTCAGCAAGCCAAGGCCGATTCGAGCGCATTCGCGCAAAAGAATGCGGCCGCGCTCGAGCAGTGGATCGTCGAGCTGAGCAACGGCGATCTTAACCAGGACGAATTCAACCAGCTGGTCGACGCGCAGCGCGCCGCCGCGGAGCAGTTCGTGAACACTCAGGCCATCGCGGGCCAGGCTCGCGCGAGAGAGCTGACGCTCACGGTGCTCGATATCGCCGTGAAGAAAGTCGTCCCCGTCCTCATCGCGGCGATTTAGTTCTTTCCGCTGGAGGGACGGGCGCTGCCCGTCCCATGAATTCGGGGACGATCTACACGATCCCGCGCCGCAGCTCTTCGTGCTTGCCGGCCAGGAGCTCTTGCGTGAGGGCGTAGCCCGCCTTGTCCGCGTTCTCGCTCGTTCCCGCGAAATGTTGATCGATCCGCATTCGCGCGGAGCGACAGAAATACCCGGCGAGCGAAAGGATTTCGTCAACCGGCTCGCCCGCGTCGATCTTCGACTGGGCAAACGCGCAGGTCGCATTCATCGCAAAAAGTTCCGTCGCGATCCCGACGAAGCGGGAGAGGAGGAGCTGCTCGCGATCGAGCTTCGGCCCGAAGCGCATCATGGCGTGGAACAAACCGCGCGCCAGTTTCTTGCTCGTGGCCGCGCCGTACTGCACGTGGCCGCGCAGGTCGACGTGAAGTTTATCGAGATTCCCCGCGCTGCCACCGAACCATTGTTTCGGATACCAGCGCGTGTAAAACGAGCCCGAGCTGAACATCGACTTGATCCGCGTCGCCATCGGCAACTGCGTGTTGAAAATCGCGCCGCCGATTTTCAGGTGCGGATCGAGCGCCTCGCGCGCAATGAAGAGCCGCATGATTTCGCTCGACCCTTCGAAGATCAGGTTGATCCGGCAATCCCGCAGGAAACGCTCCACCGCGATCGGTTCTTCACCGCGGCCGGCGAGCGACTGGGCGGTCTCATAACCGCGGCCACCGCGCACCTGCATCGCGTCGTCGGCGATCTTCCAAGTCATCTCCGTGCACCACATTTTGCACATGGCCGTTTCGATTCGCAGATCGCCCGCTTTGCGATCCACCAGCGCCGAAGTGAGAAACGTGATTGCTTCCATCGCGAACGTGTTCGCCGCCATCTCCGCGACTTTCCCGGCGATGGCCGAATGCTGCCCGATCGGCGCGCCCCACTGGACGCGTTCGCTCGACCATTTGCGGCAAATTTCGACGAGCCGTTTCGACAGGCCCACGCACGCTGCCGGGATCGTCAGGCGCCCCGTGTTCAACGTCGTCAATGCCACCTTTAGTCCCTGGCCTTCCTTCGCGATCAGGTTCTCGCGCGGCACCCGCACGTCCGTGAACTTCACGATGCCGTTGTAGAGCGCGCGCAACCCCATGAAGTGGCAGCGATAAGTAATCTCGAGCCCCGGCGAATCGACATCGACGATGAACGCGCTGATCTGTTTGCGCTCCTTGCCGTTTACCATCTTCGGCGGGGTCTTCGCCATGACCACGAGCACGCCGGCCTTGATCAGGTTCGTGCACCAAAGTTTCTCGCCGTTCAGGACCCAGGCGGTGCCATCCTCCGAAAGATCGGCGCGCAAACTCATGTTCGCGGGATCGGACCCGGCGTTCATTTCGGTGAGGGCGAACGCGGAAATTTCCTTGCGGGCGACGCGCGGCAGATATTTCGCCTTCTGTTCTTCGGTCCCAAAAATCAGCAGCGGCTGCGGCACGCCGATCGATTGGTGCGCTGAGACGAGTGCCGTCAGGTTCGCGTCCCAACTCCCGAGCAACATCGCGGCCCGGCCGTAATTGACCTGCGACAAGCCCAGCCCGCCATATTGCTTCGGCACCTTGATGGCGAACGCGCCCATCGCGAACAGGTCGTCGATGTTCTTCTGCGGGATTTCGCCGGTGCGATCGATTTCGTCGGCGTCAACGTTTTCACGCAGATAACTCTTCAGCTCGACCAGAAATCCCTCCGCGAGGGCGGCATCCTCCGCAGACTGTTTCGGGAACGGAAAAATGCGGTCGAAATCGAAGCGGCCGATGAAAAGGTTGCTGGCGAAACTACCGCGTTCATCGAGGGGATCGCGCGAGCTTTCCGCCAGCTCAAGCGCCGCCGCTTTTCCCGCCGACATTTTCGAGGTGTCGATGACGGACGCCGCTGCTGGTTTGGCGCTGGTTTCTTCTGCGATCTGTTTCTCCGGTGCTTCGAGCGGCGATTTCATGGGTCACCTACCTTCGTAGAATGTAGTTCCTTCGTGCGCGTGCTTGCGAAGCAAATCGCAGGGGGCAAATTTCTCGCCGGCGCGGGAATGGATGCCGTCCATATCGGTCACCACCTTCTTCAATCCCATGCTTTCGGCAAAGCGCAGAGGCCCGCCCCGATACACCGGGAACCCGGTCCCGAGGACCATGCCGTAATCCGCGTCTTCCGGGCTCGCCACGACCTTTTCCTCGAGGCAGCGCGCCGCCTCGTTCACCATGAGATAGACCAGGCGATTGGTAATGTTCTCGAGGGCGAATTTCTCGCCGGATTCCTGGCGCCATTCTTGAAGCGCTTCATTGGGCGATTGCTGTTTGCCTTCGTATTTGTAGAAGCCGGCGCCGGTCTTGCGGCCGAGGATCTTCGCGGCATACATCTTTTGCAAAATCTCCGGAGCCTGGTCCCGCGGGCCGAAGGCTTTCTCCAGAGTCGCGGCGATATCGACGGTGATATCGACGCCGATCTCGTCGATCAACCGTAGCGGCCCCATCGGCATGCCCCATTCGAGCAACGGCCCATCGATCTCCTCCGGACTCACGCCGTTCTGAAACATTTCCGCCGCGTCCAAAAGATACGGGAAGAGGACACGGTTCACGAGGAAGCCGGGCGAATCCTGGACAAGGACGGGCAGCTTTCCGATTTGCCGAGCGAAGGCGAGCGCTCGCTCGCGAATTTCTTCTGAGGTCTTCTGCCCGGCGACGACTTCGATGAGCTTCATCCGGCTGACCGGGTTAAAAAAATGGAGGCCGACGACCCGTGCGGGCGAGCCGGTGCTTGTCGCCAGTTCTTCGATGGGCAACGCGGAAGTGTTCGTGGCGAGAATCGTCGAGTCGGGCGTGTTCGCCGCCAGGTCGCCGAAGATTTTCTTTTTGATCTCGAGCTTCTCGGAGGCGGCTTCGATGACGATCTGGACATCGCGCAACGGCCCAGGTTGCGTCGAGGCCACGATCCGCGCCCGGCCTTCTTTCGCCTTCGCCTCGTTCATCAAACCGCGCTTCACCGCGTCGGCGTAAGTCTTCTCGATGTTCGCCAGGCCACGATCGATCGCCGCCGAATCGACGTCGCGCAGGATAACTGAAACGCCACGCGCGCTCAGCCATTGCGCGATCCCCGAGCCCATGACGCCGGCGCCAATCACGGCCGCGTGCAGGATTTTCTCGGGCGGAGTTTTCGACGAGCCTTTGCGATATTTGTCCGCGAGGAAAAAATTCCGAATCAGGTTTTGGGTTGCCTCCGTCGCGCCCAGCTCGCTGATCGCGTCCACTTCCATGGCGAGCGATTCCTCGATGGTTGATTCGCTCGATCGCTTGATGATTTCGTAAGCGCGTGCGGGAGCAGCGTTGCCGCTCACCTTTGGAGGGGTGAGCTCCTGCGAGCCCGGCGTCGCTGGAGCTCCGCCCCCCAATTTGCGTTTACCCGCCGCCAATTTTTTGCGAGCGGCTTCAAGGATTTGTTCCTTGGAAACCACTTCATCGACGAGCCCCAGCTTCAACGCGTCGGCTGCGCCATAGAGTTTGCCTTTCAAGATCACCTCGGCTGCCGCGTTGGCGCCGATCAATCGCGGCAGACGCGTCGCTCCACCCCAGGCGGGCACGAGACCCAGCGTCGTTTCCGGCAGCCCAATCTTCGTCGCGGGATCATCGGACGCGACCCGATAATCGCAGGCCAGCGTAATCTCGTAGCCGCCACCGGCGCAGGCTCCGTGGATCGCAGCGATGGTCGGCACTTTCAGCGCCACCAGGCGGTTGAAAACGTTTTGTCCTTCCGAAATGAATCCGCGCATCGTGCCGCTCTGCGCCTGCTTCAACAACGTTTTCAGATCCGCGCCCGCGATGAAGATCGACTTCTTCGCTGAAGTCACGATCACGCCTTTGATCGACGCATCTTTTTCGATCGCGTCCACCTGCTCGCGCAGGCTTTGCATCGTCGCCGCATCGAAAATATTCGCGCCCGATTCCGGCCGATCGAAAGTCAGGATGCAGATTCCGTCCTCTCCGATTTCCCGCCGAATCATTGGCCCCGCCGCTGTCGCCGTCATCCGGCTCATATTGGCGAGATTCGGGGAAATTCCAAGCAGGGAAAGGCAGCGGATTGCGCTTCGTGGTAGCGAATGTTACAAAGCTCGGCGGGGCGCGGTCCTTCGGTTTTAATTGCTCATCGTTATGGTCGGAAAAATTCTCCTGCCGGAAATTAGAGGCCTGATCGACGCGCGTGATTTTGGCGCGCTCCGCGAGATTTTCCGGGAATGGCCGCCGGCCGACGTGGCCGAGGTAATTCTCGACCTGCCCGAAGACGAGCAGGTCATTATCTTCCGCCTGCTTCCAAATGCCCTGGCCGCCGACGTCTTCGAATACCTCGACGTGGAAGCGCAGCAGCAATTGCTCCGCGCGATGGCCCACGAGCAGGTCGTCGCGATCCTGAACGAGATGTCGCCGGACGATCGCACGGCGCTGCTCGAGGAGATGCCGAGCGCCGCTGCCCGGCAATTGATCCAGCTTCTCACCCCGGACGAACGCCGCATCGCCCAGGCGCTTCTCGGTTATCCCGAGGACAGCGTCGGCCGCCTGATGACGCCGGACTTCGTCGCCGTGCACGACGATTGGACCGTGAAAGAAGTGCTCGATCACGTCCGCGAATTCGGCCGAGATAGCGAGACGCTCAATGTGATCTACGTCGTCGACGAACGCGGCAAGCTTATCGACGACCTCCGGATGCGGGAGTTTCTCCTGCGACCCTTCGAAGCGAAGGTGAGCGATTTTCGCGACCGCGCTTTTATCGCGTTGAAGGTGAACGATTCGCAGGAAGAAGCGCTCAATGCCTTCCGAAGATACGACCGCGTGGCCTTGCCGGTGGTCGATTCGAACGGAGTGCTGGTCGGGATCGTGACCAGCGACGACATGCTCGACGTCGCGGAAGAAGAAGCGACCGAGGACATCCAGAAACTCGGCGGTATGGAAGCATTGGACGAGCCCTACACGACGATTCCGTTGATGCGGATGGTGAAGAAGCGCGCCACCTGGCTCATCATTCTCTTCCTCGGCGAAATGCTCACGGCGACCGCGATGCAAGGTTACAACGGCGAGATCGAGAAGGCGGCGATCCTGGCAATGTTCCTGCCGTTGATTATTTCCAGCGGCGGCAATTCCGGTTCGCAGGCGACTACGCTGGTGATCCGCGCGATGGCGCTGGGGGAACTTCGTTTGGGCGATTGGTTTCGGGTGGTGCGAAAGGAACTTCTCTCGGGATTGTCGCTTGGGCTGATTCTGGGGACGATCGGCTTTTTCCGGATCTCGCTCTGGCAATACCTGCACATTTTTGACTACGGGAAATACCATTGGCTGGTCGCCTGCACCGTAGGCATTGCGCTCGTGGGAGTAGTTTTGTGGGGCACGATCAGCGGCGCGATGCTTCCCTTCCTGCTCCGGCGTTGCCGACTCGATCCGGCCACTTCGTCAGCGCCTTTCGTGGCGACGCTCGTGGATGTGACCGGACTGATAATCTATTTCAACGTGGCGCTGTTCATTCTTCGCGGCACGCTGCTATAAGGAGAACGTTTATGTTTTCAATCCGCCAATTCTTCGGCCACGACGAAAAGTTCTACGACCTGCTCGAAGCCAGCGCGCAACAGGCGGACAGCAGCGTTCACCATCTCGTCGCGCTCCTCGGCAAACTCGAGCATCACGATTCGCCCCAGAGTCTCGACGAATTCGTTCACAGCCGGCGCAAGGACAAACAAATCACCCAGGAGCTGACGGAACAGCTCTGCAAAACGTTCATCACCCCGCTGGAACGCGAGGACATCCAGGCGCTGGCCGCGGCGCTCTACAAAATTCCCAAGACCGTCGAGAAAATCGGCGAGCGGATCCTGATTTTCCCGGCGGATCTGCACGGGCGCAGTTTCAAGAAGCATCTGGAGTTACTCGACCAGGCCGCTGAAGCCGTCCTCGCCATGGTGAAGGAACTGCGCAAGGGCACCGACATCGCCCGCGCCCGTGAGATGAACGCGCGCCTGCAAACCATCGAGGGCGACGCGGACAAGCTCGAACTCGAGCTGCTTCACGATCTCTATCACGGGAACTACGACACGAAGCAGATCATTTTCCTGCGCGATCTTTACGACCTTTTGGAAAAAGTCATCGATCGCTGCCGCGACGCCGGAAACATCATCCTGCAAGTGGTCCTCAAGCATTCCTGATCCGTAACCAAACGCCCGCCGCATGATCCTGTTCATCATCGTGGTGCTCGCGGCCATCGCGTTCGAATACATCAACGGCTTTCACGACGCCGCGAACGCCATCGCCACCGTTGTCTCGACGAAAGTCCTCACGCCGCGCCAGGCGATCGCGATGGCGGCGTTCTTCAATCTCACCGGCGCGCTCATGGGCACCGCGGTCGCCTCCACGATAGGTAAAGGAATCGTCGACACCAAAGTCGTGGACATGAAAACGGTGCTCTGCGCTTTGCTCGGCGCGATCATCTGGAATTTGCTGACCTGGTGGCTCGGGCTGCCTTCCAGTTCCAGTCACGCGCTCATCGGCGGTCTTTGCGGCGCCGCGCTGGCGACCGCGCACGGCGACTGGTCGATCCTCAAATGGAACACGGGCCTGATGCCGAAGGTTGTGGTGCCGATGTTCACCTCTCCCGTGATCGGTTTCCTGCTGGGCGGCCTGCTAATGGCGTTGCTGTTCCTGACGTTGCGCTCGTTCACGCCACATCTCGTCAACTCGGTCTTCGGCAGATTGCAGCTGGTCAGCGCCGCCTGGATGGCACACAGCCATGGGACTAACGACGCCCAAAAAACCATGGGCATTATCGCGCTGGCGCTCTTCACCGGAACCAAGAGCGGCGTTTTCAAGGATCTCCCGCCGATGCTGCAATTCCTGAACACACCCGATTTTATCGTCGCCAAGTGGGTCATCTTTTTGTGCGCGGCGACGATGGCCGCCGGCACCGCGGCTGGCGGTTGGCGGATCATCCGCACCCTCGGGCACAAGATGGTGAAATTGCAGCCCGTGCACGGCTTCGCCGCCGAAACGACCGCGGCCGTCATCATTCAAGTGGCGAGTAACTGGGGCATTCCGCTTTCGACTACCCACGTCATTTCCACCTCCATCATGGGCGTCGGCGCCGTGAAACGTTTCAGTGGCGTGAAATGGAGCGTTGTCGAGCGCATCGTCTGGGCCTGGCTCTTCACCCTGCCCGCCACCGCGTTGATCGGATACGTGCTCGAACGGTTGATGCGGTAAAGCACTCGCCGGAGTCCCGCCCACCAAGCCCTCAACAGGCTCGCACCTCGCTGATTATATCAACCGATCTTCTTCCGGAAACGGAGGGCGCAGATGCAGAAGAGGAAGACGGCCATTCCGGACATGATGGCGAGGGAGTGCCAGTACTCGAAGAAGGTTGCGCCGCGGAGGATGATGGCGCGGATAAGAGAGATGAAATAGGTCGTCGGCAGGATCGACCCGAGCGCGTAAAAGATCCACGGCATGGTTTCGCGCGGGAAGATGAAGCCGGAGAAAAAGACGCTCGGCAGGACGAACATCATCGACATCTGCAATGCCTGCATCTGGTTCTCAGCTTTCGTCCCGACGAACAGACCGATGCTCAGCAGGGCGAAACAGTAAACGAAAGTGGCGAACAGCAATGCAAACGGGTTTCCGGCGATCGGCACGGCGAAAAGGAAACGCATAATGGCGAACAAGAGGATCGCCATGAGCATGCCGATGCAGAGATAGGGCACGAGTTTGCCCAGCATGAGTCCCCAGCGGCTCAACGGACTAACCAGCAGTTGCTCGAGGGTGCCGCGCTCGCGCTCGCGCACGACGGCCATGGCAGTGGCGAATGTCGTTCCGATTTGGAGGACGATGCCGATCACACCCGGGACGTAGAAGTTTGGGCTGCGCATCGTCGGGTTGTAAAGCATCTGAGGCCGGATCTCGACCGGAACGGTGCGCCGGCCGGTCTCAGTCATCATCATTTCGACGGACTGGGTGAGCGCCACGCCGAGGGCAGTGTTGAGCGCCTGCAACGCGGTGGTGGAGTTCGAGCCGTCGATTAAAATCTGGACCGCGGCGGGATGACCGGAGCGCAGGTCTCGGGTGAAATGCGGCGGGATTTGCATTCCCACGGAGGCGCGCCCTTTCCGGATCTCGCTCGCCATCTCTTCGATGGTCTGGACTTCGCCAACGATCTTAAAGGTCTCGGTGTTGACGAAGCGGTCGAGGAAACGCCGGCTCTCGACGGTGCGATCTTCGTTCAGGATCGCCATCGGCATGTGCTTGACGTCGTTATCGAGCGCGTAACCGAACGCGATCATCTCGATGAGCGGCGGGAAGAGCATGAAGAACAACGTCATCGGATCGCGCAGGACCGTGATGAATTCCTTGAACAGGATCGCGTTCAGGCCGCGGAAGGGCGCGCGCTTCATATCGCGCTCCGCGCGAAAGCTCCAAATCCCAAGCTCCAAGCTCCAAAGAAGCCCCAAATCCCAAGCTCCAAATGGGAAGCTTTCACCTTCACGCCGCTTTCTCCGGTTGATTTTCGCCCGCGTGTTTCGCGGTGAGCGTAACGAACACATCTTCCAACGACGGGCCGATTTCGTGAATCTCGGGACTCGCAATTCCGACGCTGCGCAGTTTTGCGTCGATCTCCGCGCGCTGCACGCTCTCATCCACGAGCAGGTGCATCGATTGGCCGAAGACTGTTGCGTTCAACACGCCCTTCACCTCGCGCATCGCGCGCAACGCGACGGTCACGTGGTCGCACGTCACATCCAATCGCCGCGTTCCCGGCGGGCTTACCTCTGGCATCTTTTTCAAGTCGTCGGGTTCGCCGCACACGATCAGTTTCGCCATGTAGATGTAGCCGACATGGGAGCAGCGTTCCGCCTCGTCCATGTAATGCGTCGTGACGAAGAGTGTCATCCCCTGCCCGGCGAATTCGAAGAGCAAATCCCACAATTCGCGCCGCGCGACCGGATCGATGCCGGCGGTGGGCTCGTCGAGGAACAAGACCGTCGGCTTGTGCATGAGCGCGCAAGCCATCGCGAGGCGTTGCCGCCAGCCGCCGGAAAGGAGCGCGGCACGCCGACCCAGATACGGTTCGAGATGGGTGATCGCGATCAGTTCGTCGCGGCGGCGTTTCAATTCCCGGTCGGGAAGGCTGTAAAGCTTGCCGGAAAAAATCAGGTTCTCGTTCACGGTCAGCTCGTCGTAGAGCGAAAACTTCTGCGACATGTACCCAATCATTTCCTTCGTCTCGTCACTCTCCCGCGCGATGTCGCGACCAGCGATGCGCGCCATTCCCTCGGTCGGCTCGAGGATGCCGCAAACCATCCGGATAACGGTGGATTTGCCGGACCCGTTCGGGCCGAGGAATCCAAAGATGGAACCGCGGGCGACGGAAAAACTGACGTGATCGACCGCGGTGAAGTTGCCGAAGCGCTTCGTCAGCCCCTCGCACTCGATCATCGCGTCTACTTTTTTTGTCATGTTGAGCGAAGCGAAACATCTCTGACCATTTTCCCTTCCTGGCGCAGAGAATCAGAAATGATCAGAGATCCTTCGCTGCGCTCAGGATGACAGCAAAAAAAAAAGGACCTCATTTCACGTTCGGGAAAAAGATATCGGCGGACATGCCGGCGCGGAGAGCGTCCTCCTTGTTCTCGAGCCGGATCTTCACGCCGAAGACCTGCTTGATGCGGTCTTCCACGGTCTGAACGTTGCGCGGGGTGAATTCCGCTTTGCGATTGATCTGCTCGACCACGCCCGAGAAATCGCGGCCGGGATAGGAATCCACGCGCACCCGCACGGTTTCGTTGAGCTTGATCAAGCCAAGCCAAGGCTCAGGCACATAAACGCGGACCCAGAGCCGCTCCGGCAGGATCAGGGTCGCGACTTCGCGATTGGCCGGAAGAACGTCGCCGACTTTCACGCTCAGCACTTCAAGGATCGAGTCGGTCGGCGCGACGATTTTCATTTCCTGGATTTGCGAATCCATATCGGCGAGCTGGGCCAGCGCCTGCTCGACCCGGGCGCGCGCGGCCGCGATGTTTTTCTCCTGGGCCTTCGCCGCGCTCATCGCGCGTTCGGCTTCGCTCGGCGAGACCGTATTGCGCTTGAGCAAATCCTGCTGGCGCTGCGCATCGGCCTTCAAAAATTCCAACTGCGCACTTTGCGCTTCCACGTCGTGCTCGGCCGTGTTGATTTGCGCCGCGGCGAGAGAGCGCCGGGCTTTCAATTCGGACGCTTCCAGTTGAACGATCGGCGTGTTCGCCTTCAGGGTGTCGCCTTCCCACGCGAAGATCTTTTCCACTCGCCCGGCGGACCGCGAAGCGACATGGACTTCGTCGACTTCGATCGTGCCGGAAACGGCGTTGCTTTGCCGATTACATCCGGCCAGGAGCGCCAGCATGCTCGCGGCCAATGCGCCCAGGACCTTCGGAAACGCAGTGACAAACGGGACGCGCATCGATTGGATCAAAGTTGCGCGACATTATGTGCTGGAAACGATAGGAAAGGAAATGGCTGGTTACTCGAAAACGCCGCTGGCCCAAAAGCTTGGGATCAAGGCTGGATCCAAAGTGGTCACGCTGGGAGAGCCGACCGGTTACCGGAAACTGCTGGCCCCGCTACCGGACGGAGTTTCTTTCCATGAGAAGGCGGTCGCTGGTTCCGCTTTCGTTCACCTCTTCGTCGCGGAACGCCGAACGTTGGAAAAGGAATTGAAGCGGCTGCGCAAGCTTCTCGCGGATGCCGGAGTACTCTGGATTTCATGGCCGAAGAAGGCTTCGGGCGTGGCGACCGACATCACCGAGGATATGATTCGCGACGTTTGCCTCCCGCTCGGCTTCGTGGACGTGAAAGTCTGCGCCGTCGATGAAACCTGGTCCGGTTTGAAGCTGATGATTCGGCGCGAAAATCGGAGCGCGTGAGAGCATCACGCTGCTTTCATCCACAAAGAAATCGTCGGCTCTCGACAACATTCGATGCTCCATCAACATTCACGGCATGAGCACACGTCTCTTCGATCACATCGATCTCCGGGTAAGAAATCGCGACGCGGCGCAGCGTTTCTACGCGCAAGTCCTCCCCGCGATCGGTTTGCGCGTAGACAAGAGTGGCCGGCAATGGGGGTTGTTTGAAGCCGAGGGGGAAGGGGCCGTGGAGTTTTTTGTTTTCGAAGAAGCCGATTTTCAACCGAACGCCAACCGCATCGCATTTTGGGCACCAAGCCGCGAAGCTGTTGACAGAGTTGGCGAAGTGATTCGAAAGGCTGGTGCGAAAAATATCGAAGGCCCGGAACTTTGTGTTGAATACAGCCCGGCTTACTACGCGGTGTTCTTCGAAGATCCGGACGGCAACAAGCTCGAGGTCTGCCACCGCGAGAGCGCGACCGTGGCGGAATGACGCGGCACCCAGGAAATCCCAAATCCCAAGACCCAAATCCCAAGGAAGTCCCAAGCCCCAAAAATCCAAAGCAGAGCGGGTTGATCGGATTTCGGCTCTTGGTTTTTTTTCGGTTTGGAGTTTGCCTGGGATTTGGGTCTTGGGATTTCGCCGAGCGTAGCTATTTCGCAGATGCAACGCCAAAGGCACGCAGGGCGCGGGCGGTCTGCTCCATCGGCAGGCCGACAACGTTCGTGTAGGAACCCTCGATCCGATCGATAATTTCGGCACCGTGTCCCTGAGCGGCGTAGGCGCCGGCTTTATCGAGTGGATCGATTTTCGCCAGGTAATCGCGAATGGCACCGTCGTCGAGTTTCCGGAAGTGGACGCGCGACATTTCGTGGAAACTGCGCGATCGGCCACGCGCCGCATGGTTGATCCGGACTGCTGTCCAAACTTCGTGGGCGCGGCCGCTGAGCCGACGCAGAATTTGCGCGGCGTCCTCCAGGTCGCGCGGTTTACCCAGCACGTCGCCATCGATTGCCACCAGCGTGTCGGCCGCGAGCACGACGGCGTCCGGCGCCATTTCCGAAACGCGCGCCGCTTTGCGCGCCGCATTCCAGATTGTTAACTCGCGAATCGTTAGCCAGCCGTGCGCCACTTCTTCGACGGGCGGGGAAAGCACTTCGAATTCATACCCAGCTTCGCCCAGCAATTGCCGCCGCCGCGGCGAGCCCGATGCCAGAATGAAGCGCGGCCCCACGCGAGCGACCGGTCAGGGTTTCGTTGAAGGCGCGGGGCCAGGTTTGTCTCCCGATATTTGCACATTCGGGATCTTCATTTCCTGGAAATCCGCCGGCACGAGGAACTCCGCATCGCTTATCGGATCGCGCTTGATCGCGGTGACCGTGCTGGTGACTTCTCCGCCCTCCGTCCTGACCTGGGTGCGGAGAGGAAAGCCGGGCAAATCGCGGTAGTCCATCATCCCCTTGGCGAGATCGTTTAACGCCGCCGGGATCACGGCCTGGAGCTGCTTCATGATGGCCGCGGAATCGGGGAAACTGGGCGCGATCCAATAACTGGCCTTGAACAATTTGGTTTCGCCGACGTATTCCTCCGCCTCATAGCCGTTGATTGTCATCTTCTTCCCGGTCGCGACGAGTTTCGGTCTCTCGGCCGTGGTCCCGCCATATTTCGCCGAGAGTTCCGCAATCGCCCGGGCTTTGTCGCCGGAGATGCGCAGGAATTTCTTCTGCGTGTTCATCAGCGTGAGAGTGTCGCCGGTCTTGCCCTCCACGATCATCGTCATCTGCGGGGAGGCTTCCACACGGGCCCTGTCGCCCTTGAGCTTCAGTATGATTTCGTTCCCCGCCGCTTTTCCTCCCTCCACTTTTTGGACGATGGTAAAATCGGCGCGGGCCGAAACGCAGAGGCCGGCTGAAAGGGCGAGCGAAAGAAAGGCAGCTTTCATGCGGATAACTTAGGTGCCGGAGAGAGGAGAACGCAAACGCGCGGGCCGCACCCAGAAAGGACTTGGCAGCCACGGCGAGGCGCGCCAGCTTTATCGGCCGCGCGGGTGTAGCTCAATGGTAGAGCTGTAGCCTTCCAAGCTACTGACGAGGGTTCGATTCCCTTCACCCGCTGACTATCGATGTGCCCGGCGCCGCTTTCGATGGAGTCGAGCACGAACACCGCGCGCGGCCACCAGCAGAAAGAGCGCGCCGCCACAGAGCCAGGTGGACGCTTCCGGAACGGGAGCCGCTGAGATCGTTTCCGCATCAGGTGCGACAAACCCGGAGGGCAAAGTCTGGGCGCTGATCCCAAACGAGGCGCCGGTGAATGCGAGAAAACTGTTTGCTCCGGCGAAATTTGAGAACCCGTTGAAAGCTCGCAGCTCGCGATTCGCGCCGGCGAACAACGCCCGCTGGGAGACGGGCGCCGCGCCCTGTTCTTCGATTGCTTCGGCCCGGTGAACCTCGGTCTGGGCGGCGGTCAACGCTCGGGTGATGGAGGCCGCGCGTTGCGCCGGATCTTCCCGGCGAGGATCGAAGGGCACCGCGCGCGCCGAATAGACGGGCGCATCATTCGATGCGGCGACGGACGGCTTCCCCTCGGCGTGGCTGAAACTGGTGTAGGCCAGGAAAACCGAGCCGCCCACTCCGAAAAGGGCGAAGCCAAGGATCGCGACCAACGGAAGCCGCGGAATGGCGAGGCGAGCAGCGCGGTAATGTTCGGGAGCGACGGCCATATCGTGTTTTCCCAATCCAGCGGCGTTCCAGGGCTGCTGCTTTGGACACTCTGAAAAAGCACGATTTGTTCCCTCCAAGGAGCGGCGGTTTACAAACCGCCGTTTTTTTAGGTCGGCGGTTTAAACCGCCGCTCCTTGGTGGCTAATGGTAGGGCGCGATGACATCGCGATGGCGCCAGGCGTAGCGCAATCCGGAATAAACCGTGAGCGCGACGGTGATCCAGACCAACACGGGCCCGGCTTCGTACCAGGCGCGGTACCACCAGCCGCTTTCGGCGTCACCGTATTGAAGTTCGCGCGCCGACAGCAGCCCGAGAAAAAAAATCACGGTGATGATTTGCCACGATGTCTTGTGCTTGCCTAACCGTTCCGCCGGCAGGACCTGGCCACGCGCACTCGCCATCAAACGCAGGCCGGTAATCAGGAACTCCCGGCCCACCACCGTGGTCGCCGCCCAGGCCGGGATCGCTCCCATTGGCACCAGCGAAATGAACGCCGCCGCCATCATGATCTTGTCCACCAGCGGGTCCATGAGTTTTCCGAAATTCGTGACCTCGCCATAGCGGCGCGCGATCTCGCCATCGACGAAATCGGTCAGGCCGGCGATGAGGAACAAAATGAAGGCGGTGGTGCGCGCATAGTCCCAGCTCAAGTTGAGCATCGCCACGAACAACACCGTCAGGACGAGTCGGCTGATGGTGAGACGGTTCGCCCAGTTCATGAGTATGTTTCCGAAGTTTGCCCGGCCGGTTGCGGCGAAACGGCGCTTCCATCTTTGAAGATCGGATCTTTCCAAATCGGCACCACGCGTTTCAGTTCATCCATGATCCATGGGCTGGCCGCGAACGCGGCGCCGCGATGCCCGCTCGCCACCCGCACCACCACCGACGGTTCCGCCGCCGGAACGAACCCGATCCGATGCCGGACAAAAATTTCCCGCACGTCGAATTTCTTCGCGGCGTCCTCCGCCACCAACTGCATTTGATGTTCCGCCATGGCAAGGTGCGCTTCGTATCGAATGCCCGTGATCTCGCGGCCCTCCTCCGTCGCTCGAACCGCGCCCCAGAAAACCACCACCGCCCCGGCCTGCGGATCGACCTTCGTCTCGGGCAGGACAAGGGCCGATTCAGTCAGTGAAACTTCGCAAACGGAAATTGCCATGCGCTATTTGGACCGGATAGAGTCAAAGCCAGCGCCGACCCCCGGCGTGATCAAGGAGATACTAAAATGAGCACGAATCAATGTGATATCGGACTGATCGGCCTCGCGGTCATGGGCGAGAACCTCGTCCTGAACATGGAGTCGAAGGGGTTCACGGTCGCGGTGTTCAATCGGACGTGGGAGGTGACGGAGAAGTTCGCCGCCGGAAAAGCGAAAGGGAAAAACATTCAGCCGGCGAAGACGATGGAGGAATTTGTCGCCGCGCTGAAGCGTCCCCGGAAAGCGATGATCATGGTGAAAGCCGGCGGACCGGTGGACGCGGTCATCGGCCAGCTCGCGCCACTTCTGGAAAAAGGCGACGTCATCATCGACGGCGGCAACTCGCTCTTCACCGACACGCAACGGCGCTGCAAAGATTTGGAAGGGCGCGGCCTGCATTTCGTCGGTTGCGGTGTTTCGGGTGGCGAAGAAGGCGCGCTCAAAGGCCCATCGCTCATGCCTGGCGGCCCGCGCGAATCCTGGGAAATCATCGCGCCGATCTTCCGCAAGATCGCGGCGCAAGTGGATGGCGAACCATGCTGCCGTTATATGGGACCCGACGGCGCCGGCCATTACGTGAAGATGGTCCACAACGGCATCGAGTACGGCGACATGCAGTTGATCTGCGAAGCCTACGCGATCCTAAAAGATGTCGCGGGACTCGGCGCTAAAGAGTTAACCGATACTTTCACCGAATGGAACAAGGGCGATCTGGACAGTTACCTCATCCAGATCACGTCGCAGATTTTTCAGAAGATCGATCCGGACACGGGCAAGCCCCTCGTAGATGTGATCCTCGACAAGGCCGGACAAAAAGGAACCGGGCTTTGGACGTTGCAGTCGGCACTCAGCCAATCGGTCGTCATTTCCACGATCAACGCAGCCGTGGAAGCGCGCGTGATTTCATCGCGGAAAGATGAGCGCGTCGCGGCTTCGAAGATCTTGCCACAGCCGAAAGTGCCGAAGTTCACGGGCGACCGGAACGCCTTGATCACGGCGGTGCGGGACGCGCTCTACGCTTCGAAAATCGTTTCCTACGCGCAGGGAATGGAATTGCTGGGCGCGGCCAGCGCCGGTTCGCACTGGGACCTGAACTTCGGCGACATCGCCACGATCTGGCGCGGCGGTTGCATCATCCGCGCGAAATTCCTGAACCGGATCAAGGAAGCCTACGAGCGCGATCCGAAGCTGCACAATTTGCTCCTCGACCAATACTTCACGGAGATCATCGGCCGCACCCAGGACAACTGGCGCGTCGCCGTCGCCACCGCGGTCACGCATGGCGTCGCCGTCCCGGCATTCAGCGCATCGCTGGGATACTTCGACAGCTATCGCTCGGCGCGGCTGCCCTCGAACCTGCTTCAAGCCCAGCGCGATTTCTTCGGCGCGCACACCTACGAACGCGTCGACAAGCCCGGTGTGTTTCACACTGAATGGATGGAATCCGATCAAAAACCGGCGGAGCAAAAGGCGGAGCCGAAAGAACCTGCGCGGCGGCACGCGGGGGAGTAAGGTTAGGAGTGCCGATCTACGTTTACGAAACGACGGACACCTCGAAACCGATCCGGCGTTTCGAACTGAAGCAAAGCATGAACGATGAGCCGCTCCGGGTTGATCCGGAAACCGGCGAAGCGGTGCGGCGCGTGATCTCCGGCGGTTATGGTGTGCACGTTCCCGGGAGTTCGACCGGTCCCTCGGTGGGTTCCGTCGGTTCGCATGACCACGGACCGGGCTGCGGTTGTTAGCAGGTTAATGGAAATCGTGCGACTCGCTGCCGACGAGTTGCTCGTGCGCCAGCGGACGAATTTGCTGCGCCTTAATCAGGACGACGTTGTCGGTGTTTTGGACCACGCCTTCGATGAGGAGAAATGGTTCTTCGGTGATCAGGAGCCGCATCCGCTCGAATAAATCCGGCGTGACGATGGCGTTCGAAACGCCGGTCTCGTCTTCGAGACTGATGAAAACGAAACCTTTCGCTGTCCCCGGCCGCTGACGGCAGATGACGTTCCCCGCGATTTGCACCGTGGCGCCGTGGCGGGCCAAACGAAGGTCGCTGGCGCGCCAGATATCCGGCAGTTGGCTCCGCAGCAATTTCATCGGGTGCGGACCGGTCGTCAGGTTCATCGTCGTGTAATCCGCTTTTACGCGCTCGGGCATGGTCATCGGTTTCAGGGGAGCGCACGCGCCCTCGCGTGCCCCATTCGGCGCCTCGCCGAATGGACTTGCCGCGTTAGAAGAATTTCTGGCGAGGGCGCCGGAAACAGCACGCGAGGCGCGTGCGCTCCCCAGAGTCCTGCTCCCCAGCAAATCATCGTACTCCGTTTCTTCCACTCTCCACATCGCCGCTCGCCGATGCTCGGCGAAACAATTCAGCGCGCCCAGTTCCGCCAGGGTCCGCAGTTCCTCTTTCGTTAACTCCACGCGGCGCTTGAAATCATCGAGCGATTCAAACGCTACGCGTTCGCGTTCCGTCACGAGCGCTTCGCCATGTTCCTTTCGCAAACCATTCACCACGCAAAATCCCAGACGCACCGTGTCGTCGGAAATCACCGTGCAAACCCAGCTCGATTCCCTCGCGCAAACCGGCAGCATCCGCACCCCGTGGCGCTGCGCGTCCTTCACGATCGTCGCCGGCGAATAAAAACCCATCGGCTGATTGTTCAGCAGGCTCGCGTAGAACTCCGGAGCGCGATGCACTTTCAAATACGCGCTGCCATACGCGAGGATCGCGAAGCTGATGGCGTGCGACTCCGGAAATCCGTAGAGCGCAAACGACGTGATCGATTGCAGGATCTTCTCGATCACGTCCGGCGTTACGCCGTTCCGCTCCATCGAGGCGCGCAGCTTCACACTCACTTTGTTCATCCGTTCCTCGGAACGATGAAAACTCAGGGCGCGCCGCAGCTCTTCCGCTTCGCTGCCGGAAAAATCGGCCATGATCATGGCGATCTTCAGCATTTGCTCCTGGAACAACGGGACGCCGAGCGTGCGCGCGAGCACCGGCTTTAGTCGCTCGTCGAAGTAGGTGATCTCTTCGCGACCGGCGCGGCGATTCAGATAGGGATGCACCATGTCGCCCTGGATCGGGCCCGGCCGAATGATCGCGACTTCGATGACGACGTCGTAAAAACATTTCGGCTTCATCCGCGGTAAGGTCGCCATCTGGGCGCGGCTCTCGATTTGAAAAACGCCGATCGTGTCCGCTTCCTGCATCATTTTGTAGGTCGGCGCGTCGTCGGTCGGAATGTGGGCGAGATCGATCGGCCGGCCGCGTTCCCGGCACAGTTCGAATGCGTCCTGCATGACCGACATCATCCCCAGGCCTAACAAGTCCACTTTCACGATGCCGAGATCTTCGCAATCGTCCTTGTCCCATTGCGCGACGACGCGGCCAGGCATTGAGGCGTTTTCCAGCGGCACGAACGAACTGAGCTTTCCCTGGCAAATGATCATGCCGCCCGAGTGCTGGCCAAGATGGCGCGGCAAACCGTAAATCGATTGATAGAGCGAGATGAACGCCGGCATGCGCGGGTGCGCTTTCGGCAGGCCGGCCTGCTCGATTTGCGCCGCGAGATCGAGCGTGTGCGGGAAATCGCCGCTGGCGAAGAGATGCGAGAAGCGGTCGAGAACGTTCGGGGAAAAGTTCAACGTCTTGCCGATCTCGCGGGCGGCGCTGCGGCCGCGATACGTGATAACGTTCGCCGTCATGGCCGCGCCGTGTTTGCCGTAACGCCGGTAAATTTCCTGGATCACGCTCTCGCGCCGGTCGCCGCTCGGCAGATCGAGATCGATGTCGGGCCAGCCTTTCCGGCTTTCACTGAGAAAGCGCTCGAAGACGAGATTGTTGCTGACTGGATCGACCGGCGTGATGCCGAGGCAATAACAGACGGCGCTGTTCGCGGCGCTCCCGCGGCCCTGGACCATGACGTTGTGTTCCCGGCAGAAATTGATGATGTCCCAGACGATCAGGAAATAACCGGAGAACCCGAGCCGCTGGATGAGACTGAGTTCTTCTTCCAGCTTTCGTTTCACGGCGGTGCTGATGGAGGTGTAACGCTGTTGCGCGCCGAAGAGGGTGATGGTGCGCAGGAACGAATTCATGTCGTGCCCATCGGGAACGGGGAATGAGGGAAATTCGTAACCGATGTTTTCGAGGGAAAATTCGAGGCGATCGGCGAGCCGGGCGGTGTTTTCGATGGCGTCGAGGCGATCGCGAAAGTTTTCTCGCATTTGCGCATCGCTCTTCAAATAACGCTCGGCATTTTGAGTGAGGAGTTTGCCGCCGGCATCGAGATGGGTGTGCTCGCGGATGCAGGTGAACACGTCGAGGACCTGGCGGCCAGATGGGCGCGCGTACTGGACGCCGTTGGTGGCGACAACCGGCAGGCGATGCGCTTCCGCCAAGTCGCAGAGCTGTTGATTGACGCGATCTTCGCCGCGGAGGAAATGCCGCTGGATTTCCACGTAGACGTTTTCCCGGCCGAAGAAGTCGGTCAAAGATTGAGCGCGTTCCGCGGGACTCTGGAGAGGGCACGCGCTCCCAGGCGCAGATAATCGGCGTCCATCGCCGGTCAAACTTGACGGCTTTAAGCCGTCGAGTTTCTGCGACCCCAATAGGACGACTAACCCCTGTGCGAACGTTGCGAGCTCTCTCCACCTCACAGCGCACTCGCCCTTGGCACTTCGGAGATGCGCCTGAGTAACCAGCTCACAGAGATTCTTGTAACCGCCCGCATCCTTCACCAGCACGGGCAAGACGCTCCCGTCTTCCATCGTCAATTCCGCGCCGACAATGGGACGAACGCCGTGTTCGCGTGCGGCCACAGAAAATCGCTGCGCGCCGTAAACGCCGTTGCGATCGAGCAACGCCATCGCCGGCATGTTCAGCGCGGCGGCGGTCTCAGCCAGTTGCTCGGGAAAAGATCCGCCGCGAAGAAAACTGAAGGCGCTGCAGGCGTGGAGTTCGACGTAAGACACACGCGCGGCCCTTAATCATAAATTCCGTCGAGCACCCATTGCCCACCGCTCGAATGACATTGGCAGACGCCGCCGTTTTCCAGCTCCACGTCCCATTCGGCGCGGTCCCACGCCTGTTCGTCCCACCAATTTCCCGACGCCTTGTAAGGTCCTTTTCCCGCACGCACGGCGCCCTGGATTTTCGCGCTGCGAAAATGGGCGAGCCGGTTTTTAGCAAGCAACACCGACGCCGGCAGCGGCGAGCGAAACCGGCGCAAAGCGGCACCCGGGAGTACGAGCGATTCCTCTCCCGGCCCGAGGGCGGGCCGGCTCCAAAGATTGGCGGGCAATTGCCACGAGAACGGCTCCATCCGGAACGCATCGGGCCGGTGAGTTTCTTCGAGCACCGGGGTGCCGACCCGCTCGGAGCCGAGCAGACCAACGAGGCGCGCCAGGGTTTCAGTCAGGCGCGCTGGATCGCGCAACGCCGTTTCAAAGAGATGGAATTGTTCGAACGATGGCTTGGTCGTCTCGGCCTTCAACGCGACCGCGATGATGGGCGACTTGGAAGTAAAATTCTCCAGGTGCGTGTGGAGCATCCGGAAAAGAATTTCCACGATGTTTGTCGGCTCCGGGATTTTGAATCGATGCGAGTAACTGCTCTTGTCGCTGAAGATAATTTCGAGCTGGAGCTCGCTCGCCACGAGATGGAGCGCGCCGAACCGCACGGAAAATTGCTGGAGAAACCGGCGGAGCATGAAGAGCAGCGGCTCGCTGGTTTCAATTTCATTTTCGAATTCGAACGCTTCCTCGAACGATTCCCTGACGGGCACGAGCTTGAGCAGCCGCGTCGTTTTTCCCGTCGCCCGTTCCCAAAGCTGAATCCCGATCGGACCGAGCCGGGCGGCGACCGCTTCTTTCTCCAGCGCCGCGAACTGGCCTAACGACTCAATCCCCCAGCGATGGAGAATGTCGAGCATTCGGCCGATCTCGGCCTGGCGCTCTTTGGCCGCCTTCGCTTTGGATTTGGAAATTTCGCTCATACCGTTCGGCGCGAGGGCGCGCCGGCTCCAAAAATTCATTCATCGGCCTTGAGAAAGGAGCCGCGCCCGCGCCTCCGCCGATAACGACGAATGGTTCAGCCACGCGGCCGCGCTGGTGGGATCAGTGCGCAGCCACACACTGACGATCGAGGTCAATTGCGCTTCCCGAACGTTTGGGTTCTCAATCGACTCAGCCCAGGCCGCGGCGGTTTGCGGTTCGGAAGCAACGATCCGGCGCGCGTAAGCTGACACCGCCGCATCGCGGGATGTTCCCGGCGGCAAAGTCCCGAGCCAGCTCCCCGCTGCGGAAGGATCACTTTCCGCCCAGCGATTGACCAGGCTTTCGAAAGCTTGCTGGCGGATTTTTCCTTCCGCCATCGACATGGCCCATTTGCTTGCGGCTTGCGGATCGGTGCCCGCCCATTGCCAGATGATGCCGGAGGTCGCATTCATTTGCGCTTCCGGCGTGGACAAACGCGAGAGTAATTTCGTGGCCTCGGCCGGATCGGATTCCGCGACGGTCGCGATCACGCTCGGGAAAACGAGATCGCGCACGGCAGCGTCCGGGAGATTTGCGGCCCAGGCGAGGGCGGCCTGCGGATCGTTGCGGGCCCATTGCCGGGAAACATTTTCCAGCAGCATCTTGCGTCCATCGAGCTCGCTCGCCTGCAAGGCAAAATTCGCCGCAGCTTGCGGATCGGCTTCGCTCCATTGCGAAACGATGTTCGCCAGCGCCGTTTGCCGGGACGAACCGGAAGGCATTTTCTGCGCCCAGGCGAGCGCGCTTTGCACGTCGCTGTTCGCGAGCTGGAGCGCGACGGCCATGGTCGCTTCTTCCTGCACTTTACCCGGCGGTAACGACGAGATGAATTGCGCCGCGGAGCTCGGATCCGATTGGACCCAGCTCGTGAGCACCGAGCGCAAAGCGTTGCGCTGGCCATCGCCGGGCGGCAGGGCCTGCGCCCAATCCAAAGCCGCGCGCGCATCGATCTGCGCCCATTGCCGCACCACATTATTGATCGATTGATCGCGCGCCGTCCCGGGCGGCAATGTCAAAATCACCGCGGCCGCTTTCTGCGGATCTTTCATCGCCCAGTTCGACAAAACGGCTTGCATCGCGTTGTTCCGGTTCTGGCCGGCCGGCAAAGTGTTGACCCACGCGAACGCCGCTTCCGGGTCCTGGTTCGCCCAGCTCGAACTGATGACCTGCCAGGCCGCGTCTCGATTCGCGCCTGCCGGCATTTGCGAGGCGCGTTCCGCCGCGGCGACCGGATCGGTCATCGCCCATCGGCTGAAAACGGGCCAGTAAAGGCTCTGGCGATAGCGGCCGGGCGGCAGGTTTTCCAAAAAAGTGAGCGCGGCTTGCGGATCTTTTTCGGCGAGCGCAGCCACGACGGTTTGCATCGCCTGGTCGCGCACCGGACCAACGGGCAATTGCTGGACCCAGGCCGTTGCCGCGGCGGGATCTTTTTCGGCCCAGCCGGTGACGGCACTGGTGAGCGCCCAGTTGCGAGAGGTGCCAGCGGGAAGATTTTGCGCGTAAGCGATGGCCGCCGACGGATCGAACTCCGCCCAGCGCCCAACAAAAAGCGACACCAGCACGCTCTTCTCCTGGGGCGGCAACGTCTCCACAAAAGCGAGAACTTCGCGGATGTTGCCGGCATCGACGGTCTCCGCGAGTTTGGTGAACGTCGCGTAAGTATGCCGGCCGAACGAATGCAAGCGGGCGTCTTTGATCCGCGCGATGATTTGGGCGGTGGAGTCGGTCGCTGGCGCCGGATTCGATTTTGAAGAAGGCGAATTACGAGTCGGGGAAACGGGCGGAGGATTGCCTGAAGAAGTTGCTGGCCCCGGGTCGTTAGAGTTCGCCGCAGTGCTGCGCGGTCGAATGAGTTCGCTGGATGAAGAAGTGTATCGACCGATCCCAATGCCGATCAGCAACGCCGTTATCGCGATGACAATCGGGAGAGCGAAGCGCTGCATAAGAGCAATCTAACGCTAAACAACCGATATGTTCAAGCGAGCATATTGCGCCTTGAAGCTGCTGATGCATTCATCCTCTAGATCACTTTTACCGGACAGTCGGGCAACGCCTGAAGGAACGCGCGACCGTACGGTCGAGTCACGATTCGATTATCCAGGATGACGACGATGCCGTGGTCGCTCTTCGTTCGGATGAGACGGCCTACGCCCTGGCGTAATTTCAGGATCGCTTCCGGCAGCGAATATTCCGTGAAAGCGTCGCCGCCGTTCGCCTCGATCAATTCCAGCTTCGCTTCGATCAAAGGATGATCCGGCACGGCGAACGGAAGCCGGGTGATGATGACATTCGAGAGCGCGTCGCCGGGCACATCGACCCCCATCCAAAAACTGTCGGTGCCGAAAAGAATGCTGCGCGGCGTCGTCTTGAATTGTTCGAGCAATTTCCCGCGCGGCGCGCCCTGCCCTTGCACGAGAAGATTCATGTCGTTCTCGGCGAAGAACGCTCCCATCTCGGCCGCGAGTTGCTGCATGACGCGATAACTGGTGAAGAGGACAAAAGCGCGGCCCTCGGTTTCCGCGACGAAGTGCGCGACCCAATGAGCCAGCGCTTTCGCGTAACCGGCATCGCGCGGATCGGGCATCTTGCGCACGACGAAGAGTTTCATTTGCTCTGTGAAATCGAAGGGACTTCCGAGTTGCAACGGTTCCACGTCAGTGGCGCCGATCCGCTCGCGAAAATAAGCCAGGTCCGGCCGGCCCACGGCAAGCGTGGCGCTCGTCATCACGCACGAACAATTGTCCCGGAACAACATCCGGCGCAGGACCGGCGCGATATCAATCGGCGCCGCGTTGAGGGTGAGGAACTGCGCGGTCTTGCCGGTCCGCTCGACCCAGTAGACGTGGCCCTCGGCGCCCTGCTCCAAGAACGTGACGATACCGGTGCGGGCATCGTGAATTCTCCGGCCGAGTTCCTGCAGCTCGGCTTTCAGGAATTCGTCGTCGCTTCGCTTCACCACTTCGGCGACCCGCGTCTGCAGCGCGACCAGCCTGCCGGATATCGTGTCCGGCGCGAAATCGACCTCCCGGATGCGGACCTCGCGGCCTTTCCGAAAATCGCAGCGTTCGTCGATCGAGCGAAAGAACACGTCCATCTCGTCGATGAGGCCAGCGGCTAGAGCCACGCCGGCGGCGTCGCGCGTCACCGTGAACAGTCCTTTTTTCGTGCGCGCGTTGTAAAGGCGCTGCACCGTCGCGCGCAGTCCGTATTGGGAAACGCCGATGCCGATCTGGCGCGAGGCCGTCTGCTCAACGGTGTGCGCTTCGTCGAAAATGATGAAGTCGTTCGGGAACAGGTAGCCGGTCTCGCGCTTGAGCTGTTCTTCCGGGCTGCCGAGCAGCATGAAGAGCAGCGTGTGATTGATGACGACCACGTCCGCCGCCAGCAAACGTTTCCGCGCCTGTTGGAAGAAACAGTTACCGCTCTGCCCGCACGTCTTGCTCGTGCAGATGTGGGCTTCGCTGCAAACCTGCGCCCAGACCTTCGGGTCCGGTTCGATCGCGAGATCGCTCAGCGTTCCGTCCTTCGTAGTCCGCGCCCAATCGGCGATGCGCGCCAGCTCCGCCGCCTCCGAAGTCGTGAACAGTTCGCCCGCCTGTTGCAGTGCGCGTTCCAGGCGGCGTGGGCAAAGATAATTCTGCCGGCCTTTCATGAGCGCCGCGTCGAACTCGACCGGCAGGATCTTCTTCAGAATCGGGATGTCCTTGTGAATCAACTGCTCCTGCAAATTGATCGTGTGCGTCGAGACGATCGCCTTTTTCTTTTGCTGGATCGCGTAAAGGACCGCGGGCGCGAGATACGCGATCGATTTGCCGACACCGGTCCCCGCCTCGACCACGAGGTGGCGCTCGTCCTCGAGCGAGCGCGCGACCGCTACCGCCATCTCCTGCTGCTCCGGCCGATACGCGAAGTTTTTCGCCCGAGATAGCGCGCCGGCCTGCGAGAAGAGCGAGCGCACTTCTTCGATGAAGTCGCTTTCGAGGGAATCTTTCAGTGCGATCACGGTGCGGAATTGCGATTTGCCGGATTGCGGTTTGCGTATGAGCTAACCGGAGCGCGGCGGGCGTGCTACGTTAGCCGCAAAATCGAACCGCGAAAATTGGCAAATTATTCATGAGACGTCTGGATCGCTACGTGGTGCGGCATTTCCTCCTCGCCTACATCTATTGCATCGCCGGCTTCACCTCGATCTGGTTCATCTTCGACGTGAGCGACAACATCTCGACTTTCCTCGATCAACGCATCTCGCGGACGTTGATCCTGGAATATTACCTCACGCAGGTCCCCCAGATTCTCGTCATTCTCCTGCCGGTCGCGCTTCTGCTCGCGTTGCTTTTCTGCCTTGGCCGGATGTCGCGTTCGAATGAGATTGTCTCCATGCTCACCTCGGGGGTGAGCCTGCCGCGAATCCTGATGCCGCTGCTCGCGATCGGTTTGCTGACGACCGCAGCGAGCACGGCCCTGAATTATTCCATGGCGCCTCACGGTGAGTATGCGCACAAGCGGCTCCTGGAGGATCCCCAGTCCCGTCGCCAGCAGTTCGGTCTGACCGCGCAGATTTTTCGGAATCGAACCGATAACCGCACCTGGTTTATCCAGCAATTTTACCCCGGAGAAAACGTATTCAATACCGTCCATATCGTGCAGCAGGACGCGAACGACAATATCGTCAAGACTTACATCGCCACCCGCGCGCTCTATCAACCCGAAACACACGCCTGGGAATTTCAGCAATTGAAAATCGTTTACTATGACGAGGTTGGGAACGTAACCAAAACGATTCCCTACACGGAGTCGCTCGTGATCACCGATTGGAGCGAAACGCCCTTCCGCTTAAGCAGCGCGAACGTGCGCGCGGAGCATCTCAGCGTGCCCGAGCTACGCGATTATCTTGAGTTCAATTCCGATTTTCCCACGACGCTTCTCGCGCCTTTTGCCACTCACCTGCAATACCGGGTCGCCTTGCCCTGGACGTGCGCCGTGGTGGCGCTGATCGCAGGGTCGCTCGGGGTCGGTTATTCCCGCCGCGGGATTCTCTCTAGCGTGGCCGCCGCCATCCTTCTGGTCTTCGCCATGAACTTCGTCATGCATCTTTTCCTCGCGCTCGGCGAAGGGGCACGCATTCCCACCTGGGCCGCGGCGTGGACCCCGAATATTATCTTCGGGCTTATCGGCCTGGTCCTTCTCTATTACCGCGCCACAAACCGCGAGCCGCCGCGCCTCGGTTTTCTCCGCGCCAGTCCGTGATCGCCCGATGAACCCGACCCTGGCAAACGAATGGCCGATCAAACATCGCGCCGACGCCTGCGCGCGAACCGGGCGTCCGTTCCAGGCGGGCGAGCACTTTTACACGCTGCTCTTCCGCGAAGGCGACGGTTTTCGCCGCGAAGATTTAAGCGAAGAGGCGTGGGCCCAGCGCAATGAAAATATCCGGCCGTTCTCCTTTTGGAAGACACGCTACGAGCCGCCGCCTGCCGCGCCGCCGGAAGCGCTCGCCAAGGAAAGCGCCGAGGAACTCTTGCGGCGTCTCCTCGCCGCGAACGATCCAGCGAACGCCAACGCCTGTTACGTTCTAGCCGTCATGCTCGAACGGAAACGAGTCTTAAGACCGGTGAAGAGCGAGCTAGCCGAAGATCGGCCAGTGCTGATTTACGAACACGCGAAGAACGGCGACGTGTTTATCGTTCCCGACGTGGAACTGCGCCTGGATGAACTGGAGCAGGTCCAGAGCGAAGTCGCACAACAGCTAAAGCGCGCATCCTAAGGTTTTTTAGCGGAACCGTCAGGCTCTTCGTCCAGGCCGTACAAGTGCGGCTCGTCCGCATCGACTGCCCAAAAGGCGAGCTTGAAGTCTTGAACACAATGGACACGCAATGGGCAACAGAGTTTATAAAGTGGAACTGTTTCCCACGACGTAGCGATGGTCGATTCTCACCCCAACCTTCATAACGCCTCTGCCAAGATGAGCAGCCGCGATCGCGCGGTTCCAATCCTGTTGGCGATTGCGTGCGCCGTCGCGTTTACAGGTCAGGTTCAGTGGCGGCCCGCTCTGTTTACGGTCGAGGCGGAAATCAAAACCGATAGGCCCGCGTTGGTTGAACTGCGGTACAACCGTGGCCACGGAAATCGCCAGGAAGGGATAACCTCGCGTGTTATTGACAAGGCTGGCGAATTCGTGCGGGTGCGGTTTCCCATTGAAACAAACAGCGCCCAAGGGCTTAGGCTGATCAATCAGGGAGCAGGGCGCTCCCTGGAGATTCGCTCGCTCACCTTCAACCCGCTCGGCGGACCGGCACGGAGCCTCACGGCGATGGATCTGGCGACGAATACTCCGAACAAAACGGAGACGCGGATCAGCGGGGAGGGCGAGGCGATTCATGTCGAGTGGAACAGCCTCGAGCCGCTCGTGTTGCACCTGATGCCGGGCTCGCGAATTCCGGCAACACGATTGGCCGCACTGATGCAGTGGATTTTTATCGTCCCACTCGTGCTCGCGCTGGCCGGGTTGATCATGACAGTGCGTCCGCACCCCCCCACTCGTAACGCAGGCGTCGCGGCGCCCGAGAATTCGCGATCGAGGGAGCTTGTCGTCGTCAGTTTGGTCGCGCTCTATTTCGTCGCCAGCTTTCTTAAGCTCAATGGAAGTTCGACCGCCCTGTGGCGTTATCAAGCCGAGCGCGAACTCCCCAACGCCGGCATCATCCTGGGAACGCCAAAAGAAGTGCGTTCGGATGAATGGATGCTTCAGACCCCCTGGATTTTTTCCCAAGCGAGACAAACCCCGGCGTTTAGCGTGCGCAATCCCAGCGTCGGCAGTGACGTCACACCGCTGGTCACCAATCTGCCGGCGCGCCATTGGTCGACTCTGTTTCGCCCGCAGATGTGGCCGTTCTTCCTGATGGAGACGGAACGCGCCTTCGCCTTCTACTGGAACTTCAAGGGGTTTGCTTTGCTGCTGGGGGCGTTTCTTTTTTTCGGGATCCTGACGGGCGGCAAAACGCTCCTTGATCTCGCCGGTGCCACGCTGCTCACTTTTTCGCCATTTTTACAATGGTGGTGGAGCACGCCTACCTGCCTGCCGGAAATGCTCGCGCTGTTCTTTTTCGGTCTCTGGCTTTGCCGCGTTCTTTTCTGCGATGGCCGGCGGGGACCCATTATCGCTGCTGGTCTCGGCCTAATCGTGGTGGGGGTGAACTTTGCTCTTTGCTGTTATCCGCGATTCCAGATTCCACTTGTTTATCTGGCGGCTGCGATCCTCGCGGCTTGGTGGATTGTGGAACGCAAGCCAGCCACGCTCCGGGCATTTCGAGGAGGATGCCTGGTTGCCGTCCTGTTTGTCACTGGGCTAATCATTTATCGCTGGTGGCTGGACGTAGCCGAAATCATTCGTGTCACTTCGCTTCTTTCCTATCCGGGACAAATCCGGTTCACCGGGGGCGACTTCGGCTGGCGCCGTTTCTTCGATCCGTTCCTCGAGTTCTCCATGACCGGAGACCGGTATCCGGAACAACTCCAGAACACTTGCGAAGCGGCCGGTTTCCTTTTCCTGGCGCCTTTCCTTCTCCCGCCGGTTATGCGCCAGGTTTTTCGCGGCCGGCCTGATCCACTCATTATCCTGCCGCTTGTTCTCGCGGTGTTCGCTATTGTTTTCATGGCCTGCGGAGTACCGACCTGGGTCGCAAATCTTTCCGGTTGGGCCTATGTCTATTCTGGGCGCGCCAACTTGCTGGTCGGCACGGCCACTGTTATTGCCCTCGTCCGCTTTCTTTCGCGGGAGCCGGAGGAGGGTACACCGCCTAGGACGAATATTGGTCTTTTCGCCGGCTGGCTATTAATCCTCCTTATCGTGCTCCGGATCACGAATGTGCAGCTCGGCCACTTCCAGTCGTCGGGCACAGTGATCGCCACCGCCCTGTTTTTTGCACTCGTCGCGGTCTGCCTTTGGCGAGGCGCCGCGACCGCCACCTGCCTTCTTCTCCTGATCCCCCAGTTCTACGCAACCGCGCTAGTGAACCCAATCTCCCATGGCGTGCCGGGGATCACCGAGAGTCGCGTCTTAAAGTGGCTTGCGGAGGCCCATCGGAGGAAGCCGACTGGGAGCTGGATTGTTCTCGGAGAAACGCTGCGGGCTCAGGTCTTCCCGGACTTTATCAAAGCCTCCGGGGCGCAAGTGAAAGGCGGAATGCGTTGCAACCCCGATTACGAGATGTTGCGAGTCTTGGATCCACTCAACCAGTACCGGGCACTGACCGACCGCTATGCCTGGGTCCATTTCAAGAGGACCGACGCCGGGACTCCCCGAATCGAACCGGCGGAAGGATTGGCCTACGACGTCAAGATTCCACTCGATGCCGGTCTCCTGGACCAGCTCGATATCAAACACATCCTGGAAGTGGACTTGCCGGGCGAGCCAGCCGTTCCCGACCACTTTCACGTAGTCGATACTCGCGACGGCTGCCGCCTTCTCGAGCGAAATTGATTCGCTGCCGGTATGCGCACCGCCGAATCCTGTGAGAGACTGCGGCGCCATGAGCGAGCTTCCGTGGTTTAGCCAATCGAAATTCCCCCTCTATCTCGCGCCGATGGCAGGAGTATCGGACAAAATCTTCCGCCAGTTCTGCAAGGAACGCGGTGCGGACGTGCTCGTCACGGAATTCGTCTCGGCCGAGGGCGTTTTTCGCCGGAACGAACGGACGCGCGAATATCTGGATTTCGATGAGGGTGAGCGACCGATCGGGGTCCAGCTTTTCGGCGGGAACGCGGAGCACATGGCGGCAGCGGCGAAACACGTGATCGATTGGGTGCGGCCTGATTTTATCGACCTAAACTTCGGATGCCCAGTCAACAAAGTGGTGGCGAAGAACGGCGGCTCCGCGCTGCTCAAGGATTGTCCTGCACTCGCCGCGGTCGCGGAAGCGGTCGTACGCGCGGTAGCGCCTGTGCCGGTGACGGCGAAAATCCGGATCGGCTGGGATGCGGAGTCGGTTAACGCGCCGCGCGTGGCGCGCATCCTGGAAGAAACAGGGATTCGCGCCGTGGCGGTTCACGGCCGGACGCGCGCACAGGGTTACTCCGGCGCGGCCGATTGGGACGTTATCGGCGAAGTCGTCCAGGCTGTATCGATTCCCGTGATTGGGAACGGCGACCTAACGAGTGGTGCGGACGTTATCCGGCGCCGCGCTGAGACCGGCGTCGCCGGCGCGATGATTGGCCGCGCCGCCATGAGTGCGCCCTGGATTTTCAACCAGGTGAAACATTATTTCACCACCGGCGAACATCTCCCTTCGCCGAGTTTCGAGGAGAAGTGGGAATTGATTCGGCGTCATTGCCAGCTCGCGATCGAGGAATGGGGCAACGAAGACCAGGCGATGCGCTCGATGCGAGCCCGGTTGATGGCCTACTCGAAGGGATTCCCGAACAGCAAAGCGCTCAGGGAAAAATTTCAGCATGTCGCGTCACTCGCGGAGATCGATGAGATCGCCGCTGGGCACCTGGCGCTCGATCTGCAACCCGCCTCACTGTAGCCGCGCCGCTCTGTCGCCGCGTTCCCCTTCTGCACGGCGACAGAGCGTCGTAACTACAGCGCTTTCGCGTATGCCTTGCGGTGAGAGCGGCCGAAAACTATCTTCCTTCGTGCCCGACACCTCAGCCCCAACCGCCGCGGTCAATTACAAGATCGGCAATGAGCGTCTCATCAAGGTCACGGAGAACGCTTCGCGGAAACTGAATTCGCTCCTGGAAAAACAAGGACGCTCTACCGGTGCCCTCCGCGTCGCCGTGATTGGCGGCGGCTGTTCCGGTTTGCAATACAAAATGGACCTCGTGGACGGCCCGGCGAACCGCGACATCATGGTGCAATCGTCGAACGTCCGCGTCGTGGTCGACCCGAAAAGCGCTCTCTTCGTGAGCGGCTCGCTCCTCGACTACAGCGACGACCTTCAGAAAGGCGGCTTCAAAGTCACGAACCCGAACGCGGTCGCGCATTGTTCCTGCGGTGAGAGCTTCGCGGCATGACGGATTACTTCGCGCTGCTGGAGCAGCCGCGCGCGCCGTGGCTTGATCCCGCCGCGCTCAAGGAGGCCTACCATGGGCAGACGCTGAAAAGCCATCCCGATACAGCGACGCCGGATCGCGCGAACGATTTCGCGGAACTCAATGAGGCTTACCAGGTTTTGCAGGATCCGAAGCGGCGGCTTCATCACCTGCTCACTTTGGAAAACGGCGCATCGCCTTCCGCAAACCAAGCCCTTCCGCAGGAATTACAGGAGCTGTTTCTCCTCATCGGCGCCTTGACGCAGCGCGCCAATGCGCTCCAGGAAAAAACCCGGACCGCGTCCAATGCCTTGAGCCGATCCCTGCTCAAGCCGCAAATCGTCGAACTGGAAAAGGAGGCCAGCGACTTGCGCCAAAAAGTTCGACAGCTGATTGACGCCGCAAACGGACAGTTGCGTGAAATGAACTCCGCCTGGCGGAACGATCCTGCCGGTCAGGTCGTCCCGTTGTCGAACCTCTACATTACGTTCGCCTATCTCGGTCGCTGGTCCGCGCAACTGGATGAACTGGGCTTCCAGCTTTCCCAACTGTAGCCGCTTCGCTGTGCGAAGCGTGAGAGCGGTACAGCAACTCCCCCACGTCGCCCACAGGGCGACGGCTACAGAAGAACTGTTCATTTGAACTTGCGCGTCCGGAATTTTTCCGGATGATTAAGATCATGCTCACCGAGAGGCAGAGAGGCATCCTGGAATTCATCCAGACCGAGCAACGCGAGAAAGGCATTACGCCGAGCACCCGCGAGATCCAGGCTCATTTCGGTTTCGCCAGCCAAACGTCGGTGATGCAATACCTCGCCACCTTGGAGCGGAAAGGTTTTCTCGATCGTCATGCCCGCAAAGCGCGGGCGCTGATTACTCCAGTGCAGAAAGTTCGCATCACGGATATCCCCATCTACGGCCAGATTCCCGCGGGCATGGCGACGCTGACAGAGCAAACCATCGAAGGCCATGTCTCGCTCGACACCCGCTCGGTCAATGCCTCGAAGAACGGCCGCACCTTCGCCCTCCGGGTCCGGGGCGACTCGATGATCGATGCCCATGTCCTCGATGGCGACATCGTCATTCTCGAGGACCGCAAGGATGTGCAGAATGGCGATATCGTCGCGGCATTGATCGACGGCGAGACGACGCTGAAACGCTACGTGATGGAACATGGCCGGCCTTATTTGAAAGCGGAGAACCCGCTTTATCCGAACCTGGTGCCAGCACGGGAGCTGCGGATCCAGGGAGTGATGGTTTCCCTGGTGCGGAAGCAGATGCCGAACTCGCGGCGAAAGCGGAGCTAGCAGCTTTCCTGAGCGCTGCATCTGCGGTGCTGTTCAGTTGAACATAAGACACGCCTGTGCCAGTTTCGAGGCATGGCCGCGAGCAGCATCATCGATCTTCGCCAACTGTTGGCGGAACGTTTTCCACAAAGCTTCGCCGCGGGGTCGGACCGGCTCCGGACTGGAGTGCCGGCCATAGACGACGCGCTCGGCGGCCTGCCAAAAAACACCGTCACGGAATTGAGCAGCCCGAATTTGAGCGCAGGCAGCGCACTTTTGATTCACCTTCTTTTGCAGAACGCGCATCGAGCCGGCTTTTTTCTCGCGTTGATCGACGGGAGTGATTCTTTCGACCCCCAGCCATCGGCTCATGCTTTGGAAAATTTGCTTTGGGTCCGCTGCCACCAGGCCAGCCAGGCTGTCCAGGCGGCCGATTTACTTTTGCGTGATGGAAATTTCCCGCTGGTCGTTCTCGATCTAGTCCTGAACGCGAGCGACGAGCTGCGGAAAATTCCACACACGCATTGGTATCGGCTGCAACGGCTGGTCGAAGCGGCGCCCACCGCTTTTCTGGTGCTGACGCGCCGGAACATGATCAGCAGCGCGCAACTGAAATTGTCTCTCGAGAATGCCTGGCGCCTGAATGATTTGGACCAGCCGGATCTGACCGCCCGGCTCAACATCCAGGTGGAACGCGTGCACGGGCCCAGAGAAATTATGGCAACGGCCGGCTAATGTTCGCGACCATTTATCTGCCCGATTTTTATTTGCAGGCGGCGCTGCGGCATCAACCGGAGTTATCCGGCAAACCAGTCGCCTTGATCGACGACCAGGAAAAAAAGGCGGTCATTATCCAGCTCAATTCCGCGGCGGAAAAAGCGGGGGTGCGCGTCGGGATGACGCCGAGCCAGGGCCTGGCGCGGTATCTGGATCTCGTGATCAAGGTCCGGAGCCCTTCGCAGGAAAAACTTCTGCAGGACATCCTTCTTCATTTTGCCGGAACACTCTCGCCTTATGTTGAAGCGACCGCGCCCGGGATTGCGACGGTGCAATTTACGGACACCCGCAATCTCACAGCGAAGGTTTCCTGCGTTGTCGAACACCTCGCCGATTCTGAAATCGTCGCCCAGGCTGGCATCGCGCCGACGCCAGATGCCAGCTTCCTCGCGGCGCATCTGGCCAGGCCCGTATTGCAGATCGACAACGCGAGCGAATTTCTCGCCGCGCTGCCGATTGAAGTCCTGGCGATCAACTAAATCCACCTCAGAAGCCGGATCGGTTGTAGCCACGGCCCTGCGAGCCGTCACACGGTAACTTTCAGCAGCGGCAAAAACGGCCCACAGGGCCGTGGCTACACGGAGTCGCGAGAATTACCCGCCGGCAAAGTCCGGATATTTTTCATGGAGCTGTTTCGCCACGCGATCGGCTTCCTCTCTCTTTCCGGCCTTTTGATATGCGACCGCTGCCTTTTGCAGCGCGCGCGGCGTAATGGCGGGATCGTCGTAAAGCAGCGCCACGCCCATGAAAGCCTTGCCGGCCTCGTCGAAATTCTGCCGCTCGAGCTGCACGTCACCTGCGAGCAACCGCGCCTCGGCATTCACGCGTCCTTCCGGTTGAAGACGCATGATCTCTTCCGCGATCTTTTGCGCCTCATCCGGTTTGTGCGAGGAAATCTTGGCGGCCCCGAGCGCCAGCAACGTTTTCGCTTTCGCCGCCGGATCGGTCGCGACCTGGAGATATTTTTCGTAGGCGGCTTCGGCCTCGGCGAAGTTCTTCTGCTTCGTTTGCGCATCCGCGAGGTAGAACCAGAAGTCCGGTTTCACGTTCCCGAGACTTTCTACTTTCCCGAGAAGGGTCAGATACTTCGCTGCCGCCGCGTAGTTCTTTTCGTTGTAGTACTCCAACCCCAGCCACTCCAGGATCTCCGCCGGAATCCTGGCGTCGGGAGTGTTCGCGACGAATGCGTCCACTTCCTTGCTCAGGGCGGCGCGGTCCTTCAGGTAAAAAAACGACGAGACAATCCGGAGCGTCGCCAGGTTGTAATACTGTTCCTTGTTGAGCTGGCGCGCGGCCTCAAGCGATGCGAGCGCGCCCTTGTAATCCTTCGCTTCGAACGCGGCTTTCCCGATGTAATAATTCGCCTGCGCGGCGACGGTGCTCTTCGGGAATTCCTTCAGCAACTGGCGGAACGCGTCGGACATGCCTTTCGGATCGTCCTTCTGCCCGAGGATGAGCGCCTTCTGCTGAAGCGCCGCTTCCCGTTCGCGCGCGGCAGGATATTTGGTCAGGAGCGTATTCAGATCATCCAGCGCTGCGTCGTAATTCTTGTTCGCCTGGCTGGCCAGCGCGCGCTGCGTCAACGCCGAAGGCATCTGCGGGCTGTCGGGAAACGCCTTCACGAAATAATCGAAGGCCTCGACGATATTCACGCCGTCCTTGAGCTGGACGTAACACCAGCCGAGCTTGTAAGCCGCTTCCGAGCGCAATTTCGGCGACAAATGCGAAGCACGGAGTTCGTTGTAGATCGGCGCCGCGTCCGCGAAGTTCTGTGCCTTGTAATAATGCTCGGCCTTGAGGAGCTTCGCCTGGTCGGCTCGTTCCGGCGTCGGATTCGAGGCAACGTAGCTGTCGATTTCGGTGAGCAACGTCGGTGAATTCGTGTTGTAGAAATTGATCAGGCGTTGGTATTGCGCGTCCTTCGCCTCTTCCTTCGTCGGATATTTGTCGATGATCTGCCGGTAAATCTCGTCGGCCTCTTTCGTGTGCCCCAGCTGGCGGTGGCTGTTTCCCACGATGAGCATCATTTCGGGACGCACTTCCTCGGGGATTTCTTTCTCGGCGCGTTTGTACTCGGCGAGCACCTTGTCGTATTGGCCCGATTGATATTGCAGCCGCACCAACCCGACCTCAGCGATCGCTTTCCATTTACCCGCTTCCGGCAGCGACCGGCCTTTCTGCAACAGGCTCAGCGCCTTCTCCGCCATCGCCTTGTCGGTCTTTCCCTTCTCGGTCTGCTGCAAATCCACCGCGACCATGCCGGCGCGCACCGTCGCTTCCGCCTTCAGCGCCGGCTTCTGCGTTTCGTTCGCAAGCGCTTCGTAATTCCGGAAGGCATCGAGCTTTCGTCCGCGCGCCAGCGCGATCGTCCCGGCCGCCATCCGCGCATCTTCGCGATACGGATTCGGGTTCTTCGTCTCCGCTACCTGCTGATACAGATTCAGCGCTTCGTCCTTGCGATCGACATTTTCCAGGCAGCGCGCCTCGAAATATTTCGCCGAAAGCGCGAGCGCCGGCTCCTTCGATTTCGCTCCGGCCTTGTGAAACAACACCAGCGCTCCCGCGTAATCCTTGAGGCCGAAAAGAATCTCAGCGATGCCGTAGGCAGCGGGCCCCGCGAATTCGCTCTCGGCATAATTGTCGAGCACGTTTTGGAAACTCGTCCGCGCCGCGCCGGTTTTGTTCAGCGCTCGATAACATTCCGCCAGATAAAAGTAGGCGCTGGAACGGCCAGGCGCCCCGGGATATTGGCCCAGGAATTTTTCATATTCCGGCGCGGCGAGATCGTAGAGCTTTCGGGAGAACAGGCCATTCGCGTAGTCGAGTTGGCGGCGGTCCGAAGCTTCGGGTTCGGTCGCAGGACCTTCCGGCTCGTCGGTGCGCGGCTTCGGCGCAACCGCTGGTTCCGGCGGACTGCGCCGCGGTTTGGCCGATGGAGCCGGCGTGTCGAACGGCACCGCTTTCGGCGTCGGCGGTTCGTCGACCGGCTGGGCGCGGCGAACCTCCGGAGTTTTCTGCTGCGCGACGGCAAAGGGAACCGCTGCGAAAATCAGCGCCGCTTGCACGAGGCAAACCGCGCCCCACTGCGTTTTCATTTTGCCGTGGCGAAAGCGACGTTCGTTACGCCTGAGTCGCTGCAAATGTTTAGCACATTGACGATGTGCTTGTAGGCGCCGGTTTCATCGCCCCGAATCACGACGGCCTGTTCGGGATAAAGCTGGACGAGATTTTTCAGCATGTCGCTCAGCTCGGTCGTGCTCAGCGTCCGCCGATTGACCACCACGTTGCCGTCCGCTTTCACATTAACGACAACGTCGCCCATCGTTGCCGTTTTCTCTTTTGCCGAGGAAGCTTTCGGAACTTTGACATCGAGCTCGTTCTCGTTCCGGGCCGCATTCCAGGTCAGGAGAAAGAAAATCAGCAGGAGCAGGAGGACATCAACGAGCGGCGCAAGCTGGATGCCCGGATGCTGCGGAGTCGCGTGCCGGCGCAAGTTCATGGGCGAGATGCGGGATGCCCGCTAGAATTCATCTTCCAGCAACACCGGAGCGCGCTCCGGCAACCGCTTGTTGTATTGCAGAGAGAGCAGCGCTAGGACGTGAGTCACGGCCGCTTCTAGGTCGGAAATAATCCGCTGCACCTTTCCGCGGAAATAGGCGTAGAAAATCATTCCGGGAATGCCGACCGCCAGACCAGCTGCGGTATTCACCAGCGCGGTACTCACGCCGGCCGAGAGCATCGCGTAGCGATGGGTGCCGAGATCGGAACCCAGGGCGCTGAAGGAGGTGATGATTCCGAAAACAGTACCGAGCAAGCCGAGCATCGGGGCGATCGTCCCGATATCGGCGAGATAAATAACGCGATGATTCAAACTCGACGCCACCCGGGTTCCCTCCGTCTCCGCGATCTCGCGCACCTGGGCGAAATCGGCGCTGGGATTTTTCGTCGTGAAATCGAGCATCT
The DNA here is from genome assembly GCA_041167505.1 of Verrucomicrobiota bacterium. GTDB lineage: Bacteria > Verrucomicrobiota > Verrucomicrobiia > Chthoniobacterales > UBA10450 > AV80. The sequence continues at coordinate 73,666 of JBEEHR010000015.1, forward strand.
TCTGGACGACGCGCGCAATCGCTTCGCCGTGGCGATTGGAAACCGCCAGAAGCCCGAGATAATCGCGCTTCCGCAGGAGCGCATCCGCCGTCGCCATGAACCCGCTGGAAACGACCGTCCCGCGACGAATGGTCAGGAGATAAGTCACCACCAACATCACCAGGACGATGGACATGGCGAGCAGGACGTACATCACGGGCCCGGCCGCGATAAGGGTTTCGAGCATCGATTTGCTGCGCGGCAAATCCGGAGCTAAAGGCGCCGGGGTCTGGGCCAGGAACGGCATTGCGCCCGCGAACAGCGAGAAAATATTCATTCCGAAAGTGCTGTTATGATAGGCAGCGAGGTTAAGGGATGCAAATGACGGTCAGACGAGAGACGGCGCCCGGCCCGTCCTTGTTCAAACAAACTTTTCCCCGGCGAGCCAGCGACGCACCCGGAAGATGTGGGCGGGCTGGACAGCCGGGTTGAGCTCGACGTAGTTTCGTTCGCCGCGCCAGAGGTAGCGAGCATCGGTCAGGAGGTCGTGGACCTGGTAAACATCGGAATCCATCGGGCCGAATTCAGCGAGCGGAATGTGAACGTAGGAATTCTGTGAGCGGGTGGGATCGAGATTCACGACGACGAAGATGATGTTGTCGCGCGCTTCGGTCATCTTGGCGTAGCAGAGGATCGCGGGATTATCGGCCCGGTAGAAACGCAGGTTATCGTAGAGATGGAGGGCGCGGTTTTCTTTCCGGATGCGGTTCACCTGCGTGATCCAATCCTTGATGTTCCCGGGCGCATCCCAATCGCGTTCCTTGAACTGATACTTTTCCGAATCGAGATATTCCTCGCGGCCGGGCAAGGCAACGTTCTCGCATAACTCAAAGCCGCTGTAGATCCCGTAGACGCTCGAGAGCGTTGCCGCCAGGACCGAGCGGATCATGAACATCGGCCGGCCGCCTTCCTGCAAATGAAGCGGCAGGATGTCCGGCGTGTTGGTGAAAAGATTACCGCGAAAATATTCGCGCATGCCCGTCTGGGTGAGCTCGGTGAAATATTCGGTCAGCTCGGCCTTGGCCGTGCGCCAGGTGAAGTAGGTGTAGCTCTGGCTGAACCCGGCCTTGGCCAGCGCCTTCATCATCTTGGGCCGGGTGAACGCTTCCGAGAGAAAGATCGTATCCGGATATTGAGCGCGGACACCAGTGATCAGAAATTCCCAGAACGCGACCGGCTTGGTGTGCGGATTATCGACGCGAAAAATGCGAACGCCGCGCTCAGCCCAAAAGAGAATGATGCTCTTCATCTCTTCCCAGAGCGCCCGCCAATTCTCGCAGCGAAAATTCAGCGGATAAATGTCTTCGTATTTCTTCGGCGGATTCTCCGCGTATTTGATCGTGCCGTCCGGGCGTTTGTAGAACCATTCCGGATGCTCCCGGACGTAGGGATGGTCCGGCGAACAGTTGATGGCGAAATCGAGCGCGATCTCCATCCCGCGGCTCCGGATTTCGTTCTCGAGCCAGGCAAAATCCTCGAAGGTGCCGAGCGCCGGTTCGATCGCCTTGTGCCCGCCCAACTCGCTCCCGATCGCGTACGGCACGCCGGGTTCGCCGGGTTCGCAGGTCACAGAATTGTTCCGCCCCTTTCGATTCGTATGGCCGATGGGATGGATCGGCGGAAAATAAATGACGTCGAATCCCATCGCGTTTGCGTCATCGACGCGGGGCAAACAATCGCGAAACGTCGAGCCGCGATCGGGCCATCCTTCGGCGGAGCGGGGAAAGAATTCGTACCAGGCCGCCGTGCGCGCTTCCTTTCGATCCACCACCACGCGGGGCGCCGGGCCGTACTGCGTGGAGCTGGCGCGATCCGGATAGGTGGCCATCAGCACTTCCAGCTCGCCCGAATGCGCGATCTCGTTCACCTCGGCGGGCTCGGCCGCTCGCATCGTGTTCGCCAGCTCACGCAGCCGATCGGCATCGGCAAGAGTCACCGCTCGCGCCGCGGCGTCCTCGAGAAAGGCCGCCCCCTCGAGGATCTCGCTGGAAAGATTAGCGATCCCCGCTTCGAATTTAGCCGCGAACTCGTGTTGCCAGCCGCCGAACGTATCGGTCCAAGCTTCGACCGTGTATTCGTAGATGACGTTTTCGTAGAGGGTGCAGACGCCGCGCCAGCGATCGTTATCGACGTGCGCCATCGGGGTTTCGTACCAGGCCGTCTCGCCGAGTTTTCTCCATTTCAGCGCAGCCGCGACAACGTCGTGGCCATCCTTGAAAACGTCCGCTTCGACGGCGAGATCATCGCCGACCACGCGTTTGACCATGTAGCGCCCGCCATCGACGAGCGGCTGGAGATTCTCTATGACGGCGGTGGGAAAAGCCCGAAGCATGGGGCCATCAATCAACTGAGATTCGCCCCCGGCGAAAGGGCGAATTGTGTCCGCGCAATATTCGGTGTCATCCCGAGTCCGGCAGCTGCCGGACGAGGGACCTCGCACGCGCTCAACCGCTACCGCGAAACAACCAATTCACCACGTCATTAAACGCGTGGTGGCTGGCGAAAGCCGAACTTACGCTGGAGAGGTCCCTCGGCGCGCTGCGCCAGCCTAGGGATGACAACCGGGCGGTTATCGCAACTCAGACAGCGAAGTAAAAGGCGCACTCGTAGAGCCCCGAGGTGCGGGTCTCTTCGCGGCGCACTTCCGTCCCGAGGACGCCTGCGACCATGTCTTTCTCGAGGCGACCGATAATCGGGTATTGGTCGAGCAAATTCAGGATAGGCGAATGGCATTCTAAGATCTGCGGGCCCCCCTCTTTTTCGTCGGCCACAAACTGCGACATGTAGCCTTCCTTCTCCCGCTGGGCGGCGAACCATTTCGCACGCTCGACGACGTTATCGCCCTTGACCTTCGCTTTGAGGCCAGCCGTTTTCCGTTCGAAGACATTGAACAACATTTTCTCCGGCCCATTCGGTCCATGCACTTCCTTGATCGACTTGAGCAGTTCGAGGGTGAAGTCGTTACTATCGCACGGGAAAAGATCGTGGGTCCGGCGCGTGAGGCGATAGACCATCTCCGGCCGGCCCATTTTTTGCGGGCGTCGCCAGGTGTCGAGGTAACCGTCGCGCTCGAGCGTAAGGCAATGCTGCTTGATGCCCATGTAGCTCATTTTCATGCGCGCCACGAGCTCGTTAACGGACAGGCCTTTGGTGCGCTTGAGCGTGTTAAGAATTTCGAGCCGCTGGGTGCGGCCGATTTCGGCAAGTAATTGTTGGTTCACTGCGGGGCTCCTCGGTAGATGCGGGCCGAGATTACCCGCGCGCAACTTGGAAAGGCAATACAAATTTTACGCAAGATTCAGGAGCAAAAGAGATTACGATTCCGCCATAATCCTCCCTCCGGAAACCGCGTCAAAAAGATGCGTTTTTTCCAGTTCAATCTCGAATTGGAACCGGTGCCCGGCTTCGGCCTGTCCCGCCCAACGGCGGCTCCGGCAGATCAAATCGTGAGTCCCGGTTCGAAGATAAAGGTCTGTCTCCTCGCCCTTTGGCTCGGCCCGATCGACCAAGGCCTGGAAAGTGTTTGAGGAACGATCCACCTCCCCGGCGGCGCCCGCGATCTCGACAGCCTGCGGACGGAAGCCGAGCACCGCCGGACCGCCGACAGGTGCTTTCCCCCCGACAAAACGCGAAGTCGGCCAGCGGATGGCGATCGTTCCATCACCCGTTTCGGAAAAAACAACGGCGTCGCGTTCCTGCTTCAGGGTTCCGTGCACGAGATTCATAGGCGGATCGCCGAAGAATTTTGCCACAAACAAATTCGCGGGTTCGTCGAAGATCGCTTGCGCATCAGCATCCTGCTGCGCGACCCCCTTCTCGAAGATGACGATCCGCGCGCCGAAGGCCAGCGCTTCCACTGGATCGCTCGTGGCATAGAGAATCGTCGACGAAACACGCAAGCGCAGCGCGGCGATCGCCGCCCGCCCGCGGCTGGCAGCGGCGGGGTTGAGATCCGCGAGCGGTTCGTCGAAAAGATACACCTTCGGCTGGCGCACCATCGCGCGAGCGAGGCCAACGTATCGTTGCTGCTCCGGTGAAAGAGATTCCGGCTTCGCTGACAATTGGTCCTGCAACCCGAGCGTTTCGGCGACGGCCGTGACGCGTTTCTTGATTTCGCCGCTCGCAAATTTCCGGCGCTGCAATCCAATCGCCAGATTTTCGGAGACGGTCATGCCGGGATACGGCGTGTAATCATGCGCGAGCAACGCAACATCCCGATCTTTCGACGGAACGTCGTTGATGCGGCGCTCGTCAAAAAGAAGGTCACCCTTCGAGATCTCCGCCAGGCCGGCGATCATACGAATGAGGGCGGAACTGCCGCAGCCGACCGGGCCCGTGAGGACGACGAACTCCCGATCGCGGATCGCGAGATCGGCGCCACCGATGTTCTTAAGCGTGACAGCGGACATATCTCAAATAAACGGCAATGGAGCGACCTGAACGGGCACGTCTCCCGCGAGAAGCCGCGTGCCGGTCTCGTTGAATCCACGTTTCACAAAACCGAGTGCGATCTCGCCAAAGCGATCGCTATTAGTTGCGCTCGTAATCCAGCCGGCATCCTTCCCTGGCTGGGCCTCGCTCGTCAGGCGCGTCTCCGCTGCGAGCGGCGCGCCGGGAATCGACACCAATCCGCAAAGACGTTTATTCGTTTGCCCCGACATCTTGATCCGCGAAATAACCTCCTGCCCGATGTAGCACCCTTTTTCGTAATCGATCGAGCTCGCTTCGAGGTTCGCTTCGACCGGGATAATCTCGTTCGTCAGCTCCCGCCCCCAGCGCGGAATGCCTCGTTCGATTCGAAAAGTTTCCGCGCAAACGTCGTCGCAAAAAACAAACCGCTCGGCGAAAGGCTCACGAAGTTCCGACTCCGGCACGCGCACTCTCCAAAAATCCCAACCGCCGGAGCCGAAACGTTCTGAAGCCACGGTTCTCGAAAAAGTCGCGACTGCTGGCCTCTCGCCCACGAAATGAAGAATCGAAAATTCATCGGACACATCCTCGACCTGAACGTCGTCCGCGATGATGTAGCGCTCGAGCCGGGCGGGAAGTTCGTCCCGCAATTCGCTATCGGCGTCCAGCAGGAAAGCGCCGTCGTTGTCCATGGAAACAAAAACGTGCGCGCTCAATTTTCCCTTCGCGTTCAGGATGGACGCCTGGATCGCCGAAGTCGCCGTCGCCTTCCGAAGATCGTTCGTGATTTGGCCGTTGAGGAATCTGGACGCATCGGCTCCGGTGATCCGTAGCTTCACACGACGGGAGTAGTCAAAAAAAACTGGCGTCATCGGTGACGCGGCGGACGAACTCAATCGTCGGTCCGCCGGCGCCAGAAACCGCCCCAGAGTCCGCGCGGCTCCTCGCCTTCCCCTTCCTTCAACGGCGCTGGGAAGGTGAGCACAGTTTCTTCCTTCGGCTTCGGTTCGGTCGCCGTGACAGCCGGCGCCGCAGCGGCAACGGCCGGCGCGGATTCGCTCGGTGTCGCCGGTGCACTGGTATGGCCGCCGACTTCCGCTGCCGTCTCCGGTTTCTCTTCCACCGCGACCGGTGCCGGCACCACTTCCCCCATCGACTTCGCCTCCGAAGGCACCTCAGCGGAAGTCTCGACTGCCACCGGGACGATTTCGGGTTGCTCGATCTTGCCTTCGTCGATTCCGGCGAGGCGCGGCTGGTCCTCTTCCCCATTTGTTTGCGCCCCGAGCGGGCCGCCCGCTGGAAAGTATTGGCGAAAGAGCGACGAATAATCCGCATCTCCGCGTCCCTGCCGCATCTCTTCGGTCAGGCCGTGCCGGGACGCATCGGTCGCGCCAAATTCGATCCCGAAGGCGCGCGCGAGCCGGGTCGCAATGACGACATCCTTCAGCATGTGTTTCACCGAAAAGTGCGGCTCGAAATTTCCCTCCATCATCATCGGCAGTTTCATGTCGAGCGTGGGGGAATTACTCCCGTTGTTCCGCATCGCCGTCGCAAATTTTTCCGGAGACAGTCCCGATTTTGAAACCAGCGCCAGGGCTTCCGCAGCGGCCTGGACGCTCGCGGCTGTGATCATGTTCGTGGCCACCTTGATCGTCGTCGCGTCGCCCACCTTGCCGATCTCGATGATTTCCTTGCTGCTCGCTTCCAGGATCGGCCGCGCCCGGGCCAGGGCGGCTTCGTCGCCGCCGACGTAATAAACCAGCTCGCCTTTTTCCGCCGCGTTCTTGCTCCCGGTGAACGGGCAGTCGAGCAGTTTTCCGTTGCGACGCTCCACGATTTCCGCCGCCGCCCGCATCGTGTCCGGCGACACCGTGCAATGCGCCATCACGATATGATTCGCGGTCAGGTTGGGCGTCATCCGCTGCACCATCTGGAGAAGCGCGTCATCGTCGGAGACGAAAATTTGGATGTAATCGCAGAGCTCCGCGACCTCCGCCGGCGAGCCTACGAAATTCGGCACTGGCCGTGGCGTCCGGTTCCAAACGAAGACGTGGAATCCGCGTTCCCGCAGGTTCTCCACGACCCGCTGGCCGATGATGCCCAAGCCTAGCACTCCAACATTTTTTCGTGTCCGACTCGCCATTTTTTAAATCGATTTCTCGGGGATTCCCCGGCGGTTACCGGGCGACGGCTGAAAATCACGGCAAACCCTCCGAGACGCAATGCCAAATTCGACTGCGGCTAATCGGCTCCAGCGAGCGTTTTCGCTATTTGATCGATACGATTTGCGCGGCGCCGATTGCCAAGCGCCACGGAGATCTCCGATCGCGCCTCCTCGAAAGTGAGGAGATGGGCCGCCCTGGTCTCCGTGACCTGCGCGATGTGGAAGCCGAGATGAGAACGGAATGTCTTGCTGGTTTCGCCGACGCGTAATTTTTTGATCTCGACGATGAACTCAGGCGGCATGCGCGTCTGGGAAAAATAGCCGAGATCGCCGCCGCGCGGTTTGCTCGCTTCATCCTCGGAAGCTTCCGTAGCCAGCGCCGACAGCGTTTCGCCCTTACGCAATCGCGTCGCAAACGTCGCGATAGCCCGTTCTTTCTCTTCCACTATTTCCGGCGGCTTTTCGGCGTGCGCGGCGAGGAAAAGATGGGAAGCGCAGAAGCGCACCGGTTGCGCGAACAGGTCGCGATGGGCTTCATAAAATTCCCGGGACTCCCTCTCGGTGACCGCAGCCGCCAGTCGGATTTGTTTTTCCAGCCAGGCGAGCCCGCGGAGCTGGTTCGTCGCCCTGTCGCGCAGGGCCGAAATGGAAAGACCGTCGGCGAGAAGCGCTTTTCGGAATTTCTTGTCGTTCCCGAACTGCGCCTCAAGCAAGGCGACCTCGCGATCAACCGCGGATGGCGTGACCACCTCATTGGCCGCCGCGCGGCGGAGATTTTCCAAAACGACCAACTCCGCTGCACTTGGCTCGTTTTCACCAAGGTCCGTTTCGTAAATCCCTTTGCCCTGCGTAATGGCGACGAGATGCCCTCGACCGGCGAGACGGCCCGCGAGATCACGAAACGCGAACATCCGGAAAAGCAGTTCGCTGGCAGCCAGACCAAGCATGAGGGCCACAACCATCAGGAGCCCCAGGCTCAATCTCCGGCTCATTTGAAAGCAAGCTCCGCGAGGTAATAGGCGGCGACCGCGCCGGTAATGCGCAAACTCTCCGCGCTCAATTTGTCGATCGTGTCCGCCGGCGTATGCCAGGGCGGATAATCGAAGTCGATCAGGTCAATGACCGGGATGCCGATCTCGTTCAGCGGCGTGTGATCGTCGGTAATGTCGCTATCGAAGTAGGTGAAATGCTTGCGCAATTTCAGGGCGTCGGATGACGCAAAAATACCGCTGGCCAGCTCGGGCGGCGAATCGGGCGGCAGCGTGATCGTAAGCGATTTGTCACCGACCATGTCGAACAAAATGCCCCCACGAAACAATTTCGACTTGTCCTGGGCGGCCAGCTGTTTCGCAAAATAACGGCTCCCGAACAATCCATCGGTATCGGTGAATGCTTCATAGGCTTCTTCCCCGTCGAAGAAAACCA
>JBEEHR010000016.1:0-2905 GCA_041167505.1 Verrucomicrobiota bacterium
AGTTGTGAATCGCGTGACCAGCGTTGCCATCAGCCGGTATGTGGCCTCTTTTTTCCAAACACGCTCGATCGTTATTCCCAATCCGTATGACATCGACGTGTTCCAGGCGCGCCTGCCGCAGTCCGAGCGCAAGCGCGAATTCGTGTTCCTGGGACGTCTCGTTGCGGAGAAAGGCCTCGATATTCTTCTCGAGTCTCTAAGCCGCTTGCGACAACGGCATCTTCGCCCGCAACTGACTGTCGTAGGTTCCGGGCCTGAGCAGACGAAAATGCAGGAGCTCGCGAAAAGACTCGGGCTCGAAGCTGAGGTGCAATTCCGAGGAGCCCAGAGCGGTTCCGAACTTGCGTCCACTTTGAATCAACATCAAACGCTGGTCGTCCCTTCGAGATATGATGAGCCATTCGGGGTGGTCGCTCTGGAAGGCATCGCTTGTGGCTGCGCGGTGATCGCTTCCAGCGGCGGCGGGTTGCCCGAGGCAATCGGGCCGTGCGGGATTACTTTTCCCAATGGCGATATCAGCGCTCTTGAACAATCCCTGGAGCGATTGTTGACCCGACCAGACGAGCGTGAGCGATTGATCGCGGAGGGTCCGAGACATCTTTTGCAATTTCAACCGCGCCTCGTTGCCGAACGTTATCTCGAGCTCTTTCAATCCGTTACTCTGTGATTCTGCTTTCCCATCCGACCGCCAACCAAAACGTGCGCCAGGCCGCGCTGGCCCTCGCTGAAGATGATTTGCTGGCGGAATTCTGGACGTGCCTGAATTGGAAGGAGGGCGGTTTTTTCGAGCGGCATTTGCCGTCCCGTCTTCGCAACGAACTCCGCCGCCGTTCTTTCTCCGATCGAGTCAAACCTTTCACCAGGGCATTTCCCTGGCGCGAGGCCGGACGGCTTTTGTCCCAGCAATTGGGTCTGCAATTCCTTACCCGTGCAGAAGCAGGGGTTTTCAGCGTGGATGCCGTCTACCTGTCACTGGATCGGCGCGTCGCCCGGCGTTTGCTGGACAGCAGTCAGCTCAAAGCGGTCTACGCCTACGATAACGGGGCGCTTGAATCATTTCGCGCCGCCAGGGCTCGCGGCCTCAAATGCATCTATGAGCATCCAATCGTGTACTGGCGTGAAGCGCGGCGCTATCAGCAGGAGGAGGCGGACTTACATCCCGAATGGAAACCGACTCTCGGCGCGCTCCAGGACAGCGAAGAAAAGCTGGCCCGCAAAGACGCCGAGTTGGCTTTGGCCGATGTCGTGATCGTGGCGAGCACATTTTCGAAAAACAGTCTCAATCAAGCGCCGGCATTGACGGCATCGGTGCAAGTGGTGCCCTACGGTGCTCCATCCGTGAGTGATGCGCCCGGCGAAAGTCGGAGCGGCAAACTGGCCGTTCTGTTTGTTGGCGCATTGAGTCAGGCAAAAGGTCTGAAGTATTTGTTAGAGGCCGCGACGAAACTGGAGCGGCAAATTGATCTCACCCTGATCGGCAAGCGGGTGAGCCCGCTTATTCCCACGCCGGCGATGCTCGACAAACATCGGTGGATTCCATCCCTGGCCTACGATGACCTTCTGCGAGAAATGTCGCGCCACGACGTGCTCGTGCTGCCCTCACTCCACGAGGGCTTTGGGCTGGTTATTGGCGAAGCCATGGCGCAGGGTCTGGTTGTGATCGCCACGCCCCACAGCGCCGCGCCTGATTTGATCGATGACGGCGTGGACGGCTTCATCATTCCGATCCGCTCCGCCCAGGCGATCGCCGAGAAACTGGAATTGTTGCTGCAGGAGCCGGCGCGGCTTCGCGAAATGAAACAGGCAGCGCGTCGGAAGGCGCAGAGTCACAGCTGGGAAGCGTACCGGCGCACCCTCGTCCGGCTGGCACGGGAAGTGGTTTCTTAGGAACGTTCGATGCAAGAAGTCGTCAGGATGAAGCCTTTAGCGCCTCACGCGCCGCCTCCTCGTGTCGACGTGGGCAAAGAAAAAGCCATCCGATACGTGCGCGGGCTTATCTGGACCTATTTCATCCTCCTCATTTTCGAAGGAAGCCTCCGCAAATGGGTTTTGCCCCAATACTCCGACATCCTGTTGGTGGTCCGCGATCCGGTAGTGCTCGCGACTTATGCCCTGGCGATCCGAGGCCGCGTTTTTCCGACCAACGGGTATATCATCTCGCTCGGCGTTATCGGCGTTCTCTCCTGGCTCGTCTCGCTGGTTGTCCTCGAGCAGTACCTCTCTCTCCAACCGCTCATTTTGGTCACGGGCTTTGGTTTTCGCTCCAACTTTTTGCATCTGCCGCTGATCTTCATCATCGGAAAAGTCTTCGATCACGATGACCTCCTCAAACTGGGCAAATGGATCTTGATCGGATCGATTCCGATGGCTCTCTTGTTGGCCATTCAGTTCAACTCCGCGCCGGGTGCTTTTATTAATCGCACGGTCGGGCTCGGCGAAACCCTGCAGATCGGAGCCGGCGGCGATAAGATCCGGCCGCCCGGAACTTTTTCGTTCACCTCGGGCGTCGTTTTTTGCGCGTCACTTGCGGCGACTTATTTGCTCTACGGCGGCTTGACCCGGGGCGTATATCGCAATTGGCTGCTCTTCGGCGGCGGTTTCGCTCTGATGGTGATGATCGGCGTCTCGGGCAGCCGTTCGGTCCTACTGGCTGTGGTCGTGGTGGTCGCCTCGCTCGTGGCGATTATTATCGTTCGGCCCTCCGCCCTGAACCAATTCGGCCGCAATCTCCTGATTGTCGTGGCGGTCCTGTTTTTGGTTTCGCGCGTACCGGTTTTCAAGGAAGGCGTGCAGATTCTATCCGACCGTTTTACCAGCACCGCTGAGGCGGAAGAGAACACCATCGCCGGCGGTCTGGTCGCGCGCGGGCTCAGCGGATTTACGGAGGCCTTCAAGTTTATCCCGG
>JBEEHR010000017.1:0-56931 GCA_041167505.1 Verrucomicrobiota bacterium
CGTCCATCACCGAGATCAGGTCTTCGTTGCTGTTGTCCAGAAGCGGAAAGTGCGTCCAAAACCGGACGCCGTTAATGGAAAGCTCACTGGTGCCGGCCTGGGCGCGGATCGTCCGGCGCTCGCTCCGCAGCGAGACGGTGCGACTCACGCGGGTGTATTCCGGGAACTGGTAAAACTGCGCGACGTTGGCGAACGAGACGTAAGGCCGGTTGTTCGGGCGGACAACGTTCCAGTCTTCGGCCAGCGAGAGGGCTGCGGGCGCGGCCAGGCACAGGGCCGCGATGGTCATGCGGCGCCAGTTCTTGCTCTTTCTCTTGCTCATGTTCGCTATCGGACGAACTCGCCGTGGCGAGCTCTTGCTCCTGCTCGTAATCGTTCTTGCGGCGTTGTTCAAGCCGGGACGAGCACGAGCACGAGCAGGAGCACGATTACGATGGGGCTGCGAGTTGCATTCCATCACTGCGCCCGCATCATTCCCTCGCGATGCCTGAATTGCCGAAGACTTACGACCCGAACGCTGTCGAACCGAAATGGTACGCGCGTTGGGAAGAAGCCGGATATTTCCGGGCGGACGCACATTCTTCGAAGCCGCCGTATTCGATCGTTATCCCGCCGCCGAACGTGACGGGAATCCTGACGATGGGCCACGTCCTGAATAACACCATTCAGGACATCCTCGCGCGCCGAGCCCGGATGCAGGGCTTCGAGGTCCTGTGGTTGCCGGGCACGGACCACGCCGGCGTTGGCACGCAGACGGCGGTCGAGAAACATTTGCGTAAGACGGAAAACAAATCGCGGCACGATGTGGGCCGGGAAGAATTTCTCCGGCGAGTGGTGGAATGGCAGGACAAACACGGTGGCATCATCATCCAGCAGCTCAAGCGGCTTGGCGCCTCGTGTGATTGGTCGCGGCAGCGATATACGTTCGATGACGATTACGTTCGCGCTGTCGAGTCGGTGTTCGTCGATCTCTACAAAAAAGGCCTGATCTATCGCGGCCGGCGGATGATCAATTGGGACCCGGCCGCGCAGACAGCGCTGTCGGACGAGGAAGTCATTTCGCAGCCGCAAAAGGGAAAGCTCTACTACGTGCGCTACGAGATGGTCGATGAACCGACTCCCGCACGCGTAGCGCTTACACGCGCCGGTTCGCCTCCACCGCGCTTTATCGAGGTGGCGACGACGCGACCGGAAACGATCATGGCGGATACCGCGATCGCGGTGCATCCCGACGATCCGCGCTACCAAAGCCTGATCGGCATGCAGGTCTGGCGTCCGCTCGCCCGCGAAAAACTGCCGGTTATCGGTGACGCGGCGATCGACCCGAAATTCGGGACTGGTATTCTGAAAGTCACACCGGCCCACGACAAACTCGATTTCGAGATCGGCGTGCGCCATTCACTGCCGGTCATCGACGTGCTTCATCCCGATGGTCGAATCAATTGCCCGGCCGTGCCGGAACTAGACGGAATGGAGCGGTTCGCCGCGCGACAAAAAGCCGCCGAGCTACTGGCCGAGGCGGAGTTGCTGGCGAAAGAGGAACCGCACGAAAACAGCGTTGGGTTCAGCCAGCGCAGCGAAGTGCCGATCGAGCCGCGGCTGAGCGAACAATGGTTTCTGCGTTATCCGAAAACGAAGGAGGCGCTCGACGTGGTGCGCGATCGTCTCATCCGCTTTTTTCCCCAGCACTGGGAGAAGGTTTACGCGCAATGGCTGGAGAACATCCAGGATTGGTGCATCAGTCGCCAGATTTGGTGGGGGCACCGGATACCGGCGTGGTACCGGAAATACCAAATCCCAGAGCCCAAATCCCAAGCAGACGAGAACACCTACGTGGGGTTGGAGCCGCCGCCGGATCCCGAAAACTGGACGCAGGATCCCGACACGCTCGATACCTGGTTCTCGTCGTGGCTCTGGGCCTACGAGACGATGGATGCGGAAACGCGGAAGAAATTTTATCCGACCTCTGCGCTGGTGACGGGACCTGACATCATTTTCTTCTGGGTCGCGCGCATGATCATCGCCGGGCTCGAGTTCAAGCCCGGCAAGTCCGACAGGCTCGAGGACAACATTCCGTTTCGCGACGTCTTCCTCACTGGACTCATTCGCGACAAGCAGGGGCGGAAGATGTCGAAGTCGTTAGGCAACTCACCGGACCCACTCGACTTGATCGCGAAATACGGCGCTGACGGTTTGCGTTTCGGGCTGATGCGCATCTCCCCGAGCGGGCAGGATATCGCGTTCGATGAAAAGCAGATCGAGGAGGGACGCAACTTCGCCACGAAACTTTGGAATGCCGCGCGCTTCCGCCAGATGCATGGACCGAGTGAAGCCGCGCCGTGCCTGGGTGATCACGCGCTCTCGATTTACTCGATCGAGGTCATGGCCCGCTTCGATGAGCTGCTGATCGAAACCGAGACGGCGTATCGCGGCTACAAGTTTAATGAAGTTGCCCAGCGTTTCTATGATTTTTTCTGGGGCGATTATTGCGACTGGTTCATCGAAGCCGCGAAGACAGACATCTTTAGCGAGGACGAAGCGCGCAAGAGGTCGGTCCTCGCAGTAATGGATTTCGTTCTGGCGGGATTCGTGCGCCTGCTGCATCCGTTCATGCCTCACATCACGGAGGAGCTTTGGTCGTTACTGGGATTCGGCGGTGAGAAAGAGAGCACGATCCAATTCGCTGAGTTGCCCACGCCGGCGCTGGCGGCGATGCCGCCACAAACGATCGCCGGCGCCAGACAGAAGACGGCGAAGATTTACGAAACGATTGAATCAGGAAGAAATCTGCGCGCCGCCGCGAAAGTTCCTTCAAACAAAAAGGCTCGCTTCATTCTCCGGTCCGCTGGGGAAAATGAGAGTCAGGAGTTGCCGACAATTTCCCGGCTCCTCAACGCGGAGGATTTGCAGGTCGATGCGAAATTTCAGCCGGAATCCGGAGTGCCGGTAGCCGTCACGCCCCTCGGTGAGCTCTATCTTGTCCTGGCGACCGCCGATAAATCCGCGGAGCGCGAGAGGCTGGACAAGGAGATTGCGCGCCTCGAAGGCGAGGTGCGCACGGTGGAGGCCAAACTTTCAAACGCTTCCTTTGTCCAGCGCGCGCCCGCGGCCGTCGTCGAGGAACACCGAACGCGGCAGGCCGATTTCAGTGACCAGCTGGCGCAACTGCGGCAGGCACGGGCCGCAATGGATTGAACAGGACGCGCTGCGTGTGGACGTCGGCGCCCCGCGCTTCGAAGTAGGCCTTCAGTTCTGGCGTGTAGAGCGAGTCGTCGTATTCGCGATTCAATTCGAGGCAGACCTGTCCGCCGGGCCGGAGGTGATTTGCGGCGAGGTCGTCGAGGAAAAATTCCCACTCGGGAATTTTCCAGAGTTTGTCGCTTTTGTGCCCGTTGAAACAAATCATGTGCGCCGCGATCACATCGAACTTGGGGCCGAGATCGGGCAACGGCTCGTAGGCTTCGATGCGCCAGATCACGCGCTTCACCCCGAGCAGGTCCACCATTTCGCGGAACCCTGGCTCGACGTCGAGGTCCATGCCGAGCACGTCGTGGCCGAGGTATTGGCAGATGTAGAGGAAATAACCGGTGCCACATCCGATATCGAGGACCCGCTTGCGCCCGCCGAGGTCGAGGCCAAGATCGCGGACCCGTTTCAGGTTGATCTCCATCCAGCGTTCGATCTCGAGATATTTCGGCCATTCGTCGCCCGGATTATCCATCCGGTAGCGCTCATAGATTTCCCGGAACTTCTCGCGGTCGATGGTCGATGTGATTTTGGCGGCATCGAAACCCAGGGGAGCGCGGCCGCTCACCCATTGTCTCACGTGCCGGCGCGCGCTCGCGTAGGCGTCGCCGCTCAACACTTTTCGAAATTTGTAGGTTAACTGCATGATTCAGGATTGTTGCCGAATGCCAGGGTGCGACATCTTCACCTGTCGGTGTTGTCAGCGGACCTTGGTTTCGCTTAAAATCTCATTAGCTCGCGTCGGATTCAATTGATGAATATCTGGAAAAAACTGCTCTGGATCGCGGTCAGCGCTTTGGGATTGTTCGCGCTGGCCGTCCTGGCGCTTTCCCGGGGCGAACAAATCAGCGCGCTCTGGATCGTGACCGCGGGCCTGTGCACGTTCGCGGTCAGCTATCGTTTCTACAGCAAATGGCTCGCGACCAAAGTTCTCGTGCTGAATGACGAGCGCGCGACGCCGGCGGTGGCGCACGATGACGGCAAGGATTTCGTGCCGACGAATCGCTGGATGGTTTTCGGCCATCATTTCGCGGCCATCGCCGGGCCCGGCCCGCTGGTCGGTCCGGTTCTCGCGGCCCAGTTCGGATTTTTGCCGGGAACGCTTTGGATCCTGGTCGGCGCGACGCTCGGCGGTGCGGTGCACGACATGATCGTGCTCTTCAGCTCGGTGCGGCGGCGCGGCAAAACGCTGGGCCAAATGGTGAAGGAAGAAATCGGGCGCGGCGTGGGCGCGCTCGCGCTGGTCAGTGTGCTTCTCATCATGATCATGATCATGGCGGTGCTGGCGCTGGTGGTCGTGCAGGCGCTCGCGAAAAGTCCGTGGGGCGTGTTCACGATCGCGACCACGATTCCCGTCGCGATGATCATGGGCATCGGATTGCGGAGCGGAAAAGTCAGCGTGAAATGGGTGACGATATTCGGAATCGTCGGTCTGGGTCTCGGTGTCTGGGGCGGGCAATTCCTCGCCAGTTATCCGGCGATCGAAAGCTGGTTTCGCCAGGACGAAAAATGGCTGGCCTGGGCGGTGATGATCTACGGGCTGGCGGCGTCGATCCTGCCGGTCTGGCTGCTGCTGACGCCGCGCGATTATCTCAGCACGTTTCTGAAGCTGGGGACTGTCGCGGCGCTTGCTGTCGCCGTTATTCTTCTGCGGCCGGTGCTCCTGATGCCCTCCATTTCGCGGTTCATCGACGGCACCGGCCCCGTCTTCGCGGGCCCCGTTTTCCCCTTCGTTTGCATCACGATCGCCTGCGGAGCGGTCTCTGGGTTCCACTCGCTCATCGCCTCGGGCACAACGTGCAAGATGATCGCGCGGGAGTCGCGCATCCGCGACATCGGCTACGGCGCGATGGTGACAGAGATGATGGTCGCGCTCATGGCGATGATCGCCGCCTGCATCCTGTTACCCGGGGAATACTTCGCCATCAACACCAAAGGCACTCCGGCCGAGGTAGTGACGAAGATCACGGCCGCGGGTTTCCCTGTCACCGAAGCCCAAATGCAGAAGCTCGCGACCGATCTCGGCGAGAAGACGATGTTCAACCGGGCGGGGGGAGCGCCGACGTTCGCGGTGGGAATGGCGCACATGTTCTCGCGCGTCACCTCGAACCCGACGGCGCTCGCGCTCTGGTATCACTTCGCCATCATGTTCGAGGCGCTGTTCATTTTGACCACGCTCGATGCTGGGACGCGTGTCGGGCGATTTTTGCTCCAGGATTTGCTGGGGAATTTATGGAAACCGCTCGGCAACACGGGTTCGTTACCGGCGAATGTTTTTTCCAGCGTGCTGCTTGTCGCGGCGTGGGGCTGGTTCCTTTACCAAGGCGTGATCGATCCGCTGGGCGGCATCAACAGCCTCTGGCCGCTCTTCGGACTCGCGAACCAACTGCTCTCGATCATCGCGCTCTGCCTCGGCACGACCGTGCTGATCAAGATGGGCAAAGTGCGTTACCTGTTCGTCACGCTCGTGCCGCTTTGCTTCATGGCCGTGGTCACCTTCAGCGCCGCCTACCTCAAAATCTTTTCAGCCGATCCGAAGCTCGGTTTCCTGAGCGGCGCCGACGATTACATTCAAAGGGGGGCGACCTTGACCGATGCCGTCAAAGCCGCCGAGATGACACGCCAGGCCGCGAACTGGCGCTTCGACGCGGTGGTCGCTTTCTGTTTCGTCGCGCTCGTGTTCCTGATCGTCGCCGGTAGCGCCTGGGAATGGTGGAAACTCCTGCGCGGCACGAAACGAATCGTCCTCCACGAAAGCGAGTTCATTCCGCTCTCCCGCGCGGAATTAACCGGCGTGTGAGTGGACGAATTGACTACCTTTGCGGCGTCGTCTGGTTCGAGGCTTGGCTCCCTGCACAGAGTGTCTTGAGTTCCGACACCGACATCTCGGCTGAAACGCGATCGCCGTAGACTCCGATAATCGCCCCAGGTACTAGGCGCCGAGATAACAGACGAGGCGAGAAGAGGATCACCATGCCGTCCGGTGCTGTCGCGTTCGAAGCGATCCGATGTGGCAGCGATGCCCCAACTGCGATGGGATCACCGGAAGACGCGTGCCTCCAGATCTCTTCGATAACAATGCGCGATCGCGCACCGTCGGAGATGAAGCATCCGTATGCGATCGCAGATGCATGGGGAACGGCAGAGCGAACATCGAGCTCCCTAAAGTCTTCAATTGTAATCCAGATCAGCGCGCCGATAAACGCAATGCCGACGCACATCAACAACCGTTTTAGCGTACGGGCTCGCATATGTAATTGGCGATGGGGGACGGCGGCGCACTGTGCGCCTTCCTACTTCCGGCGCAGGGGGACGATGATTTCCTGGTCGCGACGGGCGAGGATGACGCGGCCGTCTTCGATCGATTTCACGGTCAGTTGATAGGTCTGGTTCCCGAGCTGAAGGCCGAACTGCTGGCCTTCCTGCATCGCTTTGCCGTTGATGATGGCGAAACGGGCGCCCTGATCCATCGTGATCGAGCTGACCACAAACGCGGTGGGAAGAATGTCGGGACCGGAGTGCTCGGTCGTGTTGTTCTGGACGCGTGCCACGGGTTTCCAGCCGATGGGCCAGAACGGGTTCCGGCCGCTCGCGTCCATGGTGAACGACGACTTGTTCTTCAATTCAATGGCGGGAGGCGCGTCCTGGGCCCGGAGGCCCGGGAGAGAGAGCGCAGCGAAAGTCAGGAGAGTGAGGATCGTTTTCATCGTTTCACCATGGCCGTGCTCGCGGTGAGCGTGACCTGTTGGAATTGCGGGGCTTCCGGCAGCGCCTTGATGCTGATGTGCGTAATCGAAAGAAGCGGCTCGGCGTTTTCCAGAGCAGCGACGGCTTTGCCGAGTGTCGAAAAATCGGCCTGAGGCAGATCGATGGCCCAGTTGTAACGCATCCAGTTGGCGAGATCGGTTTCCTTAAACGCGGCGCTCGTTTCGATTCTCGCCGTCGCTTTGTCAATCTCCTGGTTCGCGAAGAATGCTTTAATCCGGGGTGGGAACCAAGCGATCGGTGCGCCTTCCGGGCTGAGCGCTTTCAGCGCGGCGAAACGCTTCGTGGAAGCGTCCGCCTGCTTTTCGAGGTTGGCCGTTTTCGTCATCTCGTTTTTCGCACCGGCGGCCTTACCCTGAAGTTCGGCGATCTGGGCCTCGGCGGTATCGCGGCTGTTGTTTAACGGGCCGAGGAAGAAACTAAAGTAAACGTAGAGGAGCACGATGAAACCGATCGAGCTTAACGCCAGCTTTTGGATCTGATCCTTGTTCAGGTTTACCTGGATTCCCTTCATGACTTCGGTTCCCCCCGGGTCTTGACTCGCGGTCCCGGCGTCGCGGAAGATTTGGCCGCCGTCGGGGCGAAGCTAGCGCTAATCGCAAAACGGGACATGGCCATGTTGGATCCGCCGATGTTTACGATCGTGTCGAGATCTTCGAGGGTCTTGAATTCGACTTTCACCTCGGAGTAATTGCTCTGCCCAAGCTGTTCGAGGAGAAGTTGCCGGAGTTCCTCGGCGGCGGCGCGCGGTTCGCGGCCGGCGGCCAGGCCTTCGATCACGATGCTGATTTTTCCATCATCGAGTACGCTGCCGTCGATGCTGCTCAGCTGCGCGTTGAGCGCGACGCAGCGCGAAAGTTTTTCCAGGAACGGCCCCCAGAAGAAGCGGCTGTCGATAATGCCGTCGAGGACCTTGGTTGTGCTGATGATGCCGTTCAGCTCGGTGGAGCGTTTTTGGGCGCCGGTAACTTTCGGTTCGACCTTGGCCCAATCGTGCTGCGCCTGGTCGAGGCGGTTGCGGATTTCGAGCACCTTGTAGGCGTTCCAAAGATAATAGACGAGCATGACCGCGCCGAGGGCGCCGAGCACCATCATGCCGATCTTGAGCGGATCGCGCTGGCGCTGGCGCTGTTGGAGGATTTCCTCGTGGAGGAGGTTGAGGTGGAGAGCCATGAGCGCGCGTTAGTTCCGCAGGTACTCGAAGGCCGCACCGCAGGCGACGTTCAGCGAGACAAATTCGTTCGGCAACGCCTGCCGCTTCGCCGGCGGCAGCGCCACTTCGCAGGTTTCGAGCGGATCCCAGATTTCGCAGGGCAATCCCAGCTCGTCACTCAGCGTTTGCAAAATGGTCTCCGTGCGGGCGAGGCCGCCTGAAACAAAAATCCGGTGAATGCTTTGCTCGTGCTGACCTTCGAAAAAGCCAATCGAATTGCGCACCTCGTTGGCAAGGCGGGTGAGTGAGCTGCGGCAGATTTCCGCCATGCCCGCGTCGCCTTCTTCCATCATCAGGCGGGCCGCCGCGGAGTCGAGCGCACCGTCAGCGGTCAGCG
Source organism: Verrucomicrobiota bacterium (assembly GCA_041167505.1). Lineage (GTDB taxonomy): Bacteria > Verrucomicrobiota > Verrucomicrobiia > Chthoniobacterales > UBA10450 > AV80. The sequence continues at coordinate 8,562 of JBEEHR010000017.1, forward strand.
CCTGGGTCAGCGCCTTGCCGCCGTAATCGATGCTGCGCACCAGGACCAGCTCCTTCTTGCTGCCGATCAGGACGGTGCTTTGCAGGTGTCCCATGTCGAGCAGAAGGAAAGCGTCGTTGGCGAAAATCTCGGGGTAGGCGAACTCGAAGGCGTTGAACGAACAGACCGGTGCCAGCTGAAGAATGTCCGCCGACGTTCGCGATTTGGTGCACGCTTCCGAGATTTGTTTCACGGTCGGGCGCAGCATTCCGCCGACGAGATATTTTGTTTTAACGACGCCGTTCTCGCCGTTCATCTCCTGCTCGGGGGCGTCCTTGCTCTTGCCGTTGCCATTAGTCTTGTGGCCATTCGCCTCTTCCGCGAGGACCGGCGCGCAATCGAGCACGAAATCTTTGCACTCCTGGTTCAGGACCGCGAGCCCGTTGAGGCGAAGGGCATTGCGCAGGAGATCGATCGGCGTGTTCGGCTGTTCGATGATGCGAAGGAGCGAGCCCGGATCGGAAACGGCGATCGCGCAGCCCTTGGCGCTGCCGCCCAGGTCCTTCAATAAAAGCTTGAGCTGCTGGGCAAGATCTTCGGGAGTATTCAATTCCTCCGGCACTTCCCGCGAGGCGTAGCTCGTCAGGACGAAGCGGTCGTCTCCTTTTCGCTGGAGGAGGACGCCCTTGAAGACGTGCTTGCCGAGATCGATGCCAAAGACAGAATTTCCGCGCCGCGCCATGATGCTGGTTCCATATAGCCGGAAGCGTGCCGACAAACGGGGCTTTTCGCTGCGGCCACTGCCCTGTCAGCCGTCTCGTCGTCGCAACGGTGGAACCCCTTCTGAAACGCCGCAGCGCTGCCGGCTACGCGGCGCCAGCCGCCCGATATCCGAAGAACTGGTGCTCCTTAATCATCCGGATGACCTCCGGCGGCACCGTGGTCTCCCACGACGCATCGCCCGATTGGAGCTTCGCCAGCGTCTCGGGCGGATGAATGCGCAGGTATTCCGGATTGTAATCGGTGATTTCCTGGATGAATTCGTTCTCCACGAGATAACGGTAGAGCGACTGCAGATTTGGCGCGACCGCAAGTTTTTTGGCCGCGATTAGCTCGCCGGTTTGCTCGTCGATCATCGGATAAACGTAGAGCTTCAGCCCGCTCTTAAACATTCGGCCCAGGGCTTCGAGAATCCCGCCTTCGAGCGCCAGGTAATATTTTTCGTCAAAGATTTCGAGCAGGCTGGGAACGCCCATCACCAGGCCAATTTTCCGGCTGGTGTAGCGCGACAGATAGGAAGCCAGGCGAAAATATTCGCCGAACTTTGAGATGATCACCGTCCGTCCCAGGGCGCCGAGGATGTCCACGCGCGCCAGAAAATCGGCGTGGTTCAATTGCCCTTCGGCGAGCAGATTCTCCAGCGTCATCTCCATCAGCACGACGAGGTCCGCGTCCGAGCAGCCCGATTGTTTCAGGAACACCGAGCGCGCCCCGTTTAACATGTCGTTCGTCGCGTAGGTGACCGGGCGGAAACTGCCGCGTTCCACCAGGATCGATTTCTTGTAGAGAATATCGGCCGCCTGAACCATCTCGCCGCCGTTGGCCGTAAAGATCACCGCATCGGTGAGGCCCTGGCTGACGAGCTGGAGACTCATCAACCGGTTGTCCACTCCCGCGTAAGCCGGCCCAGAAAACTTGATCAGGTCCACCTGGATTCGGTTCGGATCGAGGTTTTCGTGGAGCGACGCGATCAATTTTTCCGGCTGTTGATGGTAGAACGTGCCGAAGAGCAGGTTCACCCCGATGATCCCAAGCGCTTCCTGCTGGTCGATGTTCGATTCGTCCAGCATCCGCACGTGGATGATGATCTGGCTTGGCTCGCCGCGCGGCTCGGACTGGAAGCGCACGCCGAGCCAGCCGTGCGATTCGTTGTGCTGCTTGAAACTGCGCGCCGCCACCGTATCGGCGAACACAAAAAAAGTGCGGACGCCGCCGAGCTTCTTGTCCAGCCTTTCGATGAGCAGCTCGTACTCGTGATCGAGCATCGTCTGGAGGCGATTGCGGCTGACGTAGCGATCGGCCGGCCCATAGATCGCGTCGCTGAACGTCATGTCGTAGGCCGACATCGTTTTCGCCACGGTTCCCGCCGCGCCGCCCACGTGGAAAAAACGCCGCGCCACTTCCTGGCCGGCACCGATTTCGGCGAAGGTGCCGTACTTCTTCGCGTCGAGATTAATTTGGAACGCTTTTTTGTCCGTCCCGATATCCATCTCCGCCTTCATGCGCTCTCAAGATGCCGGACATTGCCGGGCTTCACAACCCGGGACGAATTACAGTCGCACGCGTTCGACGCTGCTCGCTGGGATCCAGCCGCGCTGATCGTTGGGCAACGCGGCGTATACCCAATCACCGCGTTCGCTCAGGATTTTGATTTCGCTGCCGGCGGGTAACAGCAACACGCTTTTGGCGTTGTCCGCCGTAGCGAGACGCGCCTCGATTTCTTTTGCGGTCACAATGGCCAGCGCGTTCCCGCGAGTCCCATCTTCCAGGGTGACAAGGGCGAACACCGAGACGCCACTCACCAACAGGCTCAACGCGATGAGGGCAACGCGACCCGCGGAGCGGCGTCGCGCAAGGAATAGGTGAGCAACCATGAACAGCGCGAACCAGAAAGCGACGGCCGCCGCGATCGTGAATTGCTTCACCGTCGCCACGCTCGCATAACGCTCGATCCGGTCCTTTCGCAGTTCCAGCGCGCGGGCTTCATCTCGCGCCAGCCGCAGGTTCGCGTCTGCTTCCGGATGCCGCGGATCGAGGGCGAGTGCTCGCTCGTAATTCAGGATCGCTTTGCCGAAACTCCCGAGCCGGTAGTAAGCGTTTCCCAAATCGTAAAACACTGTTGCATTCCAGTGCCCGGATTGAACGAGGCTCTCGTAGCCCTCGGCCGCTCCCTGGAAGTGCGCGTCGGCGTAATCCTGGTTCGCTTTTGCAAACGTACTTTCGTCCGCGGCTGAAACCGCGCCCGCGAGGAAACACGCACCGGCGATGATCGACAGACAAAGTAGTTTCTTCATGGTCGCAGATTATCGATCAGCTCGAGCACTTCGTTCCGCGTTTCGGCGGGCAGAAGACGGATACCGTTTCCGCCGCCGCTGTAGCGGGCTTCATCGCTTTTCTCGAACAAACGCCGCAGCCGGGTGCGCGTGGCTTCATCCATTCCAAATGTCGAGGCGGCGACATCGGCATCCACCGCGGCCGGATCGACGTTGCGCACGAGGGCTGTCTTCAATTGCACCGCGCGCGAAGCCTTTGAAAAATATTCCGCCGGCGAAACATCCTCGCGCTGCAGACTGCGCTGCAACGCCGCCGCTTCGTGCTGTAACGCTTCGCGCCGCTGGAGCTCGCGGTTATTCAAATGCGCGACGCGAATCTTCCAGGCAATGAAACCAAGGAGGGCCACCAGCGGGATCAATTGCGCCAGCCAGAAAGACCGCCGGGCGAACAGCGGGGTGAACGAGTCCGTCTCCGCCGGAAGCTCGGTGAGCTGATGAAGGATTTCCTGTTGTGAGGCCGAGCGCGGCGCCGCGGAAGCAGATGCGGTGGTCGCGGGCGCTTGTGAAGTCGCCGGGGCGGTGGTTGCGCTTGGGGCCGCGCCGCCTTCGACCTTAACGGGAATCGGTTCCGTCCGCAGCGTCACATATTGTTCCTTCGCCGAATCGAAGTAGGTGAAGAGTTGGGCTGGGATTTTGTCTTTCCGTTCATTCGCACTCAGCACGGTCTCAAACTTTTTCGTGCCGCTGATTCCGATGTCGTCGTCCGCCTTGAAATCAGCCGACGGCGGATACTTGTGCCACCCGTGCTCCTCTTCGAAGGCCGGCGCCGTAACCCGATCGAAGTTTCCGCGCCCGGTGATCGTCGCGGTCACTGTGAACGGATCGCCGACCTGCGCCGTTTTCGGTTTCGCTTCGTTCGAGAGAACAAAGTTGCCGACGGCTCCGCCAAACTCCGGCGGCGCGCCGGGCGGCAGGGACTTCACTTCCAGCGTCACTGCCTCGCTTTTGATTTTCACTTCCTGCGGTGTGCTGGGCGTGAACAGCGGGTCGCGGAAAAAATTGTCCATGAACGGATCGTTCTGGTCGAAGAGATCGCGCGGCATCGTCTGGCTGCGCGAACTTGGGCGCGGAATCCGCACCACCGCGTTCGCCTGCACGGGGCCCACCTCGATCTTGCCACTCCGCGCCGGCGAGAGCGCCGTCTTGAATGTAAAGACCTGGTAAGTCCTGCCGCCGATTGTTTCGATGGTCTGGCGCGGCTCGCGCGCTTTCTGGGCGGTGAATCCCTGGCCGGTGATCTCGGGGAGATTGCCCAATGATTCCACCGGCGTGCGAACATTCACTCCAATGCGCACCACCGCCGGGATCATTTCGCCGACATAGGCGGTGGTCTTGCTGAGCGTCAGTTCGGCAAAAGCGATCTTGCTGAGATCGATCGCCGACGAATTTTTCGACTGCGGCGATTGCGCGGTGCTCGAATCCGCGGCGACATGCAAAGTGAGTTCCGGAGTTCGCATCGTGCTGCCGCCGGCTTCGACGGTTTGGGGCGGGATCTTGAACGTGCCCGCCTTGAGCGGCATCACCGTGTAATTGTAGATGTAGCTGTAGGTGAACTGGAAGTTGCGGCCTTCCAGTAACTGCGATTGCCCGCTGAAACGAATGTCCAACCCGTCCACCGCGATCGCGCCCGGCGGCCGGGCGCTGGCCGTGCCGGTTACTTTTATCTGGAGCTGGACCCTCTGGCCCACAGCCGTGTTCGAATTGCTCAGGACGGCAGTGACGTCCGCGCTCGCCGCGACCGCAGGGTGCACGGCCAGAAATGCCAGAGCGGCCGCGAAGATGGCGCGCCGAAAATTGACGGATCGAAGTAAAGGCGTTTGAAACATCGCGAGAGCGGTTCCTACCAATCCTTATAGACATGCCGTGCCGCCTTGCGTTCATCAAGCTGCACCCGCTGTTCTTCGTCCTTCATCGATTGCAAAAGCATCTGCGCCTGTTTCTCGCTCATCTGACCTTCCTTCTCCGGCTCGGCTTCCACCGCTTGCGCGTCTTGCGGCGGTTCCTTGGGCTTTTCGTCGCCCGCCGCTTTTAGATCGCCTGCCATTTTCTTGCCCGGCGACGAACCGGGACTGGCGCTCGGCGAACCTTCCGGCTGCGGCCCTTCGCCCTGACCCGGCGAGGGCGATGGGCTGCCCTGATCGGACGGCGAGGGAGAAGGCGACGCGTCCGCCTCGCCCTTGGTCGGCGGCTCTTTGTTCTCCTTCTTGTCGGCGCTATTGCCCTTGTCGGCAGAAGGCGAGGGGGATGAACCCGGCTGGTTCTCCTGCTTCTGATCGCCGGGGGAAGGACTCGGAGATTCGCCCGGCTTCGGTTCCTGCTTTTTGTCGTTCTTGGCCTGTTGTTGTTTCTGATCGTTGCCGCTGGATTGCTGCTGCTGCTGCTGCTGTTGATCCTGATCGTTCTTTTGTTGCTGGTCCTTTTGCTGTTGGTCTTTCTGCTGCTGATCCTTCTTGTCCTGCTTCTTGTCTTGTGGTGGCGGCGGAGGCGTCGGTGACTTCTTCGGATTCTGCTTCAAGCGCTCGATCTTCTGCTTCACCTCTTCGAGGTTTGCCTTCGCCCGCTCGTCGTTCGGATCGAGTTTCAACGCTTCTTCGTAATGCGATTGCGCGTTGCGGAGCTCGCCGAGCGCCTTTTCGTTCGTATCGGTTCTGTCCGCACGTTCCTCCAGCGTCCGCCCAATGTTGTAATGACTTTTTTCCTGGAGCGATTTGTCTTTTGAAAGCAGCGACCGGCTGAACCATTCCAACGCCTGGTTGTAATTCCCCAGCTTGTAAGCCGCCGCGCCCGCATCGAACTCGATCCTGTCCGCGGCGTGCGTGTCCGGATGTTCCTTCAGGGTCTTCTCGAATTGTTGATACGCTTCCGTGTAGTTGTCGTTGCGATACGCATCCAGGCCGGGTGCGGCGGCAAACGAACTGCCGGCAAAGAGCAGGACCACCGTGGCCGTCGCGAGTGCTCGCCTCGGCGGGACAGGCGCCAACGCCCGGGCCCGCTCGCGTTTTCGTTCGCGAAGAAGAAACGCCGCGGCGAAAACCAGCAGCGCCGCGCCCAGCGGCCATTGATAGCGCTCGATCGGGCGCCGCGACATCCGGTCGTCGATGTCGCCCGCTTGCATTTTCGCGAGCCCTTCGTCGAAAAGCTGTTTCATCGTCCGTGGTCCATCTTCCAGGTGAATATAAAACCCGCCCGTCGTTTCCGCGATTTCCTTCAGGCGCTTTTCGTCCAGCTTCGATTTCACTACCTGCCCGTTGCTGTCCTTGACGAAAGCGGTCCCGCCGCCTTCACCGCTCAGAGGAATAAGAGAGCCTTCGGAGGTGCCCACCCCCACCGTGTAAATTCGCACGCCCGCGTCGGTCGCGGTCTTCGCCATGGCGAGAGAATCGCCGCTCAACTCCTCGCCGTCAGTAAAGATGATCAGCGCGCGGTTGCCGATGGCACTCTTGCCGTAGGTTTGCACCGCCATGTCGATCGCGGCTGAAATGTTCGTCCCGCCTTCGGGGATCGTGGTTGTGTCGAGATCGTTGATCGCCTCGACCGCAGCGTCGTAATCGATCGTCAGCGGCGCCTGCAAGAAAGCGCGCCCGGCGAATGCGATCAGGCCCACGCGATCGCCTTGCAGCTCGTCGAGCAGATCCTGCGCGGCGAGTTTCACCCGTTGGAGGCGGCTCGGTGGGACGTCGTTCGAAAGCATGCTGCGCGAAGTATCGACGGCCAAAATCAGATCGAGGCCTTTGCGTTTCACATCTTCGTAAATGTAACCCCAGCGTGGCTTGGCTAGTGCGGTGATGGTGAGGCTCACCGCCAGCAGCGTCAGCGCGAACCGAAACGTGCGGCGGCGCCGATCGAGCGTTCGCGCCAGGGTTGGCAGCAAACGTTCCGAGACAAATTCGCGCAGCCGCGCGGCGGCTCGCCTTTCCGCCCGGGCAAAAAGCACCACGAGCACCGGAACCAGCAGCAATCCCCAAAACCAGTTTGGCGCGCCAAAATTCATCACGGCAGTTTCTTCCAGATGGTTTGCGCCAACAAAAGTTGCGCCAGCAACAGGCCAAGTCCCGTTGCGATTAACGCCGGAAACAAATCCCGGTACTGCTGATATTTTTTTACCGACACCGTCGTCTTCTCCAGCTTGTCGATGTCGGCAAAGATTTGCTCGAGTGATCGCGTGTCGGTCGCCCGATAGAACTGGCCGTCAGCAATTTTCGCCACTTCCTTCAGGCCGGCCTCGTTGAAATGAACCCGCTGATTCTGGTACAGGATATTGCCGAACATGTCCGTGACCGGTTTGCCGTTCTGCGGATTGAACACCGGCGTCGGCGCGATGCCGTTGATCCCGGCGCCGATGGCGTAGAAATGAATCTTGAGCGCCTTGATCGCCTCGGCTGCGGTGTTCGGCGGGATTTTCCCGGTGTTATTCTCGCCATCGGTCAACAGCACGATGACGCGGCTCTTCGAACGCTTGTCGTTCAAGCGATTCGCCGCCGCGGACATGCCCGAACCGATCGCGGTCCCGTCTTCCACCAGTCCGATCTTCACGCGTTCGAGGTTTTTCTGGAGCCAGTCATGATCAAGCGTCATCGGGCTCACCACATAAGGCCGGCCGGCGAACGCGATGATGCCGATCCGGTCGTTAGGCCGGGCTTCGATGAATTTGCGCGTCACTTCCCGGATCGCGTCGATCCGGGTGGCCTGTTCGCCGCCGATCGTGAAATCTTTCGTGAGCATCGATCCCGAGACATCGAGCGCGAGCATGATATCGATTCCGCTGGCCTCGACCTGGGTGAGGCTTTTGCCAAGTTGTGGCCGCGCCATCGCGACGGCGAAGAACGCCAGCGCGATGAGGAGGAGGGCGCGGAGAAATTTCCCGGCTCGCGCCGCGCTGCTTTTCCCGAGCGAGCGCAGCGCCGACGTGGAAGAAAACGTCAACGCCGCTGCCGGTCCGCTTCTGCCCCGGAGCCAGGCGAGCAGCGGGATCGCGAGCAACACCAGGAGGAACCACGGCTGCGCAAAGGTCAGCGCGGAGTTTTTCGACAACCAATCAGGCAGGTTCAAGCTTTGCTCCTTTTACAAATTGGATCGCTTCCTCCAGAAGCCGGCGGCTGTCGTCGGGAGTCGCGTCGTAACGGGCGAACTTGATCAGGTCGCAGCGTTCCAGAAAATCCTGGAGCAACGAAGCCTCCTCCGGAGAGAAGGGCGAGCTTTTCGCCAGCATGGCCAGGAACTCGACTGAAGTCTGGCGCGTAACCGGCAGTTGATATTGTTCCGTAACGTAGCCGCGCAGGATGTCGGAGACGGTGATGCTAAATTGATAGGGCGTCAGTGTCTCGATCTGGGCGCTGATGCCGTGAAGGGCGTCGAGCGCGCGATCGCGCGGCGAGCGGACTGGTTTTGGGCGCTGGGCTCGTTTCCAAAGCCACCAGCCAATCAGGCCAAGAATGACGAGCCCGAGAGCGATCGCGGTATAAATGACCCACGGCGGCACGAGCGAATAATCCACCGGCGGCGCGATCTCGTGAATGTCGGCGGCGGCCAGGAAGAAGTTCATCGCACGGCCAGGCGCCTCTCGCGCTGTTTGAAAAACGAGCGCAGTGCCGGCAGATAATTTTCTCCCGTCCGCAACGAGATCGCATCGATGTTACTGCGCCGGAGCGTGCGGTTCAGCTCGGCGCGTCGCGTCTCCGCCTGGGCGCTGAAGCGAGCGCGCGTCGTCCGGTCGCCCGTATTGATTTCGATCTGCTCGCCGGTCTCGGCGTCTTCGAGCGTGATGATGCCGACGTTCGGCAACGCCTCCTCGCGCTGGTCCTGAATGTGGAGGGCGATGAAATCATGCCGGCGTCCGCTCACGGAAAGCTCGCGAGAGAAATCGTCTGTTTGGAAATCGGAGATGAAGAAGACGACCGCGCGCCGGGTCACGACCTTGTTCAGGTAATCCAGCGCGAGTGCCGGGGCGGTGCCGCGACCGGCCGGCTCGAAAAATAGAATCTCGCGGATGATGCGCAAAGTATGCGAGCGCCCTTTCTTTGGTGGGATGAAAAGCTCTACGCAATCGCTAAATAGCAGTAGCCCCACTTTGTCGTTGTTGCGGATCGCACTAAAGGCGAGCACGCACGCGACCTCCGCCGCCAGCTCGCGCTTCGATTGCGAGACACTCCCGAAATTACCAGACGCACTCACATCCACCACGAGCACGACCGTCAGTTCTCGCTCTTCCGTGAACTTCTTCACGAACGCCGTCCCAAGCCGCGCCGTGACGTTCCAGTCGATCGCCCGGATTTCGTCCCCAGGCTGATACTCGCGCACGTCCTCAAAGTTCATCCCGCGCCCCTTGAAAACGCTGTGGTAATCGCCCGCGAACATCGTCTGCACGAGTCCCTTCGTTTTGATTTCGAGGGCGCGGATTTTTTTGAGAATCTCCGCGGGGGTTTGCTGCGCGTTTTTCATCACGGCACCGGCAAGCCAGCGAAGATCCGATCGACGATGGTCTCGCTCGTGATGCTTTCGGCCTCGGCTTCGTAGCTGACGATGACGCGGTGGCGCAGGACATCGGTGCCGATGCTCTTCACGTCCTGTGGCGTGACGTAGCCGCGGCCGTTCAGGAAGGCATGGGCGCGAGCGGCCAGGGCGAGATAGATCGTCGCGCGGGGCGACGCGCCGTACCGAACCAATCCGTCCATCTTCAAATTGTAAGCGGCCGGATCGCGCGTAGCCCAGACCACATCGACGATGTAATCCTTCACGCGATCGTCAATGTAGATTTCGTTCACAACGGCGCGCGCGGCGATGATCTGCTGCGGGTCGACGACCGGCATCACACCGAGGTTCGGAGCGGAGGTGGCCATCAAATCGAGGATCTGGCGTTCCTCGGTTTTTTCCGGATAGCCGACGTGCAGCTTTAACATGAAACGATCGAGCTGGGCTTCGGGAAGTTGGTAGGTGCCTTCCTGTTCGAGCGGGTTCTGGGTGGCGAGCACCAAGAAGGGATCAGAAAGGGGATAGGTTTTTTCGCCAATTGTTACCTGGCGTTCCTGCATCGCTTCCAGCAAGGCGCTCTGAACCTTCGCGGGCGCGCGATTGATTTCGTCGGCTAGGATGAGGTTCGAAAAAAGCGGGCCGAGTTTGGTGGTGAATTCACCGGTGCGCGGATTGTAGATGAGCGTGCCAATCAAATCCGCCGGCAACAGATCGGGCGTGAACTGCAACCGCTGGAAACCGGTCTGGATACAGGCCGCCATCGTTTTGACCGTGAGCGTCTTTGCCAAACCGGGAACGCCTTCGAGCAGGATATGGCCGTTGGCCAGCAGGCCGAGCAGGAGCCGATCGACCAGATATTTTTGGCCAATGACGACGCGACCCATCTGTTCGCGCAACGGTGGAATCCATTGCCCCATTTGCTGGACTTGTTGCGTGATTTCCTGAGTCGATTTCATAAGCAAGGTGAGACAGGTACGACGGGAAATCGTTCGATCAAGTACCCCCGGGAGGACCGGGGTGGGTAGGCTCTCATCTTTTGGAGCCGGCACGCCCTCGTGCCGGAGAGAAGACGCGTTGCAGCAACCAGCCCGACGGTCCCGCGGCTGCGGGAGCAGGCCTTCTCCAGGTTCGTCAGCGTGGACGTGCGGAAGCTCGTTTCTCCGACTCGCTGCGGGCGCGACAACTCAGAAGGACCGGCAATCCGGAAAAGGGGGAGATGCCCCGGATGCGCCGCTCGAGATATCTTCCGTAGCTGTCGCTGAGAAGTTTTGGCTGGTTCACGAAGAGAACGAACTTCGCGGCTAGCGTGTCCACGTCTTCGCCATGGGTCTGCGCCGCGTAAAACAACTTCAAGCGCCGCGTGCCGATCATGGGCGGCGGGTTCTCTTCCAACGCGGCCCGCAGCATTCGGTTCAAGACACCGGTCCCGATGCGCACCTGGGCAGCGCGGCGCACCGTCCTAATCAGGCGAAACAGCTCGTCAACGTTTTCGCCCGTTAACGCGGAGGCGACCAGCACGGGTGCATATTCGAGAAAGAAAAGGCGTTCGCGCACATCAGTGACCGCGCGCTCGATGGCTTTTTGCCCGCCGCGTGCCGGCTTCACCAAGTCCCATTTGTTCAACACAATCAGGCACGGCTTCTCCGATTCCTGGATCAGGCCCGCGATCTTCTTGTCCTGCGACGTGACTCCACTCGTCAGGTCGATGACGAGAACGCAGAGGTCTGCGCGACGAATTGTGCGTTCCGCGCGCATGACGCTGAAGACTTCCACGGAGGTTGAATGCTTGCTCCGCTGGCGCATCCCGGCGGTGTCGATGAGGAGGAATTTCTCCCCGTTCCGCTCATAAAGAATATCGACGGCATCCCGAGTAGTGCCGGGTAGTTCGCTGACGATCGTGCGCGCATCGCGCAGAATGGAATTAATCAGCGATGATTTCCCGGCGTTCGGGCGGCCGACGATGGCAAGGGAAGTGGGGGCATCTTGGATTTCGGGTTTTGGATTTTGGATTTGGGTTTCGGTTTCGGGAAGAAGCCCATCAACAACTTCGAGGAGGTCAGAAATACCGCGTCCGTGAGCGGCGCTTATCGGGATGGAATTGTCGAAACCGAGGCGCGCAAAATCCACGTCCAGATCCTCGTGCTTCTCGTGATCGATTTTGTTTACCACCAGGACAACAGGGCTCTTTGATTTCCGGAGAAGTTTCGCCAGCTCCTGGTCGATCGGATTCAGCCCCGCCTGAGCATCGACGATGAACAGAATGACGTCGCTCTCGCGCATGGCCGAATCGGCTGCACCGCGCACCTGCGTTGTCAGCTCCGTCTCGCCCGCGCCGCCGATGCCGCCCGTATCCCAGACCGTGAACGGCCGGCGGCCCTTGCTCGACAGGGCCGCCAGTCGATCGCGCGTGATTCCAGGCTGATCGTGGACGATGGCGATGTTCCGGCCGACAAGCCGATTGAAGAGCGCGGATTTCCCGACGTTCGGGCGGCCGACAATAGCGACGGTGCCGACACTTTCCCCGGCGTGTTTCGAGTCCATGACGCTGGCACTCTAGCCCAGCTTTGCGTTGGCGTGGCCTTCTGCTGATAATTGCCGCAGCCCGTTGCGGAAATAAATGATGCCGGATACCAGCGTGAAGAACCCGGCCGCGAAAACGATGTAGATCAATGGCGGGATCCGCATTTGCAGCATGACCCACGCGATCGCCGCCATCTGGAGGACGGTAGCCACTTTCCCGGTCCAGCTCGGCCGGACGCGCACTTTGCCATTCAAAACATGGAGCAGCAGACTGCCGCTCACAATCACGACGTCGCGGGTAATGACGAGCACTGGGAACCAAGCAGGAAATTTTCCGTAATGCGGATCCACCTGGCTCCAGTTGCTGATGCTGAGCGTGATGATTCCGCTGAGGAGCAATCCCTTGTCCGCGATAGGATCGAGGATCCCGCCAAGCGAGCTGCGCTGGTTGTAGCGGCGCGCCACGTAGCCATCGAGTCCGTCGCTGATCGCCGCCAACAAGAAGACCGTGATTGCCGTGAAGCGCATCCAATCCTGGGGGTTCCCTTCCTGGATGCTTTCCCCGTAATAGATCGCGAGCGTGACGAACACCGGGATCATCAGAATCCGGATCACGGTGATTTTGTTCGCAGTCGTCATGAGCGGGCGGCCCATCATGAAAACTTAGACGGCCTCACCGCCTCACATGCAAGGCAATTTGCCCGTTAGGTCTCCAGCTCGCTCCGTTGCGTCCCGGAAGTCGCGGCGTGCCGGCCTTCGCCAAATTCCTCAATCATCTTTTCGTTGAACGCCGGGATGTCGTCCGGTTTGCGGCTGGTGACCAGCCCATTGTCCACGACGACCTCCTGGTCCACCCAGTTCCCACCCGCGTTCCGGACGTCGGTCTTGATGGCCGGCCATGAAGTCAGGGTCCGTCCGCGCACCACTCCGGCATCGATCAATACCCAAGGCGCATGACAGATCGCCGCCACCGGTTTTCCCTCGCGGAAAAAATGCCGGACGAATTCGAGCGCTTCTTCGTTCGACCGCAACGTGTCCGGGTTCATCAACCCACCCGGGATCAGGAGCGCGTCGAAGTCTTGCGGCTTCGCCTCCGCCAAAGTTTGATCGACAGCGACCGTCTCGCCTTTGTCCGCGTGATTCATTCCCTGAATCTTCCCCGCCTTGATCGACACCACACTCGTCTTCGCGCTCGTCTCATCCAGCGCCTTGCGCGGTTTCGTCAGTTCGACTTCTTCGAATCCGTCAACCGCCAGGATCGCCACTTTCTTGCCCGATAATTTGTCCGCCATAAAAATATTACGACGGGGACCCGCTTCCCGGATGTAGCGCAGGCCGGCAAAACCGCTTGGTCTCGCCAGACGCTGAGTTAAGATGGCGTCGCAGCCGCCGATGTGGCGAAATGGCAGACGCAACGGACTTAAAATCCGTTGGGCTTAAATGCCCGTGCCGGTTCGAGTCCGGCCATCGGCAGACTAAAACGGCCTAACGAGTTTTAAAACATGGACGACAAACCGCTTTACCTTCCGATCATTCTCGGTACTGCCCGCCAGGGGCGGCAAAGCGAACACGTGGCCAATTTCGTCCTGAGCGAAATGAAGAAGCGCCCGGAGATCGAGACTGAGTTGATCGACGTCCGCAAACTCAAGATGCGTCTCGACGACGCGGGGGAGGAGATGAAGGACGCGGGTTACGCGGAGAAAATGACGCGCGCGGATGGCCTCGTTATTGTAACCCCGGAATATAACCACGGGTATCCCGGCCTTCTGAAGCACGCGCTAGACATGTGCCTGGAGGAATACATTCACAAGGCAGTTGGCCTCGTCGGAGTTTCGGCGGGACCTTTCGGCGGCTCGCGCGTGATTGAGCAGATGGTTCAAGTCGTTCGCGAACTTGGCCTGACGGTGACTTTCACGGATCTGAATTTCAGCAAGGTGCGCGACGCCTTCGACGAGGAGGGAAATCTGAAGGACGAAAAATATGTAGGCCGGCTCGCGAAATTCCTGAATGAACTGGTCTGGATGTCGCGGGTCATGCGTTGCGGTCGCGAGAAAATTCCGCCACTTTAGGCTGATCCTGTCCGATGGAATTGCGGGAGTCTGATCTCCAGGAAACTTTTGCGCGGTCCGGCGGCCCGGGCGGGCAAAACGTAAACAAGGTGTCCACGGCCGTTACGCTGCGGCATCTGCCGACCGGGATCAGCGTGACCGTCCAGGACTCCCGTTCGCAGGCGCTCAATCGCAAGCTGGCGAGGGAACGATTAATCGAGGCGATCGAGCGCCGCCGCAACGCCGCGCGCCGCGCTGAAATTACGCGTCGGGAGAAGCTTCGGCGGCAACGGTCGCCGCGCCCCCGCGGCTTGAAGGAGCGGATACTGGAATCGAAACGCCGCCGGTCCCGTTTGAAAAAATTGCGAACCGGACGCGAGGACTGACCGGGCCGACTTCCCGTACCCGAAATTAAATTCAAAAAACTTCGTCCGAAATACATCTGGCCGTGAGACCTGCACCGAATTGGCTGTGAAGGAAACCATTCCAACTATGAAAAAACTTATCATTCTGACACCGCTTCTGGCGGTCGCCTTAGTTCTCACCTCGTGCACCACCGTTGTGGAAAAACCGGCGCCAGCCACGACCACGACGACATCGACGACGATGAAGAAAAGCACGGTGCCGAGCACCACCCAGGAGACGACAACGACTCGTTACTAGGCTCTTTACTGAGTCATCACTAGTTGGAAAGGGACTCGCCTCGGCGGGTCCCTTTTCTTTTAGACCGCGGGCGCCGGCGTCGAATCCGCTTCCACTTCGGCGCTTTCCTGGCTCACCACCGGCGCAATCGCCTGGAGCTTTTCCGCTCCGCGCAAATCCATTAGTTTCACGCCCATCGTGTTTCGCCCGACCGCGCGGATTTCCTTCACCCGTGTGCGGACCATCTGGCCTTTGGTCGTGATCAACATGAGTTCGTCGCTCTCGGTCACGGTGAGAGCCCCAACGACGCTGCCCGTTTTCTCACCGGTCTTCATCGTGATGATTCCCTTGCCGCCGCGGGACTGCCGGCGGTAATCGTCGAACGGCGTCCGTTTCCCGATTCCGTTTTCCCCGGCGACGAGCAGCATCGCGTTGGAATTCACGATCGCGATCGCCACTATCAAATCGCCTTTCCGCGGCCGGATTCCCCAGACGCCTACGGTGTTGCGCCCTTGATCGCGCAACTGCTCCTCGTGGAAGCGCAGACTCATTCCTTGCTTGGTGATGAGAACGATCTCGTTGTCGCCGTTCGTGAGCTTCGCGTCGATCAGCCGATCGTCCTTTTCGATTTGGATCGCGATGATCCCGCCTTTCCGGACATTGCTGTACTCCGAAAGGTTCGACTTCTTGACGATGCCGGAACGCGTGACGAACACGATGTGCAATTTTTCGTCCCAGGTCTGATCGACTTGCGCCGCCCCCGTGCCCGAGCTCTTCGACTGGACCCGGATGGTCGCCGCGATTTTTTCGTCGGCCCGCAGCTCGAGCAGGTTCGCGATGGAACGGCCTTTCGCAGCGCGGCCCATCTCCGGAATTTCGTAGACCTTCTCCACATAGGCGCGCCCCGATTCCGTGAAGAACATCAGGTAATCGTGCGTGGTCGCGGTGAAAAGGTGCTCGATGAAATCGCCTTCCTCTTCCTCCGTCGCCCCTTCGCGCGTCGTCATGCCAATCACGCCTTTGCCGCCGCGGCGTTGCGCGCGAAATGCGCTGATCGCGGTGCGCTTGATGAACCCGCCGTGGGTGATGCTGATAATGCAGCCTTCGTTCGCGATCAGGTCCTCCATGTTGATCTCGCCCTCGTCGGGGACGAGCTGGGTCAACCGCGGCGAGGCATGCTTGTCGCGGATCTCGCGCAATTCCTTCTTGATGATCTCAAAAACGCGCGACTCCTTCGCGAGGATGTCGCGTAGATCCTGGATGGTCTTGATCAGTTCGTTGTATTCCTTTGTGATTTTTTCGCTCTCGAGCCCGGTGAGCTGATACAGCCGGAGCTCCAGGATCTGGTTGGCCTGGTGTTCGCTGAACGCGTAACGCCCATCGACCAGCCGCGCTTCGTTGCGGATGAGGATGCCAATCTTTTCGACCTGCTTCCGGGTAAATTCGAACGCGAGCAGTTTCACCCGCGCTTCATCGCGGTTCGCCGATCCGCGGATGATGCGGATGAATTCGTCGAGGTTCGCCAGGGCGATGAGATAACCTTCGAGCGTCTCGGCGCGCTCTTCGGCCTTGCGCAGTTCGAAACGCGTCCGGCGCAGCACGACCTCGCGGCGGTGATCGATGTAAGCCTGGTTCGCCAGCTTGAGCGGCAGCAATTTCGGCCGGCCGTGATCGATCGCCAGCATGTTGACCGCGAACGAGCTTTCCATCGCGGTGTGCTTGTAAAGATTGTTGATGACGACCTTCGGGTTCGCGTCGCGCTTCAGCTCAATGACCACGCGCGTGTTCTCGTCCGATTCATCACGGATCGCGGTGATGTCGGTGAGGATCTTGTCGTTCACCAGGGCCGCGATGCGCTCGACCAGCGTCGCGCGGTTCACGTTGTAAGGGATCTCCGTGATCACGATCTGCTCGCGGTTGCCCTTCAATTCTTCGACGCCGGCCTTGCCGCGCACCTTCATGCTGCCGCGGCCTGTCTCCAGATATTGTTTGATGCCGGCGAGCCCGAGGATCGCGCAGCCCGTGGGGAAATCCGGCCCCTTCACATGCTTCCTCAAATCATCGATCGTGATGTCCGGGTCGTCGATCTGGGCGCAGATGCCATCGATGACTTCGCCGAGATTGTGCGGCGGCATATTCGTTGCCATGCCGACGGCGATACCGGTGCCGCCATTGACCAGCAGGTTCGGAAACGCCGCCGGGAAAACGGTGGGCTCGGTCCGGGTCTCGTCATAGTTCGGGACGAAATCGACCGTGTCCTTGTCCATGTCGACCATCAGCGCCGCGCCGAGATGCGTCATGCGTGCTTCGGTGTACCGCATCGCCGCCGGCGGATCGCCTTCGACCGAACCGAAGTTTCCCTGTCCGTCGACCAGCGTCTCGCGCATCGCCCAGGCCTGCGCCATGTGAACGAGGGTGGGGTAGATCACCGCTTCGCCGTGCGGATGATAGTTACCGCTCGTGTCGCCGCAAATCTTCGCGCATTTCCGGTGCTGCCGGTTCGGGAAGAGCGACAGATCGTGCATCGCATAAAGGATGCGGCGTTGCGACGGCTTCAGCCCGTCCCGCGCGTCCGGCAACGCCCGCGAGATAATGACCGACATCGAGTAGTCGAGGAACGACCTCGACACTTCGTCGGCCACGTTGATCAGCTCTATTTTTTCGTTCGGGTTGTACATCTTGCTAACTCAAAGTTTTGACGGAAGCGCCGGATGCTAAACGTCCAGGTTCCGGACGTTCAGCGCGTTGTCCTCGATGAACTGGCGTCGGGGTTCGACGACGTCGCCCATGAGGATGGTGAACATTTTGTCGGCGTCGACGGCGTTGTCGTCGTTCAGGTCGACTTTGAGGAGTTTGCGTTTCTCCGGGTCCATCGTGGTGTTGAACAGCTCCTTGGCGTTCATTTCGCCGAGGCCTTTGAACCGTTTGATCTGCACGCCGCGCCGGCCGATCTCGACGATCTTCTGGTGAATCTCGGGGATCGAGAAAAGCGGGTGGACGGTGGCTTTCTCGCCTTCGCCTTCGATCAACTCGAAGATCGGTCGATCGCTCGCCGCGTAGTGGTCGACCTGCAAGCCTTTGCGCGCGAGCTCGCCCATGATTTTTTGGATCGTGGTCGATTCGTGCAACTCGACGAGCTTGCCCCGGCGCCGGCTGGCCCCGTTCGTCTTGGCAACGGTCGAAGGCGCGCCTAACGGAAGCAATTCCTGCTGGGTTTCGTCCTCGAAAAGATTCAGGTCCGGATTCTCCTGGTGGAACACCCGGACTTCTTTTTCGTCGTGAAAATAATGGATGAGCTCCTCGTTGCCATCGCGGACTTTCACGAGATAGCTCGGCAGTTTCCCGGTCTTCTTCCCGCGCTCGCCGAGGAAAGTCTCGAAATCGCCGCCATGCCGGCGAATTGACTCGCTGAGCTTCGCCAGCCTCTCGAGCGATTCGAGGATGTCCTTCAATTGCGCGGCTGAAAGTTCCTTGTTGTCGGCGAGGTTTTTCAGGCGCACGTCTTCAGCGCCGAGCGAGATCAGGATCTTGTTCAGCTGCACGTCGTCATCGACATATTCTTCGCGCTTCTTGCGTTTGATTTGGTAGAGCGGCGGCTGGGCGATGTAGATTTTCCCGGCGCGCACCAGCTCGGTCATCTGCCGGTAGAAAAACGTGAGAAGCAGCGTGCGAATGTGCGAACCGTCCACGTCGGCGTCGGTCATGATGATGATCCGGCCGTAGCGCAGTTTCGAAATATCGAAGCTGGTTTCGTCTTTGCTCTTCGCCATTCCCTCGATCTCTTCCTTCGGCTTGCCGATTCCAGTGCCGATCGCGGTGATCATCGACTGGATCTCGGTGTTCTTGAGGAATTGATCGATCCGCGCCTTCTCGACGTTGATCAGTTTGCCGCGAATCGGCAGGATCGCCTGGTAACGGCGGTCGCGTCCCTGCTTGGCGGAGCCGCCGGCCGAGTCGCCCTCGACAATGTAAAGCTCGGTAAGGTCCGGATCACGTTCCGAACAATCCGCGAGTTTGCCGGGAAGTCCGCCGCCGGTGAGGGCGCCTTTGCGAATGGTTTCACGCGCCTTCCTTGCGGCTTCCCGAGCCCGCGCGGCGGTTAGCACCTTGTCGAAAATCCGTTTCGCTACCGGCGGGTTCTGGTCGAAAAAAGTCATCAACCCTTCGTAAACAACCGAGTTCACGATGCCGTCGATCTCGGTGTTCACGAGCTTCACTTTGGTCTGCGATTCGAAGCGCGGATTCGGCAACTTAATGCTGAGGACGCAGGTGAGACCCTCGCGGACATCGTCGCCGGAGATTGCCGGATCCTTATCTTTCGTCAGGCCGTTGGTCTTCGCGTATTGGTTAACGGCCTTGGTGAGCGCGCTGCGAAAACCGGTTAGATGCGTGCCGCCGTCCGGATTCGGAATCGAATTCGCGAAGCAAAGGATCTGGTCGTTGTAGCTATCGTTGTATTGCAGGACGACATCGATAAACACCTCGTCACGCTGGCGGGAAAGAACGACCGGCTTGGGATGAATGACCTGTTTGTTTTCGCCCAACTCGCGCACGAATTCCTCGATCCCGCGCTTGTAAATAAACGCTTCCTTCTTCCCCGTCTCGCTGCGTTCATCGACCAGGAAGATCTCCAGTCCTGGGTTCAGGAACGCTAACTCTCGCAAACGGCTGGCCAGCCTCTCGAATCTAAATTCGGTCGTGATCGTGAAAATCGTCGGATCCGGGAAAAACGTGATCAGCGTTCCCGTTTGTTTTTTGTTCTTCAGCTCCCCGATCACTTCGAGTTTCTGCGTGGTCTTGCCGCGCTCGAAAGCCATGTGATGCACCTTGCCCTCGCGATAGACCTCGACTTTGAACCAATCGGAAAGCGCGTTGACGCATTTCGCGCCGACCCCGTGCAATCCGCCGGAATATTTGTAAGCGCCCTGTCCGAATTTCCCGCCGGCATGCAGGTTCGTCAGCACCAGCTCGACGGCCGGCATCTTCCATTTCGGATGCATGTCGACCGGAATGCCGCGCCCGTTGTCCTTCACCGAGACAGACCCATCGACGTGGATCGTGACGTCGATTTTCGTGCAATAACCGGCGAGATGTTCATCGATCGAGTTGTCGAGCACCTCGAAAACCATGTGGTGCAACCCGCGCTCATCCGGGTCGCCGATATACATGCCCGGCCGTTTCCGGACCGCCTCGAGCCCCTCTAATTTATCGATCTGGGCGGCGTCGTACTTTTGCCCCTGACTGATTCCGGTCGCCTCGGTTTGGCGTTTCTGATTGTCCGAGTTTTCGTCGTCCATAACACTTAAAGCAGAGGCTGGCATATACGTCGGAAAAGATAGGCGAAAAGCGCCCTTTCAACAACCGATAGTTTATCGTTTAGCGCCCTTATTTTGCACAATAAATTGGGGGCCGGGCCCGGCCCGAGCACACTATCTGGTGGTCGCGGCGCCTCCAGCTCCGGGACCACATTTGGGATATTGCCGGGCGTGCTTGACCAGAGGTGAGCTGCCCCCGAAAATGCCCTTTCATGCGATCTCAAACTCTCTACGAAGCGCGGTGGATCTTCGCGGCTCTCGCCCTTCTCGCGATCGCGAGCGCGTGGATTTTCCCGTGGCTTCTCCTGCTAGTTCTCCTTCTGACGATTTACGTCTTTTGGTTCTTCCGCGATCCGGCACGGGTCGCGCCCGCTGATCCCAATGCGGTTGTGGCCGCAGCCGACGGAACGGTCGCGGACATCATCGAGATCGACGAACCCGAAGTGGTCCACGCGCGCCAAAAGCGGGTGGGAATATTTCTTTCTGTGTTCGACGTGCACACCAATCGCGCGCCGGTTGATGGCAAGATAATCTACAAAAAAGCGCACGCCGGCCTTTGCCTCGACGCGCGTCACGCGGATTGCACGACCAAGAACCGCGCGATGACCTGGGCGTTCCAAAATGCCCGCGGGACTTTTGTCGTCCGCCAGCTCACTGGGATGATCGCGCGCCGGATCGTTGGCTGGTCGAGCGTAGGCGACGAATTGAAGAAGGGCGAACACTTCGGGATGATTCGCTTCGGGTCGCGAACGGAAGTATACTTACCGCTCGATGCCGAGGTGTTGGTGAAGGTGGGCGACCGCGTCACGGGTGGGACCAGCGTGATCGCTCGGCTTCGCTGAAAGATGAGCACGCCGAACCCCAAGATTTATTTGCTGCCGAACCTGATGACGGCGGGGAACCTCTTTTGCGGGTTCGCGGCCACGCTCCAGATCGTCCAAGGCGCGCTCCTCCAAGTTTCCGATCCCGACGCCGCGGCCAAGCTTTTCCACCTTGCGGTCTGGTTCATTCTCGGTGCCTGCATTTTCGACGTGTTGGACGGGCGACTCGCGCGCCTCGGTGGTCACGACAGCGCATTCGGCCGCGAGTTCGATTCGCTCGCGGATGTCATTTCGTTCGGGCTGGCGCCAGCCTTGATGGTCTATCGGATCGTGCTGCTGGCGTTTCCGCGCGTCGGCTGGGTCGTCGCATTTATTTACCTGCTCTGTGGCGCGCTTAGACTGGCCCGTTTCAATACCGCGGCGGCCGAAGGCGTTCCCTCAAACAATAAGGAGTTTCTTGGCTTTCCGATTACCGCCGCCGCGGGGCTGATCGCTTCGATTACGCTGTTCATGCTCTGGTGGTTCGGGGAACGCGACCACGAGATCGGCGAATTCAAGTGGGTCCTGCCGCCGTTAATGGTTTTTCTTTCGATCATGATGTTCAGCCGGCTGCGCTATCCCAGTTTCAAAGCTGTTACCTGGCGGACGACGCGTTCCCTTTCCCGCTTCCTCGTGATCGCGGTCGTCCTTCTTTTCACCGTGCTGAACTACGAATGGATGCCGGCGGTTCTCTTCCTGGCTTATCTGCTCTACGGCTTGGTGCGGCCCTGGGTCTCGAAGGCCTGGCAGCGCGAGATTGAAGAGGAAATCGGCGAACAAAACCGGCCCGAGGGTTCGGACGAATCCCCGGAATCTATCGGTTGAGCTGGGCGAGGATTTCCGGATCGCGGACGTCGGCCCAATCGCCGGCAATCTCGAGCGCCTGAACTTTTTTCCCGGCCAAGGCGAGATCGCGAACGGCGTCGGTCAATTCGTACTCGCCGCGCGGCGAAGGCCGAAGCGTCGCAATGAAATCGAAGATGCTCGGCCGAAACGCGTAGATGCCGGCGTTGTACCATGGGCTTGTCGGCTCGCCCGGCTTTGGTTTTTCCCGGAGATCGGTCAGCTCGAACTTCTCGTTTACGAAGACAGCGCCGCCCTGGCTGACGTCGTCGCTCCGCTTCACGGTCAGGACGGCTTCCGCATCGTCTAGCGCCGCGCAGAGGCGCTGGTAATTCTCGGGTGCGACGAGAATATCGCCGTAGCTGAGCAAAAACGGATCGTCGCCAACAAAGGTGCGCGAGAGCGCGACCACTTTGCCGGTTCCGTCCTGAACCGTTTGGGTCTCGTATTGAATGCGGAGGCCGAGCTTTGAACCGTCGCCAAAAAATTCTTTCACCACGTCCGCCCGCCAGCCCACGATAATCAGGAGATTCGTTAGGCCAGCGTCGCGCAAGCCTTCCACGATGTGCTGCAGGACGGGCTTGCCGCGCACGTCGAGCATCGGTTTGGGCAGTGCCTCGGTGAGATCGCGCATCCGCGTTCCGCGCCCCGCGGCGAGTAGGACGGCTTTATTCATGATTTCGGTTGGAAGGAATTGAAGCTCGGCAGCCCTTCCGGCTTTGGTTTGCGTTGTCGCATCGATCGTTTCATCATCCGCCCATGCGAATGCAATTTCTCGCGAAATACGCTGATTTCGGCCTGCTCCTGCTTCGGGTGAGTCTCGGCATCCTGTTCATTCTCTACACGGCTCCGGCGTTAATGAGCGGACCGTCGGGCTGGGCGCATTTCGGCGCGGGCGCAAGGAACTTCGGGATTCATTCGCATTTCCAGGTGTGGGGTTTTATTGGCGCGCTCCTCGGCTGCATCGGCGGCGTGCTCGTCACTCTCGGCTTGTTCTTTCGGCCCGGCGTTCTGGTCCTTCTCGTTCTGGCCATCGCTCATGCTATCGGCGTGAAACACGGGAGCGGCTTCCGCACCGCGTTGCCGTCCATCGAAATGTGTTTTGTTCTCCTCGGGATTCTCTTCGTCGGTCCCGGGAAATACAGCGTCGACAAAACATAGTTACGGTTTCTCTACGGAGATCGCAGGCAGCTCGACCTGCCGGATCAGCGCGGCGATCTTCGGCACTTCCTCGGTCTTCAGCTGGTTCCACTTTTTCAATTGCTCGTCGAGCCGCGTTTCGAGCGACTTGAACAGTTCGTATTGCGGCTGGGTCGGGCCGTAGTCGGCGTATTCAATCGTGCGGCTAAACGAGTAGAACGCTTCGTTCAGCATGTTCGGAAACGCGAGGTTGCCCTCCGAACCTTTCATGTTCACCTGGATCAACTGCTCCTCGACCGTCGCCATTTTCTTTAACAGATCATCCGCGGCGGCGAGCGCAGTCTTCAGGCGCTCATCATCACCGAAACGTTTGCGCAATCCCTGGATTTGCGTCTTCACATTTCGGATCTCGTTGATTGCCTGGTGCAGTTCGCCGATCCGGTTCGCGACCTTCGACGAAAGCTCGAACTGTTTGGAAATCGCCGGCTCCGCGTCTTTGATTCGCGGATCGATCACGAGATGAAGCGGCGCCGTCTGGATTTTCCCGGCCACGGTTAGCTTTACCTGATATTCACCCGGCGCAGCGAGCGGACCGCGCGGGCCTTCGCCATAATAAAAAGCGCCCGGCGTTTCAATCGGATCATCGTAATGGAGATCCCACGCGAAACGGTTCATGCCGTCCGTCGCCGGAATGGTGCGCGGCGTTTCGACCTGGTCGGGCCACTCCGGCGGTTGATCGTTTTTCTTTTTGTCTTTGCTCGAGAGATGCCGGACGATTTTTCCCTGCGCGTCGAGAATGTCGAGCGTCACCTCATCCTTCGCCGCGACTTTCAAATAATAATCGATGATCGCGCCCGGGGGCGGGTTGTCGCCGGCAGCCTGGCGCTTATCGACCTCGGTCGGGTAATGCAGGCGCAACGCCGTCTGTGGCTGGTAAAGCAGCGCGTCCGTTTGCGCCGATTGCGCTGTGACTTGACGCAAAGGCGTGATGTCATCGAGCACCCAGAACGAGCGGCCATGCGTCGCGACCACGAGATCGTTGTCTTTCACCACGAGATCGTGAATCGGCGTGACCGGCAGGTTTAACTGCATCGGTTGCCAGTGCGCGCCGTCGTCGAACGAGACATACATGCCGGTCTCTGTTCCGGCGTAAAGCAACCCATGTTTCTTCGGATCTTCGCGGACCGCGTGCACGTAGGCGCCTTCCGGAATTCCGGTCGTGATCGCCGTCCAGCTCTTTCCCGAATTGCCGGTCTTGAAAATGTAGGGCTTGAAGTCGTCGAGTTTGTGTCGATCGAACACCACGTAGGCAACGGCGGCGTCGTGCGGCGACGGATCGATGAGGCTCACCGTGCTCCATTCCGGCACCGCCTTCGGCGAAACGTTCGTCCAATGCTGACCTTCATCAGTCGTTAGGTGAACGAGCCCATCGTCCGTGCCGGCCCAGAGCATTCCCTGTTTTTTGGGCGATTCGGCCAGCGCGAAAACAGTGTCGTAATATTCGACCGAAGTGATGTCGAGGGTGAGGGGACCGCCGCTTGGCTGTTGCTTGGTCTTGTCGTTCCGGGTCAGGTCTTCGCTGATCTGCTTCCACGTTTTCCCCTGGTCGGTTGATTTGAAAACGCTTTCCCCGGCGGTGTAGATTACGTCGGGATTGTGCGGTGAAAGCAGGAGCGGCGAGATCCATTGGAAACGATGCGTCAGGTCGACTGCGCCGTGGCCGGAATTATCCAGCGGGGCCACGCTGGCATCGTGCGCGTGTTCTTTGTTCTTGTCGTAATAGGTGAGGTAACCCTCGTTGTTGGAATAAATGATGTGCCAATCCCGCGGATCGGGAATGACGAAGCCGCATTCGCCGCCGCCCGCCACGAACCAATCCTGCACCGTGATCACACCGGATTCGCCGCGGCTGGCGATGCCAACATTCGAACTGTCCTGTTGCGCGCCGTAGATGTGATACGGGAACGCGTTGTCGACCGCGACATGATAGAACTGCGCGGTCGGCTGGTTCAGCTGCGTCGTCCAAGTCTTGCCGCCGTCCATCGAGACCGCGGCGCCGCCGTCATTCGCGTTCGCCAGTCGCTGCGGATTTTGCGGGTCGATCCAGAGGCCGTGATGATCGCCATGCCGGGCCGGCAGGAGCGTGAACGATTTCCCGCCATCGACCGAGCGGAACAGCCCCGTATTCAAAACGTAAACCGTGTCTGCGGCTTTCGGGTCTGCGTAAACTTTGCTGAAGTACCAGGCGCGCTGGCGGAATCGGCCATCTTCATTCACGCGCGTCCATTTCGTTCCGCCGTCCTCGGAGCGAAAGAGCCCGCCTTCTTTCGCCTCGATCATGGCGTAAACACGATTCGAATCCGCGCCCGAAACACTCACGCCGATGCGGCCGAGAATTCCGTCCGGCAGACCATTTCCTTCGAGACGTTTCCACGTTACGCCAGCATCTTCCGAGCGGTACAAACCGCTTCCCGGCCCGCCGCTGGAAAAATTCCACGGCTGCCGGCGCGCCTGCCAAAGCGCCGCGAAGACAACGTTCGAGTTTTGCGGATCGAACACGACGTCGATGCCGCCCGTGTCCTGGTCCTTGCTCAGAACCTTGGCCCACGTCTTCCCGCCGTCGGTGGTGCGGAAGATTCCGCGCTCCTGGTTCGGGCCAAAGACGTGACCGAGCGCGGCGACCAGAACAATATCGGCATTTTTCGGATCGACGATCAGCGCTCCGATGTGCCGCGTATCTTTTAGCCCGATGTTCTTCCAGGTCTTTCCGGCGTCGACCGATCGATAAACGCCGGTGCCGTAGGAAATATTTCCGCGCACCGCCGCCTCGCCGCTGCCGGCGTAAACCACGTTGTGATCCGAGGGCGCCACCGCAATCGCGCCGATGGACGAGATAGTTTCCTTATCAAAGAGCGGCGCCCAGTTCGCGCCGCCATCCGTCGTTTTCCAAATGCCGCCGCCCACCCCGCCGAAGTAATAGACGCCGGGTTCGTTCGGAACGCCTTCGACGGCGAGCGCGCGGCCGCCGCGGAACGGGCCGACCTGGCGCCATTGCATCCCGCGAAAAAGTTTTTCATCGATTCCCGCAGCCGGCGTGGGTGAAGGGTCGGCGCCTCGAACTGAATTGAGACCGCAGAGGAAAAGGAAGAAGAAGCGCGAAGCGATTCGAAGCGACATTCCGTAGATTGAGCGAGGGGACGCCTGCGCTCAAACAGAATGTGTCAGCGCTTCCCGGGCGGGCCCGGAGTAGCGGCAGGGGCCGCGTCTTCGTGGATAATTCGGATCGGCTCCGGGATGGAAAGTTTCAGACCGGATGGCGCCTGCTCCTGTCGGGCGCCGCGTTGCTTCTGGAGGACGTCCAGTTCGCGGCGGACTCTTCCCTTGTTCGTGCACGAAACCAGGGCGGTTTCCTCCGTTATAAGCCCGGCCTTGTAAGCTTCGATGATCGATTGATCGAAAGTCTGCCAGCCCAGGCTCGAGCCGGCCTCGATGATTTCGTGGAACGTTTTGTTCTCCGATTCGCCGTAAACTATTGTTTCCCGCGTCCGCAGGCTGCTGCCCATGATTTCAGTGACGAGCAGCCGGCCGCCATCGATCTTGTTCACGAGCCGCTGGCTTACGACGTAACGCAACGTCGCGGCGAGACGCTGGCGGACCTGCTGTTCTTCCTCGCGCGAGAACATGCCGAGGATGCGGTTGATCGTCTGGCCGGCGTTGATCGTGTGCAGGGTGCTGAAAACAATGTGGCCGGTCTCCGACGCGGTCATGGCGATCTCGAGTGTCTCGCGATCGCGAATCTCACCCACCAGGATCGCTTTCGGCGCCTGGCGCAGGGCCGCGCGTAAACCGTCGACGAAGTTGGGAAAATCTTTCCCGAGCTCGCGCTGGCTGATGGCCGCCTTCCGATGGGTGTGAAAAAATTCGATCGGATCTTCGAGTGTAACGATGTGGATTTCCTGGGTCTCGTTCAGCTCGTTCAACATGGCGGCGAGCGTGGTCGTCTTGCCCGTCCCAGTGCCGCCAGTGAGAAGAATAATGCCGTCCTTTTCCTTGACGATCTCGCGGAAAATAGGCGGAAGGCCGAGCAGATCGAGGCTGGGGATTTGCGATTGAAGCTTGCGCATCACGATCGCATGACGGCCGTTCTGTTTGAAGATGTTGACGCGAAACCGCGCCAGGTTCTCGATCGCGTAACTACAATCGCACGAGCCGCTGGTGGAAAATTCCAGGCGCAGCCGCTCGCTTCCATTCATGATCTGGCCGGCGAGTTGTTCGATAAGCGCCGGCGTTAGGGCCGATTCGGGAGTGTCGATCGGGAAGTTGTTCAAACGGCCGTGGACCTCGACAAGCGGCGGTTTCCCCGAGATAAAAAGCAAGTCGGAGACGCCCTCGGCGCTTTCGAGCATACCCGTCAACAAAGCATCGAGAGTCTGGCGATCCATGCGTGGCCAAAGGGAAAGCTAGGATCGTGCCCTTGGGGCGGGAGCCCGATACCCGGGCGAAACAACAACTAGAGCGAACGCGCCGCGAACAGATATTTCGGCACCGCCGAGTGCTGTTTCGGGCTCAGGCTGGCTGGGCTTGATATTTTGCCTGAGGACAGGCACGCGGTGACAATCCCAGACAGATCAGGGAACCGTTTCGAGTCGCCGGACAATCGTGGCATCGGGCTCGGGGACGATCTCAGGGTTGAGCGTTGTCGCTCCCATTCGTCGCGCGGCGAAATAGGACCCGATGACAAGAATGGCGGCCAGCCCTTGCGCGATCAGCGTTTCGTAAGTGGGGAAAACGGCGAACCACATTCCCAGCCAGGCCGGCAACGCATTCGCCAGCCAGGGAATTTCCGTGTGCGAAATCCAGTGGGCCAGCTGCATTTCCTGCGCTTGCTCGCCCACCATGACGAGCAAGACCACACCCAGAAGAACGCCGGTGGTGATGAGCATTTTCCGATACGGCAGCCGCTGTTGCAGCACGAACGTGAGCAGCGCCACCATGCCCGAGAGCACGAGACCGAGGAGCGCGCCTTTGAAGACCACGCTGCCGCCGAGGCGCAAATTGTAGCTCTGGAGGAACAGCACCACTTCAAAGCCTTCGCGATAAAGCGAAGTGAAGCCGAGCAGGACCAACCCCCACCACAAACGCGAGTGGCCGTTCTTCTTCGCCGGGCTCCTGGTGAGCAGAGATTTGCGCCGGCGATTGTGCGCACGAATCCAGCCGCCCCAGTAAATCTTGTGGAAAAACCAGTTCATGATCACGAGCAACACGATGACGGCGAGCAATCCGGTCGCCGCCTGGAGATCGAGTGCTGGCACGTTATCCGAGAGCGAACCGACGATGCCGACCGCGATGAGCCAGGTGACGAGGGTTGCGCCGAACGCTACTCCCGCGCCGAGGGCGACGGGCCGGCGATGCGTCTGTTTCGCGCCGACCATGCTCGCGGTGATGGCGGCCAGGACTAGGATGCATTCGAGGCCTTCGCGGAAAACGAGGACGCCGATATCGAGGAACGCGACCGTGGGACTGGTGTTGGGCCGCATCGGATCCGGTGCGCCGTGCTCGGTCAGGCCCTGCCAAATGAGGATCGCCGCGACAGCCGCCGCGGCGACCGAAAGGATCAGAGCGAGGATAGTGGAATGGCGTCGCGGCACCGCGTTCACAAAGGGAAGCTAACATAGCAAGAGCGGCGCTGCTGCCGGTCGATTGCCTTTTTTTAGCGGAGCCTTGCGCTTCCACTCCTGCTCGTGATCCTGATCTTACTCATGATCCTTCCGGCAGCGCCGCATTCGGAAAGATCATGATCATGATCAGGATCAGGATCAGGAGCAAGAGAAGCGCGGTCCCCGCGCTTACCTTGTGATTTGCCGCTGAGCACGTAACTTTTTTCATGCGAAGGCGGATTCATCGAAAGGCTGGTTTTACTCTGGTCGAGCTGGCGATCGCGGTCGTGATCATGGTTGTGCTCATGATGCTGGCGGTCCCGAGCATGAATGGGGTTCTGGCCGACCGGCGTTTGCGCAAGTCGCTCGATGGGTTCAACGCGATCGTCCGGGAAGCGCACGAGCGCAGTGTCTCGGAGCGGCGGCCTTATTTGATCATTTGGCACGATGGCAAGGTCGGACTGCGGCCGGAAGGATTGGCGAAAGGCGAAGGTGGGGACCCGGTTGTAAAAATGAAGCTGGAAAAAAACGAGTCGTTCAAAGTCTCCTTTCCGGCAGCACTCGTGGAAGCGCCGCCGGAATGGATTTTTTGGCCGTCGGGAAATTGCGAGCCGGCGGTGGTAAACTATCGCGGGAAAGATGGGAGCTGGACGGCGACTTACTCCGCGCTCACAGCCCGCGCTGAAATGGTAGCTTATGTGGCGAAGTAAACGCGCGCGCGCCGCGTTCGCGCTTTATGAGGTCCTCATCGGCCTGGCGATTTTTTCCGTCGGCGTAATCGCGCTCGGGCGGTCCGTGCAAAACTGCCTGAACGCGAGTGGGATCAACGCCGAAGAAGACCGGGTCCGCCAGATCCTGGCCAATCGGATGGCGGAACTACAGGCCACGCCCGGGTTTCCGGACGCGAAGAAGGAAACGAAAGTGGCGACCGGTTACGGCGATATCCTTTTGGTGCAAAAGTCCATTCCCTCACCGATAAAAGTCGAGGCCAATACCGAAGTAAACGGGATTAACCTGGTTACGTTGTCCGCGGAATGGAAACGCGGCGGCGCGGCCCAATCGCGCAAGATACAATTCTATGTTTACCGGCCAGGATAAACGCGCACGCCGGGGCGGCTTCACATTGCTCGAAATCATCCTGGCCGCGGCCATCCTGGGGTTGATGTCGATGGCGATCTTTCGTTTCGTCCAGGCCAACATCGCGGTGCTTCGAATTTCAGCGACACAAAGCATGGAAGAGGCGCGTTATGCTGGGCTCCTGGAACTTTTGACCGCGCAATGGCAGGACCTGCCGACCGGTGTGGGCGCGCTCGCCGGAGACACATATAAATTCAACGACCGGCCCCGGGATGAAATCATCTGGTCGTGCAGCGCCGGGCCGGGTTTGTTCACGCGCTATGCGGGCGGCGAGTTCACGGTGCGGATGCGTCTGCGGCCGATGAAAGAAGGCAGCGATCGCTTCCAGCTCGGCTGTTATCGCAAACCGCGGGACGAGGCGGAAGGCGCTGATGAGAAAGAAACCTGGGTGCCTCTCATGGATGACGTGACCGGTTTGCGGATTCGTTATTTCGACACGCGACTCAATGCCTGGGTCGAACGCTGGACCGATACCGGAACTCTGCCCCGTCTGATTGAGATGATCATCCAGCGTCCTAACCAGCCCGATTGGCAGGCGATTGTCGCCCTGGGCCGGACTCCGCTTTAATGATTGCACCTAACCTAACGAGAAGAAGCCGGGCCCGCGCGGCCGCCATCATGCTGGCGCTATGGGCACTTTTTTTGTTGAGCGCGATGGTGATTTCCTGGGCCCTCGACATCAACACGCGTCTGACCATTTCGGGCAGCGCGAATCGGTTGCTCGAGGCGGAAGCAATGGCGTGTTCGGGAGTTGAGGTCGCCATGCATCCGTCGGTGAAAGCGGGTTCAACCGCGCTGCGAGGATCGTTTCCACCGAACCAAAGCTTTGAAGCACGAATCACCGGGGAAGGCGGCAGGTTGAACTTGAAATTCCTGCTCGCGGGCGAGAATCCGGTGTACCTCGAACTGCTGCGCAAATATTTGGAAGTAAAAGGCGTCGATCTCAACGAGCGCGACCGGATGATCGATTGTCTGCTCGACTGGGTGGACCCGGACAATCTCGTGCGCGTTAACGGAGCGGAAGACGAACCCGGTTACAAACCCACGAATGGTCCGCTTAAGACTCTGGAAGAGTTGAAACGAGTGAAAGGGTGGGAGGAGTTCACCTCGCGACCGAACTGGGACGGTGATTTCACCTTGAACAGCACCGATGCCAGGATCGACATCAACTGGGCGTCGCGCGAGGTGCTCCTGGCGCTGCCGGGATTCACGGAGATGATGGCGGATCGCTTTCTCCAGATGCGCCGCGGACCGGACGACATCGAAGGGACTGAGGACGACTTGAAGTTTACAAATGCCGAGGAGGTGCGGATTGCGCTTGGCTTTCGCGCGGATCAGTTTAATCAGCTAGCCGCTTTGATCACGTTTGAAAGTCAGGTCGTGCGAATAGTGAGTACCGGCAAATCGGGATCCATGGCCCGAACGGTGCGAGTGGTGATCTACAAACAAGGCGGCGGGATCCGGTTAATTCCGGGGACGTGGAAGGAGTACTAGTATCGAGCCGGCGACGAAACGTGTTTACGTAATCCCTTCCGCCGTCGGCTGGGACCTGGTGCGCTTCGCCGAACACAGCGGCGCCTGGGAAGTGCGGGCCTTGGCGAGCATCGAGGAAGCGGCCGATGTGCTCCAGCCGGAGGACGACATCGTCCTGGCATTGCCGCTTGATCTAGTGCTTGCGCAACGCATGCGCCTGCCCACGACCGACGCGGGGGAGTTCGGCGAGATGGTGCGCATTCAAATTGAGAAGGCGATGCCGTATTCGCCCGAGGAAATGACGACCGATTCCGAACTGATCTCGCAGACGGAGGAAGGAAGCGTCATTTCGGCCGTGGCCGTCAACAACGAGAAGTTGAACGAGCTGGCGGCGCCGCTCCTCGCGCGAGGATTGATCCCGAGCCAGGTGACGATTTATGCCGGACAACGCGCGGCGACGCATAGCCCGGAAGGCACCTCCCTTTTCATTTATCGGGAGAACGAAGCGATCGTGTGCGCGATCGCCGAGGAAGGAAAAATCAGTTTCACCCACAGCCTCGACGGCGCGGACGCGCTCCAACTCCAGCGAGACCTTCCCCAATTGACCTTGAGCGCCGAGCTCCAGGGAATCAACACTTCCGCCCCGCGCGTTTTGCTCGCCGAAAATCTTTACGAATTTCGCGACACCGTGGAAGGAATCTTCGCCACCAACGCCGAGCTGATCGCCGTGGAGGTGCCGCCGGCGGAAACGCGCCTCAATCTGCTTCCGGAAAGCTGGCGCGCGCGCCGCGCTCAACTCGTTAGGCTGAAACAATGGAAGAAGCGCCTGGTGATCGGCGCCGCCGCTTATGCCGCACTCCTGTTGCTCTTTTTCGCCTATCTCCTCATCCTTCGTTTTCAGATTCGGCGGCTCGACAAGAAAATCTCCACCGACGCACCCAAAACGGACTTTGTCCGGGCGACGGAAGCGAAGTGGAAGGCGCTGGCCCCGGCGATCGACCCGCATTATTACCCGATTGAAGTCCTCCTCCATTTGTTCGATAGCCTGCCGTCGGCCGACGTTCGCATCACGACCTTCAATCAATCAGCCCGGCAAATCTCGGTGGACGGCGAAGCCAATTCCGCCGCGCTCGCCTACCAGTTCGCCGACAAGGTGAAAAAAAATCCCGAGCTGCAAACGTTCCAGTTCGAATTGGGCGCTCCGAAATTGTTGCCGAATGACCACGCGCAATTCCGCCTTGAGGGAAAACCGAGATGAATATCGCCGCCTGGTATCAACGGCTGAGTCAACGCGAGCGTATCCTCAGCGCCGCCGTGGCCGCCGTGGTTTTTCTGCTCCTGAACTGGTTCGTCTGGAGCAAATTAATGGAATCGCTTGACCAGGCTCGGACTGATCTCGCGGCGCGGCGCGATACCCGCAAGGTGCAGGAAGTCTTCATCCGGGAGCGCGCTCTTTGGGAGACGCGCGCCCAATGGCTCAAGGAACACCAGCCCACTTTGAAAGGTCCAGGCGAAGCTTCGACGCTGCTGGACCAGATCAAACAGGTCGCCGGCAAACATAACGTGGTGATCGAAAACCCGGCGATCGGGACGAGCGATGCCACCCCGGAGCGCCAGGCGGTTTTCGCTTCCTACGAAGTGAAGAGCCCGTGGCCGCCCCTCGTTAAGTTTCTTTACGATGTTCAACAGCCGGAATCGTTCGTCGTCTTCGAAAGCATCACGCTGAACATCGACCCAGCGGATCCCACGGCGATGCGCGGCAAGATGAAACTTGCGCGCTGGTTTGCGCCCGCGGGAAAATAACGATGTTCGAACAAGACGCGCTCCCTTATTGTCGAAACTGAAACTGGTTCCACAGATGAAAACCAAGAACCTCGCCGTTGCTCTCCTCGCCAGTGTCTCCCTGCAAATGCTCCTCGCCGACGATGTGCCGAAGGCATATACCTTCGCGCGTTACCAGGGGATGATGGATCGCTCTCCCTTCGCTGTGGCCACCGCGGTTGCCGCGCCGGCCGCGACCCCAAATTTTGCGAAGGACCTTTACGTCGCGAACGCCGCCCATTCCAAGGACGGCGATTTTGTCACGATCGCTTCGAGCGCGGACAAGACTTTCAAGAAATACCTGACGACGACCAAGCCCGAGGACGGTTACGCGATTACCAACATCGAGTGGTCGGAAAAAATGGGCGCGACCAAAGTCACTATTTCGAAAGATGGACAAACGGCGACGCTGGCCTTCAACGAGGCGCTTCTGAAGACGACGGCCGCTGCGGGCCAGATGCCACCACAGCAGCAGATGCAGCAGCAACAGATGCAGGCCCAGCAGATCGTGCCGCAGCCGAACGCGATCGCGCCGCAGCAGCCCAATGTGATTCAGCAGCAGCGGCCGGCGCCCATCCCGCAATTACCGACACCGCCGCCTCGCGTCCGCGGCGTCATTCCGAAAAATCCGTCGGCAGGGGTGACGCCATACCAGGCGCCGACAGCGGCGCCGACACCGGAAGTGGAATTGTAGGAGTCGTTAGGCCGGGTTTCGGATTGTGAATAGTGACTGGTGAATGGAACTCCATTCACGTATCACGATTCACCGATCACCTTTCCGCCTACTGACCCCAGTCGTCGTCGGCCGTATCGGCCTTGCGATCTGGACCGGCTGAATAGAGATCGTAACCGGTGGGATTTTTCCGGCCCGGGCAAAGGTAGATGTAATTGCTCCCCCACGGATCTTTGGGAATCTCCTTGAAGAGCTGGTACCAGTGGGCGGGTCGCGGGTCGCTTGAAGGTTGCGTGACCAGGGCCTGGAGACCTTGCTCGGTGGTTGGCGCGAAACCGTTCAGGCTTTCGTAGAGCTTGATTTGCGTTCCGATCGACTGAACGTCGGCTTTGACCGCGACGCCTTTCGCCACGCCAGTCGTGTTGCCCAGTTTGCTGACGGCCACGCCGAGCAGGACGACGATGATGCTGATGACCAGCATGATTTCCAAAAGGGTGAAAGCGCTCTCTCGTTTTTTCATTCTCGTTTAACGGTCCGTCTGCAGTTGGTAATCTGTTTTATCCCACAGATACTTCAATTGAATCTGCGTGGCGCGAATCGCCGAGGCCG
This sequence comes from Verrucomicrobiota bacterium, assembly GCA_041167505.1. Lineage (GTDB taxonomy): Bacteria > Verrucomicrobiota > Verrucomicrobiia > Chthoniobacterales > UBA10450 > AV80. The sequence goes on from JBEEHR010000017.1 coordinate 42,860, forward strand.
GGGTGCCGGCGCCGCCGATAATCACGAGATCGTTCGTGCCCGCTTTCAAATTGGCGGCTGGAATCAGTTTCTGTGCGCGCAGCCAGCCAGTGTATTGGAATCGCATCCCGCGGAGGAGCGACGCGGTTTGTCCGCGATAAGCCGGATCGGCCAGATCGGGAAGCGTAATGGTGACGGGGCCGAGACTTTCGCCGTTCACGAAAATCTCCGGTGGCGCGGCGATGTTCGGGCTGGCCACCTCGAAGGTTACCAGTGCCAGGAGCGGTTGCGATTCGAGGCCGAACTGGAACGCGGCGCCTTGCGACATGCTCGCGCCGATGCGGATCGTCTCGTCCGCCAGCGAAGCGGTCACCGTCCCGAAGCGCTCGCTGTCCTGCGCGGCCGCGTGAAGCGGCGCCATGGCCGCGAATGGTTCGGGGATCAAGTCGCGATGCTCCGCGCTGACGGGATGTAGCACCTCTGCGCTCGCCATCCAATCGAGATACGCGCCGCGCACCGTTTTCCCGTCGCCCGGAACTTCGATGTCGACGGTGGATGCGCCGACCATAGGAATCATCACACTTTCAGAAGTGGGAAGTCCGATGCCGGCGCCGAGCGGACCGGATTGCATCACGACCGTGCCGGATTCGTCCCACGCGATCAGCTGCGGTTTCTGCTCGGCATTGTCATCAAAAAAGAGCCGGAAGAAGAGGACCTGCGCTTCCGTGTTTGGACGGGCGAGGCGAATTCGAAAGATCGTCTTCTGCGGAATGCCCGCGGTTTTTTCTCCGGAAACGATCGAGATCGCTTCGACCCATTCGGGACTCACCTGCGGTTTCGAGTTCGCGGCCGGAATCTGGCGGAGATCGATCCACGCGCTGTCGATTTTCCTGGCCGCGGTCTTCGACGGGCTCGCGGAAAGAGCCTCGCTGAAAACTTCCTGGCCGCGTGTCGACGAAACCGCAAAGACCAGGAGGAAAAGCGCGGCGACCCGTGAAAACATTTGCGGCCCGAGACTACCTCAAGTCGGTCGAACCTGCAAACTATGCGTCATTTCAAACACGGCCGAGAGAATGCTGTAAACCACGAAGCCGACCACGATCGCGATCAGGACGATAATAACCGGCGGGATCAAAGCCGAAATCGTTTGGACCGTCCGGTCCAGCTCTCGCTCATAAACGTCGGCAATGGTTTGCATCGTTTGGGAGAAATGGCCGGTCTGTTCGCCCACCGCCATCATGTCGGTAAGCAAATCGGGAAAGAGCTTCTGCGCCGTCAGCGCGGTGGAGAGGGTAGCGCCATCGATCACGGCACGGCGCACCTCAACCATCTTGACTTCGAGGTAGCGGTTGCCGGCGATCTCCGCCACGAGATCGATCGCGCGCAGCAGCGGGACTCCGTTTTCCATGAGAGTGCCGAGCGTGCGCGAAAATTGCGCGTAGTAGCGGTGCCGCATCACGCGGCCGTAACCAGGGATCAGGAGCCGGAAACGGTCCCAACTGATCCTGCCTTCATCCGTGCGGACAAACGCGCGGAAGCCGATGACGAGGCCGACCAGGATGACGAGACCGAGCCACCAGTAGGTGGTGATGAGATGATTTACGCCCAGAAGAATTTGGGTTGGAAGCGGGAGGGCTCCGCCGTTTTGCGACATGAAGCCCACTAATTGCGGCACCATGAAAGTAATGAAAAGCGTAATGAGCCCGATGCCGGCGAGCGCCAGAAAGGCCGGATAGATCAGCGCCTGCTGGACGCGGTCGCGCAGATTTTTCGCCTGCATCAGGTGCTCGACCAGGCGCGCCAGAATATCGGGAAGCGCCCCGCTCGCTTCGCCGGCCGCGACGAGGTTCACGTAAATCGGCGGGAAGACGCGGGGAAAATCTCGGAGGGCTTGGGAAAAACTCCGGCCGTCCACGAGGGCCTGATGCAGGCCGTGCGTCATTTGTTGCACGCGCGGTTGTTTGAGTCGCTTCTCCAGGATGGACAAGCCTTCATCGAGCGTCATGCCCGCCTTGAGGAGATGGCCGAGTTGTTCGGTGAAAATCAGCAACTGGGTGTGCGGAATTTTCAGCTTCTGCGTCGGCGCGGGCGACGTTGCGGATATGGTGGGCTTGGTGACCGGCGCCGGAGCGCCATTCTTCGCGCTTTTCTCGGTCGCGGGCGCGCTGCCGACTAGCTCGATGCGCACCGGCGTGTAATGCAGTTGCTCGATCTGCCGGATCGCCACGGCGCGGTCCCGGCAATCGAGCACTCCTTCCACCAGACCGCCCTGCGCGTTCCGCGCCCGATAAGAAAATTGTGGCATGCGAAAAAGTTCTACTGCATCGCGAACGTATCGCGCAGTTGCGAGATCGTCTAGCGGGGAGCAATCCCATAGCCGCTTCGGATAACGAAGCGGCTACAGGAAAAATTATCGATTTCTACGGCGCGGCGCCGCGATCGTAGATTTCGACCAGACCGTTACCGGTGGTGTTGCCGAGTCCCGCGAGGATCGCGGTGTAAAGTCCCGGCGGGAGCGTCACCGAGATGGCGGACTCGGCGCTGTTGCCCGGTGCGAGACCAGCCGCTGCTATTTCGGCAGCCTGACTCGGATTGTCCTGCCAATCGTTGTTGGTGTAGAGGAGCGCGCCGTCTCCGTTATGGAGCTCGAGCGTCGGATTCGCCAGAACGTTGGGAACGCCCACGGCGGAGAGGCTCGGTCCGAGACCACGAATGATAATTCGATCGGGCATGTTCGAATTGCCGAGGATGAACCCGGCAATGATGCTGTCTCCCGGCGTGCCGCCGACGAAACCGCGCGTGCTGATGTTCGACAATTTCGACGCCGACGCTTGATCGAGATCATAGACTTCGATCAAGCCGATGCCGGTGGAACCGCCGTTGCCTCGAATGATTCCAGTGTAGGAGCCCGGCGCGAGGACAATATCGATGGCCGATTCGAGATCGTTGGTCGGCGCGAGACCGGTGGCCTTGATTTGGGTTTCCTGGGTGTCTCGCCAGTTATTATTCGTGATGGTCGCGAACGCGCCCGGGCCGTGCAATTCAAGCACCGGATCCGGAAGCGGATTCGGAATCCCGAAGCGTTTCAGGTCTGGGCCGATTGCGCGCAGGATCACGTGCTTGGGTCCGCTGCCGGTAATGATGAAGCCCCCGATGCCTATCTGGTCGCCGGTCAGGACATTCAGGCGAGTCGAGAGGTTAATGGCCTGCGATGCCGGAGAGGAGGTTGGCGTGGCCGTGGCCGTGGCCGTGGCTGTAGGGCTCGCGCTTGGCGTCGGCGCCGGTTCTGGGAAACTCGCGACGAAATCGGCGCGCTCGTTCTTATTAGTGATCACCACCTCCTGGCTCGCCGGAGTGTAAACATAGCCGAGGCCGGAAGGAGTGACGGTGTACGGACTCTCCGGAATGGGCGGGAGTCCCGGGAACGAATAAATGCCTTGCGCGTCGGTTATCGTCATGGCGGTTGTGTTGTCCGGCTTGGTCAGTGTCATGGTCACGCCTTCCACCGGGTCGCCATCCGTGGTGGTAACCATGCCCGAAATTGTGAAGCCTTGTCCTTGTCCGATGACATTCGAGCCGCCGGCGAACGAGACCACCCAACCGTCGTCACTCCCGCTTGCCTCTTCCTGGAATGCGCCGGCCGTAGTGGGGAAGTCATTAAGTCCCATCGAGAGCGAGGGTCCGTCGCAGGGCTCTTGTCTCTGGGAACAGCATGGGCAATCCGAGCTGGTCCAACCGCCGACAACGGGATTTCCCCCGGCATCAAGGCCGATCGCCTGGCCCTCGTCCTGGTGGCTGCCGCCGAGGAACGATGAGTAAACCAACGAATCGTCGCCGCTCGCGTTCGTGTTGAACATGGCGACAAACGCGTCCCGCGATTGCGGCGGCGAACTTCCGGGGCTGCTGCCAGGGTCCGGCTGAAACGCATCCTTGGTCGGGAAATTAACCGGGGTGGGCGATGGCGCGCCGTTGGGAGCATTCGGCCTGTCCCCAATTGTCGCGGTTGCGGTAGCAGTGGCGGTGGCACTCGGCGTTGGTGTCGCGACAAAAGTCGATTCCGTCCAGCCCGTGATGTAGGCGTTACCCAACAAGTCCACGGCGACAGCCGCGCCGTCGATCCTGTCGACGCAGTTAAGGCATTCAGGAACCCCGTCTCCCTCGTTTTGGTCTCCGCCGATCAAGGTCGAGTAAATCAGATCGGAACCATCCGGTCTTAATCTCGCCAGGAAGGCGTCGAACCCGCCGTTGTTCTGTTGCTGGAACGCGTTGGCCGTCGTCGGGAAGTCAATTGGGCCGGACGCCTGTTCGGGGCTGAACGACGCGCTGCTCGAATTTGAATATCCAGCCACATAGGCGCTCCGATCTGTCCCTAGCGCGATACCCCAGGCGACGTCTGTTCCTACTCCGCCCAGGTAGGTAGAATAGATGAACTGAGTGCCGGCTGGGTCCACTTTCGTGACGAATGCGTCGGTCGTGTTCCCATTCCCTCCCGGGTTCTTCTGGAAAGCGTTGTCGGTAATCGGGAAATGAATGGCTGGGGTCGCACTTGGCGCGGGTATGTCCGTTACACTTGTACTTGGACCCGGACTCGGAGATGGACTTGGACTTGGAGATGGACTTGGACTCGGCGACGGACTTGGACTCGGAGACGGCGAAGTATCGGGAGTCGGGGTCGGGTCTGGAGCGGTCGAATTAGTCGCGCCCGTCACGTAAGCCGCTCCGTCAGCATCGACCGCCACCCCCAGGGCGACGTCGTTGTTGGGACCGCCAATGTAGGTCGAGTAAACCCGGAACTGGCCTGAGGCATCGATCTTCGCAAGGTAACCGTCGAAACTTTCGAAGTTGTGGAAGTGCTGGGTGCGGCCGTCGATTTCTCCCTGGATAGGATGAGTGGTGGGAAAAGCGAACGAATCGGTGTAGCCAACCACGTAAACATTGTTCTTCTTGTCGACCGCAATCCCGCGGCCCACGTCGGTTCCGTCCGCACCGCCGAAGAAAGTCGAGAAAACGAGCTGATCGCCGGCGGCGTTCAGCTTGGTGATGAAGCTGTCGGAGTCACAGCACGCATCAGCCAAATGGGGTTGCATGGCGTTTCGCGTGGGGAAATCCGGCGAGTAGGCCCAGCCGGTGACATAGACATTACGATCCGCATCGAGGGCCACGCCATAGGCACCATCATCGCCGGCGACGATGGTTTCAGAATTGATGTCGATTTGGTCCTGGCCACCACCGAGGTAGGTCGACCAGATGAGTTCCGTCCCGTCCGGACTGAATTTGGTAACGAACGCTTCGTCGGTGTTGTTATTCTGTCCTGATTGATAAGCGTTCTTCGTTGGAAAGATTTCCGATTCCGTCCAGCCGACCGCATAAGCATTGCCGTCCGCATCCGCCGCGATGTCGTGGACACGGTCGTTGTTTTCCCCGGCGAGATAAGTTGAGTAGGTGATGATGGCCGGATCGATGATGAGCGGACGAGACTGGTCGTAATCGCCGACGCTAAATCCGGCGCGGTTTCCCTGCGTGGTAAAACCGCCGGAGACGGCCCGTCTGCTGCCGTTCAGTTCTTGATAAATCAAGGGCTTGGCCTGGCGCATCTGCGCGCCGCCAGCAGCGTGCACAATCAGCGCACCGGTTGCCGCATCCACCTCAAGCCGCTCCGCGCCATCGAAGTTGAACGCGATCTGGCTCGGGTCGGCGCCGGGCCCTACGACAAGATCGTACTCCAGTTGCGAACCTTTCCCGTAATAGACCAGGTCGATTCCCGGATAGACCGCCGCGAACGAAACTTTCCGGAACGTGGGGACGCCGGTGATCCACTTCTTCTCTGCGTTTCCGCGAAAATAATTGATCTTGCCGGGCAATGGCTCGACCCCGGAGACAGAGGGAGCGACGTTTGCGCCCACCAGACTCATTCGCACCACGGCTTTTGAGGCCGCGCGCTGGGCTGCGCGCGCTTCCCTTTCCTGTTTGGCCTGCGCGGCGTTTAAGGGCCCGGCCTGTTTTGGTGCGCTTGCATTGGAAGCGTTATTCGACCCCGGTTTTCGCAAGACGAACACTGCCTCGCTTTGAGTCAGGAACGCCTTGAGGTCTGCGCCGCGGGACGCGAAACGGACTTGGGGGTCGAACTGTCCGTGGTTCATCTCGAAGGAGAGAGGCAATTGGCCCAGGGTCATGCGCATGCGCTTCTGGTCCGCGCGCGCTGATGCCGCGAGCGCCCTCGTGTTCGAACCGGGGCGCTGCAATTGAGGTGCAGCCCCGATGGAACGTCCGTTCGGCAACAACAGGTAGGTCAGGATCATGAGAGCGAGCGTGACGAACAGGCTCGCGCCGATTTTTTTGACAGGATTTCTGTTATTCATAGATGTCTCCTCTTCGTTAGGCACCCGGTAATAGGGGAGCGCGGAAACCGATTCTGCTGAGGCGCACTGCCGAGTGACAAGCCTTTTCTTTCTTCCGTGAGGCACGCGTTTTTCCTGTCTCGACCGATTCAGGATTAAGGTACCCTATTTTCCTTCACGCGGCTTCGCTGCCGCGGGCATATGAAAAACCCCAGGTTCCACTGCAAATCGGTTTGGCTTGGTTGGGCGGCGTGCTTCGCGCTCGCCGGCGCTGTCCTTGCCGAGCCGCCTGATGGTTCGACGAAAAAACCGGCGGGCCGCCCAAGGCCGCAGGTAATTTATCATTTGCCCTCTTCGTCCAATTCCGCGGCCACGTTGCATTCCCAAGCCAAAGGGCAGAACAACGACATCCCGGTTGATGGCAGCACGCCGACATCGCCACAGATTTCCCGGGCAAACGCGCGCGAGCAACCCGTGACTTCGCCGCCCCCGAAACCCACGGTCAAGGCTCCCAAGGTGCAACGTTCCCAATCTGTGAAAGCGAAAGGGTCTTCACACTCGGGCCCCAGGAAGTCGCACAAACAGTAGCTGTAGCGGGATCGCTGATCCCTGCCGCGGCGACCGCCTTGTTACTTCAACTTCGCGAGCAACGCCGGGCGCCGTTTCAGTTGAGTCGTGAGCTTTTCGATCGCACGCAAAGTCGGCGGACTAATATGGTGCTCCATCCCTTCCACGTCGTGGTGGATCACCTGCTTGTCGAGCCGCAGCAACGTCAGGAAATCTGTGAGGAGCTGGTGGCGGCGGGTGATATTGCGCGCGAGGGCTTCCCCGGCGACGGTCAAGACCAGCCCGCGATATTTTTCGTATTTGAGCAGCCCGTCGCCATCGAGCCGCTGCACCATGTTGCTCACGCTCGCCTGCGAGATTTTAAGACTGGTGGCGATGTCGACCACCCGGGCGTAACCCTTCGAGTCGATCAATTCGAGGATCCTCTCGAGGTAATCCTCGACCGCGGAAGAGTTCCGTCGGGTCTTTTTTGAAGTCGGCACGGCGGAGCCAAAGTAGCGGGAGCGCGCTTAAGGTCAAAATAAAAATATTTGCCGTTTGACAAATAGTTAGTAGCTGACAAATAAGTTAGTCATGGCTAATACCCGCGGCCCCGAGGTGACCCATTCCACCGCGGGATGGCGCACCACGCCGGAGCTTCCGAGTCTTTCCGAGGTCCACCGCAGCCTGGTGGTTCCGCCTTCGGCCAGTTTCTTCCGCAAGCTGCTCGCCTTCGCCGGACCGGGCTTCCTGGTCGCGGTTGGCTACATGGACCCGGGAAACTGGGCGACGGACCTGGCCGGCGGCTCGAAATACAATTACTCGCTCCTCTCCGTCATCATGATGTCCAACCTGATGGCGATCCTGCTTCAGGCGCTTTCCTTGAAACTCGGCATCGCCACCGGTCGCGATCTTGCCCAGGCCTGCCGCGATCACTACAGCAAGCCGGTCTCGTTTTGTCTCTGGGTCATTTGCGAGATCGCCATCGCCGCGTGCGACCTCGCGGAAGTCATCGGATCCGCCATCGCCTTGAACCTGCTCTTCGGCCTTCCGCTGCTCGCCGGTGTCTGCATCACGTCGCTCGATGTGTTGTTCGTCCTCTTTCTCCAGAACAAGGGATTCCGTTACATCGAGGCGCTGGTCATTACGCTCATCGTTATCATCGGTGGCTGTTTCGCCTGGGAGATTGTTGCCTCGCATCCGAACCTGGCTGGGATTGCGAAGGGCTTCGTGCCGACGCCGCGAATCGTGAGCGATCCCGGCATGCTCTACATCGCGATCGGAATCCTCGGCGCCACCGTCATGCCGCACAATCTCTACCTCCATTCTTCCATCGTGCAGACGCGCCGATATGAACTCAGCTCGGCGGGAAAACGCGAAGCGATCAAGTTTGCCACAATCGATTCCACGGTCGCACTCATGTTTGCGCTCTTCATCAATGCCGCCATCCTCATCGTGGCGGCGGCGACCTTTTACACGCGCGGGCGCAACGACGTCGCCGAAATCCAGGACGCTTACAAGTTACTCACGCCGCTTCTGGGCGTAACCGGCGCCAGCGCGCTCTTTGCCATCGCTCTTCTGGCTTCGGGTCAAAACTCCACCCTCACCGGGACGCTGGCCGGCCAGATTGTGATGGAGGGTTTTCTCAACCTTCGGATCCGCCCCTGGCTGCGCCGCCTCATCACCCGCCTCATCGCGATCATTCCCGCGGTCGTAGTCACGATCATCTCCGGCGAGAGAGGGACGACGAATCTGCTCGTGCTCAGCCAGGTGATCCTGAGCCTGCAATTGAGCTTCGCGGTTTTCCCGCTCGTCCTGTTCACCAACGACAAAGTGAAGATGGGCGAGTTTGTCAACGGCCCGATCGTGAAATGGCTTGCCTGGTTCGTCGCAACAATCATTGCATTGCTCAACGCCTGGCTTCTCCTGCAGACTTTCCGAAACTGGTTCGCTGCCTAATCAGACGATGTACAACACCATTCTCGTCCCGGTCGAAAACCGCGAGACCGATCAAACGATTCTCCGCCATATCCGCTCCCTGGCGCGGCTGACCAATGCGAAACTGATGCTTGTCCACGTCGCGGACGGCTGGGCCGCGCGGAACTTCGAACGCTTTCAGCTTCAGGAAAGCGAAGAGATGAAACAGGACCGCGAATATCTCGCCGCCCTTTCGGAGGAATTGCGCGCGGAAGGATACGAGGTGAAAGCCGTGCTCGCGATGGGCGATCCCGCGACGGAAATTATCAAGCTGGCGCGGACCGAACCGATCGATCTCATCGCGATGACGACGCACGGCCACCGGCTCGTCGCCGATTTACTGCACGGCAGCACCGCGGACAAAGTCCGCCACCAGGTGGACGTGCCGGTCCTGCTGTTGAAGGTGCGGAGATGAGGAAACCGCGTGCGCTCCGGTGCACGTACAGTTAAGTCACCCTTGGTGAAGGCGCTCTTTCTGACGAACGAATATCCACCGAATGTCTACGGCGGCGCCGGCGTCCATGTCGATTACCTGTCGCGAGAGCTGGCGAAACTGATGCCGGTCGAGGTGCGATGTTTCGGCGACCAGAAAGCGGAGAAGGGGAATCTGTCGGTCCGCGGTTTTGATGTGGATACGGAAACGTTCGCCTGCCCGAAGCCGCTGCGTTCCGTCTTCGGCGCCGTCCGGCGCTGCACCGACTTCAACACCGCGAACATCGACGCGGACCTCGTTCATTGTCATACCTGGTATACCCATTTCGGCGGCATCCTCGCGAAAATGAATTACGGCTTGCCGCTCGTGATCACCACGCACTCGCTCGAGCCGCTGCGTCCCTGGAAACGCGAACAGCTCGGCGGCGGCTACGACTTTTCAGTTTGGGTCGAGAAGACGGCCATCGAGATGGCCGACGCCGTCATTGCGGTCTCGGCGCAGACGAAGAGAGACGTGGAGCAGCTGTTCAACGTTAAGTCGGAGCGTTTGCACGTGATTTACAACGGCATCGATCTCGACGAATACCGAAAGACCGAGTCGACCGCGGCGTTGATCCGCTACGGGATCAAGAACCCATTCGTGCTTTTTGTCGGCCGGATCACCCGACAGAAGGGGATCATCCATCTCGTCCGCGCCGTGCAATACATGAACTCGGGTTTTCAGATCGTGCTCTGTGCCGGCGCGCCGGACACGCCCGAGATCGGGCGGGAAATGAAAGAAGCCGTCGCGAAGGTCCAGGCTGAGCACGGCGGCGTCATCTGGATTGATGAGATGGTCGACAAGCCGACGGTGCGCGAACTTTACTCCCACGCCTCGGTCTTCTGTTGTCCGTCGATCTACGAGCCGTTTGGGATCATCAATCTGGAAGCGATGGCGTGTGAGACGGCGGTCGTCGCGTCGGCTGTTGGCGGGATCAAGGAAGTGGTGGTCGATGGCGAAACCGGTTTCCTGGTTCCGATCGACCAAATGGATGAGAGCCCGTTCGAGGCGCGCGACCCGGAGAAATTCGCGCGCGATCTGGCGGCGCGGATCAATCAATTGATGGCCGATCCGGCGCTCTGCGAAAAGTTCGGCCGCGCCGGTAGGAAGCGCGCGGAAGAAAAATTCGGCTGGCCGGCGATCGCGCTGGAGACGAAAGCGCTTTACGAATCGTTGAAGCGATGAAGAGTTAGAGCGTTACAGCGGCAAGCGTCCTTCTCGCTTCAACGCTTCAACCACTTTCCTCCGCCATATGTTTGTCGATCGCATTAAAGTTCTTGGCCAGGCCGGCAACGGCGGGCGTGGCTGCGTCAGTTTTCGCCGGGAAAAATACGTACCGAAGGGCGGGCCGGATGGCGGCGATGGCGGCCGCGGCGGCGACGTGATTCTTCGCGCCGACATCCACGTCGATAATCTTTCAAACCTGTTCTACGAGCCGATCATCAAGGCAAAGAATGGCGGTCACGGCATGGGGAAGAAGATGCACGGCCGCGGCGCGGTGCCGAAAGTAGTGAAGGTACCGATAGGCACGATCGTTTACCGGGACGAGACGGATGGACCTAGTGAGCCCAAGCCCATCGCCGATCTCACCCGCGACGGCGAAGAGTTCGTTCTCTGCGAGGGCGGCAAAGGTGGCAAGGGCAACGTCCACTTCAAGAGTTCGAAGAATCGCGCGCCGATCCAATACACCGAAGGCGAAGAAGGTGAGCAGGGCCGCTTCCTCCTGGAACTGCACACCATGGCAGACGCGGCGCTCGTCGGCTATCCGAACGCGGGCAAGTCGACCTTGCTTGGAAAAATTTCCGCGGCGCACCCGAAGGTGGCGTCCTATCCATTCACCACGCTTCATCCCATCGTCGGCGTGATCGAATTCGATGGCTATCGCCGCGCTTCGGTCGCCGACATTCCGGGGCTCATCGAGGGAGCGCATCGCGACGTCGGGCTCGGCCACGATTTTCTCCGCCACATCACCCGCTGCCGGTTGTTGCTCTTCGTCCTCGATATCGCCGGGAGTGAAGGACGTCACCCGATCGAGGACCTGCAAAGTCTCCGTCGCGAGATCGACCTTTACGATCCGCGACTTTCGCAGCGGCCGTGGCACATCATCGCCAACAAAATGGATTTGCCGGACGCGGAAGAAAATCTGCGCACCTTACAAAAACGTTTTCCGAACATCGAGACCGTCGCCATCTCCGCGGCGAAATCCGACGGGCTCGACGAATTGAAAGGTCACCTGGAGCGCTGGCTTTTCGAAGAGAACACGGCCGCCGGGGAAAACGCGGACGTTAGAATTCCAGAAGTCGCCGCCTGTGAATAACTGATGGACAACTTACGCGCCCTCTAGGACAATCGCGCTTTCCATTCCCTTCCCATGTCCAAACGCGTCGTAGCAAGTTACTGCACCACCTTCCTGAAACCGGAGATGCTCCACATCTACCGGCAGGTCCGATCTCTGCACGAGTTCGATACGTTTGTCATGACCAAGGTGCTCCAGAACATCGATCTCTTCCCGTTTCGTGACATCGAGCTGATCCCGAAACCGCGGAGCAATCCGCTCCGGCACGGCTGGCTCAAATGGGTGAAACAAAAACCGGCCATCCTTTACCGTGGCGAATATCAGATGTTGTCGAAGCTGCTGGAACGCCGCGGCGCCGACTTGATGCATATTTATTTCGGCCACACCGCCGTTCACCTGCTGCCGTTCATCGAGCGCTGGCATAAGCCGTGTGTCGTCTCGTTTCACGGCGCCGACGTGGCGGAGAAAAAGGACATCCGCGATTACGGCCCGAAGCTGAAGAGCCTTTTCGAGGCGGTGCCGCTGGTCCTGGCCCGATCTAAGTCGCTCGCGGAACGATTGCTCACGCTCGGCTGTCCGCCCGAGCGTTTGCGCATCAATCGCACCGGCGTTCCGCTCCACGAATTTCCTTTCATCCGCCGCGACGCGCCGATCGATGGCCGCTGGCGATTCATGCAAGCCTGCCGGCTCATTCCTAAAAAAGGCGTGGCCACTTCGCTCTGCGCCTTCGCCATTTTCCAGAAAGAATTTCCGAACGCCGAACTAATCATCGCGGGTAAGGGGCCGTTGCAAGCCCACCTCGAAGAACTCGCGGAGGAGTTGGGGATTGTGAGCAAAGTCCATTTCCGCGGATTCCTTTCCCAAAAGGAGTTGTTCGATCTTTACGCCAGCTCGCACTGCTTCCTCCATCCCAGTGAAACGCCGCCCGACCAGAACCAGGAAGGTATCCCCAATTCCATCCTCGAAGCGATGTCGACCGGTCTCGCGGTTCTCGCCACCAAACACGGCGGAATTCCGGAAGCCGTCGAGGAAGGCCGTAGCGGAATGCTCGTCGAGGAACGCGATTTCGAAGCGTTGGCTGCGGCAATGAAGAACCTGGTCCGCTCGCCCTTTGCTTTTCGGGAGATGGGCGCGCTCGCCAGCGAATCCGTCGCCGCGAACTTCGAACAGCGCGAGCAGATTCGGCAGCTCGAGGCGCACTACGACGAAGCAATTGCGCTGGCCGGAGCGGACGAACGCGTGCCGGCGCCGGCGCGCGATCTTGTCGAGCATCGTTTTAGCGAGCAGATTCCGGTGAAAGTGAAATAGCGGATCGCGACCCGGCGTCGACGATTCGAATTGGCGAATTTCATTCTTGTCATCGCCACAAAACGCGCTTTTGTAGCCGCGACGCAAACGCCCCGTTGTGGCCCCGCTTCCGCGGCGCCGTAACCTTTGGGAAGCGCTGGGCCGCTGCTTCTTATCCTTGATTCAAATGCGCCGTTTTTTTCCATTCCTGCTTATCCTGGTCGCCGCGATTTTCGTCGTCGGCGGATTCGCGACGGCAGCCCTGGGCGCGGAAACAGCGCATGTCACCGCCGAAGAACATCACCTTCCGCTCAAACCCGACGTGCTCTTCCAAGTCGGTCAGCTCGCCATCACGAACTCCATGGTTGTCACCTGGGTTGTCGCTGCCGTCATCATCGTCTGCGCGCAACTGGCCACCCGAAAAATCACGCCGGTGCCGAAAGGCCTGCAGAATTTTTGGGAGTGGCTCGTGGAGAGCCTCTATAATTTTCTCGAGAACATGATCGGGCGCGATCTGGTCAAGAAGACGTTCTGGTTCTTTGCCACGATTTTCATTTTCATCCTGGCCCTGAACTGGTTCGGTCTGCTGCCGGGCGTCGGAACCATAGGATGGGGGCATCACGACGCGGCCGGCGGCTTTCATATCGATCGTCCGCTGCTCCGCGGCGCGAACGCGAACCTGAATCTCACCTTCGCGATGGCTTCGGTTTTCTTCGTCTGTTGGATCGTCTGGGCGGTGCAGGCGAATGGCGTGGGCGGCGTAATCAAACATCTCTTCGGTCCCAAAGGCGAGACCTCCGGTTTCCTCAAGATCCTGATGGTCTTTATCTTTTTCATCGTCGGCTGGCTGGAAGTCGTTTCGATTTTATTCCGGCCGATCTCGCTGAGCTTCCGGCTGTTCGGAAATATTTACGCGGGTGAAATCATGCTCGAATCGATGAGTCACGTCGTGCCGTCGCTCGCGTGGCTGATCCCGATTCCTTTTTACTTTCTGGAGCTGCTCGTTGGCTTCGTCCAGGCGCTGGTCTTCATGCTCCTGACCGCTGTCTTCACTCTCCTCATTGCGCAACACGAACCGGGACACGGAGAGGTCGCGCACCATTAGAAAAATTTCGGCGATCGGACCGTGGTTCCCGCGGAGGTCGCTGATGAAACAACCAACCGAAAATAATATGAT
>JBEEHR010000018.1:0-5102 GCA_041167505.1 Verrucomicrobiota bacterium
TGGGGATCGTTCCGTCTTACCCTGTTCTTTCTCATCGGCATGATCGGCACCACCATTGCCGCGTTTTTGTTCGGCGCAGCCTTTTCGAACATCATGCTGACTTCGTCGCTCTTCTTCGCCTTCGCCCGATTCTATCCGGACACCGTGATCTACTTCGCCTACGTCCTTCCGCTCAAGGTGAAATGGATCGCGTGGGGAACAGCGGCGTATCTGCTCTTTCAATTTCTCTTCCAGACCATGGCTTATCGCGCCGCTTTCATTGCGGCCATGGGGAATTATCTGCTGTTCTTTGGGCCGGAGATTTACCGGTCCGCTCGCCAACGGAAAGATGTCACGGAACGGCGTCGGCGTTTCGAACTGGACTCGCGCGAAACAGAAACAGAGGCGCTCCATAAATGCGCGACGTGCGGTGCCACGGAATTGACAGACGCGAGTCTTGAATTTCGGGTGGCGCGAGATGGCGAAGAATATTGCCTCGCCCATTTGCCGCGACCTGCGAATGCCCCCGTCTGACGCGATGGACAAGAACGACGCGCCCCTTATTCCCGAACTAGGCTGGCATTGCCTCCATCTCTATTACCGCATCGAGCATGGGCAATGGCAGTTGCTCACCGCCGAGGAGCAGCGCCAGGCGAAGGTCGCGCTCTCGTCCCTGGTCCAGGAAATTCGCGCGCTCGAATCGACGCAGCTCCTCACCCTGAGCATCGTCACGCCGAAAGCGGATCTCGGTTTCATGTTGATCACGCCCGACCTGCATGCGGCGAATCGGATCGAGAAACAGCTCAGCCTGGCGCTCGGGGCCGATGTGCTCGTTCCCGTTTACAGCTATCTCTCACTCACCGAAGAGAGCGAATACAAGACGACGGCGGACGATTACGCCGCGGTCCTCGAGAACGAACAAAAAATCAGTCGCGGCACTCCGGAGTTTGAGAAGTCGATGGCGACGTTCGAAGAGCGCATGAAACATTACCGGCACGAGCGCGTTTACCCCACGCTCCCCGATTGGCCCGTCGTTTGTTTCTACAACATGAGCAAACGACGGGGCGAACACCGCAACTGGTATGGGTTGCCTTTCGAAGATCGCCGCAAGCTCATGCTCGGCCACGGCGCCGTCGGCCGGCAATACGCCGGCAAAGTGAAACAGCTCATCACCGGTTCGACGGGACTCGATGATGCGGAGTGGGGCGTGACGCTGTTCTCGCAGGACACTTTTCAGATCAAGTCGATCGTTTACGAGATGCGTTTCGATCCAGTCAGCGCGGAGTATGGCGAGTTCGGCGAATTCTACATCGGCCTGCAACTCCCGCTCGACGAACTGTTCCGGAGATTGCAGCTTTAAACCTCCTGCTCCTGATCATGATCCTGCTCATGATCTCTCCGGGAGGAGTAGGAGCACGATCAGGATCATGAGCAGAAGTTGAAAAGGATGGGTGGCAGAGTGGTCTAATGCGCACGCCTGGAAAGCGTGTTTGCCGCAAGGCAACCAGGGTTCGAATCCCTGCCCATCCGTTTCCCTCCCTCAGCTACTCGTCGTTCGGCGCGCGCCGCGTCATCACCTGCAAAGTCTGCCGGACCTTCACCACACTCGCGCTCGGCAGCACACCCCGGAAATTCGCCCCGGGATAAACAATACAATCCCGTCCCAGCACCGACCCCGGATTAATCACCGCGTTACATCCGATCTCGGTCCGGTCGCCGATGACCGCGCCAAACTTCGTCAGCCCCGTCGCGATATCCCCATCCGCGGCGCTCACATGAATCTCGCGATGATCCAGCTTTACATTCGAAAGAATCACGCCCGCCCCGAGGTGCGCGCGATACCCGAGAATCGAGTCGCCCACGTAATTAAAATGCGGCACCTGCGCTTCATCGAACAGGATGCAGTTCTTGAACTCGCACGAGTTCCCCATCACCACGCCGTTTCCCACGATCACGTTCTCGCGCACGTAACATCCGCTGCGGATGTGGCAGTTCTCCCCGATCCACGCGGGTCCCTTCAACATCGCGCCCTGTTCCACGATCGTCCCCGCGCCAATGAAAACCTCTTTGCTGATAAACGGCTTGCCGACCAGGTCGCCTAGCACCGCCGGTTTCAACCGAAACTGCAAATAGCTCGCGATCTGCCGGAGCGCGTCCCAGACATATTTCTGCGACTCAAACAGCTTCGGGTGCGCCGTGTGTTCGAGACTGAGAAATTCCGCCGGCGAAAACATTGGAGCTACGCGTCGCCGCGCCGCGTGATTTTCTGCCCGTCCTTGGTGTCCCGGGCTTCCCAACCGCGCGCGGCCAGTTCGTCGCGCAATTCATCACTTTTTCTCCAATCCTTTGCAAGCCTCACCTGCACCCGCGCCTCCGCCAACTGCGCGATTTCATCCGGCAGCGAGCTCTCTTCTCCGCTAATCGCCAACACCTGATCGACGCGCCCCCACCATTCCAGCCAGACCTTCGCTTCGCTCGCATCGATCTCCCCGCCATCGATCCGCCGGTTCGTCTCCCGAATCGTTTCAAACAAAACGCCGAGCGCTCCCGAAACGTTCAAGTCATCATCCAGCGCGGCTTCAAACTCTCCCATTGAACGTTGGACGTTGGACGTTGGACGTTGGACGTTCTCTTCCTCACCGGCCTTCTCTCTCAATCGGCGCACCCAATCATCCACCCGCGCCAGCGCCACTCTCGCCTCCTCCATTCCTTCCCACGTAAAATTCAGCGGCGCCCGATAATGCACCCGCATCAGCGCGTACCTCACCTCGCGCCCGCTGTATCCCTTCGCGATCACATCCCGCAACGTATAAAAATTCCCCAGTGACTTCGCCATCTTCTGCCCCTCGACCATGAGGTGCGCGCAATGCAGCCAGTAGCGCACGAACTTTTTCCCCGTGCATCCCTCCGTCTGAGCGATCTCTGCTTCGTGATGCGGGAAAATATTGTCCACGCCGCCGCAATGAATATCGAGCTGATCGCCGAGCAGTTGAGTCGCCATCGCGCTGCACTCGATGTGCCAGCCGGGCCGGCCCGCGCCCCACGGGCTCTCCCACTTCACCGCGCCGTCCGCTTCGTCCCACGCTTTCCAGAGCGCGAAATCGCCGATGTTCTCCTTGTCGTACTCATCGCTCTTCACCCGTCCAGTCGAACGCAGCTCGGCGAGATCGAAATGCGCCAGCTTCCCGTAATCCGGAAATTTGTTGATTCGGAAATAGATCGATTTGTCTTCCGCCTGATACGCCAGTCCGCGTTCCATCAGCGTCCCGATCATCTCGATCATCTTCGCCAGCTCGCGGGGATCGGTCGCTTCCGGGAATGAATCTGCCCGCTTGATGCGCAGCGTGTCGAGATCGTCGAAAAACGCTTTCTTGAACGGTTCGGTGAATTCCGCGAGTGGCATGCCCGCCTCGCGCGATCCGCGGATTGTTTTGTCATCCACGTCCGTAATGTTCATCACCCGCCGGACCGTGAAGCCGCGCAGCTCGAGATGCCGCTGGAGTAAATCTTCAAAAACGTAAGCGCGAAAATTCCCGATGTGCGCGTGGCTGTAGACCGTCGGTCCGCAGGTATACATCTTCACTTCGCGTCCGGCCGGATCGAGCGGCCGGAATTCTTCGAGCGAACGCGAGTAGGTGTTGAAGAGACGGATCGCCATCACTCCATTTCGACAGTAGCCACCGCCATCGCCGCCATCCCTTCGCCGCGACCGATCGCTCCCAGGCCTTCGTTCGTGGTCGCCTTGATGCTAACGCGCGCGGTTTCCAGGTGAAGCGCCGACGCAATCTTCTCCCGCATCGCCGGAATGTGCGGCGCGATCTTCGGCGCTTCCGCGATCAGGGTCGCGTCCACATTCACGGGACGCGCGTGGATCTCAGCAAGCAACGCCGTTACCCGCTGCAAAATTTCGATGCTGCTGATCCCGCGAATCGATTCGTCCGTGTTCGGGAAATGATGGCCGATATCGCTTTCGCCGACCGCGCCCAGGAGCGCGTCCGCGATCGCATGGCAGATCACATCCGCATCCGAATGCCCTTCGAGTCCACGCTCATGCGGAATCTCGACGCCGCCTAAAATCAGTTTCCGCCCGGCTGCGAGCCGATGCGCGTCGTAACCATTTCCACACCGGATCGTGCTCACAGTTTCAAATCGATCACGCCGTTCGATGCGACGATGCTGTATTTATCTTTCATGTCCGTGCGCGGTTTCATGTCGACCGTACCCCCCGCCGTTTCCACCAGAATCCACCCGGCCGCGATATCCCACAGACTGATTCCTTGTTCGATGTAAGCGTCGAAACGGCCGCACGCCACATACGCCATGTCGAGCGCCGCGCTCCCCATCAACCGGCATTTACGCGCGCGGTGCACCATCTCCTGGAGCAACGGCAAGCCCGCCGCGATCGTCACGCCGGTCTTGGAAAGTCCGACCGAGATTACTGCTTCGCGCAAATCCGCGCGCTCGCTCACCCGAAACGGCTTCCCGTTCAGCGTGGGCGTCTCGCCTTTCTGCGCCTTCCACAATTCGTCCCGGATCGGATCGTAAATCACGCCGACGATGATCTCGCCCATATACCGCAGCGCGATCGACACGCAGAAGTGCGGGATCCCGTAGTAAAAATTCACGGTGCCGTCGAGTGGATCGACCACCCATTGGTGATCGCTCGCCTGGTCGCCGACGATCCCTTCCTCGCCATAGAGAGCGTGCTCAGGAAATTTTTTCAGGAGCACTTCGGTGATCAGCGTCTGGGCGCGAACATCGATCTCGAGTTTAATGTCGTGCGCTTCCGCGGAGTTCACCCGGAGCGGTTGCTGAAAACCATGGCGCAACATTTCGCCGGCGGCGCGGGCCGCTTCCACCGCGGCGTCGAGATAATGCGTCATGACGGGAAGACGTTAGCGCAAAAAAAACCGGGAGGAGAAAATGAATTCTCCTCCCGGGTTGAAGTTATTGATTAAGAACTACGAAAGAGCTCCGTAGCTCGTGACGCGAAGTGAACTAATGTTTCTTTTTCTTCGCGGCCGCCTTTTTCTTGGCGGGAGCTTTCTTTGCTTTTTTCTTAGCTGCCATATCGACTAATCCCCCCTTTCGGTCCGCTTTCGCGGTGGGTTGGTGAAGGATTT
>JBEEHR010000019.1:0-25000 GCA_041167505.1 Verrucomicrobiota bacterium
CGCACCTGACCGGTCAAGTTTCCGGCCATCGAATTCACCGAATCGGTCAAATCTTTCCAAGTGCCGGCCACACCGCGCACATCCGCCTGGCCGCCGAGTTTTCCTTCACTGCCCACTTCCCGCGCCACCCGCGTCACTTCCGACGCGAACGAGCGAAGCTGGTCCACCATCGTGTTGATCGTGTCCTTGAGTTGCAGAATTTCCCCGCGCACATCGACGGTGATCTTCTTCGACAAGTCGCCGTTCGCGACCGCCGTCGTCACCTCTGCGATGTTTCGCACCTGCCCGGTCAGGTTACCGGCCATGAAATTCACCGAGTCGGTAAGATCCTTCCAAGTGCCGGCGACGCCGCGCACATCCGCCTGGCCGCCAAGCCGCCCTTCCGTTCCCACTTCGCGGGCCACGCGCGTCACTTCCGCGGCGAAGGAGCTGAGCTGATCGACCATGACGTTGATCGTGTTCTTCAGCTCCAGTATTTCGCCCTTCACCTCGACCGTGATCTTTTTCGACAAGTCGCCGTTCGCGACCGCCGTCGTGACTTCGGCGATGTTTCGCACCTGACCGGTCAGGTTGCCGGCCATCGAGTTCACCGAGTCTGTCAAATCTTTCCACGTGCCGGCGACGCCTTTCACTTCCGCCTGGCCGCCCAGAATTCCTTCCGAACCCACTTCGCGCGCCACGCGCGTCACTTCCGAGGCAAACGAGCTGAGCTGATCGACCATCGTGTTGACGGTGTTCTTCAGCTCCGCGATTTCGCCCTTCACATCGACCGTGATCTTCTTCGACAAATCGCCGTTCGCGACCGCCGTCGTGACGAGCGCGATGTTGCGGACCTGCGCCGTCAGGTTGCCCGCCATGAAGTTCACCGAGTCGGTGAGATCCTTCCACGTTCCGGAAACGCCGCGCACTTCCGCCTGGCCGCCGAGAATTCCTTCCGAGCCCACTTCGCGCGCCACGCGCGTCACTTCCGAGGCGAACGAACTGAGCCGATCAACGAGCGTGTTGATCGTGTTCTTCATCTCGAGAATCTCGCCTTTGACGTCCACCGTGATCTTGCGGGACAGATCGCCGTTCGCGATCGCGGTCGTGACCTCGGCGATGTTGCGGACCTGCGCCGTCAGGTTGCCCGCCATCATGTTCACGTTGTCGGTCAAATCCTTCCAGGTGCCGGCGACGCCACGCACATCCGCCTGGCCACCGAGCGCGCCTTCGCTGCCGACTTCGCGCGCCACGCGCGTCACTTCCGACGCGAATGAACGAAGCTGGTCCACCATCGTGTTGATCGTGTCTTTCAACTCCAGAATTTCCCCGCGAACATCGACCGTGATCTTTTTCGACAAATCGCCGTTCGCGACCGCCGTCGTGACCTCCGCGATGTTTCGCACCTGGCCGGTCAGGTTGCCGGCCATCGAGTTCACCGAATCGGTAAGATCTTTCCACGTGCCGGCCACGCCCTTCACGTCTGCCTGGCCGCCGAGTTTTCCTTCCGTGCCGACTTCGCGCGCCACACGCGTCACTTCCGACGCGAACGAACTAAGCTGATCGACCATCGTGTTGATGGTGTTCTTCAGTTCCAAAATTTCGCCCTTCACATCGACCGTGATCTTCTTGGACAGATCGCCGCGGGCGACCGCCGTCGTCACGTCCGCGATGTTGCGGACCTGACCGGTGAGGTTGCGGGCCATGAAATTCACCGAGTCGGTCAAATCCTTCCACGTTCCCGACACGCCTTCGACGCGCGCCTGGCCGCCGAGGATTCCTTCCGAACCGACTTCGCGCGCCACACGCGTCACTTCCGACGCAAACGAACGGAGCTGGTCCACCATGACGTTGACCGTGTCCTTCAATTCGAGGAACTCGCCTTTGACGTCGACCGTGATTTTCTTGGTCAAATCGCCGTTCGCGACCGCCGTGGTGACGGTCGCAATGTTACGCACTTGCGCGGTCAGGTTACCCGCCATCAGGTTCACGTTTTCCGTGAGATCCTTCCAGGTGCCGGCCACGCCTTTGACCTTCGCCTGGCCGCCGAGCTTTCCTTCCGTGCCCACCTCGCGGGCCACGCGCGTGACCTCCGATGCGAACGCGCCGAGCTGATCCACCATCGTGTTGACCGTCTTGGCCGTGCGCAGGAATTCGCCCTGTAACTGCCGTCCTTCGATCTCGGTCGCCATCGTCTTCGAAAGATCGCCCTTCGCCACTGCGCCGATAACGCGCGCCATCTCGCTGGTCGGATGAACCAGATCGGCGATCAATCCGTTGACCGACCCGATCGCTTCGCCCCAGCACTCCGCTACATCGCCCAGCGTCGCGCGCTGCGAGATCCGGCCTTCCTTGCCGACCACCTGCCCGATGCGGTCCAGCTCCCGCGCCAGCCGCTGGTTCATGCCGATAACGTCGTTAAACGTGTCCGCGATTTTTCCCCCTAGCCCGGTCCAGTCGTCCGGGAGCCGGACGGAAAAGTCACCGCGCTTGAAGGCAGTCAGCGCGCTGAGCAGTTGTTTCTCGTCGAGCCGATCGCCATTCAGGCGCGACCCGTTGCCCGTGGCCTTTGGCCGCGGGACAGGAGAAGGAGTTTCCGCGGCTTTCGGCCGTGGAGGAGTGTTGGCGGCTTTCGGCCGCGGTGGTGAAGTGGTTTTCTTCATAGGTATAGCGGGTTTGAAACTTTGACCGGTCGAGCCAGTCCCGAGTGGGACTGATTCGCAAATGGAGAGATGCAGCAAAAATTATGCTGCCAGCAACCTGACGTTGCCTGCGCTGAATTTCCTAAAGCAGGGCCGGTCACAAAAATCCGGGCCATTCGAGGGCCGTTGTCCTGAATCGCTTTTGGCAACCGGGTCACGCGTAAGATTTCGGCGGAATTCGTTCGGAAAGCAACGGTTGTGGCAAAACCAGCGGCGGATTGACATCCCGCCCCCGGACCGGATACGACTGCCGTCGTGACTTCGCCCGGCGGCAGCCGAAAAGAACTCGACTCGATGGTCGTCGAGATCGAGCTCACTCTCTGCAGCATCATCCAGGGCGTCGCGCTCTATTTCCTGGTCGACAACGCCCGGCAGGTCCTTTCCATGGGACAAGCATCGGCGTGGCCGTACGTCGCCACCGGGCTCGTCATCATCCTGCTCTTCTGGTCGCGCTCGCTCATCCACACCCTGACCCTCATCCGGTGGCCGCTCGAGTTCGTACACAACTTTTTCTATATCGCCTGCGCGCTCGTCGAAGCGCTGGCGTTCACCCATCTCAACGATCCGTTCACCTGGTTCGTCCTGACCGCGTTTTACGCGGTCGTCGTTTGGTTATTGTTTGTTTACGACATGCGCATCGTCGCTCTGCGCGGGCGGGACAGCGCCGGTCCGATCGGCAGCCGTCTTTACGCAATGGTGGGCGCCGACCAACTGCTCAACATCAAGCTGTTCATCCCCCTGATCTTTCTCTCCAACGTCGCGAGTGCGATCGCGATCTACCTGCGGCCCGACTTCTTCCTCGGTCACGGGGGACATTACATTTTAGTCGGGGTGCAGGGCCTGGGGTTACTCGGTTACCTCATCTACGTCATTCGCGCTTACATCCATCTCGCGCCGTTGATCGCACAGACACGCGAAGAATGGCGAGCTGCTGCCGAGAAATAGGTCGTTAGGCCCGTTCGCGGACGCGCTGTTCGAGCGGCAGCACCTCGGCGTAAATCGAATCATGAACTGGCGTCGGCACGCCGGTTTTCCTTCCGAACCTCCCGACCGCGCCGGTCTGCGCTTCCAGCTCGGAAGGGCGGCCCGCCATGATGTCGCGTTGCATCGATGAGGTGGTATCCGCGGGAAGTCCATCCAGAGTCGCAAGGGTTTTGGTCACGCTGTCGGCGCCGAGATCGCTTCCCTCGGCGTGCGCAATCGCAACGACTTCGTGAAGCGCTTGCACCAACCGAGCCCGCGATTCTGGCGCCTCGCGCAGCGGACCGATTGGCAGTTGCGTGACCGCACCGAGAGAACCCCACGGCGCAATAAACAGAAATTTTTTCCACATGGCTGTCGCGATATTGCGTGGGATCTCGCAGCGAACCCCCGCGGCGACGAATGCGTCGCGCAACTGCGCGAGCACCTTGGCGTTCGCCAGCGGCTCCAGTTCGCCAAACGCAAGCGACGGCTCCGCCCAGAAATGATCGACCTGTCCAGGACCTTTGCCTCGGCGACGATCCGGCAGAGACCGCCCGCCACGCGCCCCGGCCCAAGGACAGCAGCCAGCGCGGCCGGCGCTTCCATCCCATTTTGCAGCGGGACGATCACGGAGTTCCGGCCAGGCATTTTCTGGATCGCGGCCGCAGCTTCCGGCACCTGCCAGGCTTTTACCGCGATGAGCACCGCATCGACTTCTCCGATCTCCGCCGGATCGTCCGTAGCGTGAACGTTGACCTGGAAATCTCCCCCGATGCTTTGGACGCGAAGCGGCCCTGTGCGCAGCGCTTCCAATGTCTTCCCGCGCACGAGGAACACCACCTCGCTGCCGCTCGCCGCCAGCCGGCCACCGAAGTATCCGCCTACCGCGCCTGCTCCGATGACAGCGATCTTCATCTTAAGAAAACATCCGGGTCACGGCGGCCTCGCAGTGGATCCGAGTTGTATTGAGCAACGGAATCCCGTTGTGCGCCGGCTCACGCAGAATGAGAGGCAACTCGGTCCCGCCCAAAATCACGCCGTCGATCCCACTTTGCTCCGTCATCCGATCCACGATCGCGAGCAGACCGGCGCGCGTCTCTGGCAGAAAAACGCCGTCGACCAGTTCGCTCATATATTTCTCGTGAATGTAATCGAGGTCCGCGGGCTCCGGCGGAAATACCACCATTTCCTGCCCGGCAAAAACGTTCCGGTAAACCGTGCCTTGCATGGTGAACCGCGTCCCGAAAAGACCGAGCCGCTTGAGACCGCGGACCTTCGCGACCGCGCCCGTTTCCGCGACAATGCTAATCAACGGAAGCGGCGATTGCCGTTCCAGATCGTCGAACACAATATGCGGCGTATTCGACGCCATGATCGCGAAATCCGCCCCAGCCCGCTCCAGCTTTTGCAGCTCGGTCAGCAGCCAATCGGTCAGCGCCTTCAACTCGCCGACGCCGACCGTTGTCAGGACGCGTTGCACATCGATGCTGTTGATCAAGATCGGCGGATAACTGCCGTCGCCTATCCGCGCCCGATACAGCCCGATGATCGTCTGGTAGTAATCCACCGTCGATCCAGGTCCGATCCCGCCGATGATCCCGAGCGTTTTCACGATTGCAGCAGGAGGATCGACGCGGAGGATGTCCAGTTCCAGCTAATCCAGCTGCTCACGAAATTTTCGTGTTGGCCGCTCCTCGGCTTCCCGAATCGATTTGAAACACGACGTTGTCGCGTCCAACACCGTTGAGGCGCGTCCCCACCCGGCGTCCTCCAATTTTTTCCATCGCCTTCTGCGACCGCCAATTCTCGATCCCGACCAAGAAAACGACATGCCGGACAAATCGAAAGGCATGCCGCAGCATGAGATCCTTCATTTCCCGGTTGTAAGCACCGCCCCAATACGCCCGCGCCAGAAAGGTGAAGCCGATCTCGATCTCACTCCGTTCGGCGTCGTAGCCGAGATAACGCGACGACCCGATGATGCGGTCATCCGTTGCATCGAGGACGACCAACGCACCGCCCGACTCCATCGCTTCCCGAAAAAATTCGCGGAAGACCTCTTCCCGGTATCGGTCCGGCACCGGATGTTGCTCCCAGATCAAGGGGTCGGAAGCGACCGCGAAAAGTTGATCCCAATCTTCTTCTCGCAGTGGACGCAGCCAAAGATGCTGGCCGTGCAAAACAGGTTGAAGCTCGAAGGACATGGTCACGTTGGCGAACGCACTCGGAAAATTATGAGTTGGCCTCCACCGCGGCTTCGGCCCATGCTAGGAACTCCGATGCAGGCATTATCTTCTAAGATGCACGCGCCCGCCCGCGCCGAAAGTCGCAACGGATCGGCCGCGCTCGACCGGCGGAATCTCAGCATTGACCAGATCATGGTCGAGGAACGCGCCGCCGCGTTTGGGAAGCGGAGCATCAAGACTTCCGCCAAGCTCGCCGGCCTGAAGCTCGCCATCTCGATGATGGACCTGACCACGCTCGAAGGAAAAGACACGCCGGGAAAAGTCGCGTTCGTCTGCCGCAAAGCGATGCAGCCGATGGATCCGCGCTACGAAGTCCCGCCCTGCGCCGCCGTTTGCGTCTATTCCAATTTCGTCCGAGCCGCGAAGCGCTTCCTCGGCAATTCCGGCGTGAAAGTCGCCTCGGTCGCGACCGCATTTCCCACCGGCCTGATGCCGGTGAAATTGAAACTGCAGGAAGTCCGCAGCGCCGCCCGCGACGGCGCCGATGAGATCGACATGGTGATCGACCGCGGCCAGTTCCTCGCCGGAAATCACAACCGCGTCTTCGACGAAATCGCTGCGGTGAAGGAAGCCTGCGGCGCCGCCCATCTCAAAGTCATCCTCGAAACCGGCGAGCTGCAAACCTACGACAACGTCCGGATCGCCAGCGAACTCGCCATGCGCGCCGGCGCCGATTTCATCAAGACCTCGACCGGCAAAGTCTCGCCCGCCGCCACCATGCCCGTCACGCTGGTCATGCTCGAAGCCATCCGCGATTACTTTTACGAGACCGGCATCCGCATCGGCATGAAACCCGCCGGCGGCATCAAGACCGCGAAGCAATCCCTCGCCTATCTCGTCATGGTGAAAGAAACTCTCGGCGACGATTGGCTCACTCCCGATCTCTTCCGCTTCGGCGCCAGCTCCCTCGCCAACGACGTCCTCATGCAAATCGCGAAAGTGATCGACGGCAATTATCAGAGCGGCGATTACTTCTCGCTGCCTTGACTTTATGCCCCGCAAAAAATCGCCTTCCAAATTAGTTGTACTTCCACGCCACGCCGAGATCGCCCATGAGCGCGTGGCGTTGCCGGTGAGCGAACGGCGGCTGAGTTTCGGGGACAGGTGGAGCTACGCGCCGGCGCCGGAAGCGAACGATTACATCAGGCTCCAGAAGCGCTATTCGCTGTTCATTGGCGGGAAGTTTGTCGCGCCGCGTTCGGGAAAATATTTCGATTCGATCAATCCGGCGACGGAAGAAAAGCTGGCGGAGATCGCGGAAGCGAACGCACGGGACGTCGATCTCGCCGTGAAATCGGCGAGAAAAGCTTACAAGAATGTCTGGAGCAAAATGCCGGGACGCGAGCGCGGAAAGTTTCTCTTCCGCATCGCGCGGCTCATCCAGGAGAAATCGCGGGAGCTGGCGATTCTCGAAACGATGGATGGCGGCAAGACGATCAAGGAAAGCCGGGACATCGATCTGCCGCTGGTCGCGGCGCACTTCTTTTATTACGCCGGCTGGGCCGATAAACTCGATTACGCATTTCCCGGCCGGACCCCGCGGCCGCTCGGCGTCGCCGGCCAAATCATCCCGTGGAATTTCCCGCTTCTGATGGCGGCGTGGAAACTCGCGCCCGCGCTGGCAGCGGGGAACACCTGTGTGCTCAAGCCGGCGGAGACGACCAGCATCACCGCGATGCATCTCGCCGAGATTTTTCAGGCGGCGGAATTACCGGACGGTGTCGTGAACATCGTTACCGGCGCAGGTGAAACCGGTAAGGCGCTCGTCGATCATCCGGACGTCGATAAAATTGCGTTTACCGGCTCGACGTCCGTCGGAAAGCTTCTCACCCAGGCGGTCGCGGGAACGAAGAAGAGGCTCACGCTCGAGTTGGGCGGCAAAGCCGCGAACATCATTTTCGAAGACGCGCCGATCGATCAGGCGGTCGAAGGCATCGTCTCCGGAATCTATTTCAACCAAGGCCATGTCTGTTGCGCCGGCTCGCGCTTGCTCGTGCAGGAAGGCGTGTTCCCACAGGTGATCCGCAAACTGCGCGATCGCATCGCGACGTTACGCATCGGCAATCCGCTCGACAAGAACACCGACATCGGCGCGATCAATTCCCGGATGCAGCTCGATAAGATTTGCGAGCTGGTCGACAGCGGATTGAAGCAGGGTGCGGAGCTGGTGCAATCGAATGCGAAGCTGCCGGCGAAAGGCTATTGGTATCCGCCGAGTTTTTTCACCGGCGTCACCGCGTCGCATCGCATCGCGCAGGAAGAAATCTTCGGCCCTGTCCTGAGCGTGATGACATTCCGCACCCCGGAAGAAGCGATCGAGCGCGCGAACAACACGCCTTACGGCCTGAGCGCCGGCGTCTGGACCGATAAAGGCAGCAAGATTTTCAAGATAGTGAACAAGCTGCGGGCAGGCGTCGTCTGGGCGAATACCTACAACAAGTTCGATCCCACCAGTCCCTTTGGCGGATATAAAGAGAGCGGCTTCGGCCGCGAAGGCGGCCGGCACGGTTTGCTCCCGTACGTGACGTTGAGCTAGTTCCCTAGGGCGTGGGCGAAGGGGCCGCGGACGGTGAAGCCTCAGATTGCTTTTGCATGCGGATCTCTTGCAACTGCTTCTTGATTTCCTCAGATGGAAGTAGGGCGTAGGCCCGCCGATACTCAGTCTCGACGCCGGCAAGGTCCTTCAACTTGAGATCTACCATGCCGAGCCATTCGTGGGACCAGTACTCGCGCGGATATTGTTTCACAGCGGCCTGAGCGATGCGACGCGCTCTTTCCAGATCCGACTCGCGCATGGCCACGGAAATATTCCGCCAGAGCCGCTGAACGTAAGTAGGGCGTTCGGTCAACAGGTAGGCGATGAAACACCAAAGCAGGAAGAAGAGCACGGTCGAAACGACAACGAGACGGCGGATTGTTCGTTGCAGGTTCCGCACTTCGACAGCGAGACTCGGCGCCGGTTTCTCCTCCGCTGGTTCCGCCTCCGTCATGCCATCGAAATTTTCCGGCAAGGGCGGCCCCGGTGCATCGAGAATTCTCAGAGCTTCCTCGGCCTGGTCTGCGCGGACCAGAAGCCGAACCGGTATGGCTCCGGGAGCGCCACCGTAAAGATGCGCCGCTTCATCGGCCAGGCTGGACGAAATTCCATGATCATCCAGGACAGACTTGGCGATGGCCGCTTCCGCGGAACTGTCAAAGACGCGCAGAGTAATCATCGGTCCGCGGATCTTCGCGCTTTGGCATCGTAGTAAAGCACGATGAACGAAGCGGCCAGCAACGGCCGTAAAATCAGGTTCACGAGAGCGGAGACGACGTCGGACACAATCATGAGAGTGTCCGGCGTTTTTGCCTCGGACAGGGTTTTCATGAGCGCGATGGCTTGCTCGGGATTCTCGACGCCGCTGAGCCGAATGAGCGTGATCGGAAACTGCACGCCAATGAGCAGGAAGATGAGCAGCAAGACCCACACGGACGCGATGATCGCACCGCGATAAAGGGGACGTTCGAGCTTCGGCGCGTCGGGGGCGCAACGCGCGAGCTCCCGGCTTTCGCGGAGCGCGATTAACGCACCGTTCTCGCCAAAGGCGGCGGTCTGTTCCCAGAAAAGGAAGTTAATGAAGAGGCGCGCGTTCATGTAAACCGTGAAGGCGCCGATGAGCAGATAGAGCATCAGGCTGAAAACCGAAACGCCGCCGGCGAGCAACGCGACCATGGCGGTTAACGGCACGAAGAACCAAAAGAAGTAGCTGGCGTATGCCACCAGGCCGGTGCTGAACATTCGCCCGAAGCGATTCAAGGCGGCCGCGAATTGCTCTGAGAACGAGCGCTGACGGTCGCGCAAAACATCGTCCGCCACGTATTGAAAACCGGCGGTGGAAACCGGCCAGACGAGAATCACCAGCGCGAACATCAGCCAGCAGATGGGCGGGATCGTTACCGCAGGCATCGTCTCCATTGTGCCGGACGACAGGTCGGGCAGCGGGACCTTCGGAAAGTACCATTGCAGGACGAACATCGGCACTGCTGTCAGCAGACCGAAAAGCAGGAACCGCCAGAAACCGGCACGATAAATCCGGATCGTCTCGCGATAAATCTCCGGCCAGGTTCTGCGGCGAACAATGAGGTCAGGCGGCGCGAACGACTGGGCTGGCTGGTCGTCCGCGAAGATCTCCGGCAGTTCGCCCGCGGGAAACCAACGATCGTCGCCGACGCGGCGCAGCTCGTTCGTGCGGATGAGACGGCCTTCCGCTTTCCATTCGCGAAGGTCGTCTTCGTCGACGGGCCCGTATTCCTTCCCTTCGACGCGAACCATCCATTGTTCTGCCATTGCGGTTCTCTATTAATCGCGAATCACGCGAATCGCCACAGCGGCCTCATTGCACTCTCTCGCTCTTGCTCTTGCTCTTGCTCTTGCTCTTGCTCCTGATCTTTCTGCCAGCGCGCCAACCAGCAAGAGCAAGAGTAAGAGCAAGATCAGGAAGAGAAGACTCGTTGGAAACCTCGGCTCCTTGGCTACCTTGCGAACGTGAAGCTGCTCCTCGTCGACGGACACTATTACGTTTACCGGTCGTTTTTCGCGATCCAGAACTTGTCGAATTCCCGGGGCGAACCGACGAACGCGATTTTCGGGTTCACCAAAACGCTTCGGCTCATGATCAAACATCTCCAACCGGAGCTGGGCGCCGTTTTCTGGGACGAAGGGCTGCCCGAAAAGCGGATGATTCTGCAACCGGCTTACAAAGAAACACGAAAGGAAATGCCGCAGCCGATGGTCCCGCAGCTCGACTTTATCCAGAGCGAATTAACTGCGCTGCTCGGTTTCAAAAACATCTCGCTGCCGAACACGGAGGCGGACGATTTGATGGGCTGTTACACGATCGCAGCCTGCAGAAAGAACATCGACGTGGTCCTGGCCACGAACGACAAGGATCTTTACCAGCTCGTGGGCCCGTGCGTGAAGGTTTACACAACGGCGAAAGCGGATCTCGTTTCGCCGAAGGATGCATTCGCGCTTCTCGGTGAAGCGGAAGTCACCACGAAATGGGGCGTCCCGCCGAAACTCATCGGCGACGTTCTCGCGCTTTCGGGCGACACGGTCGACAACATCCCGAGCGCCGGCTTTGGCCGAAAGACCGCGGCCAAACTCCTGACCGAGCACGGCAATCTCGATGGGCTTCTGGCAAATCTCGATCAGATCAAAAGCGAGAAGACTCGCGAGAAATTGACGGCGAACCGGCCGCAGATCGAACAGAACCGCAAGATGGTGGAGCTGGATTGCGACACGCCGTTGCCGGTCTCGATCGACGACCTGCGGATCAAGCCCGATTACCCGGCGCTGCTCGCCGCCCTGGAGAAGTGCGAGTTCAAATCGCTCCTCCAGGAAGTGCGGGATGAGGCCGCGAAGGTCGGGACGGTTCGTCAAGCGGAGCTGCTCCTGTAACGTCTTCCTATTGCTTCTGTACAGCGGCCCTGTGGACCGCTGGAGAGCGGCGTCGATCCCCCAAAGCGGGCCCACAGGGCCACTGCTCCAGAAGAATTCTCCAAGCGCGGGCGTTATTTTGTTTAAGATCGTAAAAAAATCGAACGGCGCCACCTGTTCGCTGTCAAAACAAACAGGTTAAGGCGATTCGGGCGGTGGCACGTTTTTCGTATTTGTTGTTTCTCCGCGTGCGCTGCCCGAATCCTTTTTTTATGGGCATATCTCGCCCTTTCCGCCAGTAATGGCGCGAGTCGTTTCCAGCCTCACACCATCATGCCGCCCAATCCGTTCGGAATTCGCGGGTATTTGATCGACGCCCCGGTTTACGGCTCGCTGCGCAGCCACCCGGACGGCGCGATTGTCATCGAGAACGGCAAGATCGCCGAAGTCGGCGCTTACGATCATCTCCGGAAACGCCAGCGCGCGGCGCCGCTCCACTGGATCGATCGCAGGCCGGCTGCGATTTTTCCCGGGCTGATCGATTGCCACACGCATTTGCCGCAATACTCCGCCGTGGCCCGCGGCGAAAGCCAGCTTCTGCCCTGGCTGCGTGAAAATATCTTTCCGGTCGAGCGCGAGTTCACCGGCCCGAAGGCGCGGCTGGAAGCGCCGCTGTTTTTCCAGGAGCTGGCGCGCAACGGCACGACGACGGCGATGGTTTACGCCGCGATTTACGAAGACAGTTGCGAAGTCGGCTTCGAAGCTGCGGAGCAAAGCGGCCTGCGCGTCATCCTCGGAAAAATGATGATGGACCTCGGTTCCTACGGCCAACTTCAGCCGAAGAAAATCCTCTCCGTGTCGCTGATCGAGAGCGAACGGCTTTGCCGAAAATGGCATGGCGCCGCGGATGGCCGGCTCGAATACGCCTTCAGTCCCCGGTTCGCGGTTACCTGCTCGGAAAAATTGATGCGGAGCGCGGCGGAGCTGGCCCAGCGTTTCGGCGCCTATATCCAAACGCACCTGGCCGAGAACCTCGAAGAGATTGAAAAAGTGCACAACCTCCACATGACGGCGCGCGATTACACGGATGTCTATGAGAAGTGCGGATTGCTGACGCCGAAGACGATGCTGGGTCATTGCCTTCACCTCAGCGCGCGCGAAATCGATGCCATCGCCGCGGCGCAATCAAACGTCGCGCATTGCCCTACCTCGAATCTTTTTCTCGGCAGCGGCCTGCTCAAGCTGGACGAACTCTTGAACGCGGGCCTTGCCATCGGTCTCGGGTCGGACGTCGCAGCAGGGCCGGAGCTAAATATGTGGCAGGTCATGCGCAGCGCGCTCGCCGTGCAAAAGGCCCGGAACATGGCTGAACCGCATTTGCCGAGGATGCGGCCTAACGAGGCGTTCCATCTCGCGACCAACGGCGGCGCGCGGGCGCTGGGCAAGTCCGCCACCATCGGTTCGCTGGAAGCGGGAAAAGAAGCAGACCTTCTCGTGGTCGATCTTGTTTCGCTTCTTCCCTATGGAAAGGCGGGGCCGGGCCTGGACGATCTCTCCACCGAGGATATTCTCGCGCTCTGCATTTATCGTGGTGGTCCTCACGCGACGCTGGAAACGTATGTGCGCGGCAACTGCGTCTATCGCGCTCCAAGTTGCCCCAACCCAGAATGAGTGAACCGATTCCAGATCCAATCGACATCGCGCTTCGCGAAGACCTGGGCGAGGGCGATACCACCACGCAGTTTTTTGTCCGGGGGGATTTGCGCGCGCTGGGCAGGATCGTCGCGCGGGAACGGTCCGTCGTCGCGGGAACCGAAACGGCGGCGGAAGTATTCCGGCGGGTGGACTCAACCCTCAACGTCGAGATTCTCCAGCCGGACGGAACCGCCTTGTCCGGCGGCGAAACGATCTTGGAAGTTCGCGGCGCGGCCGCCTCCATCCTTACGGCGGAACGCGTGGCCCTGAATTTTCTGCAGCGTCTCTCCGGCATCGCCACGCTCACCCGGCAGTTCGTGGAAGCCATCGGCAAATCGCGCGCGACGATTCTCGATACGCGCAAGACCACGCCGGGGTTGCGCGCCCTCGAGAAAGCGGCGGTTGTCGCGGGCGGCGGCGCCAATCATCGTTCGAACCTGAGCGACATGGTGCTGGTGAAAGACAACCACCTGAGCGCGGGCGCCGGTTTCTCCGGATTCGTGAACGCGATCCAGCGGCTGCGGCAGGAACGGCCGGGCCTTCGCATCGAAGTGGAGGCGGACCGGCTGGAGCAGGTCCGTTCCTTTCTCGAGGTCGAAGGCATCGACGTCATCCTGCTCGACAACATGGAGCCGACGGAAATGCGCGAAGCCGTGGCCGCGGGAAAAGGGAAGATGAAATTCGAGGCAAGCGGCGGGATCACGCTAAAAAATGTCCGGCGAATCGCAGCGACGGGCGTCGATTATATTTCCGTCGGCGCGCTGACCCATTCGGCGCGCAGCATCGATCTGTCGTTGGAACTGACGCATGTCGGAACCTCGTGATCGTTTGATCGCGACGGAGCTGCGCGCAGGACTCGCCAGCTGCCGTATCGGAAACGAGATCGTCGTGGTCGAGGAAACGGCTTCGACCAACGACCTCGTTTGGGAAGCAGCGGAACGCGGCGCGACGGCAGGCTTCGTGGTTTTCGCCGAGTGGCAAACGAAAGGCCGCGGACAATACGGCCGGCGTTGGGAATCGGCGCCGTATCAAGGCCTTTGGTTCTCGGTCTTGCTTCGACCAGCGATGACGCTGCGGGAATCGCCGCAGCTGACTTCGCTACTAGCGGAGGTCGTGTCCGCGACGATCGCGGAAGAGACGGGCTGCACGCCCACCATCAAGCCGCCTAACGACATCTACATATCCGGCCACAAAGTCGCAGGCGTCCTCGTCGAAGGCCGGACGGCCGGCGACGGAAGTTACGTCGCCGTTGCTGGTATCGGAATTAACGTGAACCAGACCGTCGAGGATTTCCCGGAGGAACTGCGCGCGAGCGCTGGCTCATTAGCGATCGCGGCTGGACGGAGGATCGACCGCTCGAAATTGGCGATCGCATTGCTGTGCAAGCTCGACAGCAGCGTAGGGCCGCGCCGTTAACAAGGAGCGGCGCTTTCCAAACCGCCGTCTTCCCGTCGGCGGTCTGGAGGCCGCCGCTCCTTGAAATTCAGCTCGCACCAAAACTCTGCAACGCGCGCAATTTCTCCAGCGCCCGTCCGCTATCGATCTGCTCTCTCGCAAGAGCGATGCCTTCGGCCATGTCGTGACAAAGCCCGGCGACGACGAAACCGCCTCCGGCATTGACCAGCGTTAGGTCGCGTTTTGCACCCAGGATCTTGCCGGACAAAATCCCCTCGAGATAACCGGCATTCTCCGCCGCATCGCCACCGCGAAGTTCGTCGAGCGGCGCCGCCGGAATATTGAGCCAGCGCGGATCGATGAGGCCGCTGGTCACCTTCCCGTTCGACAACTCCGCGAACGTCGTCACACCGCTGGTGGAAATGTCGTCCATCCCCTCGCCCGTATCGGTCACGCCGTGCACGATCCAGGCGCGCTCGCGACCGAGGCGACGGAGCACATCCGCGAAAGTTCTGGTCAGGCTCGGCGAATAAACCCCGATCAATTGCCGCGCCGGGCGCGCCGGGTTCAGCAATGGACCGAGCAGATTGAAAACCGTCCGGATATTTTCGCGCGCCAGGCGTTTCCGCATCTCGGCGATCTCACGAAAAGCCGGGTGATATTTTCTTGCGAAAATAAAACAGAGCCCATGACGCTCGATGCATTCCTTCAAGCGCACCGGCGGCAACGTGATCTGCACGCCCAGCGCTTCGAGCACATCGGCGCTGCCGCAACGGGAAGTCACACTGCGATTGCCGTGCTTCACCACCGCCACACCGCCGGCCGCGAGCACGAACATGACCGTGGTCGAGACATTGAAGAGATCGAGCCCGTCTCCGCCCGTCCCGCACACGTCGAGCATCGGCCCGGACAGGTTTTTCGGATCGATCAACGGATCGATCGCGCGCTCGATCAAATTTTGAACGAACGCCACGATTTCCTCGACGCTTTCGCCTTTGCGCTGCAGCGCCATGAGGAAATCCGCCTTCATTCCGTCCTCCGTCGATTCGGAGAGCAGCATCGACATCGCGTAATTGATGTCGCTGGAAGTGAGATCAATCCCGTTCCGCATTTTCGCGATGAGGGTCTTCATGGGTAGGGATGCCGCGCTGCGGCGTCCGGCTCTTTCTCGTGCAACCCACCATTCGGCGGACGCCGCAGCGCGGCGTCCCTACCCTCCATCTCGCGCAGCCAGGCGCGGTAGGCGTCCGGGGAAATTTCTGATGGCTTGATCTCGCTGCGGCCGCCCCAGAAAACATTCGTGTAGGAAACGGGAATGCCGCACGACTCGAGATGTCGGTCGATCGCGCGCTTGTGTTCGAGGAGCAGTTCCTTGTCCGTCCCATGAGCGACGGCCATGATGTTGACGTTACGAAATTCGGGGCCGGCTTCGCGCCAGTAGCAGTGCGTGAGGATGTGATGGCGTCCCACTTCGCCGCCCGCTTCCATCTCGCGCCCGACCGGCACAGCCCAATGGAAGAGCGCGTTGAAACGCGTGACGCGCACCCCGCCCGCGGACGGCTTCACGTGCTCGAGGAAAGTAGAAAAGCGGCCGATGACTTTCCGCGAATTCAACGCTTCCGCGATCCGGCAAAACTCATCCAGCTCCAGGCCCGCCTCCTCGGCGCGCGCACGCCAGGGCGAAGGCGCGATCTCCCGCGGCTCGAACTCGCGTTTCAGCGCGACGAGGACTTTCCATTCGAGATCGCTTAACTCAGCAACGTGCACCGGCGCCATCGTGGCCGGGGTATCGGCTTTGCTGCCAGGCTCAACCGTCTTCCGCCGCACATGGCCGACGCCGAGCGTGAAAATTCCTTTCGCTGGCATCAGGCGGAAATGTTCCGCGCCCAATTTTTTCGCGAGCAGTTCGCCGTGATGCTGGAGCGAAAAGCCGCGCGGCACTTTGAGCGTCGTCCAGAGTTTGTATTCCGAACCGGGCGTCACCGAATCTGTCGAGCGCAAGACGACATGGCCGGAGAACGGGTCGCATTGCGACATGTAATCGAAGGCCGCGTCGATCCTTTCCGGCGCGACTTTCCACGCGACGAGGGCGCCGTCCGCGAGGTTCGTGGCGAGCAGCGTCTGCCGGACACGACGGATGGTTCCGGCTCCCAGCATCGCGGCGATCCGCGCCATCACGGTCTCGACCGGAACACCGGAACGGCCTGCGATTTCCTCAAACGGTTCGCGGACGAAGCCCTCGATCTTGTCCTCAGAGATGGCGAGGATCTTCGCGTTGATCGGATCGTTGTGTTCTACCGGTGTCATCGAGTACCAAGCGCTGTAGCCGCGGCGCTCTGTCGCCGCGTTCAGGCTACGCAGGAAAGAATCGCACAGAAATGGCAGGCCGTACCGGCGAGCACGAAGAGATGCCAGATGAAATGACTGTAGCGAATGCGTTTGTTCCCGAAAAAGATCACGCCGGTGGTGTAGGCAAGGCCGCCCGCGAAAAGCCAGATCACCGCATTCGTCGGCACCGCCTGCACGAAAGGCCGAACGGCGAACAGGATGATCCAACCCATTCCGAGATAGAGAACCAGCGATAATTTCTTTCTCTTGATTCCGGTCCGCAGTTTCATAATCACGCCGGCGATCGCCATTAGCCAGACGAGCCCGAACATTGTCCAACCCAGCGCGCCGCGCAGAGGCCCGAGCGTGAACGGCGAATAAGTCCCCGCGATGAGAAGGAAGATCGCCGCGTGATCGATCAGCTGGAGCGCGCATTTCAGCCGGGTCTGCGGCCAGGCGTGGTAAAGCGTCGAGCAAAGATAAAGCAGGCACATGGTCGCCCCGAAAATGATCGTGCCGATCAGGAACGCCGAGTTTCCCTGGCGCGCCGCGGCGAAGTAAAGAAACGGTGCGGCTACGACCGCCGCCGCCAGGCCCAGGCCGTGACTAATGCTGTTGGCGATTTCTTCGCGACGGGTCTGGTCCCATTCCGGCGCCGCGAACAGCTCGTCGATCGTTTTCAACGCCCGCTTGATAGTGGACTGGCCTTGCCGTGAAAAGCCAAAAGCGCTGTTGTAGCCGGGATCGGTGATCCCGGCAGGCTTTGCGAAAAAGGAAACGCCTGCCGCTGGCCGCGATCGACGATCCCGGCTACAACATTACTTCAGTGATCAAAGCGATCTTCTTCGACGCCGCCGGGACCTTGATCCACCTGCCGCAAAGTGTCGGGCACCATTACGCATATGTAGGCGAACGCATCGGACTGCGAATCGACGCTTCGGCACTCGACCACGCCTTCGCCAGTTGCTGGAAACAAACGCCCACTCGCCCCGCAATCGATGGCCCGCGCGAAGATGACGACAAAGGCTGGTGGCGCGACCTGGTGAATCGCGTCCTTGACCAAGTCTCTCCCGGTCTCGACGAACTGGATCGCGACGCCTTTTTCGAAGGCGCCTACAGTCACTTCGCCGACCCCGGCGTCTGGGATCTTTATCCCGAAGCGAGCGAAGTCCTGGCTGCCTTGCACGGCCGCTTCGACCTCGCCGTCCTCTCAAACTTCGACGGCCGCCTGCGGATGATCCTCGAGCATCTCGGCGTCTCGAAATTCTTCTCGCACGTCTTTCTCTCCAGCGAGCTCGGCGCCGACAAACCCGACCCCGAAATTTTTCGCCGCGCCCTGCGCCTGAACGGCACGCGGCCTAACGAGACCTTGCACGTCGGCGACGACCCCGAGCGCGACTGGGAAGGAGCGACCCAGGTCGGCTTGTCGACTTTCCAACTCCAGCGTCCGCGCAACTCACTCCGCGACCTGCTCCCGGTTGTCGCGCGCGCGGATTAGGAAACGCTTGCGCGCGAAAACGCGCCGTCATTCTGCCGATGTGTTTCCGCTTGCAGTCCGACGCCGACGATTGCTACCGTCGATTCATGCGGCCTTCCCAAGCCCCTTCCTCCTTGGGCGCCGGAAACGCGCGGCCGGATGACGCCTTCTCCTTCGTCATTGTGATGTCCAATTCTCGTTAGACGTGAATAGCACCCGCTGCACATCGTTTGTTTCGGGCGCGCTGTTGATCAGCGTGGCGGCGCTGTTCGAGCTACACCTCTTTCGCGACCTCGTCGCTTATCTTGCGGCAGAGGGCGCGGCATACGCGGAACGAAGCTTCGCGTCGCAGCGATTCCTGCTGGAAGTCATTTTTATCCCAGGCGCGAAACTACTTCCATATCTTATGTTGGCTTGGCTTGCCGGCTTGATGCTGCACGAGCTGTTACACATTTTGCCGTATCTCGTCGTCGCCTCATGGACGCGCCGAGCCCCAAAGCTCTCGGTTTATTGCCGCTGTGTTTTACTTCGGGTCACTGGGTGGCGGATAGCCGCTCGAAGTATGTGCGGGAGACACACACCTTATTTCCTGCCGCGGTCCTGCTTGTCACGTTCCGCGCTGTGCTTCATCGCATTGACACCACTATTCTGCGGAGCGCTCTTGTTGTCACAGGATCTCCGCACTCCATTTCTTCTTCTTGTTGCGCTGGTTATTTTCCTAGGTGCCGCCGGAGATATAAGGATCACCAAGGACGCTCTTACGCATCGCCAACCACCGTTGCGTATTTACCGCCGCGCCGGGAATTTCTCCGTGAATCGATGCCTAACGTCTAACCAATCGATGGCTGACGGCGGGAAGCCTCGCGCTTAACTTTTGAGATGATTAAAACGCTTTCTCTCCGGGCGACGCGCTCTCCCTACCGCCGCAGCTAATCTCCGTCTCATTAGGCCTCTGTGCCGCACATCCCGTTATGAAACGCCGCCTCCATATGCCCGCACCTGCTCCCGAACGCCTCTTCAACCCAAGGCCTGAGACATTTTCGGTTCAGCTGCGTACCGGTAGCAGAGGACCGGAACCGAAATTTTCCGGGCCTAAGCTCTCGCTATATCCCGGAACCTCACTCGACCGCCTACCTGACATCAATCGACGATTGAAGGCTCTGAACATCCTACCGCTTAAAAAAGCACAGGTCCTTCGCGACGGTGCGATAATGTACCTCGAGATGGTCGCGGCTGAACTTGCGAAGATAGAGTGCGGGCAAGATTCTTGATGACCTTCACACCCGAAACGCTGACACCGGTGATCACTGCGATGTTCGACGATGTCTTCGACATGTTGCCCCCGGACATTTCGTCGCGACTGAAAGCCGCGACGAAGGTCCAGCGACATGGGACTTTCCCTCAAGCTGTTTTCGAGTGCAATATTTGGGATCAGTTCCAGCCGCGAGACGTCCTGCGACGCAATTACTTCAATTACAATCTCGTTTACGACCGGCTTCACGTGTACAGCAGCGGCTTCGATTGGTATCTCCAGTGGTGGGCGAATCTGACCCGCATCAAACACAATCGGGATGAGATTGAGTCTCGCCTTGTCAAGGCCATGCGTCCCACACCTCCGCCAGGGTTTTCTTTCAAGATGGCGTCTGATGGGGGCGCACTATGTTGGATTAGCTACTGGGATTCCCCGGCGTCTACCGCGAAACTTGTTTCGCGGGTTCAGCCGCTACTCCACACCCTGATCCTGGCGATGCATCCTATTCTCATTCCGATTATCGATTCTTTTCATTCCGCATCGACAGAGGCGGAACGCGGCGAAATCATTCGTGGTAAGCGACCGTATGTGCGGCATTCAAGTCCTGCGGCAACCAGACTCGTCGGCGATCTTCGTCGTAATCCTACCGGCTCGCAAAAGCGGATTATCTTGGATCGCCATGATCACAAATGCGCAGAGTGCAAAAAGCTGCTTGTGAAAGGTCAGTTTGCATTCCACCACGTCGAGCATGTGGAGCATGGCGGCACGCGCGTCACTGAGAACTTCATCCCCCTGTGCAAGCCGTGTCATGTGATCGTTCATAGACGTGACAGGCTACGTCTCAAATTACATGACACCTAACCAGGCGAGGCCGCGAACTCTGAAAGCGTTCGGCGTCGCTCATCTGTAATCCGCGAACGGGTTTGCGAAGGATTTGGAAAGGTTTGAGAAACTTTTGGCATCCTACGAGGCAAATGAACGCCAAGGCGTAAGGAGATGAGCGCCGAAATCGTTCTCAAACCTTTCGCAAAAGCGCTCAAGAAGGCCTTTTCTTCTCAAACCTCTGCTTTGAGCGCTCGCCCTTCTGCAAGTCGCATCGCTTCAGCGTATTTCGAGTTGAATCGAGCTCATTCGATGTTTCTCAAACCTGCTCGCGGTTTTCACATCTTCACTCAAATCAAGCTGGCATCCCGGGAAGCGTGCCGCACATTGAGTGGTGCATCAGGTCCGCGGGAGTTCGGTTGATTGGGCTGCGATTCGGGAGGATTTCCCGATCCTGGACCAGCAGGTCCATGGGCATCCGCTGATTTATTTCGATAACGCGGCGACGACGCAGAAGCCGCGGGCGGTGCTGGAGGCGTTGCGGTCCTATTACGAGCACGACAACGCGAATGTGCATCGCGGGCTGCACGAGCTGAGCTCGCGCGCGACGGAGGCGTATGAAGGGGCGCGGGCGACGGTGGCGCAATACATCGGGGCGGCGAGCGCGGATGAGATCGTGTTTACGCGCGGGACGACGGAGAGCATCAACCTGGTGGCGCAGGCGTGGGGCGGGAAATTCCTGCGCGCGGGCGATGTGATCCTGCTGACCGAGATGGAGCATCACAGCAACCTCGTGCCGTGGCAGCTCCTGGCGGAACGAATCGGCGCGCAGCTTCGTTTCGTGCCGGTGCAAGAGGATGGAACGCTCGCGCTCGAACAGCTCGACCAACTGCTCACGCCCGAGGTGAAACTGTTCGCATTTACGCATGTCTCCAATTCGTTAGGCACAATCAATCCGGTGGCGGAGCTTTGCCGGAAGGCGAGAAGCGTCGGAGCGGTGACGCTGGTCGACGCGGCCCAGGGCGCGGGGCATCTGCCGATCGATGTCCAGGAATTCGGGTGTGATTTCCTCGCGTTCTCCGGACACAAAATGTGTGGGCCGACCGGGAGCGGCGCGCTTTACGGCGGCGCGGAAATTCTCGACGCGATGCCGCCGTGGCACGGCGGCGGCGAGATGATCGTGAGCGTGACGCTGGAGAAAAGCAGTTTCAAGAAAGCGCCGCATCGTTTCGAGGCGGGGACACCGAACATTGCCGGCGCGATCGGGCTGGCGGCGGCGATCGATTACATCGAACAGATCGGACGGCCGGCGATCTTCGAGCACGACGCTCGGCTGACGAGTTACGCGATCGAACGGTTCGCCGAGCTCGACGGCATGCGCATTCTCGGGCCGGCCGGCGAGCGCGGCGCGATCGTGGGCTTCGTGATGAAGGCGGCGCATCCGCACGACCTGACGACGTTCGCCGATCGTCGCGGATTGGCGCTGCGCGGCGGGCATCATTGCAACCAGCCGTTGATGCGCCGGTTCGGCCTTCCCGGAACGACGCGGGCCAGTTTCTATTTCTACAACACCACGGAAGAGATCGATCGGATGATCGACATCCTGCGCGAGGCGGCGCGTTTCTTCGCCTGACCATGGACCTCGAAGAGCTTTACCAGGAAGTCATTCTCGATCATTCGAGAAGGCCGCGGAATTTCGGCGTGCTGGAGAAACCGGATGTGACGGTGCATGGCGATAACCCTTCCTGCGGCGATGAAATTCATCTCGGTGTCCAGTTCGGGACCGACGGCAAATTGCAGGAGATAAAGTTCAGCGGGCAGGGTTGCGCGATCAGCCAGGCGTCGGCGTCGATGATGACGATGAAGCTGAAAGGAAAAAGCCGCGAGGAAGCCGCGGAGATGGCGCACACGTTTAAGAATCTCGTGACGGAAGAAGGCGCGGACCCGGCGAAAGGCCTCGGCGATCTTCAACTGCTCGAGGGCGTGCGCAAATTTCCCCAGCGGGTGAAGTGCGCGATGCTCGCCTGGCGCGCCCTCGAACAAGCCCTCGCCCAGACGGCGGGCGAAGCGACCATTTCCACGGAAGCGTAGACCTCGATTCGCCGACGCCCCGGCGACGGGCCCCTCTTGCCTGCTCGGGCCACGAATTGAGTTTAAACATGCGCAGCCGTTGCGATAAGCTGCGGGGAACGATGGCCAAAAACTTTAAAGACCTTTCCGAACAGGAAATCCTGGCGCTCGCCATTTGTTCCGAGGAGACAGACGCGCGGGTTTACGCGGACTTCGCCGCGGGATTGAAGGCCGATTATCCGGCCACCGCTCAAATCTTCACGGAAATGGAGGCGGAAGAGAACGAGCATCGCCGCGTCTTGATCGAGGAACATCGCCGCCGATTTGGAGAGCACATTCCTCTGATCCGCCGAGAAGATGTGAAAGGGTTCGTGTACCGGAAGCCCATCTGGATGATCCGGCCGCTCGGCATCAAAGCGGTTCGGCGTCACGCAGAGCTGATGGAGACCGAGACCCAGCGTTTCTATGAGCGTGCAGCCGGTAAAGTGAGCGACGCATCCACGCGGAAGCTGCTCGGAGACCTGGCTGAAGCGGAGCGGAAACACGTGACCCTTGCGGACGATTTGCAGGCACAACACCTTACCCCGCAGGCCGAGGCGGAAGAGGAGAAGGCGCATCGCCGCTTGTTCCTCCTGCAAATCGTTCAGCCGGGGCTGACGGGATTGATGGATGGTTCGGTCTCGACTCTCGCTCCGGTTTTTGCCGCAGCCTTTGCCACTCAAAACAGTCACGACGCTTTCGTGGTCGGTCTCGCCGCCAGTTTGGGCGCGGGCATTTCCATGGGCTTCGCCGAAGGAGTCTCCGATGACGGCAGCCTGACCGGCCGCGGCAAACCTTTGCTTCGTGGAATCGTCTGCGGCTTGATGACCACGGCCGGAGGAATTGGACACACCCTGCCCTACCTGATGTCGAACTTCCGAACGGCGACTGCTGTCGCTGTTGCGGTCGTGGCGATTGAGCTTCTGCTCATCAGTTGGATTCGAAACCGCTACATGGATACACCGTTTCTGCGCGCCGCCTTCCAAGTGATCGTCGGCGGCGTGCTGGTGTTTCTGGTTGGGATCTGGATCGGGAGTTCGTGACCAGATGGAGGGATATCAGCTCAAAGAATCAGATTTGATATCTCGTCCGTCGCGACCGCTCGGTGCGAGGGCAACGCATTAAGATCCGGCTCACGGAGACGGAACTTCACCGTGAGCCCGCCCGGCACAATTTCTGGCTTAATAAGCCCGTCGGCGACGCGCGCGAACAGTTTTAGCGGCGCCAGATTTGCCCGCAGGGATGTCGCCCTCCACGAGCTGATTCCGCACTCCCAGCAATGCAACGCGAGCTGTTGGATGAGCGCCGTTCCGATTCCAAGACGTTGCCATTCGTCAATCACAGCGAACGCGACTTCGCCGGTCGATGACCCGGGTCCGTCTCGAAAACAGTGGGCGATCCCAACGGCGTCGAGCTCGTGGTCCGCATCGTCCGCGATCGCCAGCCCGAGCGCGATGTGCCTGTCGGGATTGCGTTCGGTAAACTGCTTGAGTTCCGCCGGCGTCAATTCCGCCTTGGCGTAAAAGAACCGACCGACCCGGCTCTCGCGCGACAACCGCTGGAGTCCGGCGACCAGCTGCGCCGTATCGGCTGGCCCGACGGGGCGCATGATCGCAGTCGTCCCATCACGTAGCGCCACGTGGACGGGGTATTGCAGTCTGCTGTTCGTTCGCCTGTTCGTAGGCATGACACAACTTGCGGCCCGCGGAGGCGTTCCGGGAAATACTTTGTTTGGCTAGCCGCGATAGGTTATGCCTATGGTCCCCTCGCCACGATGGAACTGCGCCACCTTCGCTACTTCGTCGCTGTGGCGGACGAATTAAACTTCAGCCGCGCCGCCGCGAAGCTGCACCTCGCCCAGCCGTCGCTCAGCGCCCAAATCCGCGACTTGGAAAAAGAGCTCGGCTTTGCACTCTTCACCCGGATAGCCGGCCGCGTCGCGCTGACCGACGCCGGCCACGTCTTCGCTTCCGACGCGCGAGACATTCTGGCGGACGTCAAAACCGCCACTCAACGCGCTCTCGATGCCGCACACGGAAAAGCCGGCGAGCTGCGGATCGGCACCATCGCGCCGGTGACCTTCGCGCTGTTGCCCGCGGCGCTGCGGAATTTCCACGCCGCCAACCCCGCGATCAACGCCGTGGTCCACGATATCGGTGCGCGCAATCAGCTCGCGAAGCTGGCCGCGGACGAGATTCACGTTGGCTTCATGCCCCTGGATGTTCTCGACGAAGCGCAGCGGACCCAGTTCAGCGTGAAGTCGCTGGTGCAATGCGAACTCGGAGTCGTTCTCGACGACCAGCACAAACTCGCCGCGCGCAAAACGGTTTCCTTGCTCGACCTCGCGGAAGAAACATTCATCGGCCTTCAACTTGCCGGGACCGACGACCACCTGAAATGGATGCGCCGCATCTGCAAGGGCGCAGGTTTTTCGGCCTCGTTCGGTGAGCTCGCCGACAGCCTGGACAACCTCTTCAGCGTGATCGCCGCCACCCGCGGTCTGACTCTGATCCCAAAGCTGGCCAAGCGACCGCTGCCCAGCGGCATCGTCTACCGGCCGCTGCGCGAGCGCGAATTGCGCTACACCCTCGCCATGGTGACGAACCCGAAATT
>JBEEHR010000020.1:0-25883 GCA_041167505.1 Verrucomicrobiota bacterium
TTGAGCGACGCGATCTCGGCGATCGACGACGTGCCGCAATCGACCGCAATGAGGAGCTGCGGCTGATGTTGCTCGCAGCAACGCTGCACGCTTTCCGGGCTGAGCCCGTAGCCCTCCTCCATTCGCAAAGGCAGAAATAATTCCGGACTGGCGCCATAGCTCCGCAACATCTCAGCAAGCAACGCAAGTGACGTGACTCCATCGACATCGTAATCGCCGAACAGGACGATGCGCTCGTTTCGATCGATCGCTGCGAAAATGCGCTCGAGGGCGATAGCC
Source organism: Verrucomicrobiota bacterium (assembly GCA_041167505.1). Classification (GTDB taxonomy): domain Bacteria; phylum Verrucomicrobiota; class Verrucomicrobiia; order Chthoniobacterales; family UBA10450; genus AV80. The sequence goes on from JBEEHR010000020.1 coordinate 280, forward strand.
ATGTTCGGCAGCAGAAACGGATCGCTGAGGGAGCGAAGACGCGGCTGGAGAAATGCGTTTACTTCCTCGGCGCTGGCAAAACCTTTGCGCCTCAAGAGCTCCGCGACGCAGGGAACGCCGCAGATTTCTGCCCACGAGATTTCCGCATTCGTCTCCGCGCACACTTGCGCGACAATCCAACGCCGTTCCACCGGGTAGTTTATTGGCGAAGGGTTGGCGTGACAACAAATCAAGGAGCGGCGGTTTGCAAATTGCCAACCGAATAAAAACGGCGGTTTGTAAACCGCCGCTCCTTGAAGTTTCTGGGCAAGGGTTAGGCGTTAATGGCGGATGCGGCGCCTCAAATAATTAGACGCGAGTCGTGCCATAAAATCCCGTGCTTCTCGCAGAGCTTCCGGAACATCGACAGGCCTTCTTTTTCCTGCGCGCCGTACTGATAGCGGATGCATTCCCGCAGATAAAATTGACAGAAGTCCGGGCTGAATTCGTCTTCGGCTGCGATGAGCGAATCGAGCTCGCGCAGATTATTGTCCCGGCAGGCGCGCAGACCGTCTGCAATTGCCTTCGGCGACGACAGCTCGGGCCGGATGAGCCAGAGCGCATAGACAAAAGGAAGCTGGGTCCGTTTCTGCCATTCTTCGCCGAGGTCCCAAAACTGAAAGGTATTATCAGTCTCGTCGCGGAAACGGATCGCCTGGTCGCCGATGAAAAATTTTGCGAGGCGCGGCGTAATTGCACGCTGCATGAGCCGCGAGCGCATCACGAATTTCGGCGCGAGCCCCATCTCAGCGAGGAGACAGCGGAGCAGGTTGATCCCCGTTTGCGAGGCAGGATCGACTTCGATCTCTTCGATTTCACTCAGGTTGCCATTGTGCGCGACGAAAACCGAATGCACCGGGCCGTTCGACGAGATCGAAATGCCATCGACGAGCGTGTAAACCGGGTTGCGCAGGAATTCGAAACTCGAGACGAGCGCGACGTCGAGCTGCGCGGCTGCGAGCCGTTCGCACAACACGCTTGGATGATCGAACACGACCTCGCCCGGCCACCCGTGGATGAGGGGACGCGCGTTGAGATACTTAACGCAACCGATCCGTAACAGCCCGCCTTCAGCCACGCGTCAGGCGTAAACCAGTTCGGACTCGACCGCCGGCGGAACCGTCGCGGCGGCCGGGGATTTCTTGGAAAGATGCCGATAGTAGCTATCCCGCTGCACCGGCTCGCGGCCAGCCTCACGAATCACGTGCTCGAGAGTCTGGACCGTTTGTTCCTGCGGTGTCTTTGCGCCGGCCATGTGGAAGATTTTCTCTTCCATGATCGTGCCGTGAAGATCGTCCACGCCGTAATTGAGCGAAACCTGGGCGAGCGGCAGGCCCATCGAAACCCAGTAGGCGGTAACGTGATCGAAGTTATCCAGGTAAATCCGGCTCACGGCCAAATTGCGGAGCTGCTCGATGGCGGAGGCCGGCTTCACATGCGCGAGGATCGTCGTGTTCGGTTCGAAGGCGAACGGAACGAAGCCGGTGAACCCGTGGGTCTCATCCTGCAATGCGCGGAGCTGACGGAGATGATCCACACGTTGTTCGAGCGTCTCGATGTGACCGTAAAGCATCGTGCAGGTGCTACGGCCACCCATGTTGTGCCAGAGCCGGTGGACATCGAGCCATTCCTCGGCGCTTTCCTTGCCGCGGCAGAGTTCGTCGCGCACCTGGGCGTCGAAAATCTCGGCGCCGCCGCCGGTGAGCGCCCCCAGGCCGGCGTCGCGCAAAATCTTAAGCGTTTCGGCGATGGAAATTTTGAAGATGCGCTGCGCGAGATGGCGGATTTCGATCGCCGTGAACGCTTTGATGGTGATGTTCGGATCGAGCGCGCGCAAGCGGTGCAGCAAATCCAGGTACCACTGCTTATTCAAAGTGGGATGAAGTCCGCCCACCATGTGGACCTCGGTAATTCCGGAAGCCAGCGATTCCTCCACGGTCGCCACGATATCGTCGATGGAACGCTCGAATGCATGGGCATCCCTCTTCCTGGCGGCGAACGCGCAGAACTGACACGAGAGAATGCAGATATTCGAGTAGTTGATGTAGCGATTGAGAATGTAGGTGGCGACGTTGCCGTTCTTTCGTTCGCGCACCGTGCTCGCCATCAAGCCAAGGGCGTTTAAGTCATTCGAACGAAACAACTGAAGCGCATCCGCCTCGGAAAGGCGCTGCTGGCCCTCGACCTTTTCGGCAATGGGTCGAAGATCAGTGGGTATGAGAGAGAAGTTCATCAAAGGCGGCGAATTCGAATCCATGATGCACATGCTGGTGTTGGGTTGCAACCGAAAGCGCCAATGAAGGTTGAATCAGTCGTAATTGAAGCTTTCATCCCTGACCGTTCAACCGCGTTCGCCTTTTCTTAACATGCCCGACGATCAAATCGGCCTGCCCGGCCGCTCTCCTGAAGACGCCGAGGATATTCGGCTCATGGCACTGGTAGGCGCCGGGGAAGAGGGCGCATTCGAGCAACTCGTCGAGCGCCACCAACGATTGGTGATCGGGACCGTGGGACGCATGCTCGGGAGCGGCTCCGATGCGGAAGACATTGCCCAGCAGGTTTTCGTTCGCGTCTGGAAAAATGCGAAACGCTACGAGCCCCGGGCGAAGTTCACCACGTGGCTGCTGAAGATCACGCGCAATCTGGTGTTCAACGAATTGCGGCGCCGCTCGCGCCACCCGCAGGTCCCGCTCCAATCCGAGTCGGACGAAGAAGAGCGGCCGCTCAAGGACGAGCAGGCTGTCGCACCCGATGCTTCGTTGCTAGAGCGCGAGCTTCAGCAGGCGGTTGACGCAGCCATCGCGAACCTGCCCGAGACCCAGCGCATGGCCGTGGTCCTGCGCCGTTACGAGGAACTGAGTTATGAGGAGATAGCTGCAGCGACTGATCAATCGGTCTCTGCCGTGAAAAGCCTGCTCTTTCGTGCGCGGACGGAATTACGGGAGAACTTGCAGCGCTATCTCTCCTCGTAATCGTGCTCGTGCTGCTGCTTCTACTCGACTCGCTTTCCTTCGATTAAGATCGCGAGCACGATCATGAGCACGAGGAAGAAAAGCAAAGAGGGCGGACCTCTTGCGAGAATCCGCCCCCTCTCAACCCCACATCTTTTGGTTGTCTAAAATCCGCGCTCGTTCGCGCTCGTCTTGAAATCGATGGACTTCGTCGTTGTCGTTGTCTCGGATTCCGTCCGGGCCGGGGCCGGAGGTGTTCCGGGTTTCGGGTAATCGGCGGCTATGTGCCGGTTTGAAGTTGGGACCAGGCGGACGGCGCCCTTGGCGTTGTTCCGCCACCCATTCGGGTCCGCATATTCTTCGCCTGTGTGATGCAACCCGCTAACCTGATCTTCCAAGCCCGTGCCGTAATGCTGGTCGATAATGGTGGGCGTCACAAACACGAGCAGGTTGCGCTTGGTCCGGGCGTTTAATTTTTCCTGGAAGAAATATCCGAGGACCGGGATGTCACCCAGGATCGGCACCTTGGTTCGCGCCTTGGTGACTTCGTCCTGCAAGAGACCACCGATGGCGAGCGTATCGCCGCTCTTGATCAACACGTTCGAATCGAGCGAGCGCGTGTCGATGATCGGGCTGGCCACGGTGCCGCCGCTCCCGCCTGGCACGGTGAAAAGCTGGTCTCCAACCTTGTTGCTGATTTCTGGCTTCACGGCCAGCGTAATGAAGTTGTCTTTGTTTACCGAAGGTTTCACGACCAGGGTATTGCCGAATTTTTTATCTTGAAACCCGCCGAACACAGCTGTGGCGGTTTGTTCGTTAAAGTTCATTTGAGGCACGGGTTGGCTGCGGATGATTTCGATTTTCGCTTGCATGTTGTCCGCAGTTACCACCCGCGGGTTGGCAAGGAATTCTGCATCGGAATCTTCGTTCAGCAGGCGCATGGTCAAAGACATTTGCGGGACACTCAGAATCGCAAGCTGATTACCGCCGAACGCGTTGCCGAGCAAGTCGCCGAACTTGTCGCCAATCTTGTTCCTCGCCCCCGCAGTGGCGAAATCGTTCAGCACAACATCGCCATTCGCCGTGGTTTTGATCGTAGTAGTGCCGTTGGCATCAGGAAAATCACTGCCGCCATACTTGAATGTTTTCGGATTTGTCGCACCACCGAAGACGCCGGCCCAGTTAATCCCATACGACTGTCTCGGATTGGCGGTCACTTCCACGAGCCGCGCTTCGATCATGACTTGCTTGGTGGGTTTGTCGATCTGCGTCAAAAGCTTGCGGATGTTGTCGATGTTGCCGCGAGTTTCGCGGAAGAAAAGCGTGTTGGTGCGTTCGTCGACCTGCGGAGCGTCCTTGCTCGAAAGCTGGCCCGCGATGAGAGGGGCCGTCTCCTTCGCCCGGGCGTAGCTGAACTGGTAACTGTCGCTTTCCGTCGGCTCCGCTGTGCGCTCGGCCCCGGTCTTGATGTAGTAAACGTTATCGATCTTATCGAGAAACAGGCCCTTCGCTTTAACGATGATCGCGACCGCTTGCAGGGCCGTGACATCTTCCAGACGCATCGTCACGGTGCCGACAACCGCTTCGCTGACGACCATGTTGATTTTGGCCTGGCGAGCGAGGAGGCGCAGAACCGCGCCCACGTCGTCCCCTTGAAATTCGCGAACGGCAATCCCACCGCTATCGGTGACGGTGTCGGGTTCCACCGGTCCGGTGGCCGTTGTGGTCGTGCTGGTGGTAGTCGAAGTCGCGGGAGCTGGCGAAGTGGCCGCGTTGGAAGTCGTAGCTTGGACGAGCAGAAGATTGTCGCTCTTGGTCGAGGGGCCGGTGGGAAGAAGCGGAGTCGCAGGCTTGGTTTTTGTTTCCGCGAGGGGAGCCTTCTGGACGGTCTCCACAGGGCTGGAGCTGGGCGCCGCGGACGGCGAGCTGGTCTGCGCGTTCACGACGGTGATTGCGGTGAAGAGAGCCGCTCCGGCGCAGAGGAAGGTTGTAAGGCGATTAGGCATAGATGATGTGAGGTTGATGAATGCTGCGGCATTATTAGCAGGAAGCAGACCAGCCCACCTGCGGCCATTGCCGCCCCGCCCCGGGCGTGGCAGCTCCTCAACTGGCCCGAGCCGCGGCGATGAAATCGCGCAGCCGGGCGTGATCTTTTCGGCCGGGTGCGGACTCCACTCCGCTGGTGACGTCCACCCCGAACGGCCGGACGATGGCCACTGCTTCCGCGACGTTCCCTGGCGTCAATCCGCCGGCGAGGATCACGCGGAGGTGCGGATGGGAGAGCACGAAGTCGCGGGCAATTTCCCAGGGAAAAGTCCGCCCGCTGCCGCCGAATTCCCCCGCCCCACCGGAATCGAGCAGCACGGAAGGCGTGAAGAAGTCAGGCATGTTCGCCAATGAATCCGGGCCCGTTACAGGAAGCGCCTTCTCGAACCGGATCCGAGCTTCCCTCAATCGCCAACAAAACTCAGGCGTTTCCGTTCCGTGCAATTGCAGCGCCGTAATGCCGCCCGTACCTGCAGCCACGTTCGCTTCTTCCCAGCTTGGGTTTACCAGGATCGCCACCTTTTCGACGTTGCCGGGCAAACTCGCGATCCACTCGCCGGCCGCTTCGATCCGCAGGTAGCGCTTGCTGCCCGAAAAGAAATTGAAACCCAGGGCGTCGGCGCCGAATTCGATGGCCGCAGCAGCATCCTGCGGCGTCGTCAACCCGCAGATTTTGACGCGCAGCATTTAAGCCGCCGTCGCAAACCCGAGCGCCGGTTTGCTGAAATCCGGCGCGGGCATCTCGTTGACCAGCTTCACGATGCCGTCCTGCCAGCGTTCGCTGATCGTCCGCAGGTAAGGATCGTTTTCGTCCAGATGCGCGCGGAGTTTCACCTGCAACGAATCGGTTTCGTAACAAAGAATATCGATCGGCGGTCCGACCGCCACATTGCTCGTCATCGTCGAATCGATTGAGATCATCCCCACCTTCACCGCGTCCGCGAGTTCCGTTTCGTAGGTGAAGCCGCGATCCAGAATCGGCTTGCCGTACTTTCGCTCGCCGATCTGGAGGAACGGGCAATCCCGCGTCGCGTGGATGCTGTTCCCCTGCGGATAAACCAGGTGCACCTCCGGCGCGAATCCCTTGATCTGCCCGCCGACGATCAGGTGAATGTTGAAATCGAATCCGTCCGCCTCCAGCGCCTCGCGATGCCGCTTCTCGACTTCGCGAACCTTCGAGCCCACGTAGTTGATCGTCTCGTAAAGCGTCTGCCGGTTCGTCAATTGTTCGCGACCCGGATCCTGTTTCCCGAGGTGCATGTCCTCATCGATCAACGCAATCGTAGCCTGCGTTAGCGAAAGATTCCCCGAGCTAAGAATGCAAATCACCCGGTCGCCCGGCTTTTCGTAGACCCGCATTTTGCTGCACATGGTGATGTTGTCCATCCCGGCGCTCGTGCGCGAGTCCGACAAAAACACCGCGCCGGCGCGGCAAATCATTCCGAGACAATAGGTCATCCGTTTCGGCTTCCCGGTTCGATCACGCGGCCCTGGACGCGTTTGATCTGGGTGTGATGCGTCAGGACGTGGACGCGCCCATCGCTTCCGCGAAAGAATGCGCTCAGCATCCAGCTAATGATGCTCACTACCACCGCTCCCCAGAACGCGCTGCTGTAACTATCGACGTGAAATCCGGTCACGATGCCCGGCACCCAGTAAAGCATCAGGCCGTTTACGATCAGGATAAAAATTCCCAGCGTTAGCAAAATCAACGGCGCTCCGATGATCAACAGGACTGGCCGGACGAAGGCGTTCAGGATTCCGAGGAGCAATGCGGCGCCGATGAGCGCTGCTGTGGTGTCATAGTGAATCCCTTTGATGAATGCGGCCGCGACCATGACGCCCACTGTCGTGACGAGCCAGCGGATAACGAAGTGTCGCATGGCCGCACGGTAGGCGCAGTCCAGCGCGTTGCGCAACCGTCGCTTTGCAAAATCCGCTTGCGCCGCCGCGCCAAGCGGTATTCGGTCTGACAACACTTAGAACCGAAATCGAATCGTGGCCAGAAAACCGAAAACCCCAGTTGAGAATAAGCCCGCAGAGGATGCAGACGCGCCCTCGGCCAACGGCAAAATGAGCGCGCCTGAGCCGAAGAAGAAAACCGCCACGCGGGCGAAGAAAAAGAAACCGTCCGCCGCCAGGAAGCCGGTGACTTCCGCCCGGAAGCTCGCCGCCTCCCGTTCCGCCGAACCGACGGACGACGAAATCCGCATTCGCGCCTACTTCCTCGCCGAGCGCCGCCACCAGCTTTCGCTCCCCGGCGATTCCGCCCACGACTGGATCGAAGCTCGCCGCCAGCTCATCGAAGAAGCCGGCCGATAATTGGAGCCGGCCCGCCCTCGGGCCGCCGGGAGCAGACGCTCATAATACAGGGGCCCGGGGGCGCGCGGCCTCCACCTTACGCCGATATCGTCTCCACGCCCGGCAAACACTCCTTCACCTTTTCGATCAACCGATCGACCGAGAACGGTTTCGGCACCAACCCCCGCACGCCGGCTTCCTGAAGTAATTCCTGCGCCCGTTTCTCGTCGCCCTTGCCCGTCACGAGCAACAGCGGCGGCACGATCCGCGGCGGCACCGCGTTGTTGTAAACTTTGCCGATCAAGAGAAAGAGCATCGCCCCATCGATCATCGGCATTTGGAAATCGAACATCAGCAGGTCGTAAGTTTTCTTCAGCGCCAGCTCGAATCCGTATTCCGGTTTCGCCGACGTATCCACGTCACAACGGAGCATGGACGTCAGCGCCTCCCGCATCACGCGCATCAGCGCCACGTCATCGTCCACGATCAGGATTTTCTTCGGCGCCGCCTCACTCATAACCGACGCTTGCGCCAAACCTCTTCCCGTTTCAAGCTTTTCCGATGGACGATTTCTTAACCGCGCTCGTCGCCGCCCTCCGCGAACGGCTGGCCATCATCGGCGACGAAGAGTCTCGCCGTGATCCGGAGCGTCACACGAATCGACTCCGCGAAGTCTCCGAAAAGATTGAGCAGCTCGAACAACAGCTACCGGCGACGATCGATCCCCAACTGCGCCATTTCCTCCAGCGCCGCAGTTACAGCAAAGCGATCGAACTGCTGGAGACCTAGGTCGTTCCAGCGATCAGCGACCGAGGTCAACGTGATCCTGCATCTTCCTGATTGCGTCGATGCTGTAGTAGCCGGTGTTGCGAAACGCTACGGCCTGGGCGGATCCCTGTTCAACCCAGCGCCCTGGAAGAAGGCTACCTGTTGCTTGCGAGAGCCAAATCATCGTTTTGGCATTCTTCGCGCCAGGAGTGATCAGACCACGCAGAGGCGTTCCCGAAACTGTTTCTATATCGAACGCCGCCCCGCCCACGAGATATCGAGTCAAAACGCCTTTCTCGCTGTCGCCAGATTTCATCCCAGCGATCTTAATCGTGAAGGCCGGGAACCGCGGCACGTCTTTCGTGCGCAACTCGAGGGTGTAGGAGCCGGGAGGAACAGTGCCGATCATGAAAGCGCCGCTTAAGTCGCTCTTGATCTGTTTCACAACTTTGCCTCCCCCCCTTGTTCTCAGCGTGAGTTCGAAAATAGTATTTTCCGTCGGATTCGAGCCGCCCGCGAGCAGCTTCCCTTTGCGGTAATCAAGCCGGGCCCGTTCTTTTTCGCACCACGATTGCTCGGCCTCGGATTGAGTAATCGCGCACCGCCGGTTCCACGCCGCGGCATCCTCGTTGAATTTCTCGAATGCCTCTTTCACACCCGGCGCCGATTGCGGGCCGCGGATCGGTATGGGGTCCGAATAGCTCCCTTGAACGATTGCCAGGGAAAGGAGGGTCACCGCCACGGTTTGCTTCATACGAACGAGTCTGGCAGACGACGAATGTGTCCGTCAAGATTACCGACTTTGAACGCTAAAAGTGGACCGAGCGGTGGACGCTCGATCTACTCCAGCTCCACTCAGCGCGAGTACAACTCGACAATCAACTGCTCGTTGACCATCGGCTGCATTTCCTCGCGGGCCGGGATGCGGGAGACTTTGCCGCTCAAGGCGTCGCGATTGGCGACGAGCCAGTCGGGAACGGGAGCGATCTGGGTGAGCTCGAGATTGCGCAAGGCGAGCTGGCGCGATTTCGGTTTGTCTTTCACCATGACTTCGTCGCCGGCTTTGCAGGTGTAGGAAGCGATGTTCACGTTCCGGCCGTTCACCTGAACGTGGCCGTGCGAAACGAGCTGACGCGCGCCGCTGCGAGTATTCGCGAGGCCGAGACGAAAGACGACGTTATCGAGGCGTGTCTCCAAAAGCTGGAGGAGCGTTTCGCCGGTGACGCCGCGCTTGCGCAAGGCGGTTTGGAAAATCCGGCGGAATTGTTTTTCGAGGAGGCCGTACTGATACCGGAGCTTTTGCTTCTCGCCGAGGGCGATGGCGTAATCGGATTGCTTGCGGCGGGAACCTTTCGGGCCGTGCATCCCCGGAGGATAATTCTTTCGCTCTAGCGCCTTCGCTGGTCCAAAAAGCGGGACGCCGTAGCGGCGGCTCACTTTGGTTTTCGGTCCGGTGTATCTGCCCATGAAGTGTTAAGAGGTTGAGAAAGTTGAGTGGTCGAGTGAATCAGACGCGGCGCTGTTTCGGCGGGCGGCAACCGTTATGAGGAACGGGGGTGACGTCGCGGATGACGGTGAGATCGAGACCGATCGCTTGGAGTGCGCGGACTGCGGATTCACGGCCGGCGCCGGGACCGCGGACAAGCACTTCGACTTCCTTCAGGCCGTGGCCCATGGCCTGGCGGGACGCGTCCTGCGCGACCATTTGGGCAGCGTAAGCGGTGCTCTTGCGCGAACCTTTGAAGCCTACTTTACCGGCGCTCGACCAGCCGATGACGTTGCCCTTCAGGTCGGTGATCGTCACGATGGTGTTGTTAAAAGTGGAAAGGACGTGCGCGATGCCGGTGTGAACGTTCTTGCTCCCCTTCGCCTTGATGATCTTCGGCTTCTCGACGTCGTTCGGATCGAGCGAGAGATTTTCCTTCGGCGGTTCGACAGGGGCGGCGGCGGCTTCCTTCTTCGCCTTGGCTTTCTTCGCGGGCTTGGCGGGAGCTTCGGCGGCGGCGGTTACGGCCGGCTGCTCGGTCGTTGCGGCGAGAGCCTCAGCAGCCGGGGCGGCTGATTCAGCGGGGGCTGGTTCCTCGGCCTTTGCTTTTGGTGCCTTTGTCTTTGCCGGTTTCTTTTCGTCTGAATCTGCCATGGTCAAAATTCCTAATCGTTAAACTTTTCCGGCCTTCGCATCCTTGTTGCGAATGACGCCGACGGTCTTGCGCGGCCCCTTGCGCGTGCGCGCGTTCGTCGAGGTGCGCTGGCCACGCACGGGGAGCCCGCGCCGATGCCGAATGCCACGATAGCAGTTAATCGCCTGGAGCCGCTTCAAATTGCCCTGCGTTTCGCGACGAAGATCGCCTTCGATCAACATCTTGTTGCCGGTGATCGCCTGAATGATTTCGTTGACCTGATGCGGCGTCAGGTCTTTCGCGCGCAGGTTCGGATTGATGTTCGTCTGTTCGAGCACTCGCTTCGCCGTGCTCGGCCCGATGCCGTAGATATAGGTCAACGACGCCTCGATGCGTTTCTCGGCCGGTATTTCAACTCCCAAAAGTCTTGGCATAAATTTATCCCTGCCGCTGTTTATGTCGCGGGTTCGTGCAGATCACGCGGACAACGTTCTTCCGTTTCACGATCTTGCACGCTACACAAAGTCTTTTTACTGATGGTCGAACTTTCATAACTGGTTGATCCGGCGAGACGAAAAACGCGGAGCTGGCTCCGCGGTTGTCACTTCTGGCGGTAAGGGATCCGCCCTTTCGACAAATCGTAGGGGGACACCTCTAGCATAACTTTGTCGCCTGGCAAGATACGAATGAAGTGGAGGTGCATTTTTCTCGAAATATGGGCCAGAATCCGGTGTCCCTTCGGCGACGCGAAACATGGTATTGGGCAGGGCTCAACGACCGTGCTCACTACTTCAATTGCGTCTTTCCGCGCCATGTCAGGATTTCAGGCTGATCCCGCGTAATCAGAACCGTGTGCTCGAAGTGCGCCGACGGCATCCCGTCCGCCGTACAAACTGTCCAGCCGTCATCGAGCAATTTCACTGAGGCTGTGCCGGAATTAATCATCGGCTCGATCGCCAGCGTCATCCCGGCCTTCAACCGCGGGCCGCTCCCGCGCCGGCCGTAGTTCGGCACCTGCGGCTCCTCGTGCAGTTTCCGCCCGACACCGTGCCCAACAAATTCCCGCACCACGTTGAAACTTTCGCGCGTCGCGATCTCTTCAATGGTCGCGCAGACATCCCCGAGCCGGACGCCTTCCTGCATCGTTTCGATGGCGCGCCGCAGCGCGATCTCGGTCACGCGGAGCAACCGCTCGGTCCGCTCGTCGATCATCCCGACCGCGACGGTGAACGCTGTGTCCCCCACCCAGCCGTCCTGGATCACACCGATATCGAGCTTCACGATATCCCCATACTGGATCCGCCGCTGGCTGCCGATGCCGTGCACGATCTCGTCGTTCAGTGAAATGCAGATGTTCCCGGGAAAAACACGATGCCCGAGCCGATAGCCGAGAAATGCACTTTGCACGCCGGCTTCCGCCATCAGATCCGCCGCGGCCTGGTCGACTTCTTTCGTAGAAATTCCGGGCCGAACGAGATCCACTACGCGTTCGAGGACCTCGCTCGCGGTGCGGCAGGCCTGCCGCATTTTATCAATTTCTTTCGGGCTCTTAATCGGAATCATGCCGATTGCTCGATCAACCGCGAAATGTCGGCGAAGACCGCGTCGCGATCGCGATTTCCATCCACCTTCCGCAGCACGCTCAGCTTCTCGTAGTAGTTGGCCAGAGGTTCCGTCTTGGAATTGAATTCCGACAGTCGGGTTTCAAGGACCGAAGCATCATCGTCTGTGCGCCGGATAAGGTGTCCATCGCAGTAGGGGCAAATCGCGCGCTCGGAAAAGGTGGCGGCCCCTTCGCTGGTCGTAAACCCGCACGACTGGCATTGCAGTCGATGCAAGATGCGGTCCTTGATTGTCGCGGCCGAGACATCGAGCCAGACCGCAAGATCCAACGGGGTCCGATGTCGTTGCAAAATACCCTGCAACGCTTCTGCCTGCGGGATCGTGCGCGGAAACCCGTCGAACACGAATCCGGCAGCGCCGTGGAGCCGAACCCAGTCTTCAATCAAATCGATGATGATCTTGTCCGGGACGAGTTCGCCGTGTTTCGTATTTTCCGCCGTCTCGATTCCTAGCAGCGTGCCCAGTTCCACCTCTCGCCGCAGAATCGCTCCCGGGGACGTGACCGGAACTCCAAAATGCCGCGTGATCATTTCGGCCTGGGTTCCTTTTCCGGAACCCGGCGCGCCGAGGAGCACGAGTCGTCTTTTCACTTAGCGCCCGTAAACGAAAACCGCCACGCCACCGATGACAATGATCGCGATGCCGACGTAGAGCCACATCAACGTCGTGTCCCGCGCCGCGTCACCCCGCGCATAGCTCGCGCGATCGAAACGCCCGCCGCGGATCCGCCCCTTGCGCAGGAACCCGTCGTAATGCCGTTGAATCAAGTGCGTCTCCACCTGCCGCATCGTATCGAGAATAACACCGACGATGATCAGCAAACTGGTGCCGCCGAAAAACTGGGCCGTGATCTGTGGGACATTGAGTCCTCGACTGAGCAGAGTCGGCAAGATCGCGATCCCTGTAAGAAAAATCGCGCCGGCGAACGTCAACCGCGTCATCGTGTAATCGAGGAAATCCGCCGTTGGTTTCCCCGGCCGAACACCGGGGATGTAGCCGCCGTATTTCTTCAGGTCGTCCGCGATTTGGGACGGTTGGAACTGCGTGGCCACCCAGAAATAACTGAAGAAGAAAATCATCGCCGCCAGAACCAGGTAGTGCGGCCAGCCGTTGTTGAGCGCGCCGACGATCTTCGCCGCGATCGGGCTGTTCTTCCCGACATAGCCGACGATCGTGGCCGGAAACAGGAGCAGGGCGAACGCGAAGATGATCGGCATCACGCCCGCGTAATTCACCTTCAACGGCATGTATTGGGTTTGCCCGCCGTACATCTTCCGGCCAACGACGCGCTTCGCGTATTGCACCGTGACCTTGCGCACGCCCTGGGTCACCGCGATTACCGCCGCGATCACGAGAAACAAGAACGCGATCATCATCACGAGGATGAACGGACTCGCGGGGCTCGCTCCAGTCGCCGCCGAGGGGACGAACGTCTTCCAAGCCTGCGCGAGAGCCGCGGGGAGGCGCGCTACGATACCGATCGTAATGATCAACGAGATGCCGTTGCCGATGCCGCGCTCGGTGATCTGGTCGCCGAGCCACATCAAAAACAACGTGCCCGTGGTCAACGATATTGACGTGATGATGTTGAAACTCATACCCGGATTATCGACAAGCTCGATCCCAAGCCTGTGAACCGTGTCCATGATGCCGGGCAGCATCGTCTGATACATCTCCGGATGCTGGAAGGAAACGGATAGCAACCAGCCCTGGACCAGGCAAAGCACCACGGTCGCATACCGCGTGTATTGCATGATCTTCTGTCGGCCCCCGTCTTCCTTGGCCAGACGTCCGAGCTGCGGGATCACCGCCGTGAGCAGCTGCATCATGATCGACGCGCTGATGTAGGGCATGATGCCGAGCGAAAAAATCGCGCAGTTTTCGAGCGCGCCGCCGCTAAACAGATTGAAGAGCGCGGCGATGTTGCCGCCCTGTTTCTCCGTGAGCGAAGTCCGGAACCATTCCTGGATTACCGCCTGGTTAACGCCCGGCGTCGGGATCGCCGCGCCGAGGCGCACGATCACGATGATGGCCAGCGTGAACAAGATGCGCCGTCGCAGCTCCGGTATCTTGACCGTGTTTAAAAACGCCGAAACCATCGACTAAAACTGGTGGGTTAACCGCAAGGCGTTAGCTCTTCCGCGGTTTCTTCTTCGCTGAGGCTTTCGCCGGCGATTTCTTCTTCGCCGCCGCCGGCTTTTTCGCCTTCTTCGCTTTTGGCTTGGCCGTCGATTCGGTATCGACGGTCTCCGTCGCTGGCGCCGTCTCCTCCGCATCGCGCGGACCCTGAACAGGTTTTTGCCGCAACGTCACGCTGCCGCCCGCTTTCTCAATCTTCTCGCGGGCCGATGTGCTGATCTTATCGGCTTCGATGGTCAGCGCGTGCTTCAGCTCGCCGTCTCCAAGGATCTTCAGTCCGGCGCCGTTCCCGCGCAGCAGCTTCGCTTCGCGGAGGATCTGCTCGTTCACGACGGTTCCCTCTTTGAAGGAAGCCAGGTCGCTCAGGTTCACGATCGCGTAATTCTTGTGGAAGGCGGCGTTGTTGAACCCGCGCTTGGGCAAACGCCGGATCAGCGGCATCTGGCCGCCTTCGAATCCGAGCCGGATGCTGCCGCCGGAGCGGGCCTTCTGGCCTTTGTGGCCTTTGCCGCTGGTCTTTCCGTGGCCGGAGCTTTCGCCGCAGCCGAGGCGTTTCACCCGGTGTTTCGAGCCGGGCCGCGTCCGCATGTTATGAAGGCGGATCATGACTGCGCCGCTTCCTTTGGTTCAGTCACGCGAATGCCGCGGGACTTCAAAATTTCATCGCGCCGGCGCAACGCCCGCAGCGCCGCGATCGTCGCCTTGACCACGTTGGAGTGATTGCTCGAGCCGAGCGATTTCGCGAGCACATCGCGAATTCCAACCGCTTCCACCACCGCACGGACGCCGCCGCCGGCAATGACGCCGGTCCCCGGCGACGCTGGCCGCAACAAAACGCGGCCGCCGCCAAATTCCCCGATCGTCTCGTGCGGAATCGTATTTCCGTGCAGCGACATTTTCTCCATCGATTTGCGCGCTGCGTCGGAAGCTTTCCGGATCGCCTCCGCCACTTCGTTCGCTTTGCCGAACCCGACGCCCACCTGGCCATCGTGATCGCCCGCGACAATGAGCGCGCTGAAGCTGAACCGGCGGCCGCCCTTCACGACCTTCGCGCAACGATTGATGAACACGACCTTCTCGGTCGTATCGCCCCGTGCCGCTGAGCTCTTGTCTGTCTGGCGTTCCTGCCGTCGTCCGCCACCGCTGTGTTGCTGTGCCATGATGTTCTAAAATTTAAGTCCGCCTTCACGGGCCGCGTCCGCGAGGGCTTTCACTTTTCCGTGATAGAGAAAACCGCCCCGATCGAAAACCACGTTCTCGACCTTCTTCGAAAGCAATCGTTCCGCGATCGCTTTGCCGACTTTCTCCGCCGAAGCGCGGTTCGCGCCGGCCTTTTTGCCGCCGATCTTTTCTTCAGTCGTCGCTGCCGAAACGAGGGTCTTGCCCGCGTCGTCATCGATGACCTGCGCGTAAACATGTTTGCCCGAGAAATGCACGGCCAGACGCGGACGTTCCGCCGTCCCGCTGACGCGTTTCCTGATCCGGGTGTGAATCCGGTGCCGGATAATTTTACGATCGCGCAGTGCCATAACTATTGAACGGTTTTGCCTTCCTTGCGCCGCACCACTTCGCCGGCATAACGCACGCCCTTGCCCTTGTAAGGCTCCGGCGGGTAATACCGGCGAATATCCGCCGCGACCTGGCCGACCATTTTCTTGTCGATGCCAGTGATGGAGAGCTTCGTGTTTTCGGTCACGACGATCTTAATATCTTTCGGGATCGGGAACAGGATCGGGTGCGATTTGCCCAGGCTGAGGTTCAAGTTCGATCCCTGGACCGCGGCCTTGAAACCGACGCCTTCAATCTCGAGGCTCTTCGAAAATCCTTCGCTCACGCCCTGGACCATGTTGTGGACCAAGCTGCGCGAAAGGCCGTGCAACGCCTTTACGCCCCGCGTCTCCGCGTCGCGCACGAGCGAGACGCGATTGTCTTTCACGCTCGCCTTGATCTCGCGCGGCAACGTCCATTGCAGCTTCCCTTTCGGTCCTTCCACGGCCACGGCGCCATCGTTGCCGATGTTCACCTTCACCTTGTCGGGAATCTCGACTGCTTTGTTTCCAATTCGTGACATAAAAAACGGAGCGCTTTACCAGACGTAAGCCAGCAGCTCGCCTCCCACGTTTTGTTTCTTCGCTTCCCGGCCGGAGAGAATGCCGCGCGGTGTCGAAAGAATCGAAATGCCCATGCCGCCGAGAACGCGCGGAATTTCCTGCGCGCCGACATAACGACGCAGCCCGGGCCGGCTGACCCGTTTCAGGCCGGTGATCGTGCTCGTCCGGTTCGCGATCTTGTTCGTGATCTTGATGCGCGGATGAGCCCCTTCCGTGTCCACTGAGTAATCGATGATGTAGCCTTCCTCTTTCAAGATGCGGATGACCTCCGCCTTGATCTTGGAATAAGGAACAAACATCTCCGGCTTCTGCGCGGCCGCGGCGTTGCGCACGCGGGCGAGAAGGTCGGCAATAGGATCGGTAACTGTGCTCATCTTGGTTAGGCGGCTGGCGCGGTTGCAACTGGTTCAGGAGTCGCCGTGGCGACCTTCTTGGCCCGGTCGCTAAACGGCATTCCCATTTCGCTCAGGAGCGATTTGGCTTCCTCGTTCGTCTGCGCAGTGGTGACGATGGTAACATCAAATCCAATGTTGCGCTTGATTTTATCGAGCTCGACCTCGGGAAAGATCGACTGGTCGGAAACACCCAGGGTGTAGTTGCCGTGCCCGTCGAAACCCTTTGGCGAGACGCCGCGGAAGTCGCGGATGCGCGGCAGCGACGCCTTGATCAGGCGTTCGAGAAATTCATACATGTGCTCGCCGCGGAGCGTGACCTTGGCGCCGATCGCCTGCTCCTTGCGCAACTTGAAGTTCGCGATGCTCTTCTTCGCTCGCGTTTCCGACGGCTTCTGGCCGCTGATCAACGCTAGCTCCGCCTTCGCATCTTCGAGCGCCTGCTTCACGTCCGACTGGGAGCCGACGGAGGTGTTGATGACGACCTTCTCCACCTTCGGCACCTGGTGCGGATTCTTGTAGCCATGCGTCTTTTGCAACGCCGGCACGACCCGCTCTTTATAATGATCGAAAAATTCGTTCTTCACTGCCTATTCCTCTTTCGCTTCCTTGGCCTTGCTCTTCGGCGCCTTTTCTTTCGTCGCTTTCTTCTTGGAACCTTTGCCCTTGTGGGCCACGCGTTCCCCACGCTCCAGCACTCGCACGTTCGAGATGTGGATCGGACCCTCGCGTTCCGAGATCTTGCCCTGCGGATTGTCCTGCGACTTCTTCAAATGCTTTTTGATCATCCGCACGCCTTCGATCAACACCCGCTGTTTGCGCGCGATCACTTCGAGGACCTTCCCGGAAGAACCGCGATGGTTCCCCGCGATGACCTCGACGTTGTCGCCTTTGCGGACGTGCAGCTTGATTCGATTCATAAAACTTCCGGAGCGAGCGAGACGATCTTCATGAAGTTGCGCTCCCGCAATTCGCGCGCGACCGGCCCGAAAATACGGGTGCCGCGCGGATTCAAATCCTTATCGATCACGACGATCGCGTTGTTGTCGAAGCGGAGGACCGAGCCATCGCTGCGCTTGATCGGCTGACGCGTCCGCACCACGACGGCGCGAATTACTTCGCCTTTCTTCACCGTCCCCGTCGCGCTGGCTTCCTTCACGTTCGCCACGATCACATCACCAATGCCGGCCGACATCGCGTTGCCCTTGCCGATAACGCCGATCATCGTGGCCATGCGTGCGCCGCTGTTGTCCGCCACATCGAGTCTGGATCGCAGGTAAACCATAAATTCTCCTCTACTTCTGAACGACCTCCACCAGCCGCCAGCGCTTGAGCTTGCTCATCGGCCGCGTCTCCATGATCCGCACCGTGTCGCCCGCCTTCGCCTTGTTCTCCTCGTCGTGCGCGTAAAATTTCTTCATCTGCTTCACGATCTTGCCGAACTTCGCATGCGGCACTCGCGTCACCGTCCGCACGACGATTGTCTTGTTCATCCCACTCGACATCACTTCGCCCGTGCGAGTCTTGCGCGCTCCGCGCACCGATGCGCTCTCGCTGGGTTTCGCTTCCTGAGTTTCTTCGGCCATAAAAATTATTTCTTCTCCGCCTTCGCGGCCTCGGTCTTCGCCACGCGCTGCGAAAGCACGGTCTCGATCTTCGCCACATCCCGCCGCAGCAACCGCAACCGGCTCGGCTGTTCGAGTTGCCCGCTCTGCTGTTGCAGCCGGAGATGCAGACTTTCCTGGCGCATATCGCGCTTTTTCGTCTGCAGCTCGTCGCTGCTCATTTCCGCTATCTCTTTGAATTTCATAAGCTCGCTAGGCCGCAGCCACGTGGTGCCGCGTCAAAAACTTCGTCCGCACCGGTAACTTGTCCGCCGCCAGCCGCAGCGATTCCCGCGCGACCGATTCCGGCACGCCGTCCAATTCAAATAAAATGTTTCCTGGCCGCACCGTCGCCACCCATTTCTCTGGCTGGCCTTTGCCTTTACCCATCCGGGTTTCCGGCGGACGCGCCGTCACCGATTTGTCGGGAAAAATCCGAATCCACAGCTTGCCCTTGCGTTTCATGCTGCGGGTAAGCGCGACACGTGCCGCTTCGATTTGCGTATTCGTGATCCAGGCGCGCTCGAGCGTCTGGAGTCCGAACTCACCGAAATCGATCCGCAGATTGCGCGAGGCCGTCCCCTTGCGGCTTCCCCGCTGGGTCTTCCGGTACTTCACGCGTTTTGGCATTAAGGCCATGGCAATATTTCCTTGGTAAAATTTCTATGCTTCGACCGGTTCGGGCGGCGGTGGCATTGCTGCCGGCGCTTCCGGTGCCGGGGCTTCTTCCTTCTTACACAGCCAGCATTTCACACCGATCTTCCCGTAAACCGTGTTCGCTTCGGCAAAGCCATAATCGATTGGCGTCCGCAAGGTATGGAGCGGCACTTTGCCTTCGCGATACCATTCCGAACGCGAGATCTCCGCGCCGTTCAATCGGCCTGAGCTGCGCAACCGAATTCCTTGCGCGCCAAAATCCATCGCCACCTGGACCGCTTTCTTCATCGCGCGGCGATAAGCGATTCGGCGCTCGATCTGCAGCGCTACGTTTTCCGCCACCAACTGCGCGTCCAACTCCGGCGTCTTGATTTCCTGGATGTCGATCTTGATCTGCTTTCCCTGCGCCATCTTCGAGATTTCCTCGGTCATCTTCTCGATCTCCGCGCCTTTGCGACCGATCACGATGCCGGGCCGCGCGGTATAAATCGTCACGCGAATGCTGTTCCAGGCGCGCTCGATCACGATCTTCGAGACCGCGGCAAACTGGAGCTTCTTCTTCACGTAACCGCGAATCTCGATATCGCTGTGGAGAAATGCCGGCATCTCCTGGGGAGAGGCGTACCACTTCGAGCGCCAGTCGCGGTTCACCGCAAGACGAAAACCAATCGGATTAACTTTCTGTCCCATAAATTATTCTTTCGCCTCTGACTTTTCAGCCTCGGGTGCCTTGGTTTCCTTCGTGCCCTTTGTAGACTTCGTGTGAGCCTTTTTCTTCGACGCTCCCGATTTCTTTCCGCCCTTTTTCTTGTCGCGGGTCTTGATCTCGATCTCGTCGGTCAAAATGATCCGGATGTGGGCGCTGCGCTTTAGGATCTGGCTGCCACTTCCGCGAGCCCGTGTCATCAGCCGCTTCATCGTCGGGCCTTCGCCCACCGTCGCTTCCTTCACCACCAGGCCGTCTACGCGCAGGTTCGCGTTGTTCTCCGCGTTCGCGACCGCGCTCTTGAGCGTCTTCGCGATCAAATGCGCCGCCTTTTTCGGGCTGAACGCGACCAGGTCGAGCGCGGCCGAAACCGGCAGGCCCTGAATAGCGCGAGTGACTTCGCGCACCTTGAAGGGCGAAATCTTCGCGTACCGATATGTCGATCTAACTTGCATTTATTTTAAACTCACATTCTTGCGAGCGTCCGCCTGGAGGCGATCGCCCACCTTTATCTTCTCTTTTTCAGAATCCATTTTTTGAATCACCGCGCCGCAAATCCGCTGGCGCACGTCCACCACTCGAAGCCGCGCGATCAACTTGTCACCGCGCAGAACCCGCATCGGCATCCCCATCTTCACACCCTGCCTCTCCCCGATATTGCCGACCACCAGCGACCATTCGTCCTTCACGCTGATCACGCTGCCGTCCATCAACGTCGCCGTTTCCGCCGGCGGGTTATCCGCCTTCGCGATCAACTCGTTCAGGCTGCGCAACTGCGCTTCCACTTCCATCCGGGCCTCCGCGTCGCCTCCTGTCGAGGTCTTCAGCAGGTGCAGGATCGCTTCGCTCAACCGCAAACTCTGGTCGCGATACTGTTCGCGTTCCGTCTGCAACAATTGCAGATCGGAGACCGCGCTCAGCAGCCGCTGCTCGAGCTTCGCCCGATCTTTATCGGCTGATTCCAGGCCGAGCGCTTCCATTCGTAACTCGAGACCGGAAGACTTCCGACGAAAAACTTCGGCCTGCAGGTTCGACTCCGCCAGGCTATCCGTCAACGTCCGGACCGATTCGCGCGCGAACGAAAGCTCCCTCCGCAGCGCCTCGTTTTGCGAGAGCAACTCCGCGGCGGTCACCTTCGTGTCCGCGTTTTCAATCTTGGATTCTGTCAAAGAACTATTCCCTTGCGCTGCCAGCTCCACGGCCGAACAGACGCTACCCACAAACAAGATCACCGATCCGCGACTGACGATTGCCGCTTTCAGCAACCGAAAATCGAAAATCGACGATCCAAAATTCACATCACTTCGTCACCTTCGCGGTGTGCGAACCGTGTTTCTTAAAGATTCGGGTCGGCGAAAACTCACCGAGCTTGTGGCCCACCATGTTCTCCGTCACGAACACGGAGATAAAAGTCTTGCCGTTGTGGACCATGAAAGTGTGGCCGACGAAATCCGGCGTCACCATCGAGCGGCGCGCCCAGGTCTTCACCGGCTTCTTCACGCCCGAGGCATTCATCTTGTCGATTTTCTCGAGGAGA
Organism: Verrucomicrobiota bacterium; assembly: GCA_041167505.1. GTDB lineage: Bacteria > Verrucomicrobiota > Verrucomicrobiia > Chthoniobacterales > UBA10450 > AV80. The sequence goes on from JBEEHR010000020.1 coordinate 21,274, forward strand.
TGCGCGGGAACGAACGGTCCTTTTTTCAGTGATCTGGCCATAACTAGAAATTATTTCTTCCGGCGATCCTGCATGATGAAGCGGTCGCTCGGCTTGTGTTTCGAGCGGGTCTTGAATCCCTTCGCGAGCTGGCCCCACGGACTGACCGGGTGATGCCGGCCGCCGCCGCCCTTCGATTTGCCCTGGCCGCCGCCCATCGGGTGATCGATCGGGTTCATGACCATGCCGCGGACATGCGAACGCCGGCCTTGCCAACGCGTGCGTCCGGCCTTGCCGCTCGACACGTTCATGTGATCGACGTTGCCGACCTGCCCGATCGTTGCGAAACAACTGTCGTGAATGCGGCGAATCTCGCCGGAAGGCAATTTCACCAGCGCGTAACCAGCTTCGCGGTTGCTCAACGTCGCCTGCTGACCGGCGCTGCGCGCGATCTGCCCACCGCGACCTGGGGCGATCTCGATATTGTGAATGTTAGCGCCGAGCGGAATCACGCTGAGCGGCAAAGAATTTCCGAGATCCGGTGGCGCTTCGTTTCCGGACATCACCTTCGCACCGACGCCGAGCCCATCCGGCGCGAGGATGTAGCTCATCTCGCCGTCCGTGTACTTAATAAGAGCGATGCGCGCCGAACGGTTCGGATCGTATTCGATCGCCGTCACCTCAGCCGCGACGCCGTGCTTCCGGCGTTTAAAGTCGACCTTGCGGTATTTCTGCTTATGGCCGCCACCGATGTGGCGTGAGGTCAGCCGCCCGTTGTTATTCCGGCCGCCGCTCCGCTTCTTGACCTCAGTCAGGCTCTTGTGCGGCTTGTTCGCGCTCGTGATCTCGGTAAAAGCCGGGAGCGACTTGAAACGAAGCGCGGGCGTAAGTGGACGAAAAGTTTTGAGTGCCATAACCCGTTAGACGAGGTCGATCTTGTCGCCTTCCTTGAGTGTCACGATCGCCTTTTTCCAATGCGGCTTGCGGCCGAAATCGGCGCGGCGTTCGCGCTTTTTCTTGCCCGCGTAATTGCAGGTGTTCACGGCAATGACCGTCTTGCCAAACAAGCGTTGGATCGCCTGCTTGATCTGGATCTTGTTGGCGCGCGGCGAGACGCGGAACACGTACTTGTTCAGCTTCTCGCTCAGCAACGACGCCTTTTCCGTCAGCTGGACCGTTTGGATGAGATCGTAAGGTTCGTTCATTCGCGATTCATCCTTTCCGCCAGGTGTTCCAACGCCGCCGGCGTTATCAAAATTTTATCGAATGCGAGCAGTTGCTCAGTGTTCACGTTCGCGGCCGTCGCGAGCAAGACCGGCTTCACGTTCCGGGCCGAGCGATATGTGTTCTCGTCGAACGAATCGGAGAGAACCAAAACTTTCCGCGCATCGGTTTGCTTCTTTACGAGCGCGACAAACGTTTTCGTTTTCGGCTCCGTGACGGCGAACTTGTCCAGCGTGAGCACGTCACCCGCTTTGATCCGCTCGCTCAGCGCCTTTTGAAACGCCAGGCGACGCAAGGTCTTGGACGTCTTCTTCGAGTAATCCCGCGGGTGCGGTCCGAACACAACGCCGCCTCCGCGCCAGACTGGCGAAGACTTGTAGCCGGCGCGCGCGCGACCCGTTCCTTTTTGCTTCCAGGGTTTCGCGCCGGAAAGATTCACCGTAGCTTTCGTTTTCGTGCTCGCCGTGCCCGAACGGCGCGCCGCCCGCATCGCCACGACCACATCGTGGAGCGCCTGCGTCCCGCGCCCCGTCTCGATCAATTCGATCTTGGCTTCCTTCGCCGCAGCTGCTGTTAAAACTTTCGCGCTCATTATTTCTTCGCGCCTTCCGCCGCTGGCTTCTTGATGGCCGGGCGAACCACGACATAGCTGCCGTTCGCTCCGGGCACTGCGCCGCTAATCAAAATTACTTTCTCGTTTTCCCGCACCTGCATCACTTGCAGGTTCTGCACGGTCACGCGCTCGTCGCCCATGTGACCCGGCATGCCCATGTTCTTCCAAATCCGTCCCGGCGTGGAACGATTGCCGACTGCGCCGTTGCGACGATGCGTCTTGGAACCATGCGCCGCGCCTTGTCCCTGGAAGTTGTGCTTCTTCATTACGCCCTGGAAGCCTTTGCCCTTCGAGCGGCCGATGACATCCACCCAATCGCCTGGCTGGAATTGCGTGACGCTCAAATTAATTTCACCCTCCGGCGCATCCGCCTTCAAACGAAACTCCTTCATCAATTTCTTCGGCTCCGAACCAGCCGCTTTGAATTCGCCCAGCCGTGCTTTGGTTACGCGGGACTCCTTCTGCGGGTCGAAGCCCACCTTAATCGCGGAATACCCGTCGTTCTCCTCCGTGACCCGGCGCAGCAACACGTTATCGCCCGCCGCGATCACGGTTACCGGACGCATCCGACCGTTCGCGTCGTAAACGCTGGTCATGCCGATTTTTTGTCCTAGTAAACCGATGCTCATGATCGTGGGCTTGCAAACTTGTTAAAATAAACTGCGCTAAATCTTGATGGTGATGTCCACGCCCGCCGGCAGGTTCAATTTCTTCAGCTCATCGACCGTCTTCGCGGTCGGCTCGATAATGTCGAGCAGGCGTTTGTGGGTGCGAATCTCAAATTGATCCATCGATTTTTTGTCGACGTGAGGGGAACGGTTCACCGTAAATTTCTCGATCAACGTCGGGAGCGGAATCGGACCCGCGACGCGCGCGCCGGTGCGCTTGGCCGTCTCCACGATGTCAATCGCGGACTGATCGAGCATGCGATGGTCGAATGCCTTCAAGCGGATGCGGATGCGTTGACCGTTCGTCATTTAGTTTCCTTCTGATCAAGAACGGCGGCCACGAGCTGTTGCGGCACCTGTTCGAAATGTGATGGCTCCATCGAATAACTCGAACGGCCTTTTGAAAGTGAGCGAATGGCGGTCGCGTAGCCGAACATTTCGGCGAGCGGAACTTCGGCCTGGACCATCGTGAGGTTTCCCTTCACTTCGATGCTCTCAATTTTGCCGCGGCGGCGATTCAAATCGCCCATGATATCGCCCTGATATTCCTCCGGAGTCGCGTTCTCGACCTTCATGATCGGCTCGAGCAGGATCGGCTTCGCTTTCTTGAAAGCATCTTTCACCGCAAAAATCGCGGCCAGCTTAAAGGCCATTTCGTTCGAATCGACGTCGTGATACGAGCCGTCGACGATATCGATGTTCGCGTCGATCACCTGATAGCCACCAACGACACCGTTGAGCATGGCTTCTTCGATCCCCTTCTTGCACGCCGGGATGTATTCCTTGGGAATATTGCCGCCGACGACTTTGTTCTCGATCGTAATTCCTTTGCCGCGTTCGTTCGGCTGCACCTTGACGATTACATGGCCGTATTGACCGCGGCCACCTGACTGCTTGATCAGTTTGCCCTCGCCATCAGCAGGGGCGGTGATCGTCTCGCGATAAGCGATCTGCGGCTTGCCGGCGTTCGCGTCCACCTTGAACTCCCGCAGCATGCGGTCGCGGATAATCTCCAAATGCAGCTCGCCCATTCCCGCGATGATCGTCTGGCCGGTGTCCTCGTGAGTGAAGACTTTGAAGGTCGGATCTTCCTCGGAGAGCCTCTGGAGCGCGATGCCCATCTTCTCCTGGTCTTGCTTCGTCTTCGGCTCGATCGCCATTGAGATAACCGGATCGGGGAACGAGGGCGGCTCGAGCAGGATCGGAAAATCTTCGTCGCAGAGCGTGTCGCCCGTCGTGATGTTCTTGATGCCCACGATCGCCGCGATGTCGCCCGAATAGCAGGTGTCGATATCCTCACGCTTGTCGGCTTGAATCTGAATCAAGCGGCTGATGCGTTCGCGTTTGTTCGTGCGCGGATTGTAAACGTTGTCGCCTTTCGAAAGCGTGCCGGAATAAACGCGGAAGAAAACGAGTTTGCCGACAAATGGATCGCTCCAAAGTTTAAACGCGAGGGAGCAGAATTTCCCGTTATCGTCTGTCGCCGCTTCCATCGGCTCGTGGGTGTCGGGTTCCATCCCTTTGGCCGGCGGAATGTCGAGCGGACTCGGCAGGTAATCGACCACCGCGTCCACCAGGTATTGCACGCCGATGTTTTTCAACGCCGAACCGCCGATCACCGGCACGAATTTGTTCGCAATCGTTTGCCGGCGAATTCCGGCCTTTAGCAATTCCGGCGTAACCGGCTTCTCTTCGAGAACAATATGAGCGACTTCGTCATCAAGATTGGAAATTTGCTCGACCAGATCTTTGTAAGCCTTTTCGACAGCGGCGACGTGTTCCTTCGGGATGTCCGTGATCTCGTAGGTCGATCCGAGCTGGTCGCTCTCCGAATAAATGATCGCCTTCTTATTAATAACGTCGAGCTGGCCCTTGAGCTGATCTTCTCTGCCAAGCGGCAAAAGGACCGGCCACGCATTCGCGCCGAGCTTCTTGTGAATGCTATCAACCGACATCGCAAAATCAGCGCCCACGCGGTCCATCTTGTTGATGAAGGCCAAGCACGGGACGTTGTATTTCGTCGCTTGCCGCCAGACTGTTTCTGATTGCGGCTGCACGCCCGCCACTCCGTCGAAAACTGCAATCGCGCCATCGAGCACGCGCAACGAACGCTCCACTTCGGCGGT
>JBEEHR010000021.1:0-8138 GCA_041167505.1 Verrucomicrobiota bacterium
CAGGCTTTTGCTGATGTCAGCGTCCATGCCGAAGCCGCTGATGGCGATGCCGCGGATCGGCCGCTGCGAGCGCAGGTAACGGACGAGGTCCATGCCGTTGCCGTCGGGCAGACCGACATCGCTGATCAGAAGATCGAACGCGCCGCCCGCGGCCGCGACTTCCATCGCTTCGCGCATGCTGTTGGCGGCGGTGACGCTGTGGCCGCGCAGTTTGAGCAGTCTTTCCAAAGCGGCGCACGTGTCCGGATGGTCGTCGACCAGGAGAATGTGGAGGCCGGTCGGTGGCGTCTGCGGTTCAAGGGCACGCGGTTTGGTTAACGCTGCGTCCAGCTCCGCGGTTTTCATTGTGAGCAGGAAAGTGGCGCCACGTCCGGTGCCATCGCTCTTCCCTATGAGAGATGCGCCGTGAGCTTGCGCGAGCGATTTGGAAATCGTCAGGCCGAGGCCGAGCCCGCCGAAACGCCGTTGGAACGAGCGCTCGCCCTGCTCGAACGGATTGAAGATTCGCTCCATGATCTCTGGCTCAATGCCGATGCCCGTGTCGGCGACCGCCAAAGTAAGAACGTGCGGCAAAAGGTTCTCCGACGAGATCGTGATTGCGCCGTTCTCGCCCGTGAACTTGATCGCGTTCTTGAACAGGTTCCAAATGATCTGCTGGAACTTCGCGGGATCGGCCATGACGCGGAAGTCAGAGGCGCGGAAGTCGAGCTGCACTCGAAGTTTTTTCGCGTGAGCTTCCGAGGCGCACATCTCGAGGACGTTGCGGATGGCCTGATGCGCATCGACGGGCTCGAATTCCAAATGGAGCTTGTCTTTGCTGATGCGGGTGAGATCGAGCAGGTCGTCGATGAGCTGACTTTCGAGCTCGATGTTGCGCCGCATCATCGCGAGCGTCGCGTCCACGTCCGCGGGTGGCTGCGGCCCGGCCTTCAACGCGTCGAGCGCGGCCAGCACCGGAGTGAGCGGAGTGCGCAACTCGTGCGAAAGCATGGCCAGGAAATTGTCCTTGGTCCGGTTCGCGGCCTCGACGGTCGCGCGCTGTTCTTCGATGGCGGCCTCGGCCCGGCGGCGTTCCGCCATTCCCGCGGCGAGCGCGATGGCCGTGATGGTGGTGAGAATGTTAAAGCTTTGCAGGATGAGGAGAGACTGATTCGGGTCCGCGCGCACGAATGGCCCGTAACGTTGCAATGTTCCCCAGATCGCGATCGCGGAAAGAACGAAGAGCCCCGTCGCGGTCTCGCGGGCGGAAAGGCGAAACGAAGTCCAGACGATGATCGGCCCGAGAAGAAACGCGATCGGGTAATTCATCGTGCTGATGGAAAACCAGCCGCCGAAGACGACTTCGCTGAGCAGAGTGAGGAGCAGAAGCAGGATGGCTACTTCGAAATCGCGGGCTGGGTTGCGCCGGAGTAACGGCTGCGCCAGCCAAAGAACCAGCAGTGGCGCGAACATGACCACGCCGCCCAGGTCGCCGAGCCACCACGTCAGCCAGATATCGGGATAGGTCGCCCAAGTGGCAAAGCCCGCGAGGGCGAGCCCGGTCAGGCCGATCGTCGGGCTTACGAGCGCGCTGAGCGCGGCGGCGAGCGCGAATTTGAAAACGTCATAGGCGCGCTCGAAGACACGGAGGCCGCCGGCGAAACGCTGGATGAGCCACGCACCGATTACCGCCTCCAGGGTGTTTCCCGTCGCAATCCCGAGCGACGTGAAAACGTTTCCGGCCGTGGTGAGATTGACCAGGAAAGCGCCGATGAAAATCGCCGGCCAAAGGCGGATTCCGAAGAGCAACAACGCCGCGAGCGCGATCCCCGCGGGCGGCCAGACCGGCGAAGCGCTGGCGTGCAGGAAGGCGAGCTTCAGACTGAGTTTGCCCGCGACGAAATAAGCGACTGCGAAAATGCCAGCGATCAGGAGCGTCCGAAAGCGGCGAGAATGGTCTGACGCAGCCGGTTCCAAAATTATCTTCCTCCGTTCGCCGCTTTCAAATTTCAGCTCATCCCTTTCCTAAGATAAAGAGGGAGAGGAAGAGGACGATTTAGTATTTCCGGACGTAAGGATACTTCGACTCGTTGCCGAGCTCGGGCGGGAACTCTTCGTAGCCGCCGTGGAAGTGGCGAATGTGGCCGGGAAGAATCGGGCGGTAGGTGCCGTGATTAGCCGGGAACGGGAAACTGAACATCTCCCACAAGCCGGTGTGGAACCGCATGCAGGTGCGACCGAGTCCACGGACCACGCCGTAGCTAAGCGCCGCGCTGTTTCCCTCGTGCTCGTTCACCCGCGCAATTTGCACGGGCAATTCGGCGACTCCGAAAACCACATTCGCCAGGCCGCGCCCGAGCTTCCGCGTCGGTCCGTAGGCGTTCCCGGGAGGGTCCTGGATATCGGCGAAGGAAGTGGAGGCGAAACCGAAAACCAGCGCGACAGCCAGCAGGTGTTTCATACGCTTCCAGCTAAACGATTCGCGAGCGCAAACGCAATCCCTCAGATTTGATCGGGATCCGTTGGTGGCGGCGGCGCCGCGCCCCTGCGTTTTGTCGCGGCCAACGAAACGGTGATGGTGATCGTGAGAATGAGCAGGATCACCAGGAGCGAGATCCAGTTCGGGATCGGGAAGCGATTAGCCAGGATCATTTTTGTGCCGACAAAAAAGAGGATGAGGGCGAGCCCGCTCTTGAGATAGATGAAGCGGTCCATCATCCGGGCGAGCAGAAAGTAGAGCGAGCGCAGGCCGAGAATGGCGCAGATGTTCGAGGTGTAGACGATGAATTGATCGGTCGTGATGGCGAAGACGGCTGGGATGGAATCGACGGCGAAAATGAGATCCATGACGTCGACCAAAAGCAGGACCAGAAGCAGCGGCGTGAACTTGAGCCGGCCGTCGATCCGAATGGCGAAGCGGCGCCCATGAAACTCTTTCGTGATCGGCAGCAGGCGCCGGCACCAGCGCATGAAGAAATTTTTCTCGAAATCCATCTTCGCGTCGCGGTCGAAGAGCATCCGCAGACCGGTGAGGACGAGGAACGCGCCGAAGATGTAGAGAACGAAATGAAACCGCTCGACCAGGGTGACGCCGAGCCAGATCATCACCCCGCGCATGACGAGGGCGCCGAGAATTCCCCAGACAAGGACGCGATGCTGCGACCGCGGCGGCACGCGGAAATAGGCGAAGATGAGGACAAAAACGAAGATGTTGTCGACGCTCAGCGAGTACTCAATGATGTAGCCGGTCAGGAAATCGAGCCCGGCCTCGTCGCCCTTTGATTTCCAGACGAGCAGGTTGAAAGCGAGCGAGAGAACGACCCAAATAAGACTGCGCTGGATCGCAGCCCGCATGCTGAGCTCGCGATTGCGGCGCTTGAAACTAATCAGATCGACGGCCAGCGCGATGAAGACGCCCACGTGAAAGGCGACCCAAAACCAAATGTTCGTGGGCACGGCGCAGAGCGTCCCATGCCGCGCTCGCCGTCGCAACGGCAAAGCGCTGGTCCGCATTCTTCGCTAGATCGAAGCGCGCTCCAGAGGCGACGGCACAGAGTGAAGCCAACTGACTACGTCATCCAATTTCCACTCGCGCACCACCTCGTTTTCCGTAGCTTGTCCGTCCCGAATGGATGCCGAACTAGAGAAACTTGTCGAAGCCGGAAAGCTGACCGCTCGCCAGGCCGATCAATTGCAGGAGCTGAAGCCGGGCACGTTTTGCCTCCATAAAAGCTGGGGCTTCGGCCGCGTCGCCGAATGGAACCTCCTGCTCAATCAGGTGCTGATCGATTTCCCGGGGAAAAAGGCACACCCGATGCAGCTTTCCTACGCAGCGGAAAACCTCACCGTTATCCCGCCCGCGCATTTCCTGGCGAAGAAAGCGACCGACCTTCCCGGGGTCAAGGCGCTGATCAAGAAAGATCCGGTCGCGTTGATGCGCAACATTCTCGAGAGCCTCGGCGGGTCCGCCACGGTCACGCAGATCAGCCAGATGGTGCTCGGCGATATTTTCACCGAGCCGGAATGGAAGCGCTGGTGGGATTCGACGAAGAAGCTCCTGAACAAGGAAGGATATTTTTCCGTCCCGACGAAGAAGAGCGAGCCGATCCAGCTGCGGGGCGAGAAAGTCTCGAGAGCGGACGAGCTGATCAAATTTTTCAACCAGACGCGGCAGCCGAAGGAGCAGGTGGCGGCGTTGGATCAGATCATCAAATTTCACCACGAGTTCGACCGGCCGGAGACGCAGCTGCAGCCGATCGTGGCCGCGATCGAGAACGTGGCCGCGCGCAACCAGCGCCTGAACGCGCCGCTTACCTTCGAGCTGGTCGTCGGGCGCGACGATCTCCTGGCGCGTTGTCCCGCTCTCAAGACCACGAATTTGTCGCTGACGCTCACCCGTTTGATCGAGGACGAGCAAGCGCGGTTGGTCACGATCCTGCCGAAGCTTCCGGCTGCGAAAGAACGCCGCGTCTTGCAGCTGTTGCCGGCGGCACTCGGGCCAGCCTGGACGACGCGCGCTCTGCAATTGATGCTCAGCAATCACGCCCGCGCGGTGATGCAGTTGCCGCGCGTTTTCACCGATGAAGGAAAACAGGACGAGCTCCGGGCGTTTTTAGAGCGCGGGATTCGCGATCACTCGGTGACGAGTGAAATCCTTACCTGGCTTTGCAAAGAGCGGGACGGCGAATGGCGCCCCCTGATCATGCCGGATTTGCTGGGCGCGATTCTCTCCGCGCTCGAGCGCGACCAGCACAATGAAAACAGCCGCGGCAGCAAGCTGCGCGACCTGTTGCTCGACGATCGGGAGCTGATTCCCGACATGTTCGAAGGCGCCGAGCTTAGCGTGGCGCGCGATGCGATGCGCCGGCTCATGTTGACCCCGGTGTTCGATGAGCTGACGAAACGCTCGCTGCTGGCGCGCATCATCAAGCTGTATCCGGAGCTGGAAAGCGTGATCACCGGCGAGCAGAAAGAGGAGAAGAGCGAGGCGCTGGTCGTTTCCTGGAGCAGCCTCGATAAACGCAAAGCCGAATACGAAGAGCTCGTGAAAAAGAAGATTCCCGAGAACTCGAAGGAAATCGGTGTCGCCCGGTCCTACGGCGATCTCCGGGAGAATTTTGAATTCAAGGCCGCGAAGGAAATGCAGGCGGTCCTGATGCGGCGCAAATCAGAGCTGGAAACCGCGCTCCACAACGCTCGCGGCACGGCGTTCGAAAGCCCGGATACGTCGCAAGTTTCCATCGGCACTATTGTCGGCCTGCGCGACTCGGATTCCGGTAAGGAAGAAAGCTTCACCGTTCTCGGCGCGTGGGACGGCGATCCCGACCGCAACATCATTTCTTATCAAACTGCGATCGGCCAGGCTCTGCTCGGACATAAGCTCGGGGAAGTTGTGACGCTGACCGATGACGATTTAACCCGCCGGTTCGCCATCATCTCCATCGAGCCCGCGCCGGTAGACGTCACACCGCCCGATCCCTCCCCGGTGGAAGTCGAAGCTGAAGCGGTCGCGGCCGAATAGCGGCCTCTCGGTTTTCGGCAGGTGCGCAAGCGTCGCGGGCTTTGATTCTCGGCGCGATCCTCTACACTCACGCCAATGCCTTCTGTTTCCATAGGAGAAATTGTCGATCTCGTCGCCGGCCAATTCGCCGGGGATCGTGACCGGTCGATCACGTCGGTCGCTGCGCTTGCCCAGGCGAACGGCGATCAGCTCAGCTTCCTGAGCAATCGAAAATACGCCGCCGATCTCGCCGCGACGAAGGCCGGCGCGGTTCTGGTTCCGAAGAATCTCGAGGGCAATGATGACCGCTGGATTCGCGTGGATGATCCCTACTTTGCGTTCGCGCGGATCATGACCCGCTGGTTTTCTAACCGGCCCATGCCGAAAGGTATTTCGCCGCAAGCCGTCGTGTCACCGAGCGCGAAGCTCGGCCAGAATGTCGTGCTTGGCCCTTTTGCGATCATCGGCGACGAAGTCGTGATCGGGAATAGCGTCACGATTTTCCAAGGCGTCTCGATCGAGGCCGGCTCGATTATCGGCGACGACTGCATCATTTATCCGAACGTCACTATCTACGACGGCAGCCGGATCGGCCGTCGGTGCATCATCCATTCCGGCGTGGTTATCGGCTCCGATGGTTACGGATTCGCGCTCCACGAGGGGAAGCATCACAAGATCCCGCAGATCGGCATCGTCCGGATCGAGGATGATGTGGAGATCGGCGCCGGGTCGACGATTGATCGCGCCGCTCTCGGCGAAACCGTGATCGGGGAGGGGACCAAGATCGATAACCTGGTCCAGATCGGGCACAACGTGAAGGTAGGGAAACATTGTCTGCTCGTCTCCCAGGTCGGCATTGCCGGTTCCACCGAACTGGGAGATTACGTTGCGGTCGCGGGCCAGAGCGGGTTTTCCGGCCATCTCAAGATCGGTAACCGCGTCCAGGTCGCCGCGAAAAGCGCTGTGCTCGCTGATGTCCCCGACGACACGAAAGTGATGGGCTCACCCGCCGTTCCCTTCACCGAATTCGCCCGCCGCCACGCCGCGCTCAAGAAGCTCGCACGGAGAAAATCATAGCCCCGCGAGGCAGCCACCTCTTCTGTAGCCGCTTCGCTATGCGAAGCGCGAGAGAAAACCCTTGCTGCAGACATTGTTCCCACGTCGCGCACAGCGCGACGGCTACAGAAGGCGACCAACGCGCAAGGTCAGTGGCCAGGCCACAGATCGCAGTTGTCCGGCGTCGCCCCAGGCCGAGCGCAGCTCCTCTTCGACGTCTTGCAACGGGTCGCGCTGATTTGCCGCGATGAAATCGCGGCGTTTTCACTTCACCCCTTGCGACAACTCACTCGGTTTCGAACCGAAATTTTGGAATTTGGAGATTCTTTGGAGCTTGGAGCTTGGATTTTGGAGCTTCCGCGCCAATGGCGCGGTCATTTTCCCTTTGGCGCCGGCATCGTCCTAACGCCCACGCGCGCGAGATACTCATCCGCCTGCAACAGATTGGTTCCCGCCCGCTGCACGATCTTCAACAGATTGTCCATCGACGATACTTCCTCGAGCTGCTCCGTCAGGAACCACTGCAGAAAATTAATCGTGATGTAATCGTTTTCGGATCGCGCCAGTTCGACCAGCGCATTGATCTGCTGGGTGACCTTCACTTCCTGGTCGAGCGAAAGCTTCACAGCCTGCTCCGGGTTCTTGAACTTCGACTGCGGCGCATCGATCGCCGGGATCACCACAGACCCGCCCGCATCGACAACATATTTGATAAACCGGAGCGCGTGCTCCTTCTCCTCCTCCGCCTGCTGGAAAAAATGCGCCGACAACTGCGGCAACGCTTCCTCCGCGAAATGGGCCGCGATGGCGTAATACTGCATCGAAGCACTGAATTCGTACCCGATCTGTTCGTTGATCGCGTTCATGACATTTTGGCTGGTGAGCATAAGAACCTTTCGTTGCCTCTTTTGACTTAACCCAATGGCGGGAATCGTCAACGAATCCGTCGGCTCTTTCGGCAAAATGAAAACCCCCGCTGAGATGAACCCAGCGGGGCTTTTGTTCTGGCGACGTCCTACTAACTAACTCGCTCGTTCCCGCTCGCTCCCCCTTTGGGCTCACGTCTACCCGCCGGCTTCCCAGCACGGCGTGTTCTCTGCTCGAGTAGGCGTGCTAGAAAGCAAAATGCCCGATGAGATAACTCACCGGGCATTTTGTTCTGGCGACGTCCTACTCTCGCACAACCTATCGTCGCACTACCATCGGGGCTGCAGCGTTTCACTTCCGTGTTCGGAATGGGAACGGGTGGTGCCACTGCGCTAGAATCACCAGAGGTCCGATGCCGGACGGGCATTTCGATGCTTCGCATCGAGCTGTCGCCGGCGGCGGCGTCTCTAGTGACGCTCGTCTCGCGCGTTTTACCGCGCCATGTCTCCAAAGAACAACCGATTCTCTGAGATCTACATACAGGAAGTGTTCCGCATTTAAGGCTTCGTTTTAATTAATTATTTAGAGTCATTCCTCTCAATTTGCCGCCCCGCCTTGCGGCGGGACGGGTTAATTGAAAAGTAAATGACCAAGCCGAACGAGTTATTAGTATTACTTAGCTGAACGTATTACTACGCTTACACCAGTAACCTATCAACGTGGTGGTCTACCACGA
>JBEEHR010000022.1:0-86327 GCA_041167505.1 Verrucomicrobiota bacterium
ATTTTCTTTCATTTTGGCAAGCCTGCGCCCCGACTTCGCTCTCGCGAAGCAAAAAAACTTAGCGCCTTTGCGTCTTTGCGTGCGATCTCCGGTCCGGAATCACACGCCGTCGGTCTCAACGCGATCGAAGTCCTGCGAACGAAATAAGGATGAAGCTCAGGCCGATACTGAAATGGACTGGACGCGTCCTGATGGTCGTGTTTCTCACCCTCATTGGGTGGGGCCTGATCGCCTACTGGACTTCAACGAATGACTGCGGTCGCAGTATTCCGGTCAACGCCGAGCGGATGAAAGCTATTCGTTACTGCGAATACGGCGACCCTGATGACGTTGTAAAACTCGAACAAGTCGCAAAGCCGGTTCCGAACGACAACCAGATTCTCGTCCGCGTTCGCGCCGTCTCCCTCAGATTTATCGACGGCGGCATGCTCGGAGGCAGTGTCCCCGGCAGGCTTCTCTTCGGACTTCGTAAGCCGAAAAACACCTGCCCGGGATCCGACTTTTCCGGAATCGTTGAAGCTGTCGGGACGAACGTGACCGAGTTCAAACCGGGCGATGAAGTCTTTGGGGTAAAGGCAGGCGCTCTCGCCGAATACATCTGTGTCAGAGCCGACCGAGCGGTGGTGTCGAAGCCAGCCAACGTTACCTTCGAGCAAGCCGCGACGATCCCTACCGCCCTCGTTGCTTTACAGGGCCTGCGCGACGTAGGCCAGGTGAAAGCAGGGCAAAAGGTCCTGATCAATGGTGCGTCCGGAGGTGTCGGCACATTTACCGTTCAGATCGCCAAGGCTTTTGGGGCGGAGGTAACCGGCGTCTGCAGCACGAAGAACCTGGACCTGGTCCGATCGATCGGTGCCGATCACGTAATCGATTATACTAAACAAGACTTCACCGAAGGCGATCAGCGTTACGACGTGATCTACGACCTGGTCAATAACCATTCTTTTGCGGAACGCCGACGAATCCTGAAGCCCGGTGGCATTTGCGTGTTGGCCGGGGTCGGCGGCTCGGGCATGCGCAAGGAGACTCTGTTTAATTTGGCCAGCTCGCTCACGGCCCGGCTTCGCTCGTACTTTTCGGCCGAGAAATTTGTCAGCTTCGGCGTCGACTTTAACAAGAAAGACCTCGGCATTCTGCGTGATCTAACCGAGAGCGGGAAGATGTCGCCCGCTCTCACTAAGACTTACCCGTTTACTGAAACCGCTGCCGCCTACAAATATCTCGAAACCGGGCATGTCCAGGGGAAGATCGCGATCACGATCGAATGAAGCTCGTTAAGCGAATTTTCAAATGGATAGGCATCGTCATCCTAGTCGCAGTGCTATTAAGCGGACTCTACCTCTTTGTCGCCTATTGGCAGTCAAGCAACGACTGCGACCGCGTAACAGCCGCGCTTGCTCATCCTATGAAAGCTATTCGTAAGTGCGAATACGGTACCCTGACGCTGCGGGCCGTTGAGAAGCCAATCCCCGCTGACGATCAGGTCCTGGTCAAGGTTCGCGCTGCGTCTCTCAATGCCGCCGACGGGCACTTGCTTCGCGGCTCCTTCGTCATGCGTCCCCTTACCGGAATGCGGAAGCCAAAGGACTCGCGCTTCGGGGCCGATTGCGCGGGCACGGTGGAAGCGGTGGGGAAGAATGTCACCCAATTCAAACCGGGCGATGAAGTTTTCGGCGCGGCTAATGGGGCGATCGCCGAGTATGTCTGTGCTTCGGAGCGAACATTGGTGACGAAGCCGGATAACATCACGTTCCAGCAGGCGGGTTCCGTCGCGGTGGCCGGACTTACGGCCCTGCAAGGTCTTCGCAACCAGGGGAACATTCAGCCCGGGCAGAAGGTTCTGGTCAACGGCGCCTCGGGTGGAGTGGGTACCTTCGCGGTGCAGCTCGCGAAGACGTTTAGAGCAGAGGTGACCGCCGTCTGCAGTCCTCGGAACCTCGAACAAGCCCGATCAATCGGCGCGGACCACGTTATCGACTACACGAAAGAGGACTTCACCATGGGCGATCAGCGTTACGATATGATCTTCGACAACGTCGGAAACCATACCATTGCAGAGCGCCGGCGCGTGCTGAATCCAAATGGCATCTGTGTCCTGGCTGGCATGGGAAGCGCCGGAAAGCACGAAGGTCAGTTGCCGCGCCTGGCTGGCAATCTGAAATCCTTTTTTGTGTCGCCGTTCATCTCCCAGAAATTCAAATTCTTCATCGCCAAGCTTCTAAAAGCCGACCTGATCGTTCTGCGTGACCTCATGCAGGAGGGCAAAGTGAAGCCCGTGATCGACCGCGAGTACCCGATGAGCGAAACCGCGGAAGCCCTCCGTTATCTGGAGGAAGGCCACGCACGCGGCAAAGTAGTAATCACAATCGAATGAGCGCACTTCGAACATCAACAATGTCGCCGCTATTCAAGGCCCGAATGGGCGGCTTCTGCTGGTTCATGTGTTTCCTCACCAGCATCTATCCGATGATGATCGGCGGTCGGCTGATCGTTGCGGGCGATCCCGCTGCTACGGCTGCCAACCTCTTATCAAACGAAACTTTGTTTCGACTCGGGACGGCATCGCTCCTCGTCTCAACGGCCTTTTACATAGGGGCGACGCTGTTCGTTTATGAAGTACTAAAGCCCGTAAATCGAAGTCTCTCGCTGCTGGCAGCCTTCTTCAGTCTGGTAGCCTGCGCTGTGGGAGCGTTCAGCTGCGTCTTTGATCTGGTGCCGTTTATTCTTTTGAAAGGCGCTCCCTACCTGACGACGGCCTTTACGGTAGACCAGCTTCAGGCGCTGACTCTGATGTTTCTCAAGGTACGGGTCCAGGCCAACGACATTGCCCTCGGCCTCTTCGGCCTGCATTGTTTCGGGGTCGGTTACCTCGTTTTCCGATCGACGTTCATGCCCCGAATCATCGGCGTGCTTATGCTCATGGCCGGCGTCTGTTGGTTAACATTTTTGTTGCCACCGGTCGCGCAGAGCCTTGCCCCCTTCAATATGATGCCCGGAGCTCTGGGCGAGGTGTCGCTAGCCCTGTGGCTCCTCCTGAAAGGCGTGAACGTCCAACGATGGAACGACCAGGAGATCAACGCGGGAACGCCCCGCGGGATCCGGTTCCCGAAAACATTTAGTCAGTCAACCACATAAGGAAAAGAGCCAATGAGCACAAATGTGATCACCCAACCATTGGAGAATTCTGGCCCGACAGCGATTGAGCCCGTGCAACGCACCGCGGCGAAAATCGTTGGTTTCCTCTATCTGTTTGCCATGGCCATCTCGATCTTCGGGGAGTCCGTGCGCGGCCGATTAATTCTCCCCCACGACGCAGTGCAGACCGCATCCGGCATTGCAGGGTCGGAGGCTCTGTTTCGACTCAGCGTCGTGGGCGACCTGGTCATTTATGTATGCGACATTATTTTATTCTGGGGCCTTTACGTCATTCTCAAGCGTGTAAATAAGGACGTCGCCCTCCTCGCGGCCTTCTTTCGGCTCGTGGAGACCGCTATTCTCGGCGTCACAACTTTGACTGCTTTCATCGCTTTGCGGCTTCTCAGCGGCGTGGATTACTTACGAGCGGTCGATACCGCGCAGTTGCAGGCGCTGGCGCGCGGGTTTCTTAGCGTTTACGGAATAGGACTTAGTGTCGGATTTGTCTTCCTTGGACTTGGATCGGCCGTTTTCAGCTACTTGTGGCTGAGGTCGCGCTACATCCCACGAGGGCTTGCGTGGCTAGGAATCTTCGGATCGCTTCTCATGGCAATTATGAGCCTGGTTACCATGGTGTTCCCTGTCGTATGGGACCGGGTGGGAATGATGTATATGATGCCGATGGGTCTCTACGAAATCGGTCTTGGCTTTTGGTTGCTGATCAAAGGAATTAAAGCGCCGACTGCCCAGCAAGCCTAACGATAGCGATTTACCTATGAAAACACACAAACAACTCCTCATCACCGCATCCTGTATGGCTGCGCTCTTGCTCACGGGCACAGCGCTGGCGCAGATCCCGAGCCCCAGCTCTGCTCCACGGATCAAAGCCTATTTTTATCGCGACTATGGCTCGCCTGATGTCCTGCGGCTGGAAGAAATCGAAAAGCCCGTTCCAGCTGACGATCAAATTTTGGTTAGAGTTCGCGCCGCTTCGATCAATCCACTCGACTGGCACTATATGGAAGGCACGCCCTATGTCGTCCGCGCCCTGGACTTCGGATTGCTCAAACCAACGGTCCCGCGGCTTGGTGTTGATATGGCCGGCCAGGTGGAAGCGGTTGGCAAGAAGGTGACGCAGTTCAAACCGGGCGACGAAGTATACGGACAGCGTTTTGGCGCTTTTGGCGAGTATGTGTTGGTACGCGAGGATCGAGCCCTGGTCATAAAACCACCCGGGGTGACGTTTGAGCAGGCAGCCGCTCTGCCGGTGGCGGCAATCACTGCCTTGCAAGGTCTCCGGGACAAAGGCAAACTTCAGCCCGGACAAAAGGTCCTGATCAACGGGGCGTCGGGAGGCGTCGGCACGTTCGCGGTGCAGCTCGCCAAGATGATGGGCGCGGAAGTGACCGGTGTATGCAGCGGAAGGAATGTGGAATTGGTCCGATCGCTCGGCGCCGACCACGTCATTGATTATACCAAAGAGGATTACACCAAGAACGGACAGCGTTACGACGTGATGCTCGATAACGTGGCGAACCATTCGTTTTCGGAAAACATCCGCAGCTTAAATCCTCAGGGGAAATACGTCTTGATCGGCGGTGGAGGAACTGGGGACCAGGGATTCATCGGGCCTTTGATCCTTCCGATTAAGGCGGCGTTGTTAAAACGGTTCGTGACGCAGGAAGTTGGCTTCATGCTGGCGGACGTGACCAAGAACGACCTCACCTACCTCGCTGACCTCGTGCAGACAGGGAAAATGAAAGTAGTCATCGACAAGACCTACCCATTGAGTCAGCTCCCTGATGCGATGAGGTATCTCGAAACTGGCCGCGCTCGAGGAAAAGTCGTCGTAACTGTCGGAGATAACACAGAAATACCGGCCAGTCCCAGGCCCGCCGCGAGCGCCGGGAGTTCACCGACTCTGGTTGCTCTCGGGCTCGTCGGCGTCCCACTTGCCGCGCTCATTCTGCCAATCATAGCCGCATTCGTCCTCAATCGCCGTTTTCGCGAGCGCAACCCCGATAAGCGCCCCTACCGGTGGGGCTACTACTTCAGCATGATGGCGGTCATCGGTGGTCTTCTTCTTGGCCGTTTTCTCGATTTCGGGCTGACTGGTGTGATCGTCTGCGGCCTTCTTTACGGCCTCCTCGCCTGGTTCTTCGCTCAGCGTCGCCGTTGGGCCTGGATCGTCCTGACAATTCTCAGCTTTAATCCCATCGCCTGGATCATCAACGCGATCTACCTTTGGAAGCGTTGGGGTGAAGAGCCGTCAGCCACGGCAACCACTTAACTGCGGTAGGATTACCTGCTGTCTCCCAGAGACGGGCTACAATGTCATCGATGGAAAAATCGCTTCGACAATTCTCCAAAAAGTTTGTCGACGTAAAGCCGAATGAAGTCCGCGCGATGTGGCTTGGGTTCGCCTTCCATTTTCTCATCCTGACCGGCTACTACATTCTCCGGCCGATTCGCGACAGCATCGCCGCCGGCAACCGCCTGGAGACGTTGCCCTGGATGTTTGGCGCCACCCTCATCGCGATGTTGATCGCGAATGTTCTCTTCGCCGCCATCGTCGCGCGCATGTCACGGCGCAAATTCATTCCGCTCGCCTACGCCTTTTTCATTTTCAATCTCGCGCTCTTCTTTGTCCTGATGCAGACCGGTTCGCCGGAGCAGCAAGTCTGGATTGGGCGGGCACTCTACGTCTGGGTTAGCGTCTTCAATCTGTTCAACACCGCGATTTTCTGGGCGTTCATGACGGACCTGTTCACGGTCGAACAAGGGAAACGACTTTATGGCTTCATCGCCGTAGCCGGATCGCTCGGCGGGATCCTGGGGCCATTCATCACTGCACGCTATGTCCGCGATCTCGGGCCGGCGAATCTGCTGGCAATTTCCGCTGTCCTGTTCGGGATCGCCGCGGCGCTGGTTCGATTCTTCCCGCACAATTTCACGGAAGGAAACAAACCGGAGCAGGGCGGCGAAGAACGGATCGGCGGGTCGGTTTGGTCAGGCGTCACCCACATCGTCCGGTCACCTTACCTTCTTGGGCTCGCCGCCTCGATGCTTCTTTATACGACCACGTCGACCTGGGCCTACTTTCAGCAATCGGACCTGACGCGCGCCGCCTTGAGCGACAGCGGCGCGCGCACCGTTTTCCTGGCCCACCTGGACATTTGGGTTAACTCGATCACCGTCGTCATTCAGATTTTCCTTACCGGACGATTGCTCAAGTGGTTCGGGGTCGGATTTACGCTCGTCGCGCTGCCAGTGATCAGCATGATTGGTTTCGCCGCCATGGGCGTGGCCACAAGCCTGGCCCTGCTGGCTGTCTTTCAAGTGGCCCGCCGGGTGGCCGCCTACGCGTTGATGCGGCCCTCGCGGGAGATTTTGTTCACGGTCTTGCGGCGCGAAGACAAGTACAAGGTCAAAAGCGTTACCGATACGCTCGGTTACCGGACCGGCGACCAACTAGGCGCGTGGTCTTACGGTGGTCTGCACTCGCTGGGCCTGGACCTCTCCAGCATCAGCTTTGTTGCCATTCCAGTAGTGGCTGGGTGGGGCGTCCTCTGTCTCTGGTTGGGCAAACGCCAGATCGCGCTCGCCGCCGCGCGCGAAACGGAAAGCGACGAAACTATTCCCCCAGCGACACGCGCTCGACCATAATCCCAAGGCAAGCGGCGTTGCGGATAACGCGAATCTCAGCGAACGATTCCTTTCCATGGATGACTGGGTTCAATATTTGAAATCGAACGAAGGGAAGCTGGGGGACGAGCTGGAACTTTCCCAGCTTCAGCCGGGCGATCTGCTGAGAATCGTTACACTCCACAGCGAATATTTTCTGACCATCGTGAAAGGCCGTGAAGCCACCCTGGTTTGCCCGCAACCGGGGCGGCCCGCAGGCACAGTATCGATCATGGGCTGCACCTTTGGTCTATCGTCATCGATCAAACCGGACCATCTCTTCTGTGGTGGGAACCTTGAGTTGAGCTATCAGCTCGACGGCGTGTCGATGACGCATACCACGACCGCAATTAAGGAAATTCATCTGCAACGGCAGCGGCGGTAAGCGTGTCGAAGAAACAGATGAAACCTTGGACGCCCTTATTTCTTTTCGTTGCGGCTTTTGCGTTCAGTGCGGAGCCCGCCCTGGCCGAGACCTACGTGGTCGCGATTGACGTCGGGCATACGAAAGCCAGCCCCGGCGCGATCAGCGCCTCTGGCCGGCCCGAATACGAATTCAATCGTGAAATCGCCCGGCAGCTCGAAGAGAGATTGAAGGAAACGAACAAGGACGGCGGCGCGACGATCAAGGCGTTCATTATTTCCTCCGAGAAACCGATGGCGCTGCCCGCGCGGACGAAAATCGCGGCGAGCAAGAACGCCGACCTGTTTGTCTCAATCCATCACGACTCGGCCCAGGACCAATACCTCGAGGAGCGGGAGGTGAATGGGAAGCAGGAACGCTTCACCAACGAGTTTTCGGGCTATTCCGTTTTCGTTTCCCGCAAGAATCCGCGCTACGACGACAGCCTCGATGTCGCGCGGCGGATTGGCCGGGCGATGCAGACCAACGGTTTTAAATTCGCCCGGCACCATCACGAACAGATTGCGGGCGAGAACCGGCCGTTTGCGGATGAGGCCGCCGGCGTGTATGCCTTCGACGATCTCGTGGTCCTCAAGACCGCGATCATGCCGGCCGTGCTGGTGGAGTGCGGCGTGATCGTCAACCCAAAGGAGGAGCAAGCCCTGCAAACCAGGGAGCGGCAGGCGGCGATCACCTCCGCGATCGTGCGCGGAATTCGCGACCACTTCGCCAATGCCCCGGCCGTTCCGCGCGCTCCAAAAGGCGACGTCGTGATCGAAACAAACTCGCCGGCACCCAAACGTTACCCAAAGCCGGGAGCGACCGTCCCGCCATCGCCGTAAGCGCGACAATTAAGCCGCGGTCAGGTCTTGATCTCGACCCATTCGTTGCGGGCGCGCGAATCGGCCACGGCCTGGACGACGCGCATGTAACCAACGCCGACTTCGAAATCGGGTTGCGGCTTGATGCGGCCCTTCGATTTCACGGCGGCGATGAAATCGTCTTCGACGTGCCAGCCGCCTTCGAGCTCGGGCGTTATCTCCATCGCGTGCAAGGCGCGATCGCCGGCCTTCCCCACATTGATCGCATCGGAGCCGAAATCGTAGGTCATCGTGCCGGAATCGCCGTAAACCTCGAGCCGGTCGCCGGAGGCCAGCGCGTTGATGCCGCTGAATTCGAGCACGCCTTCCGCGCCGTTCGCGAATTGGCAGAGCACGGTGAGCAGGTCGGGCACAAGGACTTCGTAGCCTTGCCGGATCTGGTGCAGGACTTTTCCGCGCGCGAACACGCCCGTGATATCACCCAGCCAGCGCTGCAACACTTCGACGTAAATGCCGAGCGCGAGCACATTCAGGCCGCTGATCTCGATGCGTTGCCGCCAGTGCGCTGCCGCGTCCGCATTGAGATAGGCGCCGGTGAAACATTGGAGCCGGACATGGTGCGGGCGGCCGAGGTAATTTTCGGCCAGCAATTTCTTCACGGCCAGATCGCCGCGCAGTCCGAACGGCGGCGGGCAAAGCATCGTGACCAATTCTGGAAAACGCTTCGACGTAGCGAGCATTTCCTCAGCTTCGGCAAGGTCGTTCGCCATTCGGGCCTGGCAAAAAACGTGTTTGCCCGCTTCGAGCGCGGAGACGGTCACGGCCGAATGCATGTAGGGCGGGGTACCAATCCAGATGATGTCCAGCTCCGGGACGGAGAGGAGATCGGCCCAGTTCGCCATCGGCGTAGCGTGCGGCGCGTTCTCCTGGCAGAACTTTTCCGCGCTCTCGTAAGTGGAATTCGAGACCGCCACGATCTCAACTTCCGAATGTTTTTTCAGGCCCGGCAGGTGCCGGTCGCGCACGATCGCGCCGGCGCCGACGATTCCGATCCGCAGTTTATTATTGTTCGTTCGGCTCATTTAGAAATTAGCGAATGGGAAAAGGCATGAACTTATCTTTGACTCCCGCGCGCAGCCATCGTTCAAGAATCGCTTGACCGACTCGGGCAGTGACGCCAGCTTACGCACCTTCGAGGTCAGTTATGTCAAAAGTTTGCAGCATTACAGGATCAAAAGTCACGCGCGGAAGTGTGATTCATCGGCGTGGTATGGCCAAGAAAAAGGGCGGCGTGGGTCGTCACGTCACCAAGAATGTGCCCCGTACCTTCAGCCCGAACCTGCACGAACGTCGCATCTGGGTGCCGGAATTGAAGAAATTCGTCCGCATTCGCGTGACCGCGCGGGGGATGAAGACGCTGAATAAAAACGGCGCCTACGCGACGTTGAAGAAGGCCGGCCTGGTCCCGGCGTAGTCTCGAAACTCGGCATCACGCCAAGCGTGTCATCTCGAGTCCGGCAGCCGCCGGACTCGGGATGACAGCGCTTATTCTTGGGCGACGACCGCCGGTTTCTCGACCGCGGAAATAGCGTCCTCGACTTGGCTCGATTCTTCGGCCTTGCTTTCGTCTTGCAGGATAGAGCTGATTGGCACGACTTCGATCTCGGCTGCCTCCTCCGCAGGCGCAGCGGATGGCGCGGTTCCAGCCGCCGCGGCTGGCTTCTCTTGCGCAGCAGCAGTCGGCACTTTCGCCCGAGGCAAATCGAGCGTCCCGTCGTTGAATTCGATGACGTAACCCTCGTGGATGAGCCAGTGAAGATCGTTGGCGAGCGTCATCTTCGCGCGCTCAGCGGCGGCGGCGTCCGCATCGGCGACGGCGAGCTGTTCGGCGAGCTGCTTGCGGTTAATTCCCGGGCTTTTCTCGACTTTCTCCAGGATCGCGTTGATCGAGGTCGAAACGCCGGCACGCTCGTGGCCAAAAACGCGGGCCCGGACCGGCGACACAAACAGCATCCCGCGGCGATGCCGGAAAATATTCAGCCCGGCCTGGCGCAATCCGGCGGCAAGTTCCTGCATCATTTTCGATGGCGAACGAGTCTCCTGCGCCCAGGAGTCCTCGATGGCGGCGCCCAGCCGGCGATCGGGCAACTTCCGGCTGACGACGCCGCTCACCGTTAATTCGTTCGCTTCCCGCAGCAATCCCGGCAGATGCGTCTGGCGGAAATGGCGTTCCGCGTCCGCGGCGTTCGTGAACGATTGCGGCGGCTCCGCGTCCTTCACATGATACGTCGTCACGTTTCGCGCCTGTTCCTTCCATTGCTCGACCACCGCCGGATCGCTGACGATGTCGATCTGACGCTGGTAATCGGCAAAACTCATTCGCCTGCTGAAACGCGACTCGTAAAGATTGCGAAGTTGCGGCTGGTAGGCGTGGTGATTCGTCGGGCCGAGAAGGGTCCCGCTCAGCCGGCACCGCGCCACGTTGGTAAAATTGCCTTTCAACGGTTCGGTTTGCGTGACCTCTACCGTATAGAAATCGTCGCGAGCACTGGCGAAAGCGGAGCCTTCGAGGATGCGGCGATCCGAGGCAACCGCGCCGTTTTCGCCCAGTTGGAAAAGCTGCGCGCCTTCCGGCATTGTGAGCCGCACATCGTAACGTTCCGGCTTTTCCAGGAACAACCGCGCGAGAGCGAAAACAGAATAGGCGACCGGAGATGATTTGATCTGGGCGATGACGTTCTCGAACGCGCGGGTGTGCGGCAGAAAGCGAACAGCTACCGCGAGCGGCTCGAGCTGAACTTCCGGACGGCGTTCGCGCTGCGGGCCATCTTCGCGCCGCCCGCCATCGGGTCGGGAGCGAGGACCTGGACCGCGTCCATCCCGCTTCGGGCGCTCCTCGCGCCGGTCGGGCTTCCTCGGGCCGCGCTGATCGCGGTCGCGGTTCCGGCTCCGGGGCCGGTCGGACCGGCGCTGGCCGGCGTCCGCATCCTCGCCCTCAAAATTGGCGTAGTCATTGGCCCGCGCCGGTTCGTTCGCCCAGGCGGGCAACATTTTCAGGTCGAGCAAATCTTCGTTGGTAGTGGGCGACGCCATCCATTCTCATTTACGCCAAGCGAGAGCGAAGTAAACTCTCCATGAGCATCCGAGCGGGCCGCCTGGCCTGAAATTGATTGACAACCCCGCTAATTGATTTACTTCCGATGCTTGCCGGGAATGTGAAACAGGGTCCCCTCGAAATAACGTCAAAGGAGAAAAGTTTATGTCGGATAAATCAATCGAAGAGAAGGTGAAAGAAATCATCGTCGAGCAGCTCGGCGTGAACCCGGAGCAGGTCACTCCAACCGCGTCGTTCATCGAGGATTTGGGCGCGGATTCGCTCGATATCGTGGAACTGGTCATGGCGTTCGAGGAGGAGTTTTCCGTGGAAGTCCCGGACGAAGATGCCGAGAAACTGCAAACCGTCGGCGACGTGATCAAATACATCGAAGACAAAGCTTCGAAGCAGTAAACCGGCGCGCCTTCGAGCGCGATCATTTCAAAAAGACACGGCTGCGGCCGTGTTTTTTTGTTTATGGAGACGGCGCGCCTTCGCGCCGTGGGAACAGCCCGCCGCAGCCCATCTCCCAAACGGCTCGAGGGCGAGCCGTCTCCAATTTTGGTTTCCAAGTTGCAGACCACTCCCAGCAGCCCAGACTGAAACGGTGAACTTCGCCTTGTTGGAGCGCCCGCTTTTTTACGTCGGCGACCATTACGTTTCGTTCCTCGGACTGATGGCGTTTGCCGGCCTTTTTGTCGCCGGACTGCTCCTCGCCCGCGCGCTCCAGAGCGAGATCGTCCGGCGCTTCTTCGCCCGGTTCAAACTCGATACGAATTTCATCGCGATCGTCACCACGATCCTCAGCCTCTCGGCGCTCGTCTTCTTCCTCGTCAGCGCCATCAACGCCGCTGGCATTCCGCTTCTTTGGACCGCGCCACTCCCAGGCGTAGCCCTGAGTCTCATCCAGATATTTCTGCTGATCGCGCTGCTCATCGCGGTCTTCTGGTTTTCCTCGCGCACCAAGCGTTTTCTCTTCAACCGCTTCCTCGTCAAAAGCGGGCTGGACCGCGCCCTTCAGTACGCTATCGCGCAGATCGTCAGTAACCTCGTCCTGGTCATCGGCATCTTCATCGTGCTCGAGAACACGGGAATCCATCTCGGCGCGCTCACCGTTTTCGCCGGCGCGGTTGGCGTCGGCATCGGCTTCGGGTTGCAGAATATCGCCAGCAACTTCATCAGCGGTCTCGTGATCCTGGCGGAACGGCCAATCACCATTGGCGACCGTGTGGAAGTCGCGGGCGTCGTCGGCCAGGTCCAGCAGATCCGGGCGCGCAGCACCGTGATCCTGACCAATGACAACATTGCGATGATCGTGCCGAACTCGAAGTTCATCGATTCGCCGGTGACGAACTGGACCTACGGCGATCCCCGGGTGCGGTTCCGCGTGCCGATCGGCGTGGCCTACGGGAGCGACGTCAACAAAGTGCGCGAAGCGCTCATCGCCGCCGGCCGGAGTAATTCCCACGTCCTCGAAGATCCTGCCCCGAGCGTTTTCCTTAACAAGTTTGGCGAAAGCTCGATCGATTTCGAGCTGGTCGTCTGGAGTAGCGAGATGAGCCACCGGCCGAGCCGATTCAAGAGCGACCTCAATTTTGCCATCGAAGAAAAACTGCGCGAAGCCGGGATCGCGATCCCCTTCCCGCAACGCGACCTCCACATCCGAAGCGGGGTGCTCAGAACCGAGAAAGCGGGCGAACGCGATAGCGCGTGATCCTGCTGTAGCGCTTCTTCTGTAGCCGCTTCGCTGTGCGAAGCGCGAGATGTGGCTGGGATTACTCCCGCGCGTCGAATAGCGAATCGGCTACAGAAGAGTGGACGTTCCACATCGGACGTTGGACGTTCGTCTTCCGCGATGCCTGCACATCAAACGATTTCGTTCGCCAACGGTTCGGCTCGCGTCCTGACTCGCGAAGAACTTGGCGGCATCGACGCCTGGCAACACGCCTTCTCGAACAAGACCAAGGACCATCGCTTCTACGAGATCGTCGCGGACACGCTCGACTCGAAGTTCGAGCATCATTACCTGCTCCTGGAAGACAGCGCCGGAAAAGTGCGCGGCATTCAACCAGTCTTCTTCGTTCAACAAAATCTCGTGGAAGGAATTCCAGCCTTGCGCGCGATGGTCGAAAAAGTTCGCCAGCGCTTCCCACGTTTTCTCACGATGCGCCTGCTTATGGTTGGCAACGCGGCCGGCGAAGGCCACCTTTCAGTCTGCGCGCCGGAAGATGAAGAATGGGTGGCGAACGCTCTTTATCAGGTCTTGGAAATCTACGGCCGGAGTTCGAAAGCTTCCCTGATCGTCTTCAAAGATTTTCCCGCGAGCTATCGCGACACCCTGTGGAAATTCGCCGCCAACGACTACACACGAATTCCCAGCATGCCGATGACGGAGTTGGCGCTCGATTACACCGATTTCGACCATTACGTAGCCACGCTTGGCGCGTCGACCCGCAAGGACCTGCGGCGCAAATTCCGCAGGATCGCCGCTGCTGCGCCGATCGAACTGGAGATCGTGACCGACCTCACCCCGTACGTTGACGAGGTTTATCCGCTCTACCTGCAAGTCCACGAACGCTCACCGCTCAAGTTCGAAACGCTGACGAAAGAATACTTGTCCGAGCTCGGCCGCCGCATGCCCGACCGCGCGCGTTTTTTCATCTGGCGACAACACGGGAAGGCGATTGCGTTCAGCGTCGCCCTGGTGCATGACGACACGATCTACGACGATTACCTCGGCCTCGACTACCGCGTGGCGCTCGATCTGCACCTCTATTTTTACACGCTGCGCGACATCCTTACCTGGTCGTTGGCGACCGGCCTGAAGCGATACCGGAGCAGCCCGCTAAACTATCAGCCGAAACTCCATCTCGGCTGCGACCTGTTTCCGCTCGATCTCTACGTGCGACACACCAATCCCGTGCTGAACAAAATCTTTCCGCCAATATTGAAGCTCCTCGAACCGACGCGACACGATCCGGTGTTGAAGCGTTTCCGGAACGCGCCCGAACTTCATGACGACTCAAAGTAAGCCGACCGGCTTCGGCAATCCGTGGATCCAGCTCGGGTTGAGCGTCGCCTGCGTCACGGTTTATGAGTTGCTCCTCAAACGTGGCGCGGCGGAGACCGCGCACATAAGCGACCGCTGGTCGTGGACCGGCCTTACCGGACTGGCCTCGATCTACGTCTGGGTCGGGATCGTGTTCGTGATTCTCAGCCTGATTACGTGGTTGTATGTCCTGCGCTATATCCCGCTCTCGATCGCGTTTCCCATTTCCCAGGCCGTTCACGTTTTGGTTCCGCTCGGGAGCTGGTTCGTTCTCGGGGAAAACATTGTCAGCATGCGCTGGATCGGCATCGCCCTGGTCTCGTTAGGCCTCGCTGTCGTCGCGAGGCCTGTGGCGCGCTTCGAGGAAGAATTATGACGCCGATTGCCTGGATCATTGTTGTGGTCGCGTTGCTGGCGGCTGTCGGCGGTCAGATTTTCCTGAAGAAGTCGATGCAATCGTCCCATGGCGCAGCCGGCTTTCGTTCCCGCGCCGTCGCAATCCCCTTCGCCACGGGGATCGTGCTCATGACGATGCAATTCTTCCTGAACCTTGGGTTGCTGCAACGCTACGACCTGAGCTTCATCTACCCGTTCCAGGGATTGAGCGTCATCATCATCACCTTCGCGGCGGCACTCACGCTCCGGGAAAAGCTGACTCTCCAGCTCATCGCTGGTTCTCTTCTGATCAGCCTGGGTGTTGCGCTGGTTTCACTGACTTAAGATTGGCCAGAGCGCGTGGAAGGCGCGGAGGTTCACAGTTTGCGCCGCCTTCAAATCAGGCGGCATCAATTTCGGATGATCCATTTCCGCCGCGAAACGCTGTTTGGCTCGTGCGTAAGTTGGTGGGGAAAATGCGCCGCAGATATCGCCCGCCATGATTCGCGCCCTTGAAGCGCGCAATTGCGCCAGAGCCCAGGCCACATCATCCAGAGTGAAACGCCCGCTCTCCCAGTTCGTGACCGCGTCTTCGGCCCTCAGGCAATCGAGATCGATCGTGACATATACATTCGATTCCCCGAGTTCGGAGGTGAAGCTCGCGAAGTGACCACGCCAGTTCGCGCGCATAATCGCGCCACGCCGATTTTGATCCGACACGGGGCGATCGTCCGCCCAAGGATGGACTTCGAGCCGCCCTTGCCGTTCCGCGCGTCGATTTCCAAAAAGTTGGCGTGGCCACCAGCATTCAAAGTTGCCGCAACCCCAGACGCTCACCTTCTTCGCATGCGGCAGTTCGAGCGCGCGATTGACCCAGCCCCCGCACCCCCAGCGCGGCGGACGGGTGTCCCAATCGGGATGGTTGTCGAAGGAGACGAGAACGAAAGGATCGCTGAGCTGCCGCGCCCAGAGCGCGCTCAAGTGGTGAAAATCGCCTGAACCGTAAACCAGGAACGGGGCAACCCGCGCTTCGTGTTCGCGGTAAAATTCTTCGATCAACCGCGCCGGTGCCGAGAAGCGCAGGCGGGGCCCCCACGAGGTAGCATCGAGCGTCTCGAGCGGAAGGGCGCCGGCCGGCCAGGCGTTATCCAGATTGAGATGAATCGCTTTGGCCAAGTTTCAAACGTTGCCGCGGAAAGAACGAAAGCAACGGCGCACTTCGTTTCCGATGCGCCCACGCCGGACTCCAAGCGCGATGGTAAGGTG
Source organism: Verrucomicrobiota bacterium (assembly GCA_041167505.1). GTDB lineage: Bacteria > Verrucomicrobiota > Verrucomicrobiia > Chthoniobacterales > UBA10450 > AV80. The sequence continues at coordinate 15,828 of JBEEHR010000022.1, forward strand.
CATGGCAAAGAACGGGACCAACGGCAGGAAAACGAACGGTGACGAGGATCGGGATTTCTTTTGCCGGATTCGCGACGCCTTTGGAGTGTTCGCGCGGAAGACCTCCAGCGTACTCGGCAGCGCCTGGGCCTTTGTCGTCGCAATCCTAATCATCGTCATCTGGGCGATGACCGGGCCGGCATTTGGCTACTCCGATACCTGGCAGCTTATCATCAATACCGGCACCACCATCGTCACGTTCCTCATGGTCTTTCTTATCCAGAACACCCAGAACCGTGACGCGAAGGCGGTTCATCTGAAACTCGATGAGCTGATTCGCGCTCTGGAACCCGCGCGCAATAAGCTGGTCGATCTCGAAAAACTTTCCGATGACGATTTGAAGGCGCTCGAGAAGGAATTCGAAACGCTCCGGAAAAAAGCCGAAGGCGCGAAAGAAGAAGTCGAGGAATTGAAGGAAACAGCGAAAGCCAAGGCTCGTTAGGCCGGCTTCGGTTTCACGGCACCCAACGGCAGCGCTTCGCCACTACGAATAAATTTGGGTCCGCTCGGGCAAAGGCGAAAGATTTCGCAGCGATGGCAATCGGGCCGGCGCGCGAAACATCGACGGCGACCGTGCCAGATGAGCCAGTGGCTCCACATCGTCCAGTGCTTCCGGGGCACCAGCTTCATCAAATCCCGCTCGATCTTTTCGGCATCGGTCTGACGCGTGATTCGAAAGCGATGAGAGAGCCGGATGACGTGGGTATCGACCACGATCCCCTCGTCTTTCCCGAAAGCATTCCCGAGCACGACGTTCGCCGTCTTTCGGCCCACACCCGGAAGCCCATGCAACTTCTCCATCGTGTCGGGAACGCGGCCGCCATGTTCCGCCACGATTGCCGCGGCCGCGCCCCGAACGCTTTTCGTTTTGCTCCGGAAAAAACCGGTCGTGCGAATCATTTTTTCCATCGTCGCCGGCGGCGCCTTCGCGTAAGCAGCGGCGCTGCGATATTTCGCGAAGAGCGCCGGAGTGACGGCGTTCACCCGCTTGTCCGTGCATTGCGCTGAGAGAATCGTCGCGACCAGAAGTTCCAGCGGGTTCCGGAAATCAAGTTCGCAGTGCGCGTCGGGATAAACTTTCGGCAGCGCCTTCACCAACTCCACGACTCGTTCGCGCGCCGTCATTTTGCGGCGGCCTCCGGTTGGCGTCCGCGGGCTCGAGCGACCATGGCGCGCGCCCGGGTGACGGCGTGTTTCGCCCAGGCAAACTCCGTCGCCAAGATGGCAAGACCGATCGGGATCACAATGAAAGCGGGTCCGGGCAAAACGATCAGCGCCACGCCAATCAAAAGAACGGTCCCGCCGATGAGCGCGATGATCAGTTTGCGTAACGGCGCGGCCACCGCCTTGAACGCCGCCCGCAAACGCGAAAGCCATTTCATCAGAAGTTACGTCGCCGCGCTCAAGGAGTGCGTCAATGCCCTCTTCTGTAGTCGTCGCCCTGCGGGCGACGCGAGTTTTCGGCACCGTCGCTCTCACGCTTCGCACAGCGAAGCGGCTACAGAAGAGTGTTAATGGAAAAAGCCGCGAGTTTTTGCTGAAGCTCCGGCGGCGTGTGCGCCACAATCTCCGCGAACTCGCCTTCGTAGTGCACTTCCAGCACATGCCCGACACGATGAATCTCGGCGATCAATCCCGCTTCGCTCTGCGGAATCCGAAAACGCGAGCGCAAGCGCCACGCCCCAAGTTCACCCTCGAGCGCGTGCACCAGCTCCGCGACCCCGGTGCCTTTGCGCGCCGAAATCGCAACGCTGCCCGGGAAGCGACTGGTGTAAACGCCGATCAAGTCGTCGTTCGCGAGCGCATCGATCTTGTTGAACACCATCAGCGTCTGTTTTCCAAACGCCCCCAACTCCTTTACCACTGTGTCGACCGCCTCGATGTGTTCGTCGACTCGCGGATGGCTGAGATCGACTACATGAATGAGCAGGTCCGCTTCGACCACTTCCTCGAGCGTCGCCTTGAACGACTCGATCAAGGTGTGGGGCAGCTTCCGGAGGAAACCCACCGTGTCGGTGAGCAGGAGCCGCTGCTTATTCGGTAAAGTGAGATTGCGCGTTGTGGGATCGAGCGTGGCGAAAAGTCTATTCTCTGCCACAACGTCGGCGCCGGTGAGCAAATTTAGCAGCGTCGATTTCCCGGCGTTCGTGTAACCAACAACGGCCGCGACCGGCCATTGATGGCGTTTGCGGCCCTGTCGCTGGACGTTGCGAACTTTGCGGACGCCTTCCAGATCGCGTTCGAGCCGGGCGATCCGTTCCTGGACCCGGCGCCGATCGACTTCCAGCTGCGTTTCGCCCGGACCGCGCGTGCCGATGCCGCCGGTCTGCCGCGAGAGGTGGGTCCACATTCGCGTCAGGCGTGGCAGCAAATACTGCAACTGCGCCAGCTCGATCTGCAACCGGCCTTCACGACTGCGCGCGCGCTGCGCAAAAATATCGAGGATGAGCTGGGTGCGATCGAGCACCTTGCGAGAAAGCAGGTTCTCCAGATTGCGTCCCTGCGCCGGAGAAAGTTCGTCATCGAAAATAACGGAGGTGACGTGCTGGTCCTTGAACGATTCCTTGATCAGCTCGGCTTTGCCCTTGCCGATGTAATACGGCGCGGTCGGCTTTTGGAGTTTCTGCGTGACGGTGTTGACCACCTCGGCGCCGGCAGAGTTCGCCAGCTCGGCCAGCTCTTCCATCGAGTCGCGCAGATCCCATTTCGAGACGCCGTCCTGTTCGAGACCAATCAGGAGCGCACGCTCCTGGCTTTTCTTGGGGCGAACGTCAATCATCCACGGGCGAAAACGCGCGACGCACTTTGCGAGATGAGCTCGACAGCTTCAGCAGGGCGGTGCGCGGAAAGGTTCAGCGATGCAAAATTACTTTGCCGCTGGAACCAGGTCAACTGCCTTTTGGCGTAGCGTCGGGTGGCCTGCTGGATCTTCGCGATGCATTCGGCCTGGGAAACGTCACCGGCAAGGAGGGTGCGGATTTCGCGGAGACCCAGGGTTTTTTCCGCGGTCGGCCCGAGATTTTTTACGGCGCGAACTTCTTCGACAACACCCGCGGCGAACATTTCTTCCACCCGCTGGTTGATCCGCGCGTAGAGCTCGATTCGCTCGCGGGCGACGACCACCCCATTCTCCGGCAGCGCCTGGCTCCACTCGATCCGCTGCGAGGAAAATGGCTTGCCGGTCAGAAGGCAAACTTCGACGGCGCGAATCAGTCGCCGCCGGTTCTGGCGGTCGACCTTTCCCGCGCCATCGGGATCGAGGGCGCACAAGCTTCGAAATAATTCTTCGCTCGTCGTGCCTTCCAGTTTCTCACGCAGCTTTGAGTTCGCGCTCGGAAGTGTCGCCAGTCCGTGCGTTAGCGCTTTGACGTAGAGGCCGGTTCCGCCAACGACGATGACTGGTTTATCGCGGGCGATGATCTCTTCCGCCATTGCGCGGTATTTTTCCGCGTTCATTTCTTCACTAAGCGGAACGGCGCCGATCAAATGATGCGGCGCTTTTGCCAGCGTCGCCGGATCCGGTTTTGCCGTGAGCAGATCCAGCCCGCGATAAATCTGGAAGGCGTCCGCGCTGACGATTTCCGCGCCGAGCCGCTGGGCGACAGCGGCCGCCAGCTCAGATTTTCCCACTGCGGTCGGTCCGACGATGAAAAAGACGCGTTTCATTTCGACATCGAATTACTTCGTGCTCGTGATCGTGATCGTGCTCGAGGACCAAACGGATCGATCACGAGCACGAGCATGAGCACGATTACGACAGGGACCTAACAAAAAAACCGGGAGACCGGTGGCAACCACCTTGTCTCCCGGTTTTGCAAAGCAACGACTCGTTACTCGACCGAATGATGCTCGCTCGATTTCGCACCGCTCACGACCAGCTTCCGGCCGAGGAATTCCTTATCATGCAACTCCTCTACGGCGCGTTTCGCTTCGTCGACGGTGTTCATCTGGACGAAGGCGAACCCTTTCGAGCGCTGGTTGTGCCGGTAGGTGACGACCTCCGCGTTCTGGACTGCGCCAACGCCATTGAAGAGCTCGAACAGGTCGCTCTCCGACGCGTCGAACGACAGGTTCCCGACGTAAAGCCGGGGCGTCGTGACTTCGACCGCTTCCGGTTTACGCGAAGACCGCGTCAGTTCCGCACCATTGTTGCGCGCGGGCTGTGATTGTTGCTGCACCGGTCTCGCCGCCGGCTTTCCGCCGCCAGTGAAAAGGTCCATGATTCGCTGCAGGAGCGATTTCTTCGCCGGTGCGCGCATAGGCGCGTTCTGGTGGCGCGGGCGATTGTCGCCCCTTCTGCGGGAGCCGCCGCGCGGACGCCGGCCGTTTCTCCCCGATGATTGAGATGCCATATTGATCCTCAGGTTTTACCCAATTGTTAAATGGGCGAAGCGCATCGTTGGATGCACAGTCCGTGGCGCGGGAACCCGAAACCATGCGCTCTAAAAAGAGCATGAACCGGTAAACAATCAGCCGCGCCAACGGAAACTCCGCCTCGTAGACGCGGGAACCCAATCGCAAGCAACGGCGGTCCGCATCAGTGAATCGGCGAAACAGGACCGATCGAACTCGGCTCTGGCAAACTCTGTTTCGTCGTGAAAAGCGAACGCCCGGGTTAACGAAGAACATTCCCGACATCTGCGAAGAATTATGGAGGGTAGAGGGCCCGAATGCAAGGGGAGGAAGAAAACGCCGAACGCCTAATCTTGAATTCAGAAAGAGATTAGCGCTCGCGACCGCCTGTCTGCATTAGGCATTGGGCGTTCGACGTTGGGCGTTCGGCGTTTTCTTCAATGTTTCCGGGATTCCAGAAACCAATCCACAAACTTCGGCAGTCCCATGCTCAACGGCGTCGTCGGATTGTATTTCAATAGCTTCCGCGCCTTCGAAATATCCGCGCAGGTCAACGGCACGTCCCCCGGCTGTTCGGGCAACTGGTTGATCTTCGCCTTCTTTCCCAGCGTTTTCTCGATCGCCGCGATCAGGTCCTTTAATTCGATCGTTTCGCTTTCGCCGAGATTGAAGAGATCGAAGAGCGGGCCTTCATAATCGAACGCAGCCATTACTCCCTGGATGATGTCTTCGATGTAAGTGTAATCGCGCCGTGTCGTGCCGTCGCCGAACTGGTCGATCGCCTGTCCGGCATGAATTTTCCGAGTGAACTGATGGATCGCCAGATCGGGCCGTTGCCGTGCGCCGTAGACCGTGAAGAAGCGGAGCGCGACGATCCGCATTTTGTAAAGGTGCGAGTAGGTCGAGCAAAGGAATTCGCCCGCCACTTTCGTTGCGGCATACGGACTGATCGTCTGGGTGAGTTGAAGATCCTCGGAGAAAGGCACCGTTTTGCAGATGCCGTAAACGGACGAACTGGAGGCAAAGATGAAGCGTTCGATGCCGGTGATCCGCGCCGCCTCGAGCAGATGCAAAGTTCCGCTGACGTTCGTGTCGTAGTAAAGCTGCGGCTGGCTGATCGACGGCCGCACTCCGGCGCGCGCGGCGAGATGCGCGATCGCTTCAAATTTTTCGCGGTGAAAGAGCAGGTTCACCGCGGCGCTGTCACGCAAATCGATCCGATGGATCGCAACCTCGCCCGCCACCTGCGCGACGTTGGCGCGTTTGATTTGCGGATCGTAAAAATCGTTGAAGTCGTCGAGAATCGAGACTTCGTGGCCGGTCGCGAGTAATTTCTCGACAAGGTGCGAGCCGATGAAGCCCGCCCCGCCCGTGACCAGTATGCGCATCGCGCGACCGTAAAGATGAAGACAAGCACGAGCAAGGGAAGAACAGCGGGGCGCTGGGCGTTTCTGATCTTAATTTTTCTGATCGCAGTCGGGGGTGGCCTCTTCTTTCGTCTCGGGCCGGAACTTCGCCGACCGCCGAAAATTTCACCGGCGTTTCAAATCGCGTCGCCGATTTTGCTCGCGAGATTGCCGACCGCCGCGCGTTTCGATTTCCCGATCGGGAGCGAGAACGGCGCGCTCGCCTACAACGCCCAACCGTTCACGCAGAACCGTCATCTGGGCGACGACCTGAACGGAATCGGCGGCGAGAACAGCGACCTCGGCGATCCGGTTTTCGCGGTGGCAGATGGCGAAGTCTTGTTCGCGGAGGAAGCCGGGCTGGGCTGGGGCAAAGTCATTATCGTTCTCCATGCTTACGAAGAAAACGGGGCGAGGAAATTCGTGCAGTCGTATTACGGCCACGTCGAGACCATCCTGGTGGAGCGGAAGCAAAAGGTGCATCGCGGCGAACAGATCGCGACGATCGGGACCGCCGGCGGAATCTACTGGGCGCACCTTCATTTCGAGATGCGCGAGTTCACCACGCCGTTCATCGGCCCGGGTTATCGGGATGACACGCGCGGCTGGATCGATCCGGGCGCGTTCATCGCCGCCCATCGCGGCGCGCCGGAGGACGATGTGGGAAGGCCGGCGATGCAAGTGAGTCCGGCACCGGGGCCCGCTCGGTGATCAATACGTGTCCGAGACTTGCGCCGAAGCTCCAAGCACCAAGCTCCAAGCACCAAAGAAGCTCCAAATTCCAAGCTCCAAAATTACACGCCAGCGAGTTGTGGTTGGTGCTTGATGTTTGGTGCTTCTCTGGAGCTTGGAGCTTGATGTTTGGAGCTTCGAGGAGCATCGGGTCAATACTGTGCTCGATGCGCCACCAAATACGCCCAGTTGACCGCAATCAGCACGACAACCGCGACGCGCACCGCGTTCTTTTCGCCGCGCGTCCAATCGATCACGCGCAATCGCGGGCCCCGAGTTAGCAAAACCACAACTGCGTAAAGATCGAACAACGCCACGCCACAGAGCGCGAGAAACGCCAGCGGGTTCCAGGACCACGCCATGGACAGATGCCCGTGGGAAAACGCGATCGCGCAGCGGGTGGCGCCGCAGGTCAGGCAGGGATAACCGGTGGCGGCGCGGAAAGGACAGGCCAGCCAGGGCAAACCGAGTGCCAGCCACACGCCACCGGCGACAACCGCCGCCACGGACACCACCAGCCATATCAGCTCATGGTTGAAGTCCTCCGGGCGGATCGGGCGCCATACTAAACGCATTGTCTCGATCCGCGGCCGGGCCGGGCGCTTAGTGCTGGCGGTTGAAGACCGCTCCAAATCCCCCCAGCACGACCACGAGCAGCACGATCAGTCCGCAACAAACAATCATCGGCAGGAAAATCGCCATCAGTGCTTTGCCTGTGGTGGTCGGGTGGGCGCGGCTCAGGCCGATGCATTCCAGCACGATATGATAAACCAACGCGATAATTCCGCCGCAGAACGGAATCATGGAAAACAAATTCGCCGCGCCCGCCGTGAAACCAACGACCCGAAAAGTGGTCTCAAACGACCGATTCGCGCCGCCGACCAACATCAGGCAGAGATGTAAAATGGCCGCACCGATAAACATGCCGACCGTTACCAGCAACGGCATCAAGACCGCGTAGATCAGGAGGATCACCCCCACCCCGATGCCCAGGGAATTAAACGCATCGTTGCGACCGGCGATTCCCGGGATCGATTGGAAAAGACCCTGAAAAATAATCGAGACGATGCCGCCGGCGCATCCGCCGATCAGACCGAAAAGTAGCGGATCCGTCAGGCCGCCTTCGGGCCGCATCATGGTGAACGCTTCGCTCGGCTTGGTGATCAACAGGCTGACGGTATCGAACCACGCTTTCACGAAACCGAGCTCGGCTCGATGTTCCCACGGCAGACCGGCGCCGGGTGAAGAAGGATAAACGCCGGTCGCCGCAGCGAGCGGGAGCGTGGGCATCGCGCCCGCGGCGGGAGGTACTGCGACTCCAGCGAGCTCACTGAGCGGCCGCCAGTCCGCCATGCCCGGCTGCCATCCTAAATCGGTCGACCGGAATTGCCCGGTGCGAAGACCTTCCTGGATTTGCTCGAGTGTAAACTCCCCGAGCTTCGCCCCGTCGCGCGCCACATGGATCATCGGCATGAACTCGTTTTATGAAGGTGGCCTTGCCAAGTCAATCTTCTGTAGCCGGCGCCCTGCTTGCCGCGCCGTAGCCAGGCGAAGGCGGGTGGGCGGCGACGCTTGCTCTCGCGCTTCGCATAGCGAAGCGGCTACAGAAGAGCACGCTACCCGAAGCGGCTTTTCACTTTCGTTTCGGCTACCGGCCCGTCGATGGCGCGCCAGAAATACCAGGCGGCCACCGAACGATACGGGCGCCATTTCTCGCCGATCTTCATGAACTGCTTCGGGGTCGGCAGTTTTCTCCGGCCAAAGGTTTTCGTGAAACCTTTCTGCACGCCGTAATCAGCGACCGGCCAGACATCGAGCCGGCCGAGTTCGAACAGGAGCAGCATCTCGACAGTCCACCGCCCGATGCCGCGCACTTTCGTCAGCCGCTCGATGATCTCCTCATCGGTCATCCGCACCAATTCGCGGCGGTTCGGCACCGTGCCGTCGAGCGTTTTCGCGGCGAGATCTTTTAGGGCGGCGGTCTTGCTGCCCGACAGGCCGCAGGCGCGCAGTTTTTCGTCCGGCGTCTTCAACACGAGGGCCGGATCGAGCCATTTCCGTTTCGGATAAAGCGCGCGGACCCGGCCCCAGATCGTGGCCGCAGCTTTGCCGCTCAGCTGTTGATACGCGATCGATTCCGCCAGCGCGTCGAACGGCCGGACGAGTTCGCTCGCCACCACGTCGAATCGTCTCGTCCGTTTGATGAGCGCGGCAAAGCGCGGATCGCTCCGCATGAGATGATCGATCGCCTTCTTCATTCCGACCTTTGAACAACAATTCGGGCCACCAGACAAATCCGTTTTGTCCCGGCGTCCGATTAAGCTACGATCCCACTGGCATGAAACATCGACCACTGCCCCTTCCTCTCTTCGCCACCTTCGTGCTCCTGGCTTCGTTCGGCTGGCTACGCGCGGGAGAGCCAACGCTTCAAACCGTCACCGAAAAGAAAAGCGAAGTGGTTTCGCTCGACATCGTCGAACTGGAATCGAGTTACGTTTTCGAAAGTGACCTCCATCGGAAAGTGAGTTTTGGGGACCAGTACGCCGTCTCGAATTCTTTCGCCTACGCGCATCGTTTTTTCCTCACGGGCCATCTCTACCTCCATCTCGGGATCGCTTACGACCGCTTCGATTTCGGAACGACCGGCGCGCCGGTGCCGGATCATTTGCAAAGTGTGGCCGCCGTGATCGGCGTCGATTATATGCACAACAACGACGTCGGCGCCTTCTTCCAGGTGAAGCCGGGTTTCTATACCCAGGACGATTTTGACAGCGCCTCCTTCGATGCGCCAATCACCCTCGGGCGTATTTTCGTTCTGCAGCCCGACCACCTGTATTTGTTTGTGGGTGCGAACGCTTCTTTCCTCCGAGGGAAATATCCGGTTCTCCCGCTGGCCGGCATCATCTGGGAACCAAACAACCGATGGAAAGTCATGGGTATCCTGCCCGAGCCTCGCGTCATCTATTCGCCTAACGACAAGTTCGATTTTTGGGCGGGCGGCGAATTCAAGGGCGGCGCTTTCCGGACGGATCGAAACAGCGCGATTGTCCCCAGCCGGCTTAATGGCGCGGAAGTGGATTACTCCGAGTATCGGGCCGGCGGCGGTTTCATCTATTCGCCCTGCAACAATGTTTCGTTCGATCTCGGCGGCGGCTATGCGATCCGGCGCGAGTTCGATTTCCATCGCGCCGGTATTCGCTACAAGGCGGACGGCGCGCCGTATCTGCGCCTCGAGTTCAAGGCGAAGTTCTGAGTTTTTTTCCTCCTGCTCATGATCATGATCCTGCTCATGATCCTTCCGAAGCAGCGCGGACCACTGGAGCAGGAGTATTTCGATCTACTGTTCGATCCGCCGCAGCAAATATACCGCCCCGAGGAACGTGATCACGACGCCGGCGAACAGCATGATCAGATCGAAGGCGTAGAATTGCGGTGCGGCGCGATAGAGATTCACCAGGCGAAAGGCGCGGCAGAAATGGGTGAGCGGAAATAATTCCGAGATGTAGCGGATCGCCTTCGGGAGTTGCTCCAATGGAGCGAACGCGCCGGAAAGAACGAAGACCGGCAGGAGGAAGAAGACCGAGAACTGGATCGCCTGCGTTTGCGTGCGTGAGATCGCGGAGATCAGCAGGCCCATTCCGAGCGAGCAAAGCAGGAACAGAAAACAAATCAGCGCGAGCGCGGCCGGATTATGGAATTGGACCTGGAAATACCAGGCCGTTAGCAAAATGATGAAGAGAATCAGGACGACGGAAATGGCCAGGTAAGGCAGCACCTTGCCGATCACGATCTCGCGCCGGCGCAGCGCCGTGACCATCAATTGAAACAACGTGCCGGCCTCTCGTTCGCGCGCGATCGTGCTCGCCATGAGCGTGACGGTAATGAGCTGGAGAATCAGCCCGATGATGCCGGGCACCACGTAATCGATGAAACGCGTTCTCGGGTTGTAGAGAATTTTCGGTTCGGCCTTCCAGGGCTCCATCATCGAGCTGAACCGGTTCCGCACTTGCACCGGCAATTTCTTCCCGAGATCGACGACCTCGTCCGGCAGGGTGTCGATCAAGTCCACGAGCGCGTCGTGCTGAAAATCCGCCAGCGTTTTTCGCACGCTTCCCTCGAGAAGATCGGCGGTATTCGTGTCGCTACCGTCGAGATACAGGGGGAGCGGAATGGGATTGTTGTTGGCCAGGCTGTCACTCCAACCCGGCGGAATAATCAGCGTCGCCTGAACTCCGTGGCCGAGCAGATCGTCTTCGCCGGTCACCGTCGCGGGCGGGATTTGCCAGCTGAACGTCTTATTGTCCTGGAGCAGTTTCACGAATTTCTCGGAGCGTTCGTTTTGATCGCGATTGATCAGAAGCGCGGGGACGTTCTTCATCTCGCCCGCTTCAAAAGCGAGGCCGAACACGAGCGTGAAGGCCGGCGGCAGGATCACCAGCAAGACCAGGACGCGCAGGTCGCGAAGGATGTGGAGACATTCCTTGTAAGCCACGCTCAGGATGGCGCTGAAAGATCGGCGGTTCATGTGGGTTTGAGCAGGGCGTCATAACCCTGCGAGTAGGCCGTGAAGACATCTTCCATGTCCGGTTCCACCCAACGGTGGCCGCGCCATTGCAGGTCGTCGAAAGGCCACCGCGTCTGCCACTCACTCACCAGCTTCTCCGGGTTCGCGGCGTAAAGACGCAGGCTGCCGCTCCGGAGCGAGACGCCGAGAATTCCCGGCAACTCCCGGAGCCTAACGAGCGCTGGCATCACCGGTTCCACGTCGATCTCGAGCAGCTTCGCATGAAAACTTTCTTTCAATCCGCGCGGCGGCGCCTTCGCCAGGAGCCGGCCTTCCTCGATGAAACCCACTTCGGTGCACCGCTCGGCCTCGTCCATGTAATGCGTCGTGACAAAAATCGTGATGCCCCGGTTGCTCAGATCGTAGAGCAAATCCCAGATCTGCTGGCGGTGGACCGGGTCAAGGCCGGAAGTCGGTTCGTCGAGAAAAAGGAGGGGCGGATCATGGACGAGCGCGCAAGCCATGGCCAGCATCTGGCGCATCCCGCCGGAGAGTTCGCCCGCCATCGCCCGCCGTTTTTTTTCCAAGTCGGTCAATTTCAACAGACGCTCCAGGCGGACAGGCAATTCGTTTCCCGGCACGCGGCTGGCGCCGCCAAAAAAACGAATGTTTTCCTCCACGGTCAGGTCGCGATAAAGACTGAAGCGTTGCGCGACGTAGCCGAACTGCTCGCGCGCCTTGTGACGATCCCGCCAGACATCGAGCCCGGCGATCTGCCCGCGTCCGCTGGTGGGATGAACCAGGCCGCACAACATCCGGATGGTCGTGGTCTTGCCGGCGCCGTTCGCCCCGAGAAACCCGAAGATCGTGCCGGGCACAATGGTGAGCGAAAGGTCCTGGACGGCTTTGGTATCGCCGTAAGATTTGCTCAGGCGGTCTAGAAGAATGGCCGGTTCGCTCATGACGAGATCAAAAGTAGAGGCGCTTGTGCGGCGCGCCTAACCAATAGACATTCCAAAATGGAAAAGAAAACTGGTGAAGCAATGCGCTTCCGGGCCGTCCAAAAACTCATGCGAATTTTTTCTCTTCTCGGTCTGGTCGCTCTGGTTTCCAATGCGACCGCCGCCGATCCAGCCGCCGAAATGGCCAGCTTCTCCGTCTTCAGCGGCATCAACATCGCCGATCTCGCGAAGGGCGAACCCAAAGTTTCACACGGCCCGGCCCTGAGTGGCAGTGTCATTTCCGCGCAGAGCTGCTTCGTTGTCACCGGAGCCCCGGCACGGGTCAGCGAAGCGCTGCGGCAATGGAACCCGTCGCGGCATTCGGAGCTCAAGGTCCTGATCCATTCCGACCTCCCCTCCTCTCCTTCGGCCGCGAATTTCTCGCGGCTCTCGAGTGCGCCCGACAACGCCGCGGTGCGATCGCTCGTCAGCGCTACTCAAAAACTGTCGCCGGATCTTCAGATCAGCAAAGCGGAGGAAAAACGCTTCGCCGCCGCGGCAAGCGCCACGGGCGGTGGAATGCCCGGCCCGATCGCAGCCGCCTGGGCCGATGTCTTGAGCGCCCGGGCCCGCGCCGGACGCTCATCGCAACCACCCTACGATCACACCGGCCAGAATGTGCGGCCCTCTGAGGAACTCAATGCGTTGTTTCGCGCGAACGACAAGATCAGCCGCCAGTTCTCCGGCGTGCTCAACGGCGGGCCCGAACCGTTTTGGGAATTGCTGACCGCGGACGAACAGGGCGTCCTCACACTTGGCGCTTCCTACCGGCGCTCGGGATCAAACGGAACCTTCCAGGCTTCCGATGCTCTCTACTATGCGAGCGGCGGCTATTATGCCGGCCTCACCCTTTACCAAATGTGGCCGGTGGACGTGGGCGGAAAGCCGGCAACGCTGATCTGGCGTGGAGATTTCATTTCTTCGGCGTCGATCGCTTCGCTTCACGGAATCGAGCGGGTCGCCTCGGAGTCCGCCCTGATGCGCGACATTTCGAAGGCGAACTCGTTATTTCGGCGTGACACTGGGGCCGTCCGCTAGCAGTCTAGCCGCCCACCTGTTGTCGCCTTCATGAAAAACTTCCTCACTATCGTTGCGGTCTGCCTGCTCTTGGCGGCCGGCAACGCCTTGGCCGTCCAGGTCGAAACCTATTCGACGGCGTCCAAGGATTCATCGAGGGACGTGGCGCTGGTGGAATCGGAATCTTCCTTCTCGTTCGAGTTTGATGTTGAAGGAACTTACGTGGGCAAGGGCGACGTCCGGCGCGGCGAGACGGGCAACCGGGTCATCCGCGATTTCGACGAGACCCAGGGACACATCCGTTTCGTGCTGACGCCGATGACGAAGATCGGGATTCTGCGCCTGGGCGTGCAGACGGAACGCTATTCATTCAGCTTCGGCGGAAACGCGCCGATCCCCGACAACCTCCATTCCACCAACCTGATCGTCGGCCTCGATACCGAGTTGTCCGATTCCTTTCTTATTCGAGTCGAGCTGCAACCCGGGTTCTACGGCACTGATTTCGATGACTTCGGACAGGACACCTTCAACGTGCCGGCCATCATCGGGGGCACCTACATTTACAGCTCGAATCTCCAGTTTGTGTTCGGCGTCGGCGTCGATGCATTCCGCAAATATCCGGTCCTGCCCGGCGGCGGTGTCCGGTGGAAGTTCGCGCCGCAATGGACCTTGAATGCGGTGGTGCCGGCTCCGCGGCTCGAATACGAGCCGAATAGCAACATGCTGTTCTATGCCGGCGCCGATATCAGGGCGACGAGTTATCGCGTGGAGAAAAACTTCGGGACACTGCGTGGTAATCCAGCGTTGAACCATGCGGCGATCACCTACGAAGAAGTGCGTCTCGGCGGTGGCTTGGACTGGAAGTTGTCCACCGCGGTCAAGCTTTCGGTGGAGGCTGGATACATTCCCTACCGGAATTTCGACTTCCATCGCACCGAGGTCCGCTATCACCAGGACGGCGGCGCGCCCTACGCGCGGATCGGATTCCATACGGCGTTTTAGCCGTTTTTACTCCTGCTCCTGATCCTGATCCTGATCATACTCCTGATCTTTCCGAGCGCGCTTGGCAGAGGGTCATGAGCACGATCAGGATCATGAGCATGAAACAGACTAATCTTTCCCGTATAGCTCAGGCCGCCTATGCGCAAAAACCCCCATCCTTTCGCGGATTGACCTAACGACTTCTTCGGAAATTTCGGCGACGATCATTTCCTCACGATCGTCTGAAGCGGACGCGAGCATGACCCCAGTCGGGTCGATGATGGCCGACATGCCACAGCAGGTAACTCCAGCATCCACCCCGGCGCGATTCGCCAGGACCAGGTAACTCTGGTTTTCGATGGCGCGCGCCACGGCCAGAGCCCGCAAATGCGCGGCGCGCGGAAGCGGCCAGGCAGACGAAACCAACATGACGTTTGCGCCGTGCTCCAGGGCGAGGGTTCGGCAGACCTCGGGAAACCGAATGTCGTAACAGATGCTCAATCCGAAATGAAATCCTGCCGCCGGCACGCTCACAAACTTGTCACCGGGTGTGTAACAGGTGCTTTCGTCGTTAGGCGGCAGCACGAAGAGATGCGTCTTCCGATAGCTCGCGACGATCTCGCCGCGCGGATCGACGAATACTTGCGAATTGTAAATGACATCACCTTCGCGTTCCGCCACTCCGCTCACGATCGTGAGAGCGAACTCCTTCGCCATGTCTTGAAGTGCAGGCACCGCGCCTTCCGTCCACGGGTTCGCGTGCTCGCGGATGACTGGCATCGAGTAGCCCGTATCGGCTGCCTCGGGAAACACGATAAGATCCACACCCTCCTGTTTCGCCCAGCCACAGAAATCGTGAATCTTCTTCAGGTTCGCCTGAACGTCGCCGAGCGTGCAGGCCAACTGAACCGCGGCAATTTTCACACTAATAATTTGTAGGGCGTTTCTGTGAAACGCCAACCTAAACCGGCGGCGTCTGACACAGACGCCCTACAATGGTTGCCGTTCCCTACCGCAGATTTTTGTCCAACGCGCCAATCTTCCGCGTCTCGGGCCAGACCCAGGATACGCCGAGCACGACGAGGATCGTCCCCAACCCGCCGGCAACGACAGAAATGACCGGACCAAAGAGCGCCGCCGTTAATCCCGACTCCAGCGCGCCCAGCTCATTCGAAGTCCCGATGAAAATATTGTTCACGGCCGAAATGCGGCCGCGCATCGCGTCGGGCGTGACGAGCTGGAGGAGCGTGTGGCGGATCACCACGCTCACGCTGTCGAACACGCCGGTCAGGAAAAGCATGATGAGGGAAAGCCACAGGTAGTGCGATAACCCGAAGACGACCGTCGCCGCGCCGAAACCGGTTACGCACCAGAGCAGGGCTTTGCCCGCCTTTTTCATCGGCGGCAGATACGCGATCAGGATCGCCATGATGAACGCGCCGATGCCGGGCGCCGCGCGCATCCAGCCCAGCCCGATCGGACCGCAGTGCAGGATCTGGTCGGCAAAGATCGGAAGCAACGCCGTCGCACCGCCGAGAAACACGGCGAACATGTCGAGCGTGATCGTCGCCAGCACGACTTGTTTGGTGCGAACGAAGCGCAGCCCTTCCATCAGACTGCGCCACGCGTTTCGCTCGGTGCTGCTGCCGCGATCGCTACTACGAATCGGGAGCACGAGCAGGAAAAACGAAAACGCGCAGGCCGCGTCGATCGCATAAATAAATGGGAACCCCGCGCGGACGATGAACAAACCGCCGAGCGCCGGCCCGATGACCGAACCGATCTGAAAGACACTGCTGTTCCAGGTCACGGCGTTCGCGAAGACGTCGCGCGGAACCAGTTGCGGAAAATAAGAGGACCGCGCGGCCCATCCAAACGTGCGGCCCGTCGCGGAGATCAGCAGGATCAAATAAATCAGCGGAATCGAGAGATCGTCGAAATGGAACCAAGTGTGACGCTCGAAAATCGTCGCTACGGAATAGAGAAAGCGATTCCCCGCTCTCAGAACCGCCCAGTCGGGAATGGCGAGGTGTTGCCACGAGACAAACGCCAGCGCAAGCGAACAGATCGCGCTCAGCGCCTGGGTCACGAGGACGATGCGCTTCCGCGGAAATCGATCTGCGACATGGCCGGCCGGCAACGAAAGCAGCACGACCGGCAATGCGATTACCAGCCCGACTAATCCCAGCGCCGTCGCCGAGTGCGTGCGCCCATACATCTCCCATTCGACCGCCACGATGAACATCAGCCGCCCTACGACGGAAACGAGATTGCCCGCCATGTAGAATCGGAAAGCCGAAAAGCGAAACGCCGCATAAGGATCGTGTTTCGCTGGCCGCTCCAGCGTGCCTTCCGCCGTCGTCGGGCGCTCCGCCCGTGCCGACTCATAAGATGGTCGTGACGCGTGAGGCTTTTCGTCGGGCATTGTTCGTGAACGCGTCTGCGTTCACATCCGCGCACCAGATTCTAGAAGCGTTGGTTCCCGCCGCAACCGGTCCACAAATCTATTTGGTCCGCAGATTACGCGGAGGACGCAGATTAGGGAGGTGGCGCAAAAAATTGCAGAAATCTGTGTTAATCTGCGAAATCTGCGGACGATTATATACAGCGTCGCGATAGCTATTCAGGCTGAGTCTATCGCCGGACTGCAATCCCCTGCGCTTCGAAGCGGCCGCCGCGGAGGAGCGGGCCGGAGCCGATGAAAGCGCGGGCGGGGAAATCCTTGATGAAGTAGGTGCGGTAAATCTCGTTGAACTTTTCATACAGGGAGAGGTCGGGACAGAAGACCTGCACGGAGACCAGGTCGTCCATCGTCATGTTGGCGGCCGCGAGAGTTGTCTTCATTCCGTCGAGCAAAAAGCGGATCTCTTTCTCGAGCTCGGCGGGAGGTTTGCCGGTTTCAGGATCGATACCGATGCGCCCGGCCAGATAGAAAGTTTCGCCGACCAGCACCCCGTCGCTGAAGGGCAACGTGTCTTTGCGACTGGGAAGCACAATGTGCCGTGGCGCGGTAACAGTTGTCTTGGCGGTGGGAGTCTGGGCCGTTCCGGGCTGAGGGAGGACTAAAGTCGCCGCCAACGCCGACAGGAGGATGAAGGTTCGTTTCGCTGAATTATTCGATGAATGCATGAGCCATCCTGCGGCGGCACATGATCCGGGCGCAAGCTTGAGCAGATGGAGACGGCACGCCCTCGTGCCGTGGCGAGAACGCTCATTCAGATCCTTGCGTGGGCCGACCGGCCTGAGGGCAGGCCGGCTCCAGAATCAAGCTTAAGGGTTTTGCAGGTTGTAAACTTCGAAGAGACCGATGCCGCTTTGACCGTTCTTCTCGTGGATGATGGCGGTGTAAAGACCTGATGGAAGCGTTGTGATGATGGCGGACTCGAGATCGTTCGTGGGCGCGAGCTTCGATTCCTGAATGTCCGATTCGGGACCTTCGCGCCAGTTGTCGTTCGCGGCGATGAGGGCGCCGTTCCCGTCGCGCAGCTCGAGGGTCGGGTCCGGCATGGCGTCGGTGACGCCGGCGGAAATGAGCGACGGCGCGACCGTGCGAACGAGAACGCGCGTGGTTCCGGTCGTCCCGCTGATGATGAAGCCACCGATCATTACGTCGCTTTGCGGACCGACCGCGCCGCGCGTGCTGATGTTGCCGAGAGTGGAGTTGGAGGAAGGACTTAGATCGTAGACTTCGACGAGTGCGGTCCCGGTTCCGCCATTCTTCCCGTCGACGAGCGCGGTGTAAGCCCCAGGGGCCAGCGTGCGGACGATCGCGGATTCCAACTCGTTAGGCGGCGGAATGGCGCTGGCGGCAACCTCCGTTTGTTGGGTGTCGGCCCAGTTGTCGTTCGTGGCGATGATGGCGCCAGTCGCGTCGTGCAGTTCCAAAGTCGGATCGGCCAACGTCGAGTTCACTCCAGAGGCGCCGAGCGACGGGCCCATCGCGCGGACAATCACTTTTTTCGAGGCGGTTCCCGAGATGATGAAGCCGCCGATAAGGCGATTGTCGCCGGTGCCCGCGCTGACGCGCGTGGAAATATTCGCCAGCTTTTCGGCGACGACGGTAAACGGCGGATACTCGACGCTCCCATCGGTTCCATCGGGATCGCGCGGAAATTTCGCGTAAGGCAGCCGCGCGCCGAGATACGCGAATTGGTCGGCGCGGATCGAGAAAGGCGCGAGAAAATCGTGAGTGCCCGATGCGCCGACGATGTCGTCCTGGTCGACGCCGTCACCGCTGATCCCGATCGCGCCTATCAATTGGCCATTGCGATAGAGCGGGAAACCGCCGGGGAAAATCGTGATTCCATTCGGGAAGCGTGCGTCGAGCCCGGAAGAGTCGAGGACGTAATTTGGGAGCGCGGCGCGGTTGAATCCGGAGAATTGCTCCTGCAATCCGTAGTAGGGACCGGGGTCCTGCACATCGAGACCAGGGGGATATTTTGTCTCGGCGAGGAAACCGACGGTGCGCGTGGACATCGCGAACGAATTATTCGAAAAGCCGACCGCGGTGCGGCCTTTTTGGACGGCCACGTCCCAACTGAAAAGCGTCGCTTCGCCGGTGCGGAACGCGCCGAGGCAGGTCGGTGGCACCGCCGGGTTGTTCGGAAAATTAGAGACGGTGATAAAGACCTGCATCGGCACGCCGATCGGCAGGCGAATTCCGGCGCGCGTGGTGCGCGCGCGCGCCGCGGCGAAATCGATGATGCTCGCGACCTCCGCGGCCGTGAGACGCGGCGTCGTGCCGATCGGCGTCGAGATCGGATCGCTGACGATCGGCTGGCGAATTTCTCCCTGCACGCCGCCGAAGGTTGCGATCGGATATGGGAACGGCGCCGGCGCAGCTTGAACTGCGAAACCGGGAGCGGCCACGCCTTGAGTTGTCCCCGCTACGTTCGCAGTCGGCGACAAAACATAGGGGAGCGCGATGCCGTTGATGTAAACGTTGTTGGCCTGGATGGAGCGAGCGGGGCGAAACCCAGTCTGGCCCGCGAGCGCGATCTCTTCGTCCACGTCGTAGTCGGCAATAAACGTGAATGGATTCTGCGAACGGAAAATGAGCGGCCCCGGGATTCCGTCACCGGTGACTCCAATTCCGCCGACGAGAATTCCGTTCTTGTAGAGCGGCACCCCGCCGGGCGAGCCATCGAGCGAGGTGCCGAAGACGGGCAAGATCGTTAGGCCGGGCGTCGAACTGAAAGCGATGACACTGCCGGGCGCGCGGAACTTGTTGATGTCGGACGTAAACAAATTCGAAAGGCCGACACCGACGAGCGGGCCGGGCGAGGTGTTGCGAACGCCCGGCGGAAAATGTTGCTGGATGATGAACCCCGCCGTGCGCGAGGTGAACGCGTTCTGGTTGCTGCTGAGAAAGGAGGCGGTGCCGGCCTTTGAGACGCAGCTGGAAATATCGAGTGCGCTCGGCGGCGTGCCGTTAACGCTCCAAACCGCGAGCACGTCGCCTTCGCGATCGGTCACAGCGATCACGCTGTTCGGCGAGATCTGAATGGCGCGAGTAGTGGCCTGGTCGATGATCGTCTGGACATCGACGGCCGTGAGCTGCGCCTTCGCCAGGAATGGCCAGAGAAGCAGGCCGGCAACGGCGAAGAATCGGACGCGGAATCTCACGGGGCCCGGTTTCATACTAAAATTGCGTGGCTTCGGCTATGAAAATCCCCTTCTCTGATTCAACCCTTCGCTCTTGCTCTTGCTCTTGCTCTTACTCTTGCTCGGTTCGCCCCCTAAACGCCCTGAAGCAAGAGCAAGAGCAAGACGGGAAAAAGCGCGGAAAAACGGCGTTTTTCCGCGCGGCCCTTAGGCTTGCTAATGCCAAGGCGTTTCCGGCATTCTTCGCCTCCCTATGCCCTCGTCTCGGCCAATGAGCGGTGCGCGAAGCAGACGCCTGCTTTGGGGCCTCGCCGTTTTTGCGCTCGTGGGAGGCAACCTCCGCTTGGAAGGCGACGATAGTCAGGCGGCAAACGAGGGGGCGCGGGTCGAAATAAACGGAGGTCCACGGCCGCGGGCTCGGAAGAAAAACGCCCCCCTCCTAATCGACCTGGGCGACAACAAGGACGCGACCGTTGATACAAAGCCGACGTGGCGGAAAACCGGTGTGGTCGAGATCGACCTGGGCGACAGCAAGGACGCCACGGTCGAGATCGTTCGCGAGCGTCGCGGTGCAGATGTGCAAATCAACGGCTACCGGGTGAGGCCGCGGTGGCGGCCGAGTCGCCGTTATCTCTTCGGCCAGGAACAGATCCTCGAGCCGCCGCTGCCCCCGTCGCAATTCAATCCCGATCCGGGCGGCGGCAATCTCCTCGAACCAATTGAACCTCCAGACCTCTATCCGCCGATCCTTCCGCAGGCGCCCGAATACGACGGCGGCGCGGCGCCGCGTTCGCTCGGATTGCCGCGCCGCGGAGTGCGCGAGATGACGCCAGAGCGGCACAAGCTTGATTACGGAGAGTACCCGGATTCCGAAAACGGCGTCGGGCTTTTGCCGGGATCGGAGCCAGTATCGAACCGCTGGTTCATCGGGTTCGGCCAGTGGCAACGTTACGCCGATCCGCGCACCGAGACGCCGTATCAAACCGGCCGGTTGCGCTTCTGGCATCCGTATCTACAAAGCACGCTCAAAGGCGACGCGCCGATTATCGGGCAGGATATTTTTCTCAACCTGACGCTAAACGACTTCTTCCAATTCGAAGCCCGCAAGCTTCCGATCCCCAGCGGCGTGAGCACGGCACGTCCGAACAGCTCCGAATTTTTCGGCCGGAGCGACCAACTTTTCTTCTCGAACGATTTCTCAATCGGCATCGATCTCTTCAAGGGCGAGACTGCATTCAAGCCGGTCCTGTGGGCGCTGCGGCTCTTGTTTGTAGCGAACCAGAACTACATCCGGGTGAAGGAGAACAATGCGCTCGATCCCGATCCGCGCGGGCCGGGTTTTACCGGGCCGGCGCCCGTCCCCACCTTTCCGCCCTTCGGCGATCCCACGTCCGGACTCGGGCCTGGCCTGACCCGGCTGCCGGGCGACCTCGCGGGTTCGCGTTACACGACGCGGCAAAAAGATTGGTACGCGCTCCAGGAAGCGTTTGGCGAAATCCACATCCGCGACCTGACGAACAACTACGATTTTCTTTCCTCGCGCTTCGGCATTCAGCCGTTCGTGAGCGATTTCCGCGGCTTCATTTTCAACGACTCGAACCTCGGCCTGCGGCTCTTCGGCAACTACGACAACAACCGCTGGCAATACAACGCGATCGCGTTCGACATGCGCGAGAAGGACACTTACTCGGACCTGAACAAGTTCGACGCGCGCGATCAGCGCATCATCATTCTTAACGTTTTCCGGCAGGATTTTTTGGCGAAGGGCTACACCGCGCAACTCAGCTTCCACGCGAATTTCGACGAAGCGTCGCGGCACTACGACCAGAACGATTTCATCACCCGGCCGGCGCCGATCGGCGCGGTGCGCGATCATTACGTGCAGTCGTATTACCTCGGCTGGACGGGCGACGGACACATCGGGCGGCTGAACATCACCCACGCGTTTTACGAGGCGCTGGGCGAGGACGGGTTCAACGGGATCGCGCAGCGGCGGGTTTCGATCAACGCGCAGATGGCTGCGCTCGAATTGTCGATCGACAAGGACTGGCTGCGCTTCAAGCTCTCCGGCTTTTACGCCAGCGGCGACAGCAATCCGCGCGACTCAAACGCGACCGGGTTCGACACGATTTTCGACAAGCCGTTTTTCGTCGGCGGACCGTTTAGCTTTTTCGTACACCAGGGATTCAACCTCGGCGGCACGTCGGTGAACTTTAAGCAGCGCGACAGCCTGGTGATCGATCTGCGCACGAGCAAAAGCGAAGGCCAATCGAACTTCGTGAACCCGGGGACGATCATCGTCGGCTACGGAAACGACGCCGACATCACGCCGAAACTGAAGGCGTT
This sequence comes from Verrucomicrobiota bacterium, assembly GCA_041167505.1. Lineage (GTDB taxonomy): Bacteria > Verrucomicrobiota > Verrucomicrobiia > Chthoniobacterales > UBA10450 > AV80. Next base: position 37,811 of record JBEEHR010000022.1, read on the forward strand.
TGTGAACGTGAACTACATCTGGATGGCGGAGACGGAAACGATCAAGCAGGTGCTAATGACGAACCACACCAGCAACGCGATCGGGCTCGATTGCAGTCTCGGGGTGCAATACCGGCCGCTGCTGACGAACAACATTATCCTCACTGCCGGCGCGGGGTTTTTGATTCCCGGCCAAGGATACAAGGACATTTATCGCGCGAACACGAACCCAGTGTTCGGTTATCCGGGACCGAGCCCGGGGAAGGTGGATGATTTTTTATACAGCGGAATTCTCACTTTGACGCTGACCTATTGACCGATGCAAAGCCGAAAGCTCCAAGCTCCAAGCTCCAAGCTCCAGAGAAACTTCAAATTCCAAGCTCCAAAGGTGCGACTCGCGACAGGCGTCGGCTGTTTGGTGCTTGGTGTTTGGTGCTTCTCTGGTGCTTGGAGCTTGGTGCTTGGTGCTTCCGATGGCTTGCTCGAGGACGGTTACGGTCCGCCCACGTCTCTGCCGACGAATTTTTCTGTGACAAAGCCGTTGGCTCGTCCTCGGATCAACCTCATCGATCAATCTCAGGCCGCCGCCGATGCAAAAAGCTCGGGGTGCATCCAGTGCCACAACGGCGTGGAGCCAATGCACCAGGCCTCGCACGTGATTCTCGGTTGCACCGATTGCCATGGTGGAAATCCCGCGCGTGGTCTGGCGAAAGAGCAGGCGCATGTTCCACCGCGGCACAAGGAATTTTGGAAAACCTCGGCAAACCCACCGAACTCGAATGTCTGGCTGAACCACGAATCGGCCGAATTCATCCGTTTCATGAATCCCGGCGATCTGCGCGTGGCGAAGCAGGCGTGCGGCCTTTGTCACGACGACATCATCAACCGCGTCGATCACAGCATGATGAACACCGGGCCGATGCTCTGGGGCGCCGCGCTCTATAACAACAGCGGTTATTGGCTGAAGAATTATCGCTTCGGTCAGGCCTATGGCGCCGACGGCGCGCCGCTCCGCCTGAACAACTACACGCCGGTCACGCCTAACGACACGAAGGTCCACGGCATCCTGCCGTTTCTCGATCCGGTCCCGCGGTTCAACCTGAGTAATCCGGGAAATATCCTGCGCATCTTCGAGAAGGGCGGCGAAAAACAATTGCAGCTCGGAATTCCCACGACGGAAGAACCGAACGGAAAACCGCTCCGGCGTTTGTCCGAGCGCGGGCTCGGCACCCTTAACCGCACGGACCCGGTTTTCCTCGGCATTCAAAAGACACGGCTGCACGATCCGCTGCTCGGCTTTCTCGGCTCGAACGATCACGCGGGCGATTATCGTTCGAGCGGCTGCTCGGCCTGTCACGTCGTTTACGCGAACGATCGGTCGCCGACGAACTCGGGCTGGTGGAGCAAATACGGCCACCAGGGACTCACGTTCACAGCCGACAAGACCATTCCGCGAAATGAGCGCGGGCATCCGGTCATGCACCAGTTCACGCGCTCGATCCCGTCGAGCCAATGCATGAACTGCCACATGCACCAAGGGAACCTTTTCGTGAATCCGTATCTCGGTTACACCTGGTGGGACCAGGAGACGGACGGCGAATTCATGTATCCGAAGGAGCAGCGGAACCCGACGGACGACGAGCTGGTCATCGAGACACAGAGCAATCCGGAAGCGGCCGCCGCGAAAGGGCTCTGGGGCGACAAGGAGTTTCTCGACAAGGTCTCGGAGCTAAATCCGAAGTTGAAGCACACGCAGTTCGCCGATTACCACGGGCACGGCTGGGTCTTTCGCGCGATCTTCAAGCACGATCGCAAAGGCAACCTGCTCGACCTTAACGATAACAAAATCCCGGACGGCGATCCGCAGAAGTTCGCGAAGGCGGTGCACCTCAAGGACGTCCATATCGCGCATGGAATGCAATGCGCCGACTGCCATTTCGACGTGGACGTGCACGGCAACGGAATGCTCTACGGCGAGCCGCGAAACGCGACGACGATCAACTGCATCGATTGCCACGGCACCGTCAATCAACGGCCGTCGCTGATCACGACTGGAAACGGCGGCGCGATCGATTTGGCAAACACGAGTAACACGCCGTGGGGTCCGCGTTTCGTTTGGGAAGGGACAAAGCTTTTCCAGCAATCCGTCATGGCGCCGGATGTGCGTTGGGAAATTCCGCAGACCATGGACACGGTCGATCCCCTCTCCTCGCACTACAATCCGAAGTCGGCCTACGCGAAAACTCTGCGGCGCGACGGAAGAACCTGGGGCGGCTCTGTAGCCGGGATCGCCGATCCCGGCCAGACAACCACCGCCGACAACAAGGACTACAACCGAATCCATCTCGCGCACGACAACAGCGCGATGGATTGCCAGATCTGCCACACCTCCTGGGCGACGAGTTGTTTCGGGTGCCACCTGCCGATGAAGGCGAACCAGCGCGTGGCGCAAAACAAATTCGAAGGCGTCACGGACCGCAATTACACCACCTACAATCCGCAAGTCGTGCGCGATGACGTTTTCATGCTCGGGATCGACGGCACGGTGAAGAAGAACCGGATGGCGGTGATCCGATCTTCGAGCGCGGTCGTTGTCAGCTCACAGAATGCGAATCGCGAGTGGGTGTATTCGCAGGCGCAGACTTTTTCGGCGGAAGGGTACAGCGGCCAGGCGTTCAACCCGCATTTCCCGCACACGACGAGCAGTGTCGGCACGACGAAAAACTGCACGGACTGCCATCTCTCGAAGAACAACGACAACAACGCCTGGATGACGCAGCTCCTCGGGTTCGGCACCGGGACGGTGAATTTCTTCGGGCGCTACGCTTACGTCGGCGAAGGGCGCGAAGGATTACACGCCGTCATCTGGACGGAACCGGACGAACCGCAGGCCGCGATCGGCAGCCACCTGCATAAACTCGCCTACCCGGATAATTACCGGAAGCATCTCGAAGCCGGCGCGATCCTGAAAGAAGCGCAGGAACACAGCGGACACGACATCCAGGATCTCGTCCTGCGCGGCGAATATCTCTACACCGCGAATGGACCCGGCGGCTTCGAAGTGTTTGACGTAGCGAACATCGACCAGAAAGGATTTTCGGAACGCATCGTGAGCGCGCCGGTTTCGCCGCTCGGCCAGCGCACACGCGTGAACACGAAGTATGCGACGTCCGTGGCGCTACCCAGCACGCTCGCGCTCGATCCGGCGCGCGTCCGGATTCCGGAAAACGAAGAGCAGCCGATCGATATGTTTTACGCGTTCGTTTACGTGTCCGACCGCGAAGAAGGACTCGTCGGCTCCAACGTCGCGACACTCGTCGACGGCAATCCCGACAATAATTTCCTGAAGCGCGATGTGACCTACAATCCGGATGGCGCGCTGACGGGCGCGAGCTTTGTCACTGCAGCGGGTCATCGCCTCTACATGACGACGCCGCGCGGATTGTTCGTGATCGATTGTACCGATCCGATGCATCCGAAGTTGGGCGGCCAATACACCGGCGATTTCCTGCGCAACCCGCACTGCGTCTCGATCCAGTTCCGTTACGCGTTCGTAACCGACAGCGAAGGTCTCAAGGTTCTCGACATCACCGATCCGTACCGGCCGGAACCGATCCGCGGAGCGGTCGTGGGTTTGCGGAATCCGGGACGGCTTTATGTCGCGCGGACCTACGCCTACGTGGCGAATGGAGCCGAAGGCCTCGCCATCATCGACGTGGAGAATCCCGAGCGGCCGCACCTGGACCAGATGTTCAACGCCGATGGCCAGCTCAACGACACGCGCGCGGTGCAGATCGGGAGCGTGAGCGCATCGCAGTTCGCGCTCGTGGCCGATGGGCGAAACGGATTGCGTGTCGTCCAGCTCATTTCGCCCGATACCGTGCCGGGCGCGCAGGGATTCAGTCCGCGGCCGAACCCGAGATTGATCGCGACCTATCCGACCCACGGTGAAGCGATCGCGGTTTCGCGCGGGCTCGAGCGAGATCGCGTCGTCGATGAAACTGGCGGGCAGACAGTCGTGTTCGGCCGGCGCGGTTCACGGCCGTTCCATCTTGATGAGATGGAAAAGTTCTATCTCCATTCCGAATCCGTCGATTCGAAGGATGGCCGGCGCTGGGGAAGTTTGTATCGCGTGGAAGATGTGATGGCGCGCAATGGGAAGCTGATGACGAAGGGCGGCGTGCTCTTGAGTCCGCTGCCGGGGCCGGAACCAACGGCCAGCGTGAGTCCCACTCCGCCACTCGACTACGCACCCGATATCGAGCCCGCTCCGCTGATCGAGCCGACTCCGCCGCCGAAATAGTTTACCGCACTGATTCCCACGGCACGAGGGCGTGCCGTCTCCAAAATGCCATGGAGACGGCCTGCCCTCAGGCCGGAGACGAACGCTGCGCCACGAGAAAGACATTGCGGCGCCCAAGCCTTTTCAGGTAAAAATTCCCCCATGGCCGATAAAGCAAACAAACTTCCCGAAAACACCGAAGGCGCCTGGTATGTCGATAACACGTGCACGCCTTGCCGCGTCTGCCTCGACGAAGCGCCGAACCTTCTCAAATACAACGACGACGAGACCTACGTTTATTTTTACAAGCAGCCAGAGAACGACGACGAAACTGGCGCGGCCCAGCGCGCGATGGACGTTTGCCCGACTCTCGCGATCGGCAACGACGGTCCGTAGTTTTCTGTAGCGGCGGTCTATGACCGCCGAACTCTCACCTAAATCTTCGACGGTCATAGACCGCCGCTACAAAAACAAATATGGCCACCGAACCTGCACCTGCCGCTCCGAAGCCGGCGTCCCAATACACCCGCACAAATCCATTCCCGGGAAAGCTAACCGTCAACCGCAGTCTCTGCGGCGAAGGTTCGGACAAAGACACCCGGCATTTTGAAATCGACCTGACCGGCTGGGGGCTCAATTACGAAGTCGGCGATTCGATGACGGTCTGGGCGACGAACGATCCCGCGCTCATCGATGAAATCCTCAAGGCCATTTGCGCCAGCGGCGATGAGAAAGTGAAAAGCCCGAAGGGCGAGACGACTTTACGCGAGGCGCTGCTGCGGGATTGTCGCATCACGCAAACGACGCCGAAATTTCTGAAGATGATCGCGGAGCGGGCCAGCGCAGCGCCGTTGATTACCGAGCTCCTCGATCCGGAACGGAAAGAAGACCTTGATCGTTATCTCTGGGGAATGGAAGTGATCGACTTCCTCCTCGAGCATCCGTCGATCAAAATCTCGGCCCAGGATTTCGTCGATGTCCTGGCGAAATTGCAGCCGCGCCTCTATTCGATTGCCTCCAGCCTGAAGGCGCACCCGGACCAGGTCCATTTCACGATCGACGTGGTGAAGTACACGAGCCACGGCCGGCAGCGGAAAGGTGTTTGCTCCAGCTTTCTCGCCGAGCGCGCGGACAACGTGCCGATCCCGGTGTTCCCGAACGTCTCGAAATTCCGTCTGCCCGAAGATAGCAACACGCCCATCATCATGGTGGGTCCGGGAACGGGCGTCGCGCCATTCCGCGCTTATCTGGAGGAGCGCAAGGCCGTCGGCGCGAAGGGAAAAAACTGGCTCTTCTTCGGATCGCAAAAGGCGGCCTGCAATTATTTCTACCGGGAAGAGTTCGATGAGATGCAAAAGGATGGGTTCCTTACCCGCCTCGATCTGGCCTGGTCGCGCGACCAGGAAAAGAAAGTCTACGTCCAGGACCGGATGATGGAGAACGCGGCGGAGATTTGGAAATGGCTCGACGGCGAGGGCGCGCATTTCTACGTGTGCGGCGACGCCCGCCGGATGGCGAAAGATGTCGACGCGGCCTTGCGCAAGATCGTGGCGGAACACGGCGGCAAAGATCCCGACGCCGCGAACGAGTACGTCGAAAAACTGAAAAGCGACAAGCGCTACAAACGCGACGTCTATTAGGCGGAGCGACTCCAGTCGACATAGTTAGGGCACCGCGGTGCCAAGAAGAAATCCGATGACAACGGTGACGTTTGGCGATCTCAAAGTGACCGCCTGTCATAGTGATCCGGCTCAAGGAGTCACAGCCTGTGAACAATAGTGATCCGACTCAAGGGCCAACAGAAGCGCCACCTACAGAATGGCTCGGATTCCCATGGAGTGTCGTTTCCGTTGTCTCGCTCCTGGCCTGTCCACTAATCACGACCATCGTGATACTTTGGCTAAGAAAGGTAGGTGGCACCTTCTATGTAGATGGGATCGGCACGGCCTTCGGGGCGTGGATTGGAGTAATTTTTATGGCCCTCTGGATTCAGGCGAAGACTACTGCGTCACGCCGGGCAGCGGTCATTGCAGCTTGGCTCAGTGTACTAATTGCGTTGCTTGTTCTATGTTTTCTATTTTGGCCGACTCTCCGGGTCGAACCGCGGACCTATTTTTCTTCGGACCCCAACGATGAGTATATCGTCAAAGAGCGTAGTGGCAGAAGTTGGAGGGAGACAGCTTCGGAGTTAGGCCAGGCGCGATGGGCTAAGACCATAGCAGGTTCATTGACATTCGGCTTCGCCCTCGGGTCGATTGCGGTGACCACTATGATTCGTAACAATGTCTTTCGACGAAAATTCTCCTGAACTCGCCCTGGCGCTCTGGGTGCAGTAACGATGGAGACCGCGAACGCAAATTCCAACCGCCGATACGCGGTCTTCCTCAGTTACCGGCACGCCGATAACAAGGAGCAGGGCCGCCAATGGGCTACCTGGCTTCATCAGGTCCTCGAAGGATACGAGATTCCCGCTGACCTCATCGGGACGAAGAACAACAAGGGCGACACGATTCCCGCCAGTTTGTATCCAGTCTTCCGCGACGAAGAGGAATTGCCCGCGGATGCGGACCTGACGCGAAACATTCAGCAGGCCCTGGAAAGGAGCGGGCTCCTGGTGGTGATCTGCTCGCCGCGCGCCGCGGAATCGCGCTTCGTGACCGAGGAAATTCGTTACTTCAAGGAACTCGGCAACAGCGATCGCATTCTCGCGCTGATGATTGACGGCGAGCCGAACGTGTCCGACGACGCCGGCAAACAAGAGTCCGGGATTCCCGGCGCAGCGGAGTGCCTGCCGGAGCCGCTGCGTTACGGCGTCGCCGCGGAAAACGGAACGATTGATTGGAGCCGGCGCACGGAACCGATCGCAGCCGATGCCCGTCCGGGCGGTCAGCCTGAACAAGGATGGACCACGGCGGCGGCGTATCGCGAAGCGCTGCTGAAGATTGGAAAAATGGATGAACGCGAGGTCGCGCAAAAAATTCGGGAATACGAAGAGCGGCTCGAGCTGGCGAAATTAAAAGTGATCGCGGGCGCGCTCGGTGTGCCGCTGGGAATCCTGACGGCGCGCGACAAGGCGATGCAGTTGCAGAAGGCGAAGCAACGCGCCCGTGCGCTTCGCCGTTGGCTGGCGGCGGTGGCAATACTCGGCTTGCTCGCAGTGGCCGGCGGCGTTTACGCCTGGCGGCAAAAACAGACTGCGCAAGCCGCGCAGAGTCTGGCGGAGGAAGAAAAATCGCGGGCCCAACTCGCGCAGGAACAGGCGGAGAAGGAAAAATCGCGGGCGGAGGAAGCGTTGCTCAAGACCCGGGCCGCGCTAAGCCAATCCGATTTTCTGGCCGCGACGCGATCGCTGGAGGCGGGGCGCGTTTCGGACGCGCTGGCGCAACTCGCCCGCAGTCTGTCGTTCAACCCGCGGAATGACGCGTCGCTTTTCCGGTTAACCACTTTGCTGACTTATCGGAATTTCGCCGCGCCGTTGCAGTACTTGAAAGTGGAAGGCCCGGCCCAATCGGCCCAGTTGCCGCCGGACCCAGACGTTTCGGAAAGCGCGAAGTCGATCCTGGGCAAGAACGCACCGACGTGGGATGCCGAAAAGCAAGCGCCGCCGATGCATCCGATGTTCAAGGATGATCCCGACAGCGTCCGGGCTTTCAGCCTGAGCCCGGACGAGCGGCGGCTGTTTGTTTTTTCCGATTACCACATCGCGCAGGTGTGGGATGCGTGGACCGGCGCGGCGATCAAGCTGCCGTTCAAGTACGGCGAGCGGGGCGACAGCACGACCACGTTTCTCAGTCCGGACGGAACGCGGGCCGTCAGCGTCGGCGGCGCCGCGATGCGTTTGTGGGACACGCAGAGCGGGAAACCGGTCGCGGTCCTGGAGGAGACGAGCAACGATGCGGACACGGCGGAGTTCAGCTCGGACAGCAAACTACTGGCGACGGCGCAGGGCGAGTCGTTGTCACTGTGGGACGCGCAAAGCGGAAATCTGTTGAAGGGACCGCTGGCGCACGACGGAACGATCAGCCTCATCCGGTTTAGTCCGGACGGGAATCGCATCGCGGCGACAGTGCTCTCCACTGTTCATCTGTGGGACACGCGCACCGGAGAAGAGGCCGGCGCGCCGTTAATCCACAACGCCCAGGTCATGGCGCTACGCTTCAGTCCCGATGGCCGTTTCATTGCCACGACGGCGAGCGATAATTCGGTCCGGCTGTGGAACGCCCAGACCGGCACTCCCGTGACGGCGGCGCTGACGCAATCAACCGAAAACAGCGACATGCTCGAGTTCGCCGCGGACGGGAAACGATTGCTCGTCGCATCTGCAAAGGCGTTCGGCGTTTGGGATGTTCCGAGCGGAAAACAGCTACTGGCCCCGTTGAATCAGACTGCCACGATTTCTTCGGCGCGCTTTGACGAACGCGGCGAGCGCATCGTGACGGCATCGAGCGACAGGACCGCGCGAATCTGGAATGCGAAAACTGGTGCGGCGATCTCCGAGCCGATTGTTCATCCGGCCGAAGTTCAGTGGGCCGGCTTTGGCAATGATGGCGGGACCCTGGTGACGCTGTTATCCGACGTGACGGGGCGCGTTTGGGATGTTCGCCCCGGCGGCGCGTTGCCCACGCGGCTCAAAGGTGACGATGCAATCCTGGCAGCGCAATTCAGCCGCGATGGAAACGAAATCATGGGGGTGACTCAAAAGTCGATCGGCGAAACAGCCGTGCAGGTTTGGACGGCAACGACGGGCAAGCTTCGGATCGCTCCGAGGAACTACGAGTCGACCCAGGGACTTCCGGAATTCAGCCCGGACGGCGCCCGCCTGGTCACGCGCTCGGAAAAAAGCGCGCAGCTCTGGGACGTGGCCAGCGGCCGGCGGTTGGGCGCGCCGCTCGCGCACGACACCTTCGTCATGTCAGCGCACTTCAGCGCCGACGGCACGCGCGTGGTGACGGCGTCCCAGGATACGACCGCGAAAATCTGGAACGCGGAGACCGGCGAACTGATCGGGAAACCTTTTGCGCACGAAGACAAATTGATGTGGGCGTCGTTCAGCCCCGACGGAAATCGGATCGCGACCTCGGCGGAAGACAAACGGATTCGGATCTGGGACGCGGCCAGCGGCGCGTTGATCACGGAATGGGAATACGTCACCTACATTGGCTCGGGAGAATTCAGCCCGGATGGGCGCCACCTCCTGACCTGGACGTTGGACGATGTGACGGCGCGAATCTGGGACGTCGAACATGGCGAACCGGTCGGCGCGCCCTTGCGTCACACCGCGAACATTGCATCCGCTCGGTTCAGCCCGGACGGAAGCAAGATCGCAACGGCGTCGGAGGATCGCACGGCGCGGCTTTGGGACGCCGCTACCGGCAAGCCGCTGACCGATCCGTTGGAACATCCGGCACAGGTCACTTCCGTCGGCTTCAGTCCTGATGGGCGGCAAATTGTGACCGTGTGCGCCGACAAGGCGATTCGAATCTGGGATGCCGAATCAGGAAAGTTGATCGCCGATCCTTTCCAAAGCAGTGACACGCAATCCGCGCAATTCAGTTCCGACGGGAAACGCCTGTTGATCGTCGCGCAACAGGCCGGCGTTTACGTGTGGGACCTTCTACCGCGGAACAAAACCGCGCCGGGCTGGTTACTGACTCTGGCGGAAACGCTGGCGGGGCAGCGTCTCGACGACAACGGCGTTTTCCAAATCATCAAGGCCGACCCGAGCCAGACGCGGAAGGAGATCGACGCGCAGATCGAAAAAGAGAGCGACGAGGATTGGGCTGCCTGGGGCCGATGGTGGCTGGGCGATCGCGGGGCGCGGAAGATTTCGCCGTTCTCGGAGATCACGGTTGCCGAACAAAAGTAATCTTGCGAACATCGCCCGCATGAAAACGTGGAGGAGATTCTGGCTCGTTGCAGCGGGCTACGTCACGCTCGCGAGCGGGACTATTTTCGGCCAGGAGTTCGCAGAGACGGTGTTATTCCCGAAGGATAAACCGGTCATGGAACTCGATTTCCCGGCCGGATTTAAGTCGGCTTTCCGGAAAGATGGAACTTACCTCGCTGTGGGACCGAAGAGCGTGATGGCGCTGGTGGCGTGGGGAAAAGTGAAGGACGCCGCCGCGGTGAAGAGCGGCTTACCCGAGTTCGCGAAATCGTTTTTGCTGCGTTCCCTTTCCTTTCGCGAAGTGAATACGCCGAGCGTGACAGACGCGAAGCTTTCCCAGGCATTCGACGAACAGGAACACGGCGGCGCAAAAATGCTGACGGCGACTGGAAAGAACAGCGATGGCGACGAGATGTTCGTCAGCGCGACGGCGTTTCCGTGGAAGCGCCGCTATTACGTTCTGTTCGCGGTTTGCAAACCCGCGGACAAGGAGCAGCTCGAAAAGGACCGGCTTTTCGTGGAGCGCTCGGTCAACGAGATCAACGACGACTGAGCGGTCGACACCGAGCCAGGCAGCGTTCTCAAATATTGTCCCATGCCTTCACGGTTAAAAAAGCTCGCCTATGCGAATCTGGCCCTGGGTCCGCTCGTGGCGCTCATCAACCTTTTCATCATCGGCAAATCGATCTCACGCCTGGCCGACCTCGGCGCGTCCAACGGCGTCCTCGTTCCGCTCGTTTTGATCGGTGTGTTGTTCTGCCTTTTAGGAGCGGTGCTTTTCCTGGGCGGCGTCGGTCTGCTCAAAGAACGGCGTTGGGGACGCACCTGTAGTTTGGTCTTCGCTTTCGGATCGTTCGCCGCGGTTTTTCTCGGCAACGTGACGGCCCGAATCATGAGTAATCTGTCGGAAATCGGCCAGGTCTCGATTCCCAGATTGCATCAGCAGGAGAACTTCAACGTCGGCAGCGGAATTTTCGCTCTCTACGGCATCCTGTTGATCGTGATGCTCATGCTGCCAGACGTAAGGGCCTGGGCGAGGCGAACCGGACCGGGCGTAATCGCTCCGAACGGAACTGTCATTGCAAATTCCCCATCACCTCCGGCGAGCGGACTTGCGATCGGAAGTCTCGTCGCTTCCCTGATTCCGCTAATGTTGCTGGGACAAATTACGGGGCTCATTCTGGGGATCATCGCTCTGCGCAAGATCAAACAGTCGCGGGGTACCATAGGCGGAAAAGGTTTTGCGATTGCAGGCGTAACGATCTCCGGGCTGATCCTTCTCTTCATGATCGGAGTGCTGGTCCTGCTCATCACGACCGGCGCTTTCCGGAAATAGCCAGAACGCCGCTTACCGCCACGATGCTCAGGCACAAGATCGAGACGCTGCCGCCGCGGACAAGCCAGGCCGGTCGATAAACCATGGTTAGCCGCCCATTGGTACCCGCCGGTATTTCGATCGTGGGAATCAAGCCGCGATAGGAATCCACTCGCAGCTCCTGGTCTCCGATTCGGGCGCGGTAGCCGCTGAAGAAAGGGCGCGAAAATGTCAGGACGGCCGGATTGACTCCCGCTGGAACTTTCACATCGGCTTCCAGCCGGTTGCGGCGATTCTCGATCCGAGAAATATCGGCCGTGGCGAACTGTTCGTTAGGCCGCGAATCCAGCGCCGTAACCGAGCGAACGACCGGGAAAGGTTCTCGCCGATGGAACACGCGGCCTTCCTTTGTCGTGACCGCGAGTTCCCATTCGGTGTCAGGCAGCGGATTCGTCGCGACCTCGTTCGCGACGATGATTCCGTCGACGCCGATTCGCGCGAGCACGCCATCGGCGCCACTCTCGCGTTCCAGCAAGGCGTTAGCGACGTCGGGACGAATCTCGCCGTGAATGGCGAACGCGAATTCGCGCGCGACACCGGAAGGCCGGATCGGGCTGTAGCCGTTGATCAAACGAATGCCGCCCCACATCGACGTGCTGCCGGGCCGGACCGCCGTGCCGAAGGGCTCCGCCTGTTTCTCCAATCGATACGCACCCTCCGGGGCCGGGTAAATACTCAGGTAAAGACGTTGCGGGTCGAGCGGTGCCGGCTGCGTTAATTCCCGCGCAAGATTATATTTCGGCACGCCGCAATTCGGCGGGATGCAAAGGTAGGTCGCGAGAAACGACGCGGCGGCAATTATCGGAGGCGCCAACGCTCGGGCTCTGGCGGAAAAAGTTTCAAGCAACGCCCAGATCCCGGCGAGGCCAAGAGTGATCCAGATAAAGGGAACGGCGCGCGCGCCATTCGCGCCCGCAAACCACGCTGCTCCGATCACGAGCAGGGTCAGGATGAATCCGATTACGCCCGGTCTTTTCATCGGCGGGCTCGCCGAGGCCGCGAACAAGCGCAACGACTCGGCGGCGCAAAGCGCGAGGACGAGATGCAGCAAGGGCAGCCACCGGAAGCTCCAGCGAAAAACGTTCGCGGTGGGAAGCATGCAAAGCAGCAGGACGAGAAGGAACAATCCAAGTTCCCATTTGATGGCGCGGACAAACGCTCGACCGAAAGCGATCAGGCCCGCGAGCAAGGCTACTGGCGGAACCAAACCGCACGCCAGTTCCGTCGCCGTGTGCGGCATCAGGCGCGAGGAAAAATCGGCCCAGGTCACGGTCCAATTCGGGAGGATGAAAGCGGGAAGCGCCGCGACCGGGACCCGCCATTGAAAATGTTCCGCGCTGTCTTGAGCGGCCCGCGCCGAACCGTGGACATAATCCAGGAGCGCCAGCCACGCGGGCGCGGCGAGACCGAACCCGAGCAACACTCCAAACAACAACGGCAAGATCAAAGCGAGTTTTCGGGTTCGGCCTAACGACCTGAGCGTGAGCCAGGCCACGACCAAACCGAGCATCAGGACGGTGTAGGGAAAACCACCGGTAACGACCAGGTAAACGAACGGCGCCGGCCAGAGAAAACGGAATTGACTGCGGGCAGGATCGAGCGCGCGCTCCATTCCCCACCAGGCCCAGGGCAGCCACGCGAACGCGCCGAGCGCGCCGAACCAATCCGTTGCGCCCCAGCAAATAATCCAGCCGTTCAAGGCCGCAACCAGCGCGACCAGGATCGACAAGGACGGCGCCAGCTTTCGCCCGCGCGCGAGCAGGTAACCGCCCATCCCGAGAACAAACAGGTGCGCGATCGACAAGGCGGCGGCCTGCTGCGGGAAGGTGAGCGGGAATTTCCGAATCAGGACGACGGCGGCATTCACGAAAACGGAAAACGTTCCGTACTGAAATTCCCCGGCCAGATTGCCGCACACCCACGAGTACGGACTGAGCAACGGCAGCGCTCCCTCCGACCAGCTCCGCGCCATGTCGGCGAACACCGGGAGGATTGAGAGTTCAAAGTCGTCATTCCAGAAGAGGAGCGGATCGTGCCAGAAGAGGATGAGGCAAAATGCGACGACGACTAGTCCGGCGGCGAACGCACCGAGGAAGTTGTTGCGCGCCTGGCGTTTCACAGAAACGCCCTACAAGACAACCGGCGTCCCCTCGGTGAGCAAAAGAACTTTGTCTCCGATGCCATTCTCGCGCGCAGCGGCCATCAAACGCGCGGGTGGTTCGTCGAGCGGTTCGTAGCCGAGCCGGAAACTTCCGTAGTGCATCGGCACGAGAACCTTTGCGCGCAGTTCGACGAATGCCTGCAGCGCTTCCTCGGGATTCATGTGGACCGAGCGGCCGGTCGGCGCGTCGTATCCGCCGATGGGCAGAAGCGCCACCTCGATTTCGTGTCGCTCGCCGATTTCCTTGAAGCCGTCGAAGTAAGCGCTGTCGCCGCAATGAAAGATCGTCCGGCCATCCACCTTGATAACGAATCCGCCGAAGCCGCGATGGAGATCGGCGAGGAAGCGCGCCCCCCAATGGGCGCACGGCGTGAGCGAGACCTCGATCGGTCCGAGCTTTAGCGTCTGCCAATAGTCGAGCTCGTGGACGATGTTGAACCCGAGATCGTGGACGAGATTACCGACGCCGATCGGAACGACGATCGGCTGGTGGGCCGCCACTTTCATCAAAGTCCGCCGGTCGAGATGATCGAAGTGCGCGTGCGTTACCAGCACGAAATCGATCGCGGGCAGATGGTGAATTTCGAAGCCAGGCCGCTTCAAGCGCTTGATCACTTTCAACCATTTCGACCAGATCGGATCGATCAGGAGGTTGAACTCGTGCGTCTGGATCAGGAACGAAGCGTGGCCGATCCAGGTAATGCCGATCTGGCCTTTGCGGATTTTCGGGAACTGCGGCCGGGCGTCATCGCCGGAGCGCTTGGTGAAGAGCGACGGGATGAGGACCTCGGTGAGGAAATTGCGCTTGTGCCAATCCGCGCTTGGGATGAGCCGGACGCGAGTGGAGCGTTTGTTTTCGGCGCCGTTCTCCGTGGCCTGGCGAACGATGTTCCTCCGGCTTTTTTTCGAAAAAGGGATCGGCACGGTTGGGCAAGCATATAAGCTGGGAAGGGTGAATCAAAGGCTTTCGCGGAACGGTCACGTTCGAACTGGAAATTGAGATGAGCTAGCGCGCTTCCCCCCGAACATGAACCTGCTGAGTGCATGGCCGCGCCAGCCGTTCCTCGGCTTGGCGATTTCAGCAACGATCGGGATTCTCCTCGCCGATCGCTGGCCGGATTGTTCGCTCACGCTAGCTGGCTTCGTCGCCGCGATCGCGGTCGCCGCCTGGTTATCTCGCAGGCCGATCGCCGTGTATGCGCTGGTGGCGTTCGGCTTTTTCTTCCTGCACAGCGCGAGAACAACCGACACACCAGGACTGCTCCTGGCGCGCTCTTTGCGAGAGGGGCCGCAACCGGTCACGGTGCATGGCGCCGTTATTAGCGAGCCGAAGATTTCCGAGCGCGGGTCGGCCTCGTTCTTGTTAGAGGCGGAGTCGATCGAGATCGACGGCCAGACGCGGCCGTGCCGCGCGAAATTCCTAACGCGCTGGCGGCATCCTGTCGAATTCGGCGATGAAGTCCGGCTCTTCGGCACCGCGCAAAAAATCGAAGGACCGCGGAATCCCGGTGAGTTCGACCTGCGAACTTATCTGACGCGGGAGGACGTCCATCGCGCATTGATTTTACGTTACCCGGAAAATGGCGCGGTGCTGAGTCACCGCGGCGGCAATCGCCTCCTGTGGGCAGCGCAGAAATCCCGGGACTGGATGGAGGCGACGCTACGCCGGGGCTTGGAGCATTCGCCGGACGTGAGCAGCTCGATCAACGGGATGGTGCTGGGGTTGCGTCACCAAACGGCCGAAGACATCGAAGAGCCGTTTCAGCAGACGGGCACATTGCACCTATTCGCGGTGGCGGGTCTGCACGTCGGGATTGTGGCCAGCCTCCTTTGGATCCTCGCGAGCATGGCCCGGCTACCGCGCAAATGGGCCACCGCGTGGATCATTCCGGCCCTGCTGTTTTACTCGGCGATCACCGGACTTCACACCTCGAGCGTGCGGGCGGCGGTGATGAGTGCGGTCTTGCTCGGCGGCTTCATCGCGGAACGAAAAGCGTTTGCCTTCAATAGTCTCGCAGCCGCTGCGACGCTCATCCTGTGGTGGGACACTAACGAACTTTTCGCTGTCGGCTTCCAACTTTCCTTCTCCGTCGTGGCCGCCATTCTCCTCCTTCAGGAACCGACCTTTCGTTTTCTCAGCCGGCGCTTCGCCCCCGATCCTTTTCTGCCGCGCAGTCTCTTCACGCCTCGCCGCCGTATGCGGAACAACTCCCTGGTCTGGCTGGCGCGCGCGAGTTCGGTCTCGTTCGCGGCATGGATTGGGTCGCTGCCGCTGATGCTTTGGTATTATCACCTCGTCACGCTGATCTCGCTCGTGGCCAATCTCGTCGTCGTGCCCATCGCATTCTTCGTTCTCGCGGGCGCGTTGCTCTCACTGATCACGGCGCCGGTTTCGTCCTGGCTTTCCGTGGTCTTCAACAACGCGAATTGGGCGCTCACGAAACTGATCCTCGCAGCGGTGGGTTTGTTCGCCCAAATCCCGGGGGGTCATGCTTACGTCGAACATCCGCACCTTCCGATCGGCGCACTTTTGGAAATCAACGTGCTCGATCTGCGATCAGGCGCCGCGCTCCATCTGCGCGGCGGTCGCCGTGACTGGCTCATCGATGCCGGCCCTGCGCGCGATTACGATCGCGTGCTGCTACCGTACCTGCGTGCCCGCGGTGTGAACCGGCTCGATGGCTTGCTCCTCACGCACGGAGGCGCCGCTCAGCTCGGTGGAGCGAGTGGCGTGCTGTTGGACTTTCAGCCATGGCAACTGATCGGCACGATGGCGGTGGCCCGGTCACCGCTTCACCGAAAGTTCGTCGAGTTGGTTACTGCCGAGAAACGCGCTTTACGTCTCTGCCAGGCCGGAGATGAATTCAAACTCGCGCGCGAAATTACGGCTCGCGTCCTTTTCCCGCCGGCAGTTTTTCAAGGCGATCGCGCTGACGACCAGGCGCTGGTCGTTCAGCTGTTCGTTTCCGGAAAATCACGAGCGCTTCTGATGTCTGACAGCGGCGCCGAAACCGAACGCGTGCTCCTGCGAAATTATCCGGATTTGCGGGCCGACATTCTGATCAAAGGGCAGCATCATTCCGGCGATTCGGGATCGCCCGAATTTCTCGATCGCGTGCAACCGGAGGCGATCGTCGCGACGTCGCGCGATTTTCCGGAGAGCGAGCGGCTCAAGGTGGAATGGACCGACGCTGTCCGCGGACGTGGAATAAAATTGTTTCGCCAGGACGAAACTGGAGCGGTGCAGATCAGGCTGTTCAGCGAGAGGTGGGAAGCGACGAGTTATGTTACAGGCGAGACTTTTCGCAGCGTCAGGCGATGAATCTTCACTCCGTCGAGAGTGAATTGCTTTTCGAACTTACTCATCGCAGCTGCCGGCGCCGCGTCCGAGATGGCAGCAAAATGGGAAGACTCCGAAACGAGACGCATTATTTGCCGGTAATACTCGGTGTCATCGGTCGCGATTCGCACGGTTCCGTTCGTGGCCAGCGCGCGATGGAGCAAGGCTAGAAACTTTTTGTTCACCAGGCGCCGCGGCGCATGGCGGCGTTTCGGCCACGGATCGGGAAACATAAGGTGAAACGACGCGACGGAATTCTCGGGAAGGAGCCGCTCGAGGGCGTAGGAAATCTCGAACTGCACGACGCGTGCATTCTTCAGTCCGCTCCGCGCAATCTTCCCACAGGCGCTGCGCACTCGGCCAACCAGGCGCTCAATGCCGAGGAAATCTCTGTCGGGATTTTCGCTGGCAAGGGCCGCGAGAAAAGAACCGTCACCGCAGCCGAGATCAATTTCGATGGGCGCCTGTCTGCCATAAATCTCTTCGAAATCGAGAGTCGCGAAACGATTGATCGGGACGAGTTCCACCTCGCTTGCTATGGTTGCGGAGTGATCGGAGAACAACACGTCAGATGATAAAAAAGATTTTCGCTTCACTCTTCGCTGTCGCGGCCCTGGTTTCGCACGGAGCGGAACCAGCGCCCGCCGCGACTAAAACCGCAATCTTCGCCGGCGGTTGCTTTTGGTGCATGCAACCGCCTTACGATAATGCCAAAGGGGTTGTCAAAACCGTTGTCGGCTACACGGGCGGAAGCGCGGAGGACGCAACCTACGAAAAAGTTTCCGCGCATCGGACCAAGCATCGCGAGGCGATCGAAGTGACATACGACCCAGCGCAGATTTCCTATCAACAACTGCTCGACATTTTCTGGCGAAACATCAACCCGATGCAGGCCGACGGCCAGTTCCACGATATCGGGCTAAGTTATCAGGCCGCGATTTTCTACGACACCGACGAGGAGAAGAAGGTCGCGGAAACCTCGAAGGAAATCCTCGGCAAATCCGGGAAGTTTTCGAAGCCGATCGTGACTGAAATTTTGCCTGTCCAGCCGTTTTATCCGGCTGAAGATTATCACCAGAAATATTACCTCAAGAATCACGCTGATTACGAAGCGTATCATGTCGGCTCGGGCCGCGTCAGTTTCCTCGAGAAAATTTGGGGCGCGGAGACTAACAAAAAATAATTCAGCCCCGCCGCCAGCAGCGGCATGCACGCTGCTTTAGATATTCGCGCGAGCCAGGAAGTCACTCACTCAAAATAAAGTTACGTTACGTTCCTTTGGCTTTCGCAGCGCGATCCGAAACGGTCGCGCTCTTTTTTGCCCCTCTTTAGGGCTTGGTCAATGACGGGACCTGCACGAAGAGCGCCATCGGGGACGAGGGTGCCGTCTGTTCGAGCGCGAGCGCACTGAAGGTATAGAGCTGCGCCTCATTCGCGTTGACGAACTCGGCCTTGCTCACCGCCATGGGTTCGTTCAAAATCCGCGAGAGTTCCTGCGCTAGAACGATCGCGATCGATCGCGGATCGCGCGTGTAAACCGGGATCGGAAACGCGCCGGAGTTGCGGTCATATCCGTAGATGTTCCCTTCCGTCTCCCAGACGCAGTAGGCGTGGCCGGCAGGATGGTTCTCGAACCGGACGAGCAGGATTTTCGCCCAGAAATTCTTGTCGAGAGCGTTCTGGGTCTTAACAACTGCGAGGTAATTGCAGGCCGACACGACGCAACCGTTGAGGACGACAAGGTCGTCTTCTCCTGGGGTAAGGACCACGCGCTGCCGACAGCCCGTGGAAAAGAGCAGCACCAAGATCGAGGCGGCCAGGGAAAGCGAGGGACGGAAGAAATTCTTTACCATACGAGGCATCCGCAGAAGCGAGGACATACGAAGAATTATGGACATTGTTGTTTTTATAGCACCAACTCGTGTTTCTTGGGAAGCTTTATCTGCGGCTAGCGCCGAAACGGCAAGCTTCTTCATCCTGCCCGGTTAGGCATTCGTACGTAGCGACGGCGCTCGCCGTTGGCCGCTTGGATAACGAAAGAATCCTTCCCGATCTCGAGAAGCTGGTCGCGGTCGGTTGCGCCGGCTGGAATGCGGCCGAGCGCATCGCTCTCGTAACTGTAGAGTAAGGTCTCGCCCCGGACCGACCAACGCCCCTTGAATTTGGAAATCAGTTTCTTCCGCAGCTTTACTTCGCCGGTAAAGGAGCCATCGCTTTCAAAAGAATATCGACAGCTTTGGACCTGGTCCATGTAACGCCAATTGCCCACCAGTTGCCGCGCCCGGCCCGGGGAATCGAAAGTCGCGCAGGCGGCGAGCAACAACAGCGAAATTAAGGCAAGGACTGCTTTCATCAGCAAAGGAAGCGCCGCACGATTCACCGGGCTCCCCGCGAGCGCAATTGCGCAAGGCCACGTTTATTTCTTTCACGCAAAAACGAAAAGAGCGACCCCGGGGAAGGGCCGCTCTCTCGTGTTCAGACTACTCCAGAAATTAATTTTGGGCGACGAGGGCGGAGGCAGCGCGGAACTTCTTGCTGCCGGCATACGCGTAGAGAGGCTGGTAATTTTTCTTCCCCGCCTGCGCTGGGGTGCAGGCCGCCCAGTTGAAGGTCGGATCCAGAACATAGCTGCCGTTTTGCGTGTCCCAGGCAAGCCATGCGTGAGTCTGGCGGCTCGTGGCGGTCCGTTTCCCGATCACCAGGCGAACGTTCGTGGCGCCGTTGTCGCGCATTTTCTCGTAAAGAGCCACGGCCTTTGCCTTGCAATCGGCAGGGTCACCTGACTGGGCCTCAGCAGGCGTTTTCCAGATCGTTGTAAAGCCGTACGGGATCGAGCGCAGATCGGACATCCACTGATTAACGAGGGCCACTGAGACTTGTGAGCCCGCAGCGTGGGCCGGGGCGGTCAAGACCGGGCGAATGCGGGTCATTTGGCCGTCATAAGGGGTGGAACTGACGGTGAACAGGAGCGCGTCTGCGTAGGATGAAGAAGCGGCCAAGGCGAGGAAAAGGGCGGAGAGGAGTGATTTTTTCATGGAGTGGTTTCTTATAGTTTCTGGTCTGACTATAATTACTATAAGCAACGGCCATGCCAGCTCTGGCTCAGCGACAAAGAATTGTTCTCCAATGACTGGGCCGGCGAAATAGCCGGTGCTAGCCACATCGGGTGGGAAAATCCGGCTGGGAACCGCGTCTGCTAGTCGCCCAAGTTCGCGACCGGGAATCCTCTCGAGCGAAGGGGGCCGTGGCAAAGGGGTGGAGGCGAGGGGAGTTGAACCCCTGTTCTGCCATGGAAAGATTCCGGTATGTTCCCAATTGTTTTTTGCCCAACTATTTACACCGGCCCAGCATTACCGTGGACATCCGGGAACGTTCCTAGTACCGTTCCTACGTGGCCAGTTTGACCAAACGTCCGCACTCGAAGTTCTGGGTCGCCTGCTTCTCGGATCGCAACGGCCGGCGGCTGAAACGCTCCACTAAGTCAGCCGATCGTAAGGGCGCCCAGAAGATCGCTGATGAGTTCGAGGCCGCGGCGCGACGCAAGCGCACGGCCCTCCAGGTGCGACGCGTGATTGCTCAACTTCACCAGGAGATCACCGGCGTGGAGGTATCTCACACTTCGCTGCGCGGCTTCCTCGAGACGTTTCTTGAGGAGAGGGCTCCCGAGGTCAAGAAGTCCACCGGCGACTTCTATCGGAACGCAGCTTCCAAATTCATCGCCTTTATGGGGGACATGGCCGATGCGGACCTGACCGAGGTGACCAAGGAACACATCATTCGCTTTCGGAATGAAGAGACGAAGCTGTGGGAGGCCAAGACCGTCAATCACAAGCTGAAATTCCTGAAGATGGTTTTCAGGATTGCGAAACGAGATGAGCTGATCGGCGACAACCCCGCTGAGTTCGTGGATCCCGTACGTAAGGGGCAAAGCAAGATTCGCCGGCCGTTTACCATACCCGAACTGCAAGCGATCTTCAGCGTTGCTGCTCCGGAGTGGCGGTCAATGGTGATGTTCGGGCTCTACACCGGTCAGAGGCTTGGGGATGTTGCGGCCCTCACCTGGCATAATGTCGACCTCCAAAAGGGAGAGATTCGCCTGGTTACTCAGAAGACAAACAAAACGAAGATACTCCCGATGGCTCGATCGCTTCGTCGCACGATCGAGGCCCTGTCTACATCAGACGACCCGGCTGCCCCACTTCACCCTCGGGCCTTTAGGATTCTCAGTGAGCAAGGCAAGACGGGCACCCTTTCCAACCAGTTTGCCGATCTGCTGGTCCAAGCTGGGCTACGAAAGAAGAAGCCTCACCGCAAGGCGAAGAAGACCGCCGAGCAGGGGAAACACGATGGCCGTCGAGCTGCGGACCTCAGCTTCCACTGTCTACGTCACACCTCGAACACAATGATGAAGGAAGCCGGCGTGCCGGCGGCCGTCGTCATGGAGTTGATCGGGCACGACTCCGAGCAGATGAGCGAGGTTTATACGCACGTGGGCGCCGAGGCTTTGCAGAAGGCTGCGGACTCTTTGCCTGAGCTTTTCTAGCGCGCGTTCCCCGACTGGACGCAGGCTGCTTCTTTTGCTGGCCGGCGCCAATGTCATCCTTGGCAAGCTCCTGTTCGATGTGGTGAATCTGTTCGTAGTCGGTCTTTATTTCGTGGTACGGCGTTGATCCCAGTGCGGCACCGTAGTCGACCAATCGACAGAAGAACTCGTGAGGCTCCGTCCGTTTGTTCAATGCCTCACGCAAGAACTGGCGTGTGGCAGGTTGCATGAGCTCAATCTCGAACTCCGCTAGTTTCCATCGCTTCGCCTCCTGCCTCGCCAGCGCTCGTTGATCTTGGCCGAACTCCTCCTTCAGTGCTTCGATCGCCTTTTTGATTTTATAGTTGAACATCCGCGCGCGTTTCCCTTTGGACGCCGCGGCAGCGATCGCCTCGAATTGGAACGGCGGAACCTGGCAATGGATGTTTGGGGATTGACCGATCTCTATCTGGGCGCGGCACTCGTCGAACACTTCCCGGGTGAAGGGAATTGGTCCCCTCTCCTGCTCGCCGAAGCGAAGGCTGTCTGCGACTGGCGGTGCGCCCGGGTCGTTCTGGAGCAGCCAGCCCATTGAAATTCCAACAGCGTCGCTGATCCGGATCGCGTTCTCTTTCGAGAGCGGCAATCGCAAGGATTCGATCTTCGCCAGCGTGCTCTCTGCAATGCCCACCAGCTTCGCGAATTCAGGCTGTGCTAACCCAATAATGGAGCGAAGAGCGGCGACTGGATGACGGAGTGAAGAGCGTCTCATGGCGCCATTCTTCTCCATGACGGAAAGAAATGCCAGAATATTCTGTGGACAACCGGGAACATTCCGTCATATGGTTCCGTCACTTCATGAATATCACGACGTCCGAGGTTTCAGCCGAACCCGAATTCGCCAACTTACCGAATGCCCAGCGGCTGATGGGTCTTTCGCGAACGCGACTCTACGGCCTCGAGGCTGAAGGCGTCGTTCGGTTCATCCGGATCCGCAAACCCGGCAACATTCGCGGGCGCGTTCTTGTCGATCTGGCCAGCGTGCGCCGTTACTTGAACAAGTGCGCCGGCGCCGAAGAGAAAGGCAGCACCGAATGAGTCCGCCCAAAAGGAAGCCGCCCTGGCCAAGCGAAGCTCGGGCGCAGGGCGGGCAGAGTTTTGACGGCTCTTCCGCAACGATAGAAGATCAGGATTCCAAAGCAAGCACCGAAAGTCGGCGGTGTAGCGGTTGCTCGTCCGTTGTATGCAATGACAACCTTGGCGGACACAGTGGGAAGAGTGCGCTTTCCGGCGTGTTATGGTGCGATGCCTGCACATTCACCCAGACTGAGCTCCGTCTTCTCCGACAGAGGTCCGAGCGGAAGGCCGCACTCGCTGCAGCGCAGGCCGAAGCGAAGAAGGCCCACGAGGCCGCGGTAGCGGCGAAAATTGCCGAGTTCGATCATTGCGATCAGCTGCTCGTACAATCTTTGATCGCCTTTCGTCAATTCCGCGCCGCTCCTCACTATGTCGAGCGGCAGCACAAGCTTCTACTGCTGGTTCGAGAGTGTTTTCGCGATGTCGATTTCATCGTTCGCGACTGGTACTGGGGGTGCAAGTCATGAGCCTTAGCGAAGATATTAAGGCGTCGTTGCCGTTGGTTGAAGAATTTCAGCGCGACGGGCACGAACTCCGGCGCGCGCGCTCCCAATTCGTTTGTCTTTGCCCTTTCCACGAAGAGCGAACGCCCTCCTGCTACGTCACTCCTGAGACCGGGAGATTTAAGTGTTTCGGAGCGTGCGCCGCCGGCGGGACAGTCATCGACTATCATGCTCTGAAGCGCGGAATCACTCCAGGTGAGGCAATCAAAGAGCTGGCGTCCCGGCTTCACATTTCCGCTGCGGCCGTCACCCCAGCAGCCCCGCATTCTATCGCGAAGGAAGCTCCAAAGGCAGACGGTCCTCGATCTTTACCGCGGCTACCCGACTTGGCCGTGGGGACAGCGACTGAGTTGAAAGCGCTTGCGGCTTTACGCGATATTTCCCTGGAAGGCGTGTCCCTCGCGCGTGACCGCGGACTCGTTCATTTCTGCGACTTAAACGACGGACAGGAACTGGTGCGCGCATGGATCCTCACCGATCGCACACGTCGCAATGCCCAAGCGCGGCGACTGGATGGCGACCGTTGGCATCATCAATGGAATTCCGACGCGAAGGACTGGCTCCTGGTTGAATCCGAGCAACGCAAAAAGGTCCGCGGCTTTACGGGTAACCAAGCGTCATGGCCAGTCGGCATCGAGGAAGCGGGTGAATTCGACAGTATCGCCGTTGTTGAAGGCGTCGATCTACTCGCCGCATTTCACCTTCTGTTTGCAGAGGAGCGAGAAAATCGCGTCGCGCCAGTCGCCATTCTGGGTGCAAGCAACCGAATCCCGGCAGACGCGTTGGCGTTGTTCGCCAGGAAACGCGTAAGGATCTTTCCGCACGCTGACGTGAATCACGCCGGCCTGAACGCTGCGGCTAATTGGGAAGCTCAGCTTCGACCGATTGTGGAAAGCGTCGATGCCTTCGATTTCGCTGGCCTGGTGCGGACGAACGGCGCCGACGTCAAGGACCTGAACGACCTAACGAATATCGACCCCGATTGTTTCGAAGCGGAGCGAGCGGTCTGGTCCCTGATGGATTTCTAAAGCAACACACCCATGGAAAGAATTTTTTCACCTGAAGAACGATTCGCAAAGCTCGACGAAAAGATGCGCGCGATGAAAAAGAAGCCCTCGACCGCCCTGGTTGTGCGCACGGAGAACAAAGGCTCCCTATCCGTGCGTAATCCTATCGAAGAACTATGGCCATCGCCTGAGCCGATTCGCATTGAACTCAGGGCAGTCAAACCACTGCTCGAAGACATGATTCCCGAGCCGCTGCGCCTTTGGCTGAATGACGTCGCATATCGGATGCAGGTGCCGCTCGATTACGTGGCGGCCGCAACGATCGTGATGATCAGCTCCGTTATCGGTTCAGGCTGCGGCATCAGACCGAAGCGCCGCGACGATTGGCTGGTAGTTCCCAATCTCTGGGGGGGCGTTGTTGGTCGGCCCGGGATGTTGAAGTCCCCTGCCCTCGAGGCGGCGCTCCGCCGGCCCCTACAGCGGCTCGAAGCGGTTGCTCAAGAAAAGTTCGAGGAGGCAGAGGCAGACTTCGAGCTCGAAGAAAAACGATATCAGGCGCGCCAAAAAGCAGCCGAGAAAGCGATGGCTGATGCGGCGCGGAAGGAGATCAAAACCAGTTCCTCTTCGGGAGAGTTGGATCGTATTCAGAAAGAGCAGTGCAACTGGAAAGCTCCCCAGCCTCCCGTCCATCGGCGGTATGTTACGAACGATGTGACGATCCAAAAGATGAGCGTCCTGCAGGCGCAGAATCCGCGCGGACTTTTGATCTTTCGCGACGAGCTGACTGGTTTCCTTGCGACGCTGGATAAAGAGGATCGCCAGTCCGATCGGGCTTTTCATCTACAGGCGTGGAACGGCAACGGGGCCGATACCGTTGACACGATCGGCCGCGGGACCATCCGCGTCGAGAATCTCTGCGAGTCCATCTTCGGTGGGATCCAGCCCTCTAAGCTGAACGATTATCTTTATCAAAGCGTTCGAAACATCGCGAACGACGGACTGATTCAACGTTTCCAAGTGCTCGTTTATCCCGACGAGCCGAAAAAATGGAAGCTGGTCGATCAGTTTCCGGACAACGCGCAGAAGAACCGGGCCTTCGCGATCGTCGAGCGGTTGGCGCAAATGGATTTCACTGACCACGGAGCGATCCAGGAGGAAGATGAGAAAATTCCATGGCTGCGATTTTCGGAAGACGCGCAGGAATTCTTCAACTCGTGGCTGACGAAGCTGCAGACCGAAAAGCTCGGGGCCGGTGACGACGAACCGATCATGCAGGAGCACCTGGCGAAGTTTCGCAGCCTTATGCCGAGCTTGGCCCTGATCTTCCATTTGATCGAAGTCGCCGACGGGACTGCCAGCGGCGCCGTAAGTGAACGTTCTGCTGAACGCGCGGCGCACTGGTGCGATTACCTCGAGAGCCACGCCCGCCGAATCTATGGGCTCGTGCAGAATGCCAGCATGCAGGGCGCGACGCGGCTAGCCCGAAAGATTCAAGACGGTGCACTGACCGAGGGTTTTACCGCCCGCGACGTTTACCACAAACAGTGGACCGGGCTCGACGATCCCGGGGTTACGAAGTCCGCGCTCGAAGAATTGGTCGAGGCCGGCTGGATTCGTCCGCGTCCCCTTCCGGTCGCTGATAACAGCAAAGGAGGGCGACCACCACTGCCGTCGTATGAGATCAATCCGCAGCTGTCCAAAACCGATTCGCGAATTTCAGATGTGTCTGAGGGAGGGGCCACCGAAACCTCCTAAACGGGGTTTTGTTGGTTCTGGCGGCTCGCCAAACAATCCAAATGCCGAGATTTCCCGACAATCCCCTTCTGAGGCTCGACGAACTTGCAGCAGTCATCGACAAGATTTTCGCCGACCCCGAATTGGAGAATGCATTCTTTTGCGTGATCTCCATGCTTGCGAGCGAGCAAGCCAACTCCGCGGACGAGGAAGTTTTTCGCAAAGCGCTTCGAACGGCGGCCAGGCCGGCCGATCGGCGTTTCGTTGCCAAGATTTTGCTCGAGCTTGCCGCGAAGAAACAAAAGAGGGATGCGCAATGAGCGCGGCCATGGATCGCTGTCTTCTGCCCGAGGTCGTTTATGCGCGCGCGGTTGAAAAGCGTCTCCCTGAGCTCAACGCAATGGTCTTCGACGTCCAGGGTAAGGCGTTGATTGCTGAGATCCAGTTCGCTTTGTTGCGGCTCTGCGCTAAGTGCGCCGAACTCGAGGAAGACAACAACTGGCTGCGGCAATCCCAGGTCACTTCGAACCAATGAAATACTCATTGACCCAGAGAAGTTTACGTGTTAAACACCGTCATTTTTAACGTCGAGACGACAGCGAGAAAACCCACACTATGAGCGTACCAAACCAGACAATTAGCTTCGAAGTCTCAAAGGAAGTTTATGACCGCCTTGTCGACCTAGCGGTTGCGTGCGGTGGTAGTAGCCCCGAAGAGACCGCGAAGTTTGCCTTTGAGCAGGCGTTGGAAGCGCCAGAAGCAGCGAGGCGCTGGATGATAGCGAAGCGTTTGTCGCAGGTAAGAGGGTACGAAGGTCATCGAAATCCCGAGGGTGAGAATTGTTTTGAGGGCTATGGCGATGTGATTCGGGAACAGGTCGAGATGAAGCACCGCCCGGCGCTGAACTTAGCCGAAGCGGTCCGTGCAGTGGTGTAGTTAGGAAACGCTCCGATGGCTGCCAATGACACCGATCTCGAGGAAGCACAGCCTGAAGAGCAGGACACTCCGCGGCAGCCGCCGATAATCAATCAGTCGATCGGAAGCAGTCCCATCGTGGCGAGCGCTCCGGCAGATGCCCCGCCGCGTGTTCTGCCGTACCCGGCAACGACTGACCCGAATCTTTTGGCACCGCGGCCGGAGCGAGTATCACCCCAGCAGCCGGGCCCGTTGACGCTACCGCCGCGCGTCGCGCCGGAACCGCCGTTGCCAGTGACCGGCGACCGGCAACAGAACCAGGTGGCTCGGGTGTTCCGGTCGCAGCAGGATTATCAGAACCGTCTTTCGAGATTTGATGCCGCCACGATGTACGACAAGCAGCAGCAAGTGCTCCGCAAGCAGCGCGAACAGGATGCACAGACACGCGCCACCGCGGGCCAGACCTACGACGCCCAAGAGGCCGAGAAGAACGTCGTCAACCGCGAGCAACGCAACACGCTGAAGAGCCAGGGGGTCGAGACGCAGGAAAATCCAGACACTGGCCTTGTTGAGCCGGCGCGCGATGACAAAGGCGCGATTCAGTTTCGCGCGAACATGAGTCCAGAGGACCGGCAGATGGCGCAGGACACCGAACTGCACGCCGCCGGCAGAAATGCGATGGGTCAAAATGTGTATGAGGCCGCGCGGAACATCCGGAACACGATCCAGGACGTGACGGCCAACGGCGCGCGACTGGCGAAGCTGCAACAAGATCTCGCGAACTTCGACAAGAATAACCCGGCCATTAACGAACAGCAGCCTGGCGGTGGATGGTTGGGGAGCCAATTTCGAGCTGGGCCAAGTGACATAGCGCAGGCGCTGCAAAAACAAAAAGCCGATCTCAAGGCGCAGGTGGACGACCTAACGAAAAAGGGGTACCCGGTGATCGACCCTAAAACCGGGGACGTCTCCGAGGCATTAAAATCACTCAGCCTAGATACCGAGGTCGGTAACAGGTACGCGAGCGCACGTGAAGCACATAAGACAGCGAGCGCTGAGCGCGAGGCATGGCTGAAGGTGTCCCCAAAAGATGGCGGGGACATCCAGCAGTTGATCGCAGACCGGACGAACGATGTGCTGGCGGCTGGCGGCGATCCATCGAAAGACCCGGTGCTAAGCGCGATTGACGACAGGCGAAAGGAACTCGGAATTCCGGCACCGTCGCCGGAAGAGCAGGCGTTAAAGGCCGATCCAGTTTATGGGCCGGCGGTCGCGAAGGCGCGCGAGCAACTGGCGAATGGGCAGGCGCAGATGGCGCCGCTCCAAACACGAGCAAACAAATTGCTGTCGAGGTTGGAATCGGTGGTGGGATTCCAGACCAACCCGGTCACGGCCGACCAGGGAGACCCCGACGCTCGGCTGGGATTACTCCGGGCGTTCACGGATCACATCACCGACTCGGCGCAGAAAGGAAAGGTGAACACGCTCCTAACGGCGTTGGAGCCGACATTAGCTCAGCTCCGGCAGAGTAAGGCGGCACTGCAACCGGTGGTGAACACGCACGCGGCGCTGCAGGATGAGTGGAAGAAGAAGTTCGCGGCGGATAACGCTCCGGAGACAGAAGCGCAACCGCCCGGACCACAGCAACCGACGATGAGGCCAGTGAATCCGCAGGATTTGGCGGGGCGCCGGGAAGGAGACAAATTCGTCCCGCCAAAACTGAACGATAGCGATCCAAGCAAGTGGTCTGACCTTGAGCGACAGGTGGCCGGACTGCCACCGAAGGCCGCCACCCCGCACGCTAATGTTCTCGACCTATTCAATTACAAAGTCGCGACGGGCGGAATCTCAGCGGTGCAGGGGTTGTTTCGAATGCTCAGTGGAATCGCGAGCGACGATCAGAAGCGAAAAGTCACCGACGGAACAGTCGATGCGCTCGAAAAATACAAGCGAGAGACGCTACCGAAATATTACGGCGTAAGTCCAGAGGACGAGAAAACCACCGCCGGGAAAGTGACGGGCGCAGCCGCGAACGTTTTCGACATGGCCCCAGGTCCCGCGGTGATGATCAGCAAGATGGCGTCTGCCGCTTACTCGAACGGCTACGACCAGTCTGTTGCCAAGCAGAAGGAGAGCGGCGAGACGGACGAAAAGAAAATCGCGGATAGTGCGCATAAGACGGCCGCGATGAACGTGGCGAAAATGGCGCCCGTGCTCGCGGCTTATGCGCTAGGCGGCAAGATCGCTGGGAAGGCCGTCGAGAAGCTGGCACCGGAGGCGGGCGCCGTGATGCGCGGTCTTTTGGGCGGCGCTGCTTCTACCACAGCGAACCTGTCGGTTTCGGCCGGAACGAGAGTCGTGTCAGGAGAACCGATCGTCGGCGATCTCGAGCAAAACCTGACCGATGCGTTCTTCGGAGCGACCGGCGGGATGCACGAAGCGTTTGGAGGTCCGAAGACAAGACCCGGCGTCACTGCGATGGAGTCGCGTGACCCGGAGATTGCCGCAAAGCTGGCCGAGGAACGCGCGAAGCCAACGCCGGAAGCGGCCCACGCGGAGATCGACGGGCTGCAGCCGAGCGAGAAGGTGAAGCCAGAGCAGCTGGAGCAAACACAACACGTCTTGCGCGGGTTGATGAAGATCGCGGAGGGACAGCCGTTGGGTGCACTCACGACCGCGGAGCGCGTGGCGGTATTCAAATCGGCCACTCCTGATGGGATGCCACGAGTGGAAATGATTCGCCGGCAAGACGGGAAGCAGAAGGCAGTCATCAGTGACGCGACGTTGCAACGGGTGCGGGATCTCGCGCCGACGAGCGCGCAGCTTTTGCCCCAGGACGAGACGACTCAGCGCCAGGCGATTTTGAATCCAACCAAGGCGGCCGGAGGAAAGCTCGAATCAACAAAATCTGGCGACCTTCGTGCGCGAGTTCTGGCCAAGACGCTTCAGATTAACGGCGTTGATCCAGAAACGGCGAAAGCATTCGCGGACAAGTTCGTGGTCGACCGCGGAACCGACGAAGAGGCGTATGCTCAGCGCGCCGCGGTCAAAGAAGCTTTCACATCGGCCGGCGGGAAATTCAGCGAGACAGGCGAGCGGGATCCGGCGATCGACCAAGCAAATCAAGCCGTACGAGAGAAAATTCAACGTGTCGGGCCTGAAGCCGGCGCGTATGAGACAGGCAGTGAGAAAAAAGAAACCAGCGCAGCTGCTGAACCGAGGGGAGCAACAGTTGTTGGCGAAACTCGAGGAGTCCGCGCGCCTGGTGAAAACCGCGAAAGCGCACCTGCTGGTAAGAGCGCACAAGCGAAGGAGCAGGCAGCGACAAAGCCTGAACTAGCGGAAAGGACACACGTCGACGATTCGATCGACGCCGCGTTCGAGCAACGCAAAGCGGATTTCAAGCGTGCTGGGATCCGTCAGATTACCGAAACGAACGAACCATTCGGAGCGACTGGGTTTCGCGAGCGCGCTGATGGAACTCGTGAGTTGCTTGTTAACCGGAAGATTGCTCGTCAGTGGTTCAACAAGTTCGGTCCTGAGAAGGCCCGCGAGTTGATCAGTAAAGGATTCGAGGAAGAGGCGAAACACGCGATCGAGCGAAAGGTAGCTCGCGACAATGGAACAGACACGGCCGCACTCTACCGTGACTGGGCCAAGCAAAATCCCGACCAGGAGAAAATTCTGGCGGGCGCCTACGGGAAAGATTGGGCGAACTATTCCGACACAGGAAAATCAGCCGAGCTCGCCCGGATGATTCTACAGACGCGCTCTAGCGGCAAAACGACAGAGCAAGTCCACCTTGGGCCCGAACGGTCCGCAGCAATCGAGAAGGCGCTCAAGCAATTCAAAGAGCCTGTGCGCCTCACGGAGCGGCTGCGTCAGCACCTTGCGAACGTCCTCGAGTATCTCCGTGGGATCAAAAACCCGTCGAAGGCCATTTTGGAGCACATCAAGGAAGTGGAGCGATTCGAGAGCGAGGTGAAATCATCGGGCACGTTGGCTATGGCTCGCCCCGATGCCGCCGATCCCGCTAGGGACCGGGAACAAGCGCGTATTGACGGAGCGAAGTTACCGATCCAACGCCTCAAGGACGCGATGCCGCTCGCCGAGAGGATTGCGTCGAGTTATCGGAACATTTCTGGCGTGGACATGAAAGATGTCGCGCAGCATGCGCGCATTGCGCTGGCACGCGCATCCAAGGCTTTCGATTCTTCGCGAGGCGTCCCTTTTGAAGCTTTCGCGCGCGTGGCGATCAACAACGAGCTCCGCGGCTTGTATCGCAAGCAGAGCAGGATTGCTGAACAGACGACGCTAGACGAACCACTCTCCGCCGAGACGAACGAGACCCGGGCATCACAACTCCCCGACGAAGCCGGTCGATCGCCGGCAGACCATGCCGCCTACAACGAAGGGATCAAGGTCTTGCACGAAGCGATCGATGCGTTGCCGGCGAAAATGCGCACTGTGATGACGCGACTCGCTGCGGGTGATGACCCGGGAGCTATCGCGCGGGATCTCGACATCGCTAAGCAGGGCGTTTCGAATTTGAAGATTGCAGCGCTCCGTCGGCTGCGAGGAAAACTTGGAGAGCATGGAATCACCGGCATCGACGACGACGGCATTGTGCGAATGGCAAAGCCTGAGTCCACAGAGATTCCTGTCCCGACCGGTGAAACGCCGGAAGAGAAACGCTCATTCAGAAGGGCAGCCATTCGTTTGGTTCCCGGGCTCAACGTCGCCGAGGACATCAAGACAGGAATTCAGTCGCTCCTTCTGCCGACGGCGCAGAGCTCAGAGCATGTGCGGGCCGCGGTAGACCTCGGTCGGCGGCTTGGAGAAATGCACCACCGACAGGAAGTGAGCGCATACCAGCTCAAGCCTGACTGGAAGGCATTCGAGAAGCTTGGAGTGCATCGCGAAGATGTTCCGCTCACGGAAAACGCCGGGATCAAGTTCATGTCGGACATGTCGCAGGGGCGCAAGATGACGGATCCGGCCCTGCAATCAGTCGCGGACCGGATCGACGCGATGTTCATCGAACGGCTTGACCATCTCGAAAAGGCCGGCGCACCTTTGGAATCCGTGCGCGAAAACTATTTTCCGGGGATGTGGACGCGGGAATCACGCGAAGCGTTTAACCAGGCGATGGGCGAATTTCGGGAAGCAGGCAAGCTACCGGACGACTTCGACGTAAACGCTGCGTCTGCGGAATTGAAAACCGCGATCAAGGCGCGAGCTGATGAGCTACTCGAAGGCGGACAAGGCAGCACGAAGGACATGCTCTCGTACTTGGTCCGGACGCCGATGAAGGGTAAGGAGTCATTCCGCAAGGCAAAGGTCTTCGATGACATTATGACCGCCGTGGAGGTTGGGTTGCGACCGATCTCTAACAACCCGGCTGACCTCGTAATGGGCAAGCTCGCCGAGATGGATAAGAGCATCATGGCGAACCAGGCATTTCGGACTTGGGAAAAGAAAGGGCAACTGGTCGCGTTCGACAACAGCGGCCGTCCGATGAAGCAGGAACTGCGTCGCGGGTTCAATCGGGATGAGTGGACGCAGATCAACGACAGGTACGGCACGATCTGGCATCGGAACGAGGAGACCGGGATGCTGGAGAAGGTGGGCGAACGATGGGCCACGAAACCGGTAGCCGACATCGTGAACAATTATCTTTCGTCGAGCCTCTACAACAACCGGTATTTCGGAAAGCTCTACACGGGATGGATGGCAACCGCGAACGCGTTGAACCAATCGCAACTGGGATGGGGCAGTGCATTCCATGCTGGCTTCACTACGATGGAAGCGCAGGTCTCCGCCGGCGCGAACCTGCTGAAAGACATTCATTCAGTAATGCGGGGCACTCGAAGTTTCGACGATTTAGCCCGCACCGCCAAGGACTACCCGACCGCTTTTGCGAAGACCGCAATTACGGGTGACAAAGTTTTGAATGCCTGGCGGAACCCGGACGGCGTGATTGATCCTCGCGTTGCTCAAATTGTGAGAGCCACGGAGCTTGCAGGCGCCGGTTTCAAACTGGAGCGCGGAATGAAGACCGAGCAAAGCGCGAAGGTGTTGAGCGATTGGCTGAGTGGCCACAAGGTTAGGGCGGCAATGCGTTCACCAGTCGCGTTCACTGAATTGCTGGCGAAACCGATCATGGAAGAATTGGTGCCGCGACAAAAAGCCGGGGTGTTTGCGCACCTAGCCTGGCGAATCATCGAACAGAATCCCGGAAAGGCTTTGGAGGACTTGGCACCTGAGTTTCGCGACGCGTGGAACCGGGTGGATGCGCGCTTAGGTCAGGTCCGCTATGATCGGCTCTTCGCCAACAACACGGCCAAGAACGTCGTCCAGGCGCTGGTCCGCGCGCCAGGTTGGACCGGCGGCACGATCGCCGAACTCGGCGGTGCGCTTAAGGACGTGGGAACGTTCGTAAAGGACTGGCACGAGACAGGCAGCCTGCCCAAGGACATTCCTGATCGAGTGGCGTATACGCTTTCGCTGCTGGTGACCTCGGCGGCGATGAACGGCGCGCTGACGTATGCGCTCACGGGCACCGCGCCTCAAGGGAAAGATTTCTTGGCATTCAGAGACGGCGGCGTGGATGAGGCCGGCAATCCGACAAGGATGATTCTTCCGAGCTATATGAAGGATATCTGGGCGTACGCGCGGCACCCAATGGACACTCTTCTGCACAAAAGCCACCCGCTGCTTTCGATCTTCGGTGATCTGATTCAGAACAAGGACTACTACGGGGTGCAGGTCCGCGATCCAGAGGCAAACGCATTTACCCAGGCGCTTCAGTCTGGCCTACACGTGGTGAAGGCATTCACCCCTTTCTGGATCCGCGGGGTCATGCAGGGGAAAACGCCAACTGCAAAGGTATTGCCGCTGATCGGCGTGATGCCGGCGCCGAAGTCAATGACGGCCACGCCAGCCCAAGAATTAGCGTATGAGCTTCATAAGCGACAGTACGAAGGACTGACAAAGACCCACGCCGAAGCTGAGAAAACGAAGTTGCATTCGGAATTGATCAAGTCCGCGCGGTCGGGTGACATGTCGGTGCGTCAGGCAGTGCTGGACGGAAAAATCACGAGGTCAGAAGCGCAACGTTTGCTCGCGGACGCGCGCTTGACGCCATTTCAATCGACGGTGCACAAACTCCCGTTGAAGCAGGCTCTCCGCGTCTTCGAGAAAGGGACCGATTCGGAAAAGGAAGAGTTGCGCCCGGTTCTACAGAAGAGAAACGAGGAGTCGCACAAACGCGGCGACATTCCTGCGGATGAGTATTTCGAGAACAAGGCGAAGCTTGCTGGTTCTACGATCCCGCAAGCAGCGCGACCGGTGCTCCACAGCAAACCTGTTATGCCGCGGCCGCAGCCCAGCGGCGTTGAGGGCCAGAAGAAAGTGTCGGCGGTCAATTTAGTCCGACAATGGAAGCGTGCGGCTTAGCTCTAATAGGGCAAACACTTCCTCAGCGGTCATTTCGCGCTGCTCGATTAAGGCTTTGGCCAGTCGATCAACGTCGGCCCAGTTCGCAAGGAGGAGTTCCCCGGCGGGTTGGTGGCACTCGTTCACTAATTGGACAGCGCTTTCCTTATCTTGATGTGTGCCATTCAGCGCAAGCTGTAACGCGTAGAAATAGTCGGTCTCAAAATGGAGGTTTTTTCCCGTCCCTTTTTGTTCGGCGGGTCGACCACTGAGTAGCATAGTGATTATGTCCCGACGTTCGGTCGGCGACCAGGGCAGGTTGACATTGAAACCCGGTTCGACTCTGCCCAGCGAATGACCCTTCCTTTTGATTGACACTAGTCGCAGTGGGAGCGGGAGCGGAAGATAGATATAACCGATTGCATGGCCAGCTTCGTGGTATGCGGTGGCTGCCAGGACTTCATTCATAATGTTTCCTCATACTAATCATCCCGAGATCTGGTAACCTTTTTTTAAGGTTTGAGCGCGGGCCGAGGTATGATCTCGGCTCGCGCCCTCCCTTTTGTTCTATCGAGCAACTACCCTTGAGAGGCCCAGCTGTCGCGCGATCGAGCTGGCGCGCTGCGCTACGATGCTCGACTGTGGATTGGTCAAGCTAACGCTATCGTGGCTGATGTAGAGCGTCCCTCGGCCGCTGTCGGCGTTGAAGTCACGACCGAATCGTTCCGCGACGGCATCTTGAAGATGCAGAATCGCCTTTTCGGTGTGGCTCAAACCCCCTCCATCGAGTCGCAAGATTCCCGGTCCGCCCCTTTTCGCTTCATCAAGGCGCCGGCGACCAATGGCATCCATCACGTATTCCCTGACGTGCTCAGGGCTATCGTCAGTGAACCCGCTTTCCTCCTCCTCGCGGAGATGCCCGAGCTCGCCCGCGATCACTCCGTTCGCCACATCGACGGGGTCGCGGTCATTTTCCTCTGCATACCAGCGCACCAGCTTCGATGAGAGCGCGTCAAGTGTGATGGTGATGTTCTCCTGTGCGATGTTGGTGCCAGGACGGTTAGCTGTCTTTTTCGTTTTCATTTTTGCACAAAAAAAGCCTGTGTGTAGAAGGCGCAAACCTTATCGCTCCAACGGTGAAGTCGGAGCTATCCACACACAGGCTATTTCTCTCTTTTAGTTTTACGCCAGCCCGGGTCACTACTCCGAACCTTGAAGATTTGGCGATCGCTGTTTGCGCAGCGATACACCCCCAGTACGCAGCCCGACGGAATTCGACAACTTAATTTTTCTGGGAGGCGATTGTGAGAGCGACGGACGCCGCAATCTTACAGCGGAGGACGGTTCCTAGGTTGCCTACGCGATGGCTTCCCCCCCGGGGGCGCTCTTCCATCAAAATTGACGCTTGAGACTCGGCCGCTGACCCGTCAAGCTCGCAGCCGGTCTGATTCCCCTCACTGGGAACTGGATTCGGTCGGAGCGGTAAATCCGGGGGGAACAGCCGCTCCGACCTCACTTTCCTGTGAAAAACTCCCAGCTGCCCAGCAA
The DNA here is from genome assembly GCA_041167505.1 of Verrucomicrobiota bacterium. Lineage (GTDB taxonomy): Bacteria > Verrucomicrobiota > Verrucomicrobiia > Chthoniobacterales > UBA10450 > AV80. The sequence continues at coordinate 73,638 of JBEEHR010000022.1, forward strand.
AGATGATCTTGAGCGCCAAAAGCTGGCCCTCGAAATCCAGGAATTGGAAAGACGATGGTGGCAACGCCCAGTTTATCTATCCATTCTTCTTCCCGTCGTACTCGCTGCTCTAACGGTTCTCGCCGGGATACTAAGTGGATATTTTAATCAGGAACGAAGGCGACTGAAAGACGACGTTGCGCTCCTGAAGAAGCAGAAAAGTGATTTGGTTCAGAACGCGAACAGCCTCGCAGCCGAAAATAAAGCTGCGCGGGAGCAACTCCAAACCACGACCGAGCTGCTGAACAGGGTGAACGTTGAAGCTATAAAGCTTAACAAAGCACTTGAAGAGGAAAGAGACAGCCGCCCAGAAGAGCCAAAGATTAATCGGAAGCCAAAACCGTCCCCGTCTCCAAATTAGGCGCACCGTTTTCAAAACTTTCCGAAATCGAACCCGCGAATCGTAGCGCGAGTTGTTTACCGTTCACTAGTTTGCGCTGCTGATGATATCAGCGCGTCTGCCCCAGTCAGTTTCTCGAGAAAGAGTCGAACCCACTTCACCGAGGTTTTTTTCCCGTAAAATGGGCATCCCTTTTTCTTGAGAGAATTGATCTCGTTAACGTTCAGCCCGATCTCGCCGGTCATTTCCGTCGGATAACGCAAAGTCTCATCGTTGGCGCGCCGCGTGGAAACCCGACGGTGCCTATTCCGACTTTTCTGATCACGGGAGAGTTCGGCTTTCCGGCGCACCTTCAAGATGTTTGATGACGCGGCCTGCGCCGTCGCTGCGAATGACCTTTTGCTAAACGCTCCCGCACCGTCTTCGAGTGCTTTCTGACGTACGCAGTAGTTCTGAAATCCGGGTTGGCAGCGCGCCAGGCGAGGTAATGTCGGACCGTGGTGATGCTGCCATATTGAAAGACGTAGCCCCAATCCTTCGAGGCTGTGATCATCGCCGGGGAGCAACCAATTGCTCTCGCGATTTCGCATGCCTTGGCCGGCGTATCCCGGCCGATTTTGCGTGGCCCCTTCAAGTTACTTTGGTTGATCCTCTTTTCGGTCTGGTGCTTTGAAGCCTCGTCCAAATCATCTGGGCGCAATAGGTTTTCCGCTGTACGCCTGCTCGATCCTCTTTCCGAGTGCATTAAGGAACAAACCAACAAATACCACGCCCAATGTCGATTCGAGTCCCGATAACAGGCGCGCACGATCGGTCAGCGGCGTAATATCGCCGTAACCGACTGTAGCAATTGTTACTGCACTGAAGTAGCTCATACGCATGACATGAGCCATCCCGCCGCTGGGAAACCCTTCGATGGACCGCCGATATGATTCAAAAGCTTTGAGCGTTTGCGGTGCCAAACCGAACCGCGGCGAACTACCAAGATTAATCGCTTCTCCCTTTGGGAGTGATATTGCTGTTACGATAGCTTCAGGGTCTGTGCGGTAACTCGAACCAAACAGCACGTCAACCAGCAGCGAGCGAACTGAAATTTTGCCTTCCCAGCCTATTCCTTCCCGTTCGAAGCACAGTACTCTTAAGCTAAAGCCGTTTACCTGTGGCGTAATGTCGACGACGCTTCCTTGTTCAAAGTGAAACGTTGCGGTGCTATCCCGTGCCGTCACAGCCCCCAGTGCGCGCAAATCATGCTCAAAAAGCTGACACAGATCCTTTAATGCCGCTTTTGTTGTGGGTTCGTGGATTGCCGTTGCATGGTAAAATTCACCCGGCATGAGGGAGTAAATCACGCCGAACAGCGGAATAAGAAGCAGGTAACCGAAGCCGATCAACAAGGGGCTGTAAAAGATATTATTTTTCAAAGCCAGGCCCAACTCTATTCACTGGAACTTGAGCGTGACAGCCCTTATTCTGTCAATCGAACGATGAAGCGCAGTGCCTCGAAGAACACGCCGCAATTGCGGGCCGCGATCTGCAAGCTGGTGGCGTTGGGGCTTTCCGTGAACAGAGCGGCCGGGAAAGTGAAGGTTCATCATTCGACCATTGCTGAGTGGCGGAAGAACGATCCTCAGTTCGACGCTGACGTGCAAAATGCGGAGGCTGCTTTCATCCAGAAACAGATAGAGAATGTTCAAGCGGCGGCAGACAAAGGTAATTGGCAAGCATCTGCCTGGCTTTTGGAGCGGAAGTTCCCATCTGAGTTTTCACAGCCGCAGATTCAATTGCACCGCGGCGTGTTGAAGCTGGAATTCGAGGATTTTAACTCGGCGCTTAGCCGATTTAGCCAGAGTCCGGAAGCTTTACGGTTGATGCAATCAATGACCGGCAAATTGCCTGCGATCAAGGTTCTGTCGGAGTCTTCCCCAAGTGATTAGCAGTGATCCACTGCTTCCCCTTCCTCGCCGACAACCGTGTGGCGTTTATCTCCTGGTAATACAGCCGACGCGCGACAGGTTTGTCTTTTAGCCGGGCTGGAAATGTCACGCCCAAGGCCGCGCACAACGCGGCGACTTCACCATAGCGAGGCATGTACTCGACCGTCCCGTCGCCGAGACGCAACACGCGCGTGCCTGGTTTCGCGCGCATCTGTAAGACAACGACTGGAAAGTTGTGGGGCGGAAAGCGTCTCGCCGTTGTGGTCGTGAGGACGGAGATCAGCCCGTCGTCTGATCTGAAATTCAATTTGGCGGCCGTGTTCATCCCGATTTGCGGTTTTGCTTCCTGGCTTCAGGACCTCGCTGCCGAACCCGGCAGCCAACCGAGTCAAGCAGCAGGCGAGAAAAGCACAGGAACAAAACCTCTCGGGACGGCATCGGAAAAACACGGCGACCCGCGCCAGCGGTGTCGACTTGAAGGCCTTGAAAGTGTGCGTGGGTGGTCTCAGTCATTTCCAGGCGGGCGGGCCCCTCGGTGGCTCAGATCACGTTATTCACCGGTTATTCACTTTCCACTGGACGTGGGGCTAGCTGTTATGCATAAAGAACCGTCACCAAAGATTCTTATGGCTTGGAGACACTTCCCCTCTCCAGCTTTCAGGCGATTTCTACGAGGCACCCCGGCACTGAAACATAAAACGACGATCCCTATTATTTTTTTTGGGGCAATCCTAGCCGTCTCGGCCGCAGGACAAAATCCGAGCCAAAGCCCTTCGCCAACTCCGCAGCCGGATTTTCTCCTTGGCGACTACATTCATGTGGTTGTTTGGAGTCTCGCTTTGGCGGTTTTGTGGACCTTGGCTGTCGTTTTTCGGCAGGCCGCGAGAAAATGGCTATCCACCGGCGGGTGGAAGATCGGTACCGCAAAGGGTTTCGCGTATTTCTTCGCTGTGGCTACTACCGCGACGATAGGCTGGTTCGAACCATGGAAGCCGGTAACGTGGACAACGAATGAAGTGGGGGCCGTATATGGATTACTTTTGGCCGCGACATGGGGAACATGTGGGATTTTTGCGGAGTGGGCACGGACCTGCAATGACACAACCGATAGAGATGAACTGGCCAAACTCAGGGCGGCTCATGAGGCTACGGAAAAACAGCTTGATAATTGGGTGCGCGGTTCGACCCAAATCGGCTCAGTTTTGGGGAAAAAAGTGAAAGTGTTCCGCGAACTCTCTCGGTCGAAAGCGATAACTTTAAAGGAATTCCTCGCTGCACTCGCCTCTGATCAGTACGTTTTCCACAACGTCCATGCCATTTACGAGTTCGTGCAACGAAAACTGCCGGCAGGAGCGAAGCTTCGAATAGCCCTTTATCATTGCCAGCAGAATGAGATGGTGCCTCTATATTCCTGGGACGGCGAGAAGGCCAACTGCATTAATCCAAATCCCGAGGCCATGCGCACAAATTCCTCTGAGGGCATTCACTCAACGGTCGTTCAGTGCTTTCACTCGACGACCGGCATCGTACACGTCGCCGATTGCCTAGCAGACGAACAATTCCAGCACTTTCGGCCCGGCCAATCCGAATATTTGAAAAGCATGATCGCCTTCAAGCACCGATTGGAGATGGACGGAACGGCTACTGCTATGATACTGGCCTTGGATTGCGATCAAACCGGCTTTTTCAACAAGGGCCGGGCCGAAGAATTAAGGAATTTTCTGATTGAAATGATGAAACGGGTCGAATATGAAGCCCTTACATCCGACATAACAAGCAAGCTCGTATCTTAATCATCCCATGAGTAGCTCAACATTACAGCGGATCTTCTCCAACAAGCCTGCGCAGGATCGCGCGATCGACGAGGCTCGGGTTTCCACCCGGCGTTCATCGAACGCCGCAGATCACATTCTGAAGCGCTTACACCGACAAAGCGAACGCTCTTCGGCACCCGCGCCACGAACAGGCAACATTGGAACCAGGAAATAACATCTCCCTTCCGTTCGGTTAGGCGTCCCCCCAGGTCCTCTTAGAGGGCATCCGGGACCAAGGCTACGCGCCAGCGGAGTCAAGGCCTTGAAAGTGGCAGGTCGCTTAGGTCATTTCCATACCGGCACTGGCCTTCAGCCGTGGAGCGTGATTGCGAAGGCTGTCAACTTGAACGCCCGTCAACCGTACGATTTCGGCGTGAGCCTCGAGCAGCTCTTGTTTCAGAGCCGCGGTTTCCTCGTCCCTGATCTTGAGGTGCCGCTGCACCGCTTTCAAGCGCCGGAGCGTTCCTGCGTGCCTGAGCGTGCTGTGGGCGAACCGCAGGAGAGACTCGGCGGCCTCTTTGACCAGCGCCTGGTGATCGGCGAGCGCCATCGCGATTTGTCGCCTTTGCCGGGCCCGGTAAACGGCATCAGTTTCGTCTTCGAACTGCGGTCCCAAGTCGGGCAGTGGAAATTCCTGGGTGAGCAGATCGAGCGCTTTCTGCGCCAATTCAGCCTGCTGGTGATCAGCCCGGCGAAGCTGTTTCAGCGGTACGAATTTCGCGTCGGAGTTTGAGATGCCGCGCACCAAACCGAGGGGCGCCATGATGACTGCGTAGCTGTCTTGGAGTTCCCGCATCTTCCGGCGGCCACCCATCAACCCGCGGGCGTTTAATTTCGGTTCGCCAGCTTTGGTCTCACCGTGGAAGGGGACAATGACGGCCTGCTCGTGTGTCGTTGTCTCATCGCCGTGCGTGACCTTTTTGACGAGCATCCCGGGAAAGCGTTGCGCCAACCACGCGCCGTTCGCCCGGCTCCACTTCGTCTTGTCGAGATGGGCGTCAGCCTCTGGCGAATATGCGAAAAGCAATTCGATTCCGAGCACGGCGTTCCTACGGATTTTTTGCGGGCCTATCAATTGCCTGATCCGTTGCTCGAGTGTGAGCGGCCTTCCTTCGACGTCGGTAATCCTCACCGTTTCTCGGTTGAGCGCGCTCCGCGCAGGATCCCAGTTGGGCGTCGGCGTGCGAAGGCTCCGGCTCAGTTCCGCATCGACCTTTTGGACGTGCTGCCAACTGCCGATTCGGGTTGCCCGTAGAATGGCGAAACTTTTGTCGGGGAGAGCTGCCATTATACCGACAGCGGGACAGGCTCAACGTTGGTCGTCGAGTTTCTTTTTCGTCCGACCGGGGTTTTGTCTAGTGGGTGGTAGACAATCCCGTCGTGCGCTTGGCCATTTAGTCAATCTGGCCGGCTCGGTTTGTCTTTGATGTTGCGCAGGCCATCCAACAACGGCTGGGTCACAACATGCGACAAGGCGTTGCCGACAGCCTCACGAACCGCGTCCTGCCACTCAGCGAAGACTTCGATGACAATCCACTTTTCAACGACGCCTGGATAAATCAGCCGTTGTCGTTCATCTCGCTCCTCGCGCTCGCTCTTTGTTACGACGATGAAAGCCCAGTCGTCGTTCGACCAAGGTTTGATCCGGTCCTCTTTTCGCAGCAGGTGGTTGGGTACATCGCGCCGCCAGACAACCCCGGAGGTCGTATTGATCATGAGCGCCGGAAGACTCAAGACGTTCATAGTCTCGACTGGCCATTGGTATGAGAGATTCTTCGCGGTTTCCGGCCGGTTCTCGTGAAGATAGTTCATGAGAAGAACGGTGTAGCCCTTCAGTTCCGCGAAATTTGGCTGAGCGGTCATGGGAGGCGATTGTATCGAGCGCGCTCGTTCAGACGCAACCCTCGAAGTGCCGCAAGACTAACGCCGCGAAGCCGCGCCCATGAGTCGCTCCCATTCGTCGAGTGTTCCGCGAAAGCCCAGCTCGCAAGATGTTTGCCAACTCAGCCGAGCCGCTATCTCTCTGCGCTTGCCGCTCTTGGTGTCAGGCATCGTTTGGTATTGCCGACGTGAAACGAAAATATGGGTGGCCAGCGGATCATGCTCGGCGCGCATAGCCTTCAAGACCTTCTCCGTTTCGCTAATCGACTCACTGAGCGTTTGGAGGGCGTTCTGAAGCTGCCTGGCGTGCACCTGTTCAGTCGAACATGTAGACGCAAAAAGATCAAACTCGATCCGGCCCGTCGCACGCGACTGTTGCGGACCGCAATCCATAGCGGCTCCCGACTGGCGACGCTACAATTAGAAGTGTTTTGTTGTTGCTATTCAGCAACTTGAAATGATACGTATAGGGGCTCGGCAAGAGCGCGATATAAAATTATGAGCAACAGCCCCTCCTCCGACGGAACGCTTCAAGGCGTCGCTAACGAAATCCCGAATGTGTCGGCCACGCGGATCGAGACTCCAAATCATGTCGTGAATTTGGTGCCCCGGATCTCAGCAACGAAGCTTGCCGAGTACGTCGTTGCTGACCCGTCGCGCAAGCTGACGATTACAAAGCAGGCGAAACTCGCTCAAAAGGCAATAATGATTCCTTACAGCCGGGTCCGCAGCGCCTTCCCCGGTTCTTTAGAACCCGAAGGGATATCGACCAGTTTTCTTAACGCGCGTGCAGCTGATGCCGAGTCCCACCATTCCGAGAACCCTTGGCAGCAAGGCGACAATATCCGAAGCGCGGCCGCTTTGAGGCACCTGGCGGCTCTGGCGGATCAGATCGAGTGTAAGAACGCGCAGCACATTCATCGTCCGGAAGGTGGCTGGGGTCCCCTGATGATTAGCGGTGTCCGCGTGAGTGTGCAGCCTGAATTGGTGTTTACCATAGAGCATCGCGGATCCACAAAGGTCGGGGCGGTAATCCTGAATACCGGCAAGAACGAAAATCTGTCCTTAGCTCGAGCGGCGCAGAAGTTCACCGTCGGCGACTATCTCACGGTCTTGGTCATGCGGATGCTGGAATCGCGTTTGAAAGGATACGGCGTGCCATTGCATACCCGTTGTCACGCGATCGACATCTTTCGGGACAAAATTTACACCGCGCCGGCTTCGTTTAAGACGCTGCTCAAACATATAGAGGCGTCCTGCACAATGATCGCCTTGCAGTGGCCGACCATTCCGCTGGAAATTGATTCGGAAACAGACGCGTTAGTCGTCGGTGCCGAGTAGTTCCCAATACTCGGCTTTGAGCATCCAGCCGGTAAAGAAATCGGATTCGATATAAATCTCGGTTTCGTTCTCGTCTGTGATCATTCCAGAGCCCTCGCCTTGGAAAATTACCGGGGTGCCCAGGAGCGTTGGTTGAAACTCTTGGTTAGGGTTCATGGTGCGCATGCTCGCTCTCTATTTCTGGCCGGGGCATTTTCAAGCGGCTTTTTCCCGTTGAAGCCATTCATCAAGCAGCCGATCTAAAAGACCCGAAAAGTTAGCCTGCGCTTTCTTTACTCCGTCCACCGTCGTCTTCGTCAGCGTCACGGTGTAAGGGGCTTTGCCCTGAGATTTCTTACCTGCTCCTTTTCGTTTTCCGCCGTGCGTGCGCTTTCGCTGTTTTGAAATCATATGTATAGTTATCTATCGTAAGAGAGCGAATAATACGTATTGTTTCAAGAGTCAACAAAATTGCACCCGATCGACTCGTCAAGGAGGAGGGGTTCCGAATCCTGCGTGGTGCCTGGCGCGCGCGGCTCGGGGTCGCCGCTCCAAGGGGGAGAGTGCGGCCGAACGCGTTCCCCTCGATTAAGCTGGGCAGTGCTGGGTCGATGTGCTTTTCTGAAGCCTTCGATTTCTCCCAGTCATGCGCTCCTACGTCCTAACTACGCCCAAGGATGCCGACGGTCAGCCGCGGCGGCTCTTCAAAGCGAACTTCGAAAACAACGTCTCCAAAGCCATCGACCAATTGTCAGGAATCTGCGCCGGCATTCTCGCCGACGGTGAAGTCACTCAAGAGGAGGCGCGTTTCTTCGCTGAGTACGTCGCAAAATTCGCAGTGTATGAACCGATCTGGCCTTTCACTGATATTCTGGACCGGGTTAAGCGCATTTTTGCTGACGGAGTGTGTGACGAAGAGGAGCGCGAAGAGCTGAAGACGGTGATGCAAGCGCTTTGCGGGCACAAAGAGGATGTTGAGGCCGGCGCAACTTATTCGACGTCGCTCCCGTTTTGCGAGCCGGCTCCAACTCCAGTCATCTTTCCTGAACGGAACTTCGTCATCACGGGGAAGTTTGCGTACGGCACCCGCAAAGCCGTTATGGGCGCCATCGAATCTCGAAATGGCATTCCTGGGGATTCCGCGCCGACACGGGAGACAAATTATTTGGTGATCGGGGTCTTCGCGAGCCGCGACTGGGCTCATTCCAATTACGGACGCAAGATCGAGCGCGCGGTGGCATTGCGTGACGGGGGAAGCGGCATCTCGATTATCTCCGAGGATCACTTTAGATCATTCCTGGCGGCCCGCGCGGCGTAAGAAGACTCGAAAGGTGAACTGGTTGCCGGGGAGACTGGTATGATTTTTGGGGTCCTGCCCCCTTTGGCTATCCGGGTCTGGCGTGGTACAATTCCGACGGTTAATTTCTGGAAGGAGCACCTCAACCCTCGGTTTTCTCCCTTTGAGATTGAACGGAAGTTCGTTCTCCCTCACAAACACCGTAGCCACAAATGAAGCAGGAATTTCTAAAGCCCCGGTTTGCGGGACCGCGCTTCGATCAACACACGTTGCCTGTGGAGGTCGCGCGAGACTTGGCTGCGTACGAAGAGCTCGTGGTGGAATTGGCCAAACATCTCTACCTGGCTGACCACCCGAAGCGGAAACGTGTTCCCAAAGGCTTTGAGCAAAGCTTTAGCCTGCATCTCGAGCAAGTCGAAGGAGGCAGTGCTCGGCCACTCCTGTCCTGGGTCACGGCGGTCGGCATGCTGGCGCTTCAGGGCATTGACGGTTATTTTGAGCAGTCGAGGAACCTCGTTGCCGAGTGTGTTGCCGCCAGTGAAGCGGGCGCGCCGCTGCCAGAGCAGTTCCCCAAACAACTCCTCGACTATTTCAACGTGTTCGGTCGGTCGTTGCATGAAGGAGAATCCGTCGATGTTGCTCCTGCCGGGGCCGGGGCGGCAGTCCTGACGCCCGAACGTCGCAAGGCGTTGGTCCTTGCAGCCCAAAAGGTCTACACGAAAGAGGTTGATCTCTCCGGCACAGTTGGCGAGACCGACTGGGAAAAGGGAACTTTCCGTCTTCGATTGGAGGATGGAAGCGCGATCGTGGCGCCGTTGCCCGAAGCTTTTTGTGAACTTGCGCGGGCAGCGGGCGGTAAGGAAAGAATCCTTACTCAGGTTAAGGGCATTGGCGTCTTTGATGCTTGGGATAAGATGCAGAAACTGGCCGAAACCCATCACATGGACATGCTGCCCAATTATCAGCTTTCGGCCCAAATTGAGAAATTACTCACGCTGGAAGATGGCTGGTATGAAGGCGGAGGAAAGGCACTGGAAAAAGAGCAGCTCGGCTGGGTGGCAGATGCGTTGGTTTCGACTTTCCCTGATGACCTCGCATTCCCACATGTTGCAGCCACACCAGATGGTGGGTTGTTCCTCGAGTGGGTTGCCGGCAGTTGGAGACTATCCGCCGAGTTTTCGCTCGCTGATCACGTCGGTGAGATGCACGCCTTGAATACCGCCACAGGCGAATCAGCCGAGTCCGACATCAACATCGAGAGCGAAGACGACTGGGCCGCGTTTTACGCGTTCGTTCGTCGTTTCGTCTGAAGTGGCTCCCTAGAATGGAAGACCAAACATTGCTCCTGCGTCAGGTTCACCCAGATTTCTTCCAAGAGGGCAATCTCTTGAGCCTGGCTTTTCGGCCGTCAGCAAAGGACGAGGGATTGCTGTCGGTCTATGACGGCGATCAAATCGAGCCTGAACCTTCGTGGAAACATTACACCGGCGCGCTCGGCTACCAGTCTTGCGGGGTCTGGGCGGTTTCCGTCGCGGAGGCGGGAGCCTGCGAACTCGAAGCGAGAGGTGACCCGCAGCCGTTCCCAGCCCACGCTGTGATCGACTTCACGCGGTACGACAAAAAGCAGCAGCGGGCTAAGTCGAAGTTGTTGGCCGCGATCGCGCAGGAACGGGGCTGTCTCTACAAGACCGAATAGTCGCGGACTAGTCGGGGCACCCTCGTGTCATTCATCGAGTTTCCTAGGTGATTTTGGATGAATGATGACGGTTCGTTGAGGATGCACTTTTCCCTGGAACAAGCTGGCGTGAGCGGGATGTACGCTTGACCGAGGAACGCGCTCCTAAGCCACAGAGGGCACGTTAAACGTGCTGAATCAGACGCAAACGAATGATGGTCTGCGCCTCGTCAATCGTACCGGCCGCGAAGTCCTCCCAGATCCCGCGGGTTGAATCATTCATTGCTTCAGGGCGCATCACCGCCGTCGCACCGCCGCTCATCTGTTCCTTGAAATAGCCGTAGACGTCTCGAACAAGAGAAAGACCCATGATAAACCATTTCGGATCATCCAAAGTATCGGTTGAAGCCGCTTGGGCGTGACAGTATCGGCTCAGTTCCTGCCATGATCGTTTGAGTCGTTTCAGGTCCCACACAATTGGCTTATAGGGAAATTTCGTATCCACGTCTAAGCACAGCGCTCCAAAGCGCGCCAGCTTGTAAATCTGCGGTTCTGCTCGGTGAATTTCGGCGAGAAATCCATCACGTTGGCGCCGACACCGATCAAAAAGCTCTTTCGAGACTGCGCCACCATGTACGACCGCCAGTAATTCGGCCCACAATTGCTCGATCGCATTTCGAGCCTCAAGGCAACTGAAGACGAGAAGGGTCGGGTTATGAGCCGCTTCCGCCTCATTCGCCAAACCGTTGGCTTGAATAACGAGCCAATCGGCCGCGCACTGGCGGGGTCGATTGAGTATCTCGATCAACGTTTGGTCTCGCAAAATGACACCTTCTCAGGGCTGGGAGGTTTGCCTAATTGAGGCGGCCCGTCCGCGAGCGCTACATGGCTCATGATGACGCCATCCAGGCGGGGCGCGATACCAGACCGGATTGATTCAATGAGGCGAAGCTTCGTCGCGTCGCGATCGACGTCCACGACGCCGCTGATCTCTGTCGCGGCGCCGCCGTCTTCCTCGACTCCGTAAACGAGATGACCGCCATCGGTGTTGGCGAAGGATGAAACGTCGGCGAGAAACTCGCGGACTGCTTCAAACGAGCCTGCCGGCAGCTCGCGCTTGAAGTCGAGGCGCAGTCCTTCCAGCGTTTGTGCAGCAACCAAGCCTCGGAGGTCGTCCTCTGTTAGTTCTTCGATTTTTTTTCCCAAGAGCATCAGGGTGATCCGGCCGCGTCAGAAACGAACTGACGAAGACCGTCCGCTACGGTCGCTATGTATATTCAACAAATTATGAATCACGACAAATTCTCCAACGCCGGCAAAGAGTTTCGGAATCAACAAGCCAGGGATTTTTCAGCCCGCGACCAATCCCTCGCCCGGCTCCGCGACGTCCAGATCATGTGCGAAAAAGGGGTCGCGGCTTTCTATTCTGCGGCCGAGCTCGGTCGACCCGATGTTTATGTTGAACGACCCACCGAACAGCGACTCAAGATCGCGTACGGCCTTCGCCCGGGCCCGACGCAGGACGCCATTGTTAAAGGCCCAGTCGCCACTGTCGCTGTGATGCCCGACGGCACGACGTTCTTGGCCTCTGATTTGAGTTGGACGGACCCAGCCGAGAGATGCTTCACCGTGAAGACCTCAGTGATGCCAGCGGGCGAGTGGGAGGGCGCGTTCTCTGATTGGCTTGTCGACTTCCTCACCAAATCCGAGCGTCTCTATCTGGTGCTCCGTGACTGAGCTCGACGAAGGGCGAAACGTCGGTGGCCCACCTTTAAAAGGCCGGGCCATCACAGTTTCAACCGTTCGAACGAACAGGCAAAACCGTCAAAACAGGTTGTGATGGTTCTGTTGGTTGTCTGCTTAAGCACAATTGAAATTCACGCACCGACCTGATTCGGTGACAGGCGCCCCGGCCTCGGATGGCGTCACCTGGGGTGGCCCACCCCTGTTTCCCGATGGATGGTCAAGGCTGAAGATTGCCGCCAACCCCAATGTCGGCCCGCGACCCGCACAGACAAAAAAAGCCGGGCCTGAAATGGCGCTCTCTCGGGGGACGTGTTCCTACCTGTGTCCCTACGTGGCAGGATCATCAAGCGTAAAGTGCTTGAAATCAGAGGGGTGGAGGCGAGGGGAGTTGAACCCCTGTCCTCGAAGCTATCTACGCAAGCTTCTACATGTGTAGCCGGCAATATATTTAGGGAGCCGAACTTTGCACCGGCACACTGCCGGCCCCCGAGCGTCCACGAAATCCTTTCACCGCCCGACGCGGTCGCTCCGCCGGACGATTAGCCTGCTGTCCATGTTCCCAGCCATAGCAGGCGTCTAGCCGGAAACATCACGGTCAATTAAGCCGCGAGAGCGAGATCTTGGTGATCTGCGTTTATTTGTTT
>JBEEHR010000023.1:0-92567 GCA_041167505.1 Verrucomicrobiota bacterium
TCAACGCCGGTAACGGACGACTGGTATTCGGCGGATAACGCCACCTTTAGTGATGACGGCAAGTACTTGATGCTTACTTCGAGCCGCGATTTCAAGCCGATCTTCGACCAGACCGATTTTAACAACGTGTATCGCGATTTGGAGCGCGTGTATCTCGTGACGCTTTCAAAGGATACCGAAAACCCGCTCGGACCGCGCAGCGATGAAGTAGGAAAGAAGAAGGACAAAGACAAGGATAAGGACAAGGCGGACGATAAGGACAAAGATAAAGGCAAGGACGCCGACAAAGACAAGGCCAAAGCTGACAAGAAGCCGGGCGACGATGCGAAGAAGGACGATAAGGATAAGGACAAGGAACCAGGGGCAAAGAAGCCTGTTACTGTCAAGGTAGACCTGGACGGGATTCACGATCGCCTGATCGCGCTCGATATTCCTTCGGCGAACTACACGAACCTTCGGCTCGTTAGCGACCGGATTTTCTACATGCGCCGCACTGTCGCCGACGATCAGGCTGAGGATGACGAGGGTGGTCCGGATAGCCGCCGCTGGCACCTTTGCTCCTACAGCCTGGAAGACCGCAAGGAGACGGTTCTCGGCGATGTGAGCACTTACGAAATCACGGCCGACGGGAAGAAAATGCTGGTAAAGATCGGCAAAGAATACGCGATGATCGACCTGCCGAAAGACAAGCTGGAGATCAAGGACGAGAAGGCCGGGAAAGATTATCGGTTAAAACTCGCCGGGCTGGACATGAAGCTCGATCGCCACGCGGAGTGGACCCAGATCTACAACGAATGCTGGCGCCACATGCGCGACTTCTTCTACGCGCCGAACATGAACGGCGTCGATTGGAAGGCAATGCGCGACAAATATGCCGCGCTGGTTCCGTTTGTGAACCATCGCAACGATCTCACCTATCTGATCGGTGAACTAATCGGCGAGCTGAATAACGGCCATGCTTACGTTGCTGGCGGCGAAAGACCGGAGACGCCGCGGATCAAGCTCGGCCTTCTCGGCGCGGAGCTATCGCGCGACCCGGCGACGAAGGCTTACAAGATCGAAAGAATCTTGCCGGGCGAGAATTGGAACAAGCACGCTCGCTCGCCGCTAACGGCCCTCGGAGTAAACGTCAAGCAGGGCGATTACATCCTGGCCGTGAACGGCATCCCGGTTTCGTCGCTGGCGAATATCTACGACGCGCTCATTGGCACGGCGGATAAGCAGGTGATCCTCCGGGTTAACTCGAAACCGGCCGATGATGGCGCGCGAGACATAACAGTCGTGCCGGTTGCAGACGAGTCGCCGCTCTACTATCTCGCGTGGGTGAAGAAGAACGTCGATGAAGTGAGCAAGAAGACCAATGGCGAGGTGGGCTACATCCACATTCCCGACATGGGCCAGCCAGGGCTGAACGAGTTCACCAAGCAATACTTCCCGCAGATCCGCAAAAAGGGTCTTATCGTGGACGTGCGCGGCAACGGCGGTGGTTTCGTATCGCCGCTGGTGATCGATCGCCTCCGGCGCACGCTGGTGATGATCGAAATCGCGCGCAACGGCACGCCGCAGACGAATCCGCCGCAGACGTTCCTGGGACCGATGGTCGCGTTGTGCAACGAGTTCTCGGCATCGGACGGCGATATATTCCCATATCGTTTCAAGGCGAACGGCCTGGGTAAGTTAATTGGGAAACGGACCTGGGGCGGCGTGGTCGGTATTCGGAACCCGCTGCCCTTAACAGACGGTGGCCAGCTCTTCCGGCCGGAGTTCGCGCCTTATTCGAAGGATGGCAAGGAATGGGTCATTGAAGGACACGGCGTCGATCCGGACATCGTGGTGGACAACGATCCGACGAAGGAATTCCGCGGCGAAGACGAGCAGCTCAATCGAGGCATTGAAGAGATCCAAAAGGATATGAAGACCAAGGGCTACGTTTTGCCGCCGGTCCCGCCGTATCCGAACCGGAATCCGACGCCGCCGGCAAAGTAGGCCGACACCACCTTTTTTTCCTGTCATCCTGAGCGAAGTCGAAGGATCTCCAAATCTTTCTGTCCCTGAGCCCGGCCTCCGAGGAAGCGGGGAAGAAAGATTTAGAGATCCTTCGACAAGCTCAGGATGACAAATTGGAGGGAGGAGAGATTTATAACTCTTTCGTCATCGCGATGGCGCCGTCGATGTCTTCCCAGCCGTTCCGCAACCAAAACTCGTGGCCGGCCGGGTTATCGCCGGCCACGAGAATGATGGCGCGTTTCAGGCCGATCTTTCTCAACCCCTCCACGCAGTCATCGACGAGCTGTTTGCCCACTCCGTGTCCGCGATACTCTCCCGCCACCGCGAGGTGATAGATCCAGCCGCGCCGCCCATCATGCCCGCAAAGCGCTGCACCCACGATCGCGCCATCGACTTCCGCAACGCGGCTTCGTCCGGGATTTCTTTCCAAGTATTCGCCGATCTCCTCGCGCGTGTCACCTTCGCAGATTTCCACGCCGTCGATCTTTTCCCAGAACGCGATGACCTTCTCGCAATCAGCGATTCCGAACTCGCGAGTGGTGACCATCGATTTTCAGGCGGCCGGCTTCGGCTCGCCCGCCAGTCCGAGCCGTTCCGCATCGCCCTGTAACGCGGTGATCACCCCAGCGATCACTTCTTCCAGCGGCATTGCCAATTCCGAAGCGCCGCGCGTGATGTCTTCACGGTTCACGGCCCGAGCAAATGCCTTGTCTTTCATCTTCTTTTTCACGGACGCGACCTCGACTTCGTGGATGCTCTTTGATGGCCGCACCCGCGCGACTGCCATAACAAATCCGCTCAGCTCATCCACGGCGTAGAGCGTCCGTTCCAGAGGCGTCTCACGCGCGACGCCCGCATAATCGGCGTGGGAAAGAATCGCCCGGCCTACTTCTTCGCTCCAACCGTGCTCGCGCAGCCACGCCACTTCCACGAATGGGTGACCTTCCGTCGGACTTTGCTCCTGGTTCGGATAGCGCTCGTAATCCATGTCGTGCAGAAGCCCGACGGCCTCCCACAGATCAGCATCGGCGCCGCTGTGTTTGGCGAAGTGCTTCATGGAATCGGCCACGGCATAACAGTGACGCCGCAGACTTTCCGATTGGACCCATTCGTGCAGAATCCCGAGCGCTTGTTCGGCGAGCATTTTCCCTCCTTAGATACCCCAGGTTGAAACGAACTGTTTGAAATTTGGCAATAAATCCGTAGCCGCGTGGATAAACATCGTGGCAAACAGACCGAAAATATGGCGAAACGTTTTCACGCGGGTCGCCGGCGTCTGAGAAATCGTTTGTGCACGGGCACCAGCACGACCAGCGAAAAATAAATCCAGCCGCTCCACCCGAGCTGCTCCGCCGGAAGAGTGAACGCCAGGACGAGCGCAATGATGCCCACCGTGGCCGGCATGCTCCAGCCCATCATCTCCGCGCGCGTCAGGAATCGTTCCCTCTCGTTCAAGCGCAACGGCTCGCGTAATTGCCAGGCGCGCAGGTTAAGCAGGACAATTTCGAACGCGATCGCTGCGAAGCCGGTCGCGTAGATGGCAAGAATCGCGCGCACCTGGGTGATGCTGCGCATTCCGAGTGTCTGGCCCAACCGGCCGTCGCTCAACAGGTAAAACATCGACCCGAAAAGCGCCTTCAGTGGGTAGATATAAATCAGGATTGTGACTAGCAGAACCCAACTGATGAAGATCGAGATGCCATCTTCCAGGCCGTAACGCCGACTCCACTTCCAATGGCCTCGCCAAAAAATTCCGAGCACGGCGATGCCCGCGACGAACGCGGGCACATTCTTGAACGCCGCCAGGAGCGTAATGATGTTGTCGGGGACCCGTTCCGCCGCGATCACCATCATGGTCACCGCGAAAGCGAACGCCGCGTCGATGAACGTCTCCAGCCGCGTCATCTCGATGCCGCGCAAGCGAAAGCCTTCGAGCCGCGGCAGCGCATCGAGATTTTCCGGAAGCCCCGAAGCGATCTCTTCGTCTCTCTTGCTCGTGCTCAATGGTGGCGGCGAGTCTGCCGAAACTTTGCGGAAACCGAAAGCCGCAAGTTCCTGTAACCATCCGCATCTTTTAGCGGTCATTCATTCGGGAGCGATTATCGCTTCTCTCCGTCAGCTACCGTCACCCAACATGAAACGACTCTTCCTTATTCTCCTTCTGCTTTCGGCGATTGGCGCTCGCGCCGATCTCAAGAGCTGGCTGCATGGCACGCCGCCGGCCCCGACTCCCGGCCCCCCGGACGCGAAAGCGGCCACCGTTTCGTTCGCGACCGACGTGGCGCCGGACAAACAAATCCTCGATTTCATGAACGCATTCGCGGAAGCGATGCGGATCCACGATGGGAAAGCGCTCAAGCCGTTACTCTCGGACCGGTACGCGATCGACGATCTGCCGGACGGACACGGCAGCCCGACCGATTTCTTCATGCAGGCGATGGTGAAAGTGAAGGCTCCGGACGAGCTCGTGATCACCGGCATCGAGCGCGAAGGCGAAGCCCGCATCGCGAAGATGGAATTCCGGTCCACCGAGCGCGGAACGAAGGAGCGCACGTTCAAGTTCGACGCGAACGGCAAGCTCTTGAGCGCGGACTTCTTCACCTTGCAGCGCCGATGATTGCCCCAGCAGACGCGGAGCGCGACCCGGACATCATTCGGCTCGAGGGCGCTACGAAATCCTTCGGGTCGCGCGGCGGTCAATTCTTTCCGGCGTTGCGCGGCGTTTCGCTGCGGATGGCGCCGGGAGATTTCCTCGCGGTGCTGGGAAAATCCGGGAGCGGGAAATCGACGTTGCTAAATCTCATCGCGGGAATCGATCGGCCCACAGAAGGGGAAGTACGCGTGGCCGGCGAAAACCTGAACCGACTCGGGGAAAATAAAATGGCGCTTTGGCGCGGGCGGAACGTGGGCGTCGTCTTCCAATTCTTCCAACTGCTTCCGACGCTCACCGTGGAGGAAAACATTCTGCTCGCCATGGATTTCGTCGGCAAAATTCCCGGCGCCAATCGGAGGAAGCGGGCCCAGGATTTACTCGAGCTGGTCGGGTTGAGCGACCAGGCCCCGAAGCTGCCGTCCGCTCTTTCCGGCGGCCAGCAACAGCGCGCGGCGATTGCCCGGGCGCTCGCCAACGATCCCCCAATCGTCCTCGCCGACGAACCGACTGGGAATCTCGATTCCGAAACATCGGCGGCCGTTGCGGAGCTTTTCCACGGCTTGATCGCGCAGCGCAAAACGCTCCTCATTGTGACCCACGACGACAAGCTGGCGAGTCGCGCCCACCGCGTGATCCGGTTGAAGGACGGCCGCATCGCTGCCGATGAGGCGAATCATTCCGCGCGCGAATGAACACGCAATGGCGGAAGATTGCCGGCGATTTCCGGCAACATCGGCTCCAGATTTTTCTCGTCGCGGTCATCCTGGTGTTGGGAACGGCGGGCGTCGTCGCGGCGCTGAACGCGCGCGCAGTCCTGGCGCGGGAGATCGAGAAAAGTTATCGGCTCGCGAACGGCGCCGATATCGTCCTTTGGTTCGACAAAGTCGAACCGCCGCTTCTCGAGCTGGTTCGAGCGCGGCCCAACGTTTCGGATGTCGAGGCGCGGGCGACGGTGTTCAGCCGGATCGCGGGGAAGTCCGGCGAATGGTTTCCAATGCGGATCACGGTGCTCCCTGATCTTGCGAACCAGAAAGTGAATTTGGTTCATCGCGATGGCGGCGGCGCATGGCCCGCGCCGGACTCGGGCATCCTGATCGAGCAATCGGGCATTTCGCTCCTCGATGTGCGCGAGGGCGAACAGGTGCGGGTGCGCACGCCCTCGAGCGACGCCGCGAGTATTAAGCTGAGCGGTTTCGTCCACGACCCGGCCGTCGCGCCAAGCACGCAGGACCGGATGATTTACGGCTACGCCACGCCGACAGTGGCGGCGTCCCTCGGCCAAAGCGCGAATCTCGATCAGCTCCTGGTGAAACTGAAAACGCGCGGGAGCATGAGCGATGTCAGCGAGTTTGCGGATGATTTGGGCGGCTGGCTGAAGGCGCAGAACGTCGCGCCCTTGCGGGTGGACGTATTGAACAACACCCATCCCCACGCAGCCTTGATGACCGCGATGCTGCGCGTGCTCGAAGTGCTCGCCGGGCTTGCCTTCGTCTGCAGCGCCACGCTCGCGGCCTGCGTGATCTCGCTCTGGATGCGCCGCGAAGTGCGGCAGGTCGGCATCATGAAAACGCTCGGCGCGCGCTCGTGGCAACTGGCCCGCCAATACCTCGCGCTCGTCGCGCCGCTGGTTTTGTTTGCCCTTGTCGTCGCGCTGCCTGCCGGCACAGCCATCGGCCGCTGGGTGGTGAAATATCACCAGACGATGCTCAATATCGATGTCGCTGATTGGAGCGTGCCGCGTGGGCTTCTCCTCCAGGAACTGATTTTCGCTCTCGGCGTTCCGCTGCTGGCGATGGCAGTGCCGATCCTTCGCGCGGCGCGCATCAGTCCGCGCCAGGCGATTCAGGATCCGGGCATCGTCGCGCCGCGCGGGCCGATCGCCCTCACGTCACGCCTGATCAGGGTGCCAGGCGACCGGCGCTGGAGTTTTGCGTTGCGCAATAGTTTTCGCCGGCCGTGGCGGCTCGCGCTCACCTTGTTAGCGCTTTCCGCGGGCGGGGCGTTGTTCCTGACCACGCACAATAATTACGAAAGCCTCATGCGCGTGATCGACGCGGCCTTGGCCAATCGCGGTCACGACGTCGAAGTGCAGTTGCAACGCATGGCGCCGGCGGCGCAACTCGAAGCGGTCGCCCGCGGTGTGCCCGACGTGGAAATCGCCGAAGCGTTTCGGCGCGCCAGCGTGAATCTCATCGCCGACGACAACGGATCGGTTGCCGTGCGCGAAGGCCGGCGCATGCTCCTGTGCGGTTATCCGGTCGCAACAAAATTGCTGAGATTGCCACTGAGCGAAGGCCACTGGCCCGCGGCGACAGAACCAGACACGGTCGTGATCAATCGGCACGTCCAGGAAGCGGAGCCCGGTTTGCGTCTGGGCGATGAAATCACCGTGAAATTTCGCGAGTGCAAAACGAAAGTGCGCGTGGCGGGTATCGTGGAAGAAATCGGATCGCCGGTGATTTATGCGGCGTTCCCAACCTTCGAGAGCGTCACGGCACTCGGCGACGCGTCAGCGGTCTTGCGGGTGAAAACGCAGGGAGATCACCAGGACCTCGTGGCCGGGGCGCTTGAGCAGGCGCTTCTCGACGCGCGGCTCACGCCCAGCTTGGTGAACACGAAGAGCGAGTTCCGGGCGTCGCTCGAAGAACACTTCGCCGTGGTCGGCGGCGTGATGAAAATGATCGCGCTCGCTTCCGCGCTGATTGGCGCGATCACGCTCATCGCCACCGTGTGCCTGGGCGTGATCGAACGCGGCCGCGAGATAGGCGTCATCCGTGCGATCGGAGCAAGGCCGCGTTCGGTGATCGCGATCTTCCTCGTCGAAGGCGGCGCCGTGGCGTTCTTGAGCGCGATTCTTTCCGTGGCTGGCGGGATCCTTTTTGCGCGGCTGCTCAACGGCATGGCGGAGCGCCAGCTTTTGCACGTCGCGGTCCCGCTCTACGTTTCACGCGTCGGCTTGGGATTGCTGTCGGCGGGCGTGCTCTTGGTTGTTCTCGGAGTCTGGTTGTCGGTCAACCGCGTCCTGAGGATGTCGGTCCGCGACGCGCTCGCTTACGAGTAGCGCCGCCTGCTACAGTTCGGGCGCTATCACGCTCGCCGCCTCCTGGAGCGGATGCGCGAAACCGAGCTTGCCGGTTTCATTCAGCGTGATCTCGCGCGAGCGGCGTTTGTCCATCTCGAACAACCGCGTTTGCTGCGAGGCGAAGCTTCGGTTCAACACATTCATGTTCGCTTCATCGTTCAGCCGGATCGAACGAAGATCCAGGTTTCCGGACCCGACCGAGACAAACGCGCCGTCCACCACGAGCAGCTTCACGTGCACCATCGCCGGTTGGTATTCGTAGATTTTGATGCCGGCCTTCAACAGTTCCGGCCAATGCTTCCGCGACGCCGCCCGCACTGCCTTTTGATCGATATGCTCGCCGGGGACAAGAATCTCCACTTTCGCTCCGCGTTTGGCCGCGTCGATCAACTCCTTCCGCATCAGGTCATCGGGAAGAAAATAAGCGTTCTCGATCAGCAGGGTGTGCCGGGCGGAGGCTATCGCGAGCAGATACATCAGGTGAATGTCCATGTCGCCCTGGCGCGGAGAGCTTTTGAACGCCTGCGCGGTGTAAGGACCGGTGGCCGCGAGCGGCGGAAAATATTCCGGCCCATGCAAGACTTCGCCCTGAGTCTTCAACCAGTTGTCCATAAAGACGGCCTGGAGCTGCGCCACGACCGGGCCAGTGACCTTGTAATGATTGTCGCGCCAATGTTCCGGCGACTCTCCGTTGCCCAGCCATTCGTCCGCGATGCCCACGCCGCCGACGAAGCCGATCTTGCCATCGATGACCAAAAGCTTGCGATGGCTTCGGTTATTGAAACGTCGCGGGTCGAGCCAGACGATCGAGTGATATTTCACAATGTGAGCGCCGGCCGCGTTTAGCCGCGCCAGGTTTTCGGCCCCCATCTTGCCCGTTCCCTGGGCGTCGAGGATCATGTTCACGGTCACTCCGGCCTGGGCACGTTCCGCGAGCGCCTCGGTCATTTGTTTCGCGATTTCGCCATCCCAGAAAATATAGGTCTCGAAATCGATCGAACGGCGCGCCGCGCGAATGGCGCTGAGCATCGCCGGGAAGATTTCGCGGCCGTTAACCAAGGTGGAGATGTTATTGCCCGCGACAAAGTTTCCGCCGAGGAGCGATCCGGCCGCCTGCCGGAATTCCGGCGAGTCCGCCGAATAAAGGGGCGCCACTTCCTGCGTCACCTTCTTGCCTTCCTGCAAGGTGCAGGCGCTGAGCAAAGTCAACGGCAGGAGAGTCACCTGCCATCCCCATCCGTGCGGCCTAATGCTTTTCATCGAACTCTCGCAGCTTCGTTTGAAAATAAGTGGCCGCGTCTGTCATCGTCCCGTCGGTCGCACGGATCTTGTATTTCTGATGCGTGAACGACGATTCCGACGCGCAATACTTCACGAAATCCTCCGCCGTTTTCACCCGTTCCCCGGCGTATCCGAGCTTCATTCGTAGATGCGAGGCGGCGGCCGCGCCGTCGTATTCGCTTCCGTTCCGGATGAACTTTACCCTGGCTGTGGTCTCGACGCCGTGAATGAGAAAGTCGATGCGCGCCTGCTCGCGCGCATCGCGCGCCCAGAGCGAAGAAGGTAACAACGCAACGAGCGTCAGCAGCAATCCAAGCCGAGCGAATTTCATCGACGAAGGTAACCTCTCCTGAGCCATTCACAGGTTTAATCGATTCTCTCGTTGAAAATGAGTGGCGTAAAACATAGTATTACGCCATGACCAAGACGATCTCGAAAATCGGCAATTCCCAGGGAATCATCTTCGACGCCGCGCTCATGGACCTGGCGCGCGTGAAGCTCGGCGACCAGGTAAACGTCACCGTCATGCCCGACAGCGGCACGATCGTTCTCGAACCGCTTCGCAAAGGACCTTCGAAGGCCGAGATCAGCTTGCTCATCAAGAAGACGGCAAAAGACTATCGGAAAACGTTGCGCAAACTGGCGTGAGCCCGACGCCTGAAGATTGTGTCCATCTCCGCGTGGAGATAGTCCGCGAAATTCACGCGGAAGCGCTGCGAAAATTTGGAGGTTCGGATGGGGTGCGCGATGAAAACCTGCTCGCGTCGGCCGTGTTAACGCCGCAATCGAGCTTTGGGGGCAAATCGCCTTATGCGGACCTTGTCGAAATCGCCGGGGCGTATCTCTTTTATCTTTGCGGCAATCACCCTTTTATCGATGGGAACAAGCGGACGGCGATGATGGCCGCGATTGTTTTGTTGCGACTCAACGAAATCGAGCCGGCGCGTGACAGCGATGAGTGGGAGCGGTTGGTTCTGGATGTCGCTTCGAGCAAGCTCGATCGCGACGAGACCACGCGGCGTCTTCGCAAGCTCGTGAAAGTTTCGGGAAAGAAGCGCGGAACGGACTGATACGTCGCGGCGCAACTTTACCCGGCGCGCGGCGTTACTAAATTGGACGGGAGGTGCCGCGGCGTTTCCTCGTCGGAGTTATGCTGACACTGCTGCAGTACATCGCCTTCCTGGTTCTGGTCGCCATATCGCTCGGCGGGTTTGCCGCCGCGGTGACGTGGGTATTCGCAATCTGGTTCGGCGAGCGAAATTAGCGAGCGCGGCTCAGCCACCCTTGTTCTTCCCTTCGGCCTTCATCTCGGCCACGACGTCCTGCTGCGTCTTCTGAATCTTTTGCATGACCGGGCCCATCATCTGTTGCATTTCCTCGACGGTGTTTTGCATGACCGCCGGCATTTTGGCGATCACGGCCTGGCCCGCGGGGGTTTTATAAAACGCGATCATGCCGTCCACTTCCTGTTGGCTGAAGGTCTTCTGATAGACCCGCACGTACAACGGCTCGAGCTTGCTCCAGCTAAGCAAATCTTTCATCAGGGCGCCCATCTCGCCGCGCTGCTGGTCGATCTCTTTCTGGACCTTGGGCGGAATTTTCTGGCCCTGGGTAGCCTGCGCGATCGACTGGAGCATGAGATTGTCCATTTGCGCCATGACGGAATCGACCAGCTTGCGGGCCTGGGCGACTTCGAGCAGCTGTTTGATGGAAGCTTCGCTCGGCGGGCTGGATGGGGCGGGCGAAGTTGGCGATGGGTTGTCCGCCGCCAGGGCGATGGAGCCGCAGAGCAGGAGCACGGTAAAGATGCGCTTAAACATGGTAGCCGTTAGACTAGGCGGCGGCTTTCGGCGTTGAAAGGCAAACGATGGACGCGTTCACCGAGTTCGAGTCGCCCTGCGCAAAGCCTGAGTTCGCAGGCGCCGATTGCATTCCGCGCGCGCCTTCCCTAATTTCCGGTTACATGAATGCGCCCAAAATATCGAATCGACCTGAAACCGCGGCGATTTCTTCCGAGGCGCTCGTCGGCCTCGGCATTACGATCGCAGCGCTCGGCTTGCTGGGGCTGCTGCTCGGTTGGGCGCAACACATGAGGTCGGTGCCCGGCGCGGCGATGGTCTTGTGTGGGCTCGGGGCAAGTCTCGTGGTTCTCGGCATTATCATCGCGGCCGCCGCGCGCGCTGCAAAACGTCGATAGGAAACCGCAACAACCCACGCTCCGAGGAGTTACCGCTTCTGTGAGTCGATTCTTCAGACTTCTCATGACAACCCGCAAAACCCTGGTGGTTATCCTGGCATTTTTGGCACTCGTCTCCCCGGCCGTCGCCAAGAGCCACAAAAAGAGTCCCGGCACGATTGTGAATTGGAAGGATGTGCCTGCGCCGGTCCAGGCGACTATCCGAACCAGCGCCGGCACCGGAAAAGTGAAGGAAGTGGAAAGAGACACGCCAGCAAACGGTGGGGTTTTCTATTGTGCCGAAGTCAAAGGGACCGACGGCCAATGGACAAAGATTTACGTCACGGACGCAGGTGTCCTGATGAAGACCGAGCCGGATACCGCGCGCAACAAACGGAAGCACAAACCGCTTTTCGGCTGATTGGGTGGCGCTGGCGGTTAAGCTGGTTGCCGCGCGATTTTTTGCGTGGCGCAAATCTCCCGGGCGCGGGAGCGCGCTTCGTCTTCGAGCGAGCCGAGGCTGAAATTGCGGGAGGCGCGACGATCCATGAGGTATTCGCTCACGAACAATTCAAGGCCGCCGCTGCGTTCGCATTGGGCGACGTGAACGAACTGGTGGAGGAGCAGTTCCCGGTTCTGCCAGCTATCGGCGCGGACAATAATGCCATGACCGATGGCTACCGCCTTCGAGGCATCGGTGATGATTTGAGCGTGACGGGCTGCATCTGCCAATTCTTTGTCCTCGGGCAGCGGAATGCGGTCGACCACAAGGACGCGGACCCGCGCCGTGTCCTCGACTCCGGCGCGCCGGGCGTCGGCAATCTGGTCTCGGGCTAAAGGAGCACCGTGTTTGAGTATGTAATCTTCCTGGCTTTTCGCCCATTGGCAGGCGAGCGGGGCGAGGCGTTCGAAATCTTGCTGTTCAATCATATCTGGGAGAAGTCGTTAGGTTTGATAAAGCAGGGCGCATGCGAGGTTCCGGCCTGCGCCGCCCCGAGCAGGCCTCCGGTCGCCATACGGATCCGGGTTTGTTTGAAAGGGGTCGGCACTTTAGAATCGAATCGATGCAACGGGGCGGGTGTTACTACTTGAAAAAATTTCGCGGGCTGTCGCCGGCGCTCCGGATCTTCTTCGTGCTCATTATTTGGACAGCCAAACCGGTGTCCGCTGAGATAGCGGATTGGGACGCGGCCATCCGCCCGCTCGACGACGGTGTGCCGCAGGTGGCAGTGATGCGTCTGCGAAATATCCTCAAGCGCGATCTGGCCGGTCCCGACAAGAAAACGGCCACGGCGAAACTAGGGGAAGCGCTGCTCGCGGCCGGCGAAGCCGAAGAAGCGTTGAAGGTGTTGGCGGACCCGGCGTTGGAAGATCTGCCGGCGACCTCGCTCTGGCGCGCACAAGCGCTGGCGGCGCTGCAACGCTGGCCGGAAGCCCTCCCGCTTTACCAGAAAGTCGCGGCGCAGAATCCTTCGCCGTTCCGGACAACCGCGCTGCTCGGGCAGGCGGAAGCGCTCCGGGCTTTGCAACGCTACGATGAAGCGCTCCAAGTGTTCGCGTCGCTCTTGGGCGATCCGCAGGGGAACGATCACGCGCAGTTGCGGTCGATCGAGTTGTTGCTGGAGAAACGCGACACCACGGGCGCTCGCCGCATTCTCGACAAGGCGCGCCCGACCGCGCTCGGCGATAAAAAGGAAAAACGTTATCTGCAGGGGCGGCTCGAGGCGCAGCTCAATCACCACGAGCGCGCGCTCGAGCTTTACCAAACTATTCTGCGCCGTCCGGAAGGAGCGAGCCGGGCGGTATTGATCGCGACGCTTTGTGCGATGGCGGAATCACATCTGCAATTGCAAACGCCGGAAGCCGGCGACGATGCGCTGGAAGATTTCATCGAACACCACCCGACCGATCCGGAGTTGCCGACGATTTTCGAAAAGCTCGACCAGCTTTATCGGGCCGAGCACCAGGCCTCGATCCAGGAACTCAGCCGCTGGGCGAACGATCCGGCGCAGTCCCGGCGTTCGCTGGCGCAATGGTATCTGGCCCGGGCCGAGCTCCGCGCCGGGCGTCGCGAGGCGGCGTCGAGTGCCTATGCGAAGTTGCGAGAAGACCGAACCGAGCTCTCCGCTCTCGCGGAAGGGCTCTTTGAGTTTGCGCAGTTGGAAACGGAGGCGCGCCGTTTCGATGAAGCGCTCGCCATTTTGAAAGACGCCGCGGCGCTGCCGCCGGCACCACTTTGGCGCGAGCGAATCGCGCTCCTGACCGCGCGCGTCCATTACCAGGCGCGGCAATTCGACAAAGCGGCCCCGATGTTTGAGCAGGTCGCGAACAATTCGCCCCGCCTTCGCCGCGATTCGCTTTTCAACGCGTCGCTCGCCTGGCTCCAGCAGAACGATCGGGACCGGTTCCTGACCGACACCAAAGAGTTGACGAGTAGCGGGGTGACCGACGACACCCGAGGAGATCTTCTCCTCGAGGACGGGCTGACACAGGCTGCGCAGGGTAACAACAAGGCCGTGGAAACGGTGGAAAGTTTCGTCCGCCAATTTCCGCGTCACAAGCGCGTGGCCGAGGCTTGGGTGGCTCTCGCCGAACTGGCTTTCCACGCCGCGCCGCCGCGTCTTGATGACGCCCGGAAAAACCTCGAGAAAGCCCGGACCAGCGAGCCAAACGCTGCCGCGACTGAGCGGGCCGATTACCTCACGATCTGGATCGAGGACGCCGCGCCGAATTCCGATCCGGCCAAGGTGATTGCGGCCGCCGCCGAATTTCTCCGGAAGTATCCGAGCTCGCCCTTTATTTCCGATGTCCGGATGAAACTGGCGGAGACCTATTACCGGCGCCAGGATTTCCCGAACGCCCAGACGCAATTTCAACTCCTGGCGCAGGAAAATCCGCGCGGGCCGTTCACGGAGCGGGCGCTGTTCTTCGCGGCGAAATCGGCCACCCAAAGCATGGCAACGCAATCGCTCGATCGCGCCCTGGTGTTGCTCGACGAAGTGGTGAAGAAAAACGGTGAGCTGAAATGGGCGGCGCGAAACGAGCAGGCGGCAATTGAGCGCAGACTCGGCAAAGGCCAGGACGCGACCACGCTTTATGACGAAGTCCTGCAAGGAAACGCGAAGCCGGAGGAAAAACGCGAGGCGCTCTGCGGCAAGGGCGACATTTTTTATGAGCTCGGCGAGAGCAACCGCGAGAATTACCAGCGCGCGATCGAAATCTACGATCAGCTGGCCGCGCAAAAGGACGCTCCAGTCCATTGGCGCAACCAGGCTCTGTTCAAGAAAGGGATTTGCCTTGAGAAACTGGGCGACCGGGAGAATGCGCTCGCGACGTTCTACACAATCATCGAGGAGGAAAATCGACCCGACCGGCCGCGGCGGGAATTCTTCTGGTATTACAAGGCGGGATTCAACGCCGCGCGTTTACTTGAGGACGATTCGAAATGGCAACCCGCCGCGGTGGTTTACCAAAAGCTCGCCTCTGTCGGCGGCGCGCGCAGCGACGAGGCGAAATCGAGATTGAGCCGGCTGCGGCTGGAGCATTTTCTCTGGGAGCAATGATGAGCGATTGCAGATTTCAGATTGAAGATTGCAGAATGGCCGACTGTTTCCCGACTCCCCAATCTGCAATCTAAAATCTACATTCTGCAATCCCATGAAGTCCGGTTTTCTCGACAAGCTGATCGAACGCCTCGGCCGGATCGGGCCGGAGGACGTGCAGAATTACCTGCTCCAGCTCGCGCAGGAGAAGGGCCTCATCGAGACCGTCTTCAACGCGATCCAGGAAGGAATCATCGTCACGGACGCGAACGGACGGATTACTTACGTGAACGAAGCGGCCTGCGAACTGTTCGGTCTTGAAGCGGATACCTCGATCGGGAAACGGCTAGACGAACGGGTGCGCGGACTCGATTGGAAATCGCTCTCCCAATCGCAAGGCGCTGTTAGCCGCGACATGGAGATTTTTTATCCGGCAAATCGGTTCCTGAATTTCTACATCGTGCCGCTTTTGATTGAGCGACGTGAATCTCCAGCCGGGACCAAAGCTGAACCGGTCGGTCACGCGATTATCCTGCGCGACATCACCGAGAGCCGGCGTTCGACAGAAAAGACGATTGAATCCGAGCGGTTCAACGCCCTCACGCTTCTCGCGGCCGGAGTCGCCCACGAGATCGGAAACCCGCTGAATTCACTCCATATCCATTTGCAGTTAATGGAGCGCAAGGTCCGCCGGCTTG
The DNA here is from genome assembly GCA_041167505.1 of Verrucomicrobiota bacterium. GTDB lineage: Bacteria > Verrucomicrobiota > Verrucomicrobiia > Chthoniobacterales > UBA10450 > AV80. The sequence goes on from JBEEHR010000023.1 coordinate 15,440, forward strand.
ACGGCAAGGTGAAGGAAGAGCTCCAGGAAGCGATCGCGATTTCCCGCGCCGAGATCACCCGGCTCGATTCGATCGTCACCCAATTTCTCCAGGCCATCCGGCCGTCGAAACCGATCCTCCATCCGGAGAACGTCAATTCGATCGTCGAGGAAGCGCTGCGTTTTTTCGCGCCGGAAATCGCGGACCGCGACATCGTGGTCGAACCGGAATTGCGCCCCGATCTTCCGCTGATCGAGCTGGACCGTGATCAGATGAAGCAGGCGTTCTACAACGTCATCAAAAACAGTTTCGAAGCGATGAAGCGCCGCGGCATCCTCCGCATCCGCACGGACATGGACGCCACCCACGTCAACATCAGTTTCACCGATACCGGCGGCGGAATGTCCGCCGAAAGCCTGAGCCATGTCTTCGAACCGTACTTCACCACCAAGAGTTCCGGCTCCGGCCTTGGCCTCCTGATCGTACGCCGAATCGTCCGCGAACACGGCGGCGAAATGGCCATCGAAAGCAACGAAGGCAAAGGCCTGACGTTGACGATTCGCCTGCCGTATCTGGATAAACGCGTCCGGATGTTGGAAGCGGGGACGTCAAAGGCGGACGGCTAATCTTCTGTAGCCGCCGCCCTGTTGGCGGCGTGAGAGCGGTGACCACGTCGATCTCGCGCTTCGCACGGCGAAGCGGCTACAGAAAGCGAATCCAACTCGCGATTAGCCTTGTGATCTGCGGCAAGACTTCGCCAATCTCTGAGCATGCTCGCGCTCATCTTCCTCATCGTCTTTCCCTTCGCCCTGTATAAGGCATGGCAAAATGTCCAGACGGCAAAGGCGAGCACGTCCTGGCCAACCACCACGGGAAAAATCACGGCGTCCGATACCGTGAAGGTGATGTTTCGCCGGCAGCCGCGCATCACGTATTCCTACTCTGTTAACGGCGCGCCCTTCACTTCGCAGCGCGTCTCTTTCGCGGGCGGATATAAGCCGAAGGACGTCGATCCCACTCTCGCCCGCTACCCGGTCGGCAGCGAAGTGACGGTCGCGCATGATCCGCAAAAACCGGCCGAAGCCACGCTCGAAACCGGCGCGAATAAGCAGGTGACCGCCCAGGTCCGCATCCTGTTGATCTGCTTCGTCCTGATCGTCGCCGTCAACATCCTCAGCTTTTTTATGAGAAGCCCGAGCCGGAGATCGGGCCCGCCGATGCGCACCTACGGATGGGAGACTCTCTCCGCATCCCAATCCTGCTAATTCTTTTTCGCGTACTTCGGATCGCGCACCTGTTTCCGGATCGCGGCGAACATTTTCCGCAGCCCAATTTGGCTGCCGGTATTTTTTATGAACGTCGGGATCATGCCGCCGCTGTCCGTATAGATCATGTAAGTGGCGCGGGTGGTGTTCGGGCCGGTCGGCTCCAGCAGCCAGCTGCCTTCGCATAATTTCACCCGAACCACGCCTGATTTTTCCGCGGGACCGAGCGCATTCTCGGTTTCCCAATGCCTTTGATACACCTTTCCGGCTTCGGTCGGCTTCGAGCTCGAGCGGACCCGCACGGTGTAATCACGGTCGCTCGCGAGCGGCGCGGAGATCCGCTGGTACACCACGACGGAATCGCCGTCGCGTTTCAACACGCGGCATTCAGCCATGTAAGGCATGAAGCTCGCATACGATTCGACGTCATCGATCACCGCATGGACGAGAGTGGCCGGCGCGGCGATCTCTCCGATGGCTCTCGACTCATTCGAGGTCGGGCGCTGCCGGCGATAGATCGCGACGCCTTCCTTGTCCGAGATAAGTTTCCATTCGCCAGGAGTCGCTTCCGGTTCCGCAGCACGAGCGTTTGCGCAAAGCTCGACAACGAGCAGCACACCACCAATCGTCCATCGCCAATTCATGTCGCCGGTGCCCCGGTGGGCACGATGCCGGCGCGTTCCACCATCGGGATCACAGTCCGCTCCGGCGCGCGGGGACGATGCATGACGCCTTTCGGGATTACGACTGCTTTGCCCGGCGTAAGATCAATGCAGCGCTTCTCTTCGAGATCGATCAAGAGCTGGCCGCTGATGACGTAGAAAAACTCATCTTCATTGTCGTGCTTGTGCCAATGATATTCGCCGTGGACCACGCCGAGGCGCACGACCGATTCGTCCACCTGGCAGAGCATCTGGTTGTACCACTGGTCGGTGCAGGCATCGACCAGGCTGCCAACGTCGATCGGCTCGAGCGGCCCGTGGAGAATGTTCAGCCGCGTGTTGTAAGAAAATCCCGCCGCTGAGATGTCGCTCGCCATACCTCAGCCTTAGCCAAGCGGATCGCTGCCTCAACTTTTTCCTGTCGCGCCGTAGCCTTGGCGAAGGCGGATTAATCGCGTTTCCGGATTGAGCCGGCGCCGCTGATATGTTTCTCCACGGTCGGATTGCCGTTGTAGGTTACCTTGCCCGCGCCGGAGATCGCTACTTTCAAGGTTTCGCTTGCCGAGACTTCCGCTTTGCCCGCGCCGGAAATCGATAGCTCGGCGACTTTCACCTGCAACGATTCCGCGTCGAGCCTGCTGGCGCCGGACATCGTCGCGATCAGTTCGCCGACCACGCCATCCACCGTCACGCGGGTTGCACCTGTTCCCTCGAGATAAAAGCCTTTGCCGGAAAGTCTGCTCGCTGCCAGACGGACCGCACCGGTCAGCCGCGCTCCAGTCATCGACGAGCTGGAAAGCTTTACCTTCATTCCGTGGGTCGGGTGGAGCTGGCCGTGCCATTCCATCCGGAGCGTTTTTCCGTTCATGCTGGTTTCCACATGACGGAGGAGGTTTTCATCGGTCCTGATCGTGCACGAGGCCGTGCCGGGCACCCACTCGATGTCGAAGGCGCCTTCCGCCTCGACGCTGGTGAACTCCTGCACGGGCCGGTTTTCAGTAACAAGATTGCCGTTGCCCCTGATGCCGGTCAGGTGGCAGCCGCCCAGGGAAAGGGCCGCGAAGGTCAGCAGTTTCGCTGCGGCAAAGGGCCGGATGGTAATGGTGCTCATAGGAATTGATCTCTTTGGTAGTGAGATGCAGTTCCCGCCGGGTTTGGATTCAGAAATCTCACCAATGTGGGAGGGGCCTCAGTGCCCCGACTGCCGGCCTCCGCTTACAGCGCCGCCGGATGCCGAGCGATGAACCCGCTAGTATCCCGCCCGTCGGCGTACCAGCGCGGTCCCACGTCGCCGCCCCGGCCGAGATCCGTCGTATCCAGACGCAACCCGGCAATGACCGCAAACGTGTGTCCGTTCCGTGAATAGATCGTCATCCATCGGCCACGCCCGCGTTCGCCGTAGCGCATGAAGTCGCTCGAAGGCATCGGCGAGTTCAGCAGTCCCGCGCCGTGCAGGGCGAATGAAACTGTGCCGGAGCAATCGTATCCGCGATCATAAAACGTTCCGTGCCCGCCGCCCCAGACGTAGGGCTTGCGGCGCAGGCTGTTCGCGGCCCAGATCGCGTTCTTCACGCTCTGCGGCGCCCCCGTCGGCGCGTAGGCCACGCCATTCCGCAAAACCGCCTGGCTTCCGGATACGGTCGGCCGATCTCCCCGCTGCTCGATCCGGCCGTTTTCCTGTTCCTGCTCTTGATTCTGATCGTACTCCTCCGCGCGCGGCGGGGCTGTTTTTGTGCGGCCCGACGTCGAATACGCTACCTGAATTGGCTTCACGTCCGATTCTTCATCCGCCTGGTAAAATTCTTCCGCTCCCCGTGGCGGCCTCGGTTTCAATCGGCGCGGCGCATAATAAGCGACCTTTATCGGTGCGATCGCCGTCGCGGCCAAAATACGCGGGACATTGTGAACGATCGGCCTCGCCGTCGCGTGGACGATCGACCGCGCGAGCATGAAGGGCTCGAGCGCTACCGAAAATGGAGTCGGCCGGTGATGTCGGACCGGGCGTGCCTGGGCTGCCGGGAGGAGGGAAAATACGATCGTGATCGCGCAGAGAAAAATGGCGGCCCTGCGTCCAGCCGCGATGCCGGGTGTAAAGCGCATGCTTCCGAAATAAGCTGTTCGCGCGCCAACCCGATTATTTTCTCCGCGCCAGGTTAGGCCATTTGAACCTCCGCCCCTGTCCACCGATGTTCTCTCTTTCCGCCTTCCGATAAATGTCCGACTTGTTGACTTCCGATCTCCGGCCTCCGGCTTCCGCGACCTCGAACGTCCCGGAAGACATGACCGGCCGGCCGCGGCGCGTGGCCACTGGCGGCATCTCGTTCCGGAAAACTTTCTCCGCCTTCAGGCACCGGAATTTTCGGCTCTACTTTTCCGGCCAGCTCATCTCTTTCACCGGCACGTGGATGACGACGACTGCGCAAGGTTGGCTTGTCTACCAGCTCACCGGCTCGAAAGCGCTTCTCGGCGTTGTCGCCGCGGCCGCATCCGCGCCGATGCTTTTCTTCGCCACCTGGGGCGGCTGGGTCGCCGATCGTTATCCGAAACGTTCCGTCATCGTCTGCACCCAGATTTCCTCGATGCTTCTCTCACTCGCCCTGGCCGCGCTCGTTTGGACGAAGGTCGTGCAACCGTGGCAGATCATCCTGCTCGCCGTGCTCGGCGGAATCACCATGGCGTTCGACATGCCGGCACGGCAATCGTTCGTAATCGAGATGACCAGCCGTGAGGATTTGATGAACGCCATCTCGCTCAACAGCTCCGCATTCAACTGCGCCCGCATCATCGGCCCTTCCATCGCCGGCCTGCTCATGGCGCACGTCGGCATCGCCCTCTGCTTCCTTTTCGACGGCCTCAGCTTCATTCCCGTCATCGCCGGCCTACTCCTGATGCGGCTGCCGAAAAAAGAGGGGCGGATCGAGAGCGATTCCGGCCCGATCAGCCAGGCGCTGGAAGGATTCCGCTACGTCTGGAGCCATCGGCGCGTCCTCACCATTCTCTCGCTCTTCACCGTGGTCGGAATTTTCGGTTGGTCGTATTCCGTCCTCATGCCCGCGTTCGCGCATGATGTCCTTCATCTCGGCGCGAACGGCTACGGCCTGCTCATGGCCGGCAGCGGCGTCGGCGCGCTCGCCGCGGCGCTCACCGTCGCCAGCGCTGGTCACCTGTTGCCAACGCGTGTGATGGCGCTCGGCGGCGTCTGGATTTTTTCCGTCGCGCTCGTCCTCTTCGCCTTCAACAAGAATCTCTATGTCGGCGTCCTCCTTCTCGCGATCGTCGGCTTCGGCGTCGTGTTGTATTTCTCCACGTCGAATACCGTCCTGCAATCGATCGTCCCCGACGAAATGCGCGGCCGCGTCATGGGCATCTGGGCGTTGATCTTTGGCGGTATGATTCCGTTGGGTAGCCTCGAAGCCGGCCTCATGGCCGATTTCATCGGCACCCCCGCCACCATGGCCATCGGCGCTGTCATCTGTGCGTTAGCCGCGTTCGTCACCCTCCAAGTCATTCGTAAACGCGAAGCGCAGCTCGCCGCCTCCGCATAGAGGCGAGATAATAGAGGTCGAGAACGGTGGCGTTGATCGCTTTCGGCGCGAGCCTGGCGAAGAGGGCGGTCGACGGCGAAGCGGCGGAGTGAAACGCCGCTGGGCGCACAGACTGGAAAGTCTAGGTCCGGCAGATTCGGACACTTATTACTCGCAAAACGGCGTTGACGGACGCTGGGCGATGGAGCGGGATGCAACGCATGAAAACAAAAACGCTGGGTTTGATGCTTGTAGTCTCGTTAGCAATAGCGGCCGTCTGTTTCGCCGCGGATGACCCGATGATGGGCACGTGGAAGTTGAACGAGGCCAAGTCGAAAATCGCACCAGGCGCTCCGAAGAACATGACCGTCACCTACGCGGCGGCCGGCGATCAAATCAAAGTGACCGTCGATGGCACCGACGCGGACGGAAAACCCGCTCACTCGGAATGGACGGGCAAATTCGATGGCAAGGATTATCCGGTGACCGGCGATGCGACGGCCGATATGCGCTCCTATAAAAAGGAAGGGAAAGACACCGTCGAGCTGACGAACAAGAAAGACGGCAAAGTCACGGTGAGCGGTAAAGTCGTGGTGTCGGCTGACGGCAAGACGCGCACGGTGACGCTCAGTACAACGGACGCGAAGGGCGCGAAGGGCACGAGCACCGCGGTTTACGACAAGTCGTAGGAAATTCAACGCCAGTGCCGGAGCACGCGATGCTCCGGCACGGCAGTTGGATGATCGCTGACGGTGCTAATCAGTTCCCGGCGGCGCAACAGATCGAGCGCGGTTTGAACGGCGCTTTTGGAAAGGCCCGTCTCTTCGGCGAGCGCGCGTAAACTCGCGGCAACCGGTTTCCATCTTTGCCGCGCCGCCTGGCCGTAGAGGTAAATGTACACGAGATACGCGGCCGGTTGGCGGTCGTGGCCGACGATATCGCGTATGAGGACGTCGAGGACGTAGTCGTCGATCGGAATGGTCTGGCGAAAACGGGGCATGGTTATCCGCAGATTACACAGATTTCCGCAGATTCATTTTGGCAAATCTGCGTGAATCGGGACCATAGGGCATCTGCGGATAAGAACACGCAGGAGGAAACTTGTTCAGCTATACCGATAAACGGACAACACTTTTTGCCGCGGAGACGCGACTGGCGCTGGACGGCGTAACGGGCGCGGATTTAGCGTCGGCGCCATGATTAAACAAGTTAAATTCGTTAGTATCCCAGTCGCCGATCAGAACCGGGCGCTGGATTTTTATACGGAGAAACTCGGGTTCACCATCATCACCGATCAGCCGTTCGATGAGAAACAGCGCTGGATCGAGCTGCGCGTGCCGAAGGCGGAGACGCGGGTGGTGTTGTTCACCGCCGAGGGCGAGGAGAAGCGGATCGGGTCGATGATGCCGATGTCGTACGCGTGCGACGACATCGACAAGACCTACGAGGAATTGAAAGGGCGCGGCGTGGAGTTCGAAGGCCCGCCGCAGAAACAGCCCTGGGGCAAATACGCGATGTTCAAGGACAGCGAAGGTAATCGCTTCGTGCTCTCGGCGGACTAACAGTCCTAATGGGACGGACAGAGCCCGTCCCTCCAATGATCTGGCGAATCACCACGGAATGACCTTGCGGTCTTTCACGAATTTGCCGGTGAGATTGTGCGGCGCCTCGGTGGCGAGCCAGACGATGGTGGCGGCGCCTTCGCCGACGGAACGCGCGGCGCCGGGACCGCCCATGTCGGTCCGGACCCAGCCGGGACAGACGCTGTTGACGGTGCATTTCGGCAGCGCGGCTGCGAGTTGCACCGTGACGCCGTTCAACGCGGTCTTCGACACGCAATAGACGGGCGCCCAGCCATCGGCGCCGTCCTCGAGCTGGCCGCCGCCGCTCGAGACATTCACGATCCGCGGCGCCTGGCTTTTTCCCAGGAGCGGCGCAAACGCCTGGGCAACGAGCCACGGGCCGAGCGTATTCGTGCGCAGTGTCGTCTCGAAAATTTCCGGCGTAAGGGTCAGCGCGGATTTGTCTTCATCGAGCAGGATGCCTGCATTGTTCACGAGCACATCGAGGCGGTCGCTTTGCCGGGAAAGTTCTTCCGCCGCGCCGCGGATGCTATTGGCGTCCGAGATATCGATCTTAAGAAAAATGACGTTGCCTTCCTCGCGCAACTTTTCCGCCGCCGCGCCTCCCGCCTTTTCATTTCGCGCTCCGAGAAAAACCCGAAAGCCCTGCCGCGCGAGCTGCCGCGCCACTTCAAACCCGATGCCCTTGTTTGCGCCGGTCACCAGCACCGTCTTCTGGTTTCTCATAGCAGATTAACCTCACACAAAGGTCTCAAAGGGACACAACGGATTATCTTCAAATCCCGTTCTTCCCCTCGGTGAACCTTTGTGACCTTTGTGTGAGATTTCCTCAGGGCGTAGCTGGTTTCGGCGTGATCCACTTGGCGTACCAATCGAGGTAGCGCTTGTAGCGGTCGATGATGTAGCTCGGCTTTCTCAGGCCGTGATTTTGGCCGGGATAAATCACGAGCTCGGTCGGCACACCCTGGCTGCGCAGCGCTTGATACATCTGCTCGCTGTTGAGAAGCGGCACATTGAAATCGGCTTCGCCGCACAGGAAGAGCGTGGGCGTCTTGATTTTGTCCGCGTGCAGGAACGGATACGAAAGGCGCATCCAGGTCTCTACGTTTTTCCAAGGAACCCCCAGTTCGTTTTCGTAATCGAGGATGTATTGGTCGGTCCCGTAACCGGCGAGGACGTTCGAGATCGACGCGCCGCTGGTGGCGGCCTTGAAACGCGTGGTCGTGGCGATCAGGTAGTTCGTGGAAATGCCGCCGTAACTCCAGCCGCCGACACCGAGCCGGTCCGGATCGGCGAGGCCGCGGGCCACGGCGTCGTCAACGGCCGCGAGGTCATCTTCCACGTCGCGATGTCCCCAATCGGCGTAAATCCCCAGGGCGAATTTCTCGCCGCGCCCTGTGGAACCGCGCGGGTTCGGCAGGATGACGGTGTATCCGTTGGCCGCGAAAAGTTGTGCGTCGAAGCTGAATTCGCAGGCGTACTGTGATTGCGGTCCGCCATGCGGCCGGAGCAACGCGGGCGGTTTAGTTCCCACAGCAGGCGACTCGAGTGGATTGACGATGAATCCGTGAATCTCCGTGCCGTCTGCGCTTTTGAATTTCGTCTCGTCGACACGAGCAAGCCGAAGATCTTTCAGGAACGCTTCGTTGTGTTTCGTGAGATCGCGGAGCTTATCTTTCTCGACCGCAAAAATTTCGTAGGGGCGATCGGGCGTGCTGGCGCGCACAACGATTTTTCCATCACGGCTCATATCGTAGGCGGTTACTTTCCGGCGACCAGTCGTGACCGGTTGAGGCGCGCCGCCATCAACCGGCACGCGAGTGAGCTGCTCCGCGCCGTCGTCTTCGACCACGATAAAGATCGATTTCCCATCGGAGGCCCAATGCGGTTGGACCACGTTGCGATCGAGCTTTTCTGTCAACACTTTCGCCTGGCCGCCCGCCGCCGGAATGATCGCAAGGGAATGGACGGCGTATTCGATCTTCTTCGGATCGCCGCCGTGAATGTAAGCGATCCATTTCCCATCGGGACTCCAGGCTGGAGCGCTATCCCAATTCGGATCTGGATCGGCCTCGGGCGAAGTGGTGAGCTGGCGCTCCTTCGCGCCGGGTTCGGAGCCAATCACCCAGACATCCCAGTTGTCGGTCCTGTCGGAATCGTCCCCGCGTTTGGTAACGAACGCAATCTCCTTCCCATCCGGGGACCACGCTGGCCAAAGGTCGTCGTGTTTGCCGGAAGTAAGCGGCTCGATCTTTCGCGACGCGAGGTCGAGCAACTGCAAATGCGAATAGCGCTCCGTCAGATAGCCGTCCATGTCCTTCTTGAAAAAGAGGCGGTTGATCACGAGTGGAGGCACCGTCTTTTTCTCCTTCTCTTTCTTCTCGGGCTCGCGCGGATCGGGATCATGCAAAACGAGAGCGATCCGTTTCGAATCCGGCGACCAGGCAAAATCTTCGACGCCGCCTTTGGCATCAGTAACTTTTTCCGCTTCGCCGCCGCCGCTCGGCAGAATCCAGAGTTGATCGTTCTCGTTGTCGTCCTCGCGGCCGGAAAGGAAGGCGATCCATTTTCCATCCGGACTCCAGCGGGGATGCTTCTGGCCTTTGTTCCCGAAAGTCAGGGCGCGATTCTCAGAGCCGTCCCACTTCGCGAGCCAGATATTCCCGGGCCGTTTATCCTTCTCTATGTCGGTCGTCTTAACGACATAGACGATGTAGTTGCCGTCTGGCGAAATATTCGGTTCATCGACTTCACGCAACGCGGCCCAGTCTTCGGGCTTCGGAGCTCGGGGTGGGTCGGCCAGCGCGGAGGTCGCTACGATGAAGGTTAACAAAAAGAAGCGAAACGGAGAATGGTTCATAGCGTTACTTGATGCCGGATCAATCGGACGGGCGGCGCCCGTCCCTCCAGAGAAGAAGTTAGCGGCGGCGCCGGCCGAAGGAATAGCCGCGATGCGTCCGGCCACCGCCGATCGCGCGCTTACCGCCGGTCGTTGATTCGGGCTCGAAGAGAGCGGTGTAAAGATACGGGAAGCCGTCCAGTTTTAAGCGAGGAATCTTCTGTCCCATGAAGCGCTCAATCGAGTGGAGCGACGCCAGCTCTTCGCCGTTCATCAGGGTGAAAGCATCCCCGACGTTTTGGGCGCGGCCGGTCCGGCCGATCCGGTGCACGTAGTCTTCGGGATGTTCGGGCACATCGTAATTGATGACGTGACTGACGCCGGCGATATCGATGCCCCGCGCCGCGATGTCGGTCGCGACCATGATTTCGTATTTGCCGCTCTTGAACCCTTCGAGCGCTTCGACGCGCTCGCGCTGGGTGCGGTTCGAATGCATCACCGCGACCGAATGCTTCCCGGATTTCAACTTCACCGCGATCTTATCCGCGCCGTGTTTCGTCCGGCTGAAAATCAGGGCGCTGTCGAAATTCGTGCGTTCGAGCAACGCCATGAGCAGATCGAATTTCTGTTCGGCCGCGACGGGATAAACCGCGTGGGTGACGGTTTCGGCGGGCGAACGCCGTGCGCCGATCTCCACCATCTCCGGCTCGCGCAAGACCCAGGCGGCCAGCCGCTCGATTTCCGGCGGGAGCGTTGCGGAAAAAAGTAACGTCTGCCGATCGCTGGAAATTTGCTCCACGATCCGGCGCACATCGGGGAGAAAACCCATGTCCAGCATGCGATCGACTTCATCGAGCACCAGGATCGTGACGTGGCGAAAGTTGAGTGAGCCTTGCTCGAGCAGATCGAGCAGCCGGCCCGGCGTGGCGACCACGATGTCCACGCCGCGTGCGGCTTCCTCGCGTTGTTTCCCGTACCCGACCCCGCCGTGGACAACGGAGACTTGCAAGTCGGTGAAGCGCCCGTAATCGCGAAAAGCGGTTTCGACTTGGGCGGCCAGTTCTCGGGTAGGCTCGAGAACCAGGCAGCGGAAATTCTTGTGCTTGGCCAGCACCGTGAGGATCGGCAAGGCAAACGCGGCCGTCTTGCCAGTGCCGGTCTGCGCGGTGCCAATCAGGTCTTTTCCGGCGAGAACGATTGGGAAGGCGCGGAGCTGAATGGGCGTGGGCTCGCTAAATCCCATTGCCTGGGTCCCGCGGACGACTTCATTCGACAGGCCAAAATCTTTAAATGACACGGGGCCAATCTACGCGTTGTTAGGCCCTCACACAACGGGACTGTAGCCACGGCCGTCCGGGGAACGTCGGAAGAGGAAACGGCCCACAGGGTCGTGGCTACAACATGCGTTTGTGCGAGAATCTCGAATGCCAGGGTTGTTGCAGATATTCGTCCTCGCCGACACTCACGATAAACTCCCGCCGAAGATCGAGCCCATGGCAGCCTCGGCGGACGAAATCTGGCATCTCGGGGATGTTTGCGACCCGGCAATCCTAAAAGCGATCGAGACGTTTGGGCCGCCGGTCACAATCGTGCGCGGGAATTGCGACGGCCAACCGGACTGGCCGCTAGTGGTTGACCTGAAGCGGAACCGGATTCGATTCCGGCTCGTTCACATTCCACCGGATCACGCGCCGGACGGCGTCGATGTGGTTTTGCACGGTCATACGCACGTGCCGCGGGATGAACGTGTGGCGGGAGTGCGTTTCCTGAATCCGGGATGCGTGACGCGGCCCAACCGCGGAGCCGCGCCGAGCGTCGGGATTCTGGAGATTGCCGCGGAAGGAAAAATGACGTGGCGGCTGCAGACGCTGCGCTGACTCGCGCGCCACTGACCGGACGCCCAGCGGGGCACGCGGCGAAATTAACTGCCGGACACGACCTGAGTCGTAACGTTAGGGTCGGTGTTAGCGAACGGCGTGGGCACGCGCAGATGGGCGAATTGCCAGATGCCGACAACCGCGCTCAGGATGAGGAGGCCGTAGATTAAGGTCTCAAAAAGACCGCGTTCCTTTTCTTCCGCCTGCACGAGCATCGCGTAGGTCGATTTCCGAACTGGCTTGAGGGAGTTGTTTGTTTTCATAAGATTGCCCTCTCCTAATGCAATGGCCGTGCCAACAGCTAAGACAAAGTCTGAGCTCGCTCGCGTTAAGCGACTTAGAGACGAATCGCAATCTCGCGAGGAACGGAATTTATTCCGTCGACGGGATCAGGCCGTTCCGATTTCGGGACGATAGATGCAGGTCCGGCAGGGCCACGGAAAGCGTGTCAGCCCGAGGCCGGCGAAGCGCGCCGAGGGACCTCTCAGGCGCTCAACCGCTTCCGCGCAACGACTGACATACACCGTCAGTGTGCGCGTGATGTTTCGCGGTAACGCAAGTTGCAAGTGCGAGGTCCCTCGGCGCGCTGTCGCCAGCCTCGGCATGCCTACTTCTCGTCGCTTTTCTTCGCCTTCTTTTCGGACTTCGGCTCCGAATCAGCGGCGGGCTTTTTGCCTTTGGCCTTCTTGCCCTTTTCTTCGGTTTCCGGTTCTTCGAGGACCAGCGGCGAGTCAACCCATTCAATAAAGGCGACCGGCGCAGAATCGCTCTTCCGTGCGCCGAGCTTCACGATGCGCGTGTATCCGCCTTTGCGATCAGCGGAACGCGGCGCGATATCGTCGAACAATTTCTTCACCGCGCCTTTTTGGCGGAGCACGGCCAGCGCGGTGCGCCGGGCATGGAGCGAACCTTTTTTCCCGAGCGTCACCATTTTTTCGGCGAGCGGGCGGACGGCTTTCGCCTTGGCCAGCGTCGTCTTGATGCGTTGATGCTCGATCAAACTGCAGACCTGGTTCGCCAGGAGTGCTTTCCGGTGCTCGGCCGTGCGGCCGAGTTTAACGGTTTTCTTTTGATGTCTCATGGGTTCGTCCTCGCGGCAGACTCTCGCCTAACGACCGCTTATTTCTCTTCTTCCGTTGCGCCGCTGGTGCTGGCGCCATCCACGGAAACCGGCGTCTCCACCAGACCCGGATCGAATTTCATTCCAAGGCCGAGCTGCAATTGCTGGAGCTTGTCCTTGATTTCGTTGAGCGATTTCTTGCCGAAATTCCGATACTTGAGCATCTCGGCTTCCGTCTTCTGGGCAAGCTGGCCGACGGTGGTGATGTTCGCGTTGTTCAGGCAGTTCGCCGCGCGCACGCTCAAGTCGATCTCGTTGACACTCATGTTGAGCAGCTTCTTCAGCTTCATGTTTTCCTCGCTCACACCGGCTGGCGTTTCGTCGAACTCGATGATGTCTTCGTTGAAGTTCACGAACACATCAAGGTGATGGCGCAGGATCGCCGAGGCCTGGAGCAGCGCGTCGTCCGGGGTGAGACGGCCGTCGGTCCAGACTTCGAGGATGAGCTTGTCGTAATCGGTCCGCTGACCGACGCGGGTGTTTTCGACCGCGTATTTCACGCGGGTCACCGGCGAGAAAATGGAATCGATCGGGATCAGGCCAATCGGCTGATCGGCACGCTTGTTTTCATCGCCGGTGGCAAAGCCGCGGCCCACGCGCACTTCGAGTTCGGCGTCGAACTTGTGCTTCTTGTCCATCGTGCAGATGAGCTGCTTGGGATTCAGAACTTCGTAGCCTTGGACGAGCTGGATGTCGCCGGCGGTGACTTCGCCTTCCTTATTGACCGAAAGCGAGAGCTTGCGCGGCTCGTGCTCGGTCGCCTTGAACTTGATCCGCTTCAGGTTGAGAACGATATCGGTCACGTCCTCGACAATGCCGGGCAGGGTGGCGAACTCGTGCTGCGCGCCGGTGATTTTGATCGCGGTGATGGCAGCGCCTTCCAGGGAAGAAAGAAGGACTCGGCGAAGCGAGTTGCCGACCGTGTGGCCGTAGCCGGCCTCAAAAGGTTCCGCGACGAAGCGCGCGTAGGTTTCCGTGGCGCCGTGCTCGTCCTTGACGAGGGTCTTCGGCATTTCAAAACGACCGTAATGAACTGGCATATGCTAATTTTCGATTGTTAGATCGAAATTCCTCCAAGCACCGGGTTACCCCTGACGAGTGCGGCCTCACGTCCAGCGACGGAAACCCAGGGACCAACGGCGCAACTTCAAAAACTCGTTGCGGGACGGGAATGAACACCGCCGCGACGGCTTTGCAAGCGGGTTTTAGAATGCGTTCGGAGATTCTTCTGTAGCCGCCGCCCTGTGGGCGGCGTGAGGTGCGCCAACGCGCCTTTTCTCACGCTTCGCATAGCGAAGCGGCTACAGCTACCCTTCCACGATTTCGTCCGGCAATTCGTTTGCCGACGGCCCAGTTTTCGGGAAATAGCGGGCCAGCAACTCCCCGGCCGATTCTATCCCTTCCACTAAAGCGTCCGTGAATTCCTCCCTCAGAAAATGGAGCCGCATCTTCTCGACCAGCGCCTGCCAAAATTTCTCGCCGCACTTCTGGTGAACGCCTTCGTCGCCGACTACTGCAAATTTCTGCGCTCGCGGCGCCACCAGGATCAGAATCGCGTTCCGTTCCTTTGTTTTGTGCATCCCGAGCTGGATGAATTTCTCTTGCGCCCGCTCCAAGGCGTCTTCCTCGAATTTTCCGCGCTGAAGGAAAACGCGGATTTGTCCGGAAGTCTTCGCTTCGGCCTCCTTGATGGCGCGAGTGATTCGATCGTGCTCGAGCTCGCGAATGAATCTGTGGGTGCGCATCAGGTTACCAGCTTCCGCTTGAACCGCCGCCACCGAAACTACCGCCGCCGCCGCTAAATCCACTGAACCCGCCACCGGAGGACGAAGAGGAAGAACTGGAACCGCTCGACCAGCCACTACCCCAGCCGCTGCTGACGAAAGGTCCGCCCAGGCCGGTATAACCGTAGCCGCCCTTCCGTCGTCCGAGCCGGATGATCACCAGCACGACGATCAGCATGACGAGGAATCCCAGCGGGCCGCAGCCGCTGGATGCGCCGGACGTTCGTCGCTTTTCGAGCGCCGTCTCGCCATCTCCCCTGTATTCGCCGCGGATCGCCTTGCAGATGAGATCGATTCCTTCCTCCAATCCACCCTCGTAATCGCCGTTCTTAAAATGTGGGTTTATGTGACGGGAGCGAATGTCGAACGCGGTCACGTCGGGCAACGTGCCTTCCAATCCATAGCCAACCTGGATCGACATTTTGCGATCATCGATAAAGACCAGGAGGACGACGCCGTTCCCTCCGCTCTGGGATTTCTGGCCGACGCCCCACGCCTGTGCGATTCGCTGGGCGTAATCCTCGATCGAGGAGTCGCTCTGCATTTTCCGAAACACCGCCACGAGCACCTGGTTCGATGTCTCGCGTTCGAACTGCGCGAGCTTTTCGTTCAGCACGCGCGCTTTCTCCTTCGAAACGACGTTCGCGTAGTCGTTGAAATACGCGGGCGGCTTCGGCGGAACGACTTCGGCGGCGGATGCAGCTTCGGCGGCGAGAACAACGCAGAAAAGAATAGGTCCTAGAAACCGCCGCCGAAGAAATCCCAAACCCCAAGCTCCAAATCCCAAGGAAGCACCAAGCACCAAGCTCCAAGAGCGATTGCGCACGACAGTATTGGGATTTGGAATTGGGAGTTTCTTTGGAGCTTGGGGCTTGGGATTTGGAGCTTCCCGCGCCGCTACGGAGTAGCGGCCGGGCTCGGTTTGTTGAAGTCGAATTTCACTTCCGGCGCTTTCTCGGCGCCGGGCGCGGCAGTGAAGAAGGGGCGCGCCTTGAAGCCAAACATTTTGTTCAACATGTTGGTCGGGAACCGCTCCAGCGCGGTGTTGTACTCCTGCACCGCCGTGTTGAAATTGTTTCGCTCCACCGAGATTCGGTTCTCCGTCCCCTCGAGTTGTGCTTGTAATCCTTGGAAACTCGCAGTCGCGCGGAGCTGTGGATAATTTTCGCTCACTACCAGCAGCCGCGACAACGCCGTGCTCAATTGCCCTTGGGCCTGTTGGAATTTTTCCAGCTCGGCGGCATCGGTCGGCGCCTTGCTTGGATCGAGCTTCACCTGGCCGACGCTGGCCCGCGCGTTGGTCACTTCCGTGAGCGTCGATTTCTCGAAATTCGCCGCGCCGGCCACCGTGCTGACGAGGTTCGGGATCAGGTCGGCGCGTCGTTGGTAAACCGACTGCACATCGGCCCATTTCTTGTTCACGGTCTGTTCGAGGGTGACGAGCCGGTTATAGGTGCCGCAGCCCGTCAGGCTGAACAACGAGACCAGCAGCAGGAGTTTACCGAATCCGAGAGATGTTTTCATAGGCAGGCGCGCAGTCCCGCGCGGAGAAGCGTCGTCAATGTAAACGCCAAGTCAATCCTGCGCCGGGGCCGGTTCGGCCGGCGCGGGTTCTGTCGGCGCGTCCGCCTCTTTTCGCGGCGCCGTCGGAAGGTAACGCGTGCGCAATTCCACCGCGTTCGGGAGTTCGTCGAGATCGCGTAATCCGAAGTGTTCGAGAAAAAACTGGGTGGTTTCATACAGGAGCGGACGACCCGGCACTTCCGCTCGCCCACCGATCTTCACCAGGCCGCGCTCCATCAGATTTTGGAGCACACCGTCCACCGCCACGCCGCGCACAGCCTCGACATCCGCGCGCGTGATCGGCTGGCGATAGGCGATGATGGCAAGCGTTTCCAGGGACGGTGGCGTGAGCCGCGCCGGCTTCACAGCGGGAAATAACTGGCGAACCCAGGGCGCGTAAGCCGGATCACTGACCAGTTGCCAGCCCTCCGCCTTTTCGGTCAGCTGGAACGCGCGGCCTTGCTGGACGTATTCGATCTTCAATTGCTCCAGCGCCGCAGCGACCTGTGCCTCGGTCGTCTTTGCAAATTCGTTAGGCATGAGTTCGTCTTCGCCGCCCGCGCCTTTGATAGCACTCACCAGCTCGCGCGCAGTGAGCGGTTTTTGCGCGGCGAATAACAGCGCTTCGATGACCTGGCTGAGACTCATATGTCCTATACGACTTATACGACCTATATCCCGATCGCGCTCTGAATCGCTTCCGCGATCCCGTTTGCGTGGCGGTCGATTTGTTCCAGCTCGCGGCCTTCGATGAGCAACCGGATCTTCGGCTCCGTTCCCGAATAGCGGAGCAGCACCCGCCCTTTCCCGGAAAGCTCTTTCTCCGCCTCGCCCACCAGCTTCATCACCGCGGGCAGTTCTTCGAGCGGCCGCTTTTCCTTCACCCGCAGGTTCCGTTGCGCCTGTGGATATTTTTTCAGGCATTGCTTCAGTTCGCTCAACGGCTTCCCGGTCGACTGCATGATTTGCAAAACCTGAAGCGCGCTGATGATCCCGTCGCCGGTCGTCGTGAAATCCCGGAAGATCATGTGGCCGCTTTGTTCGCCACCGAGGTTCAGGTTTCGCTCCACCATTTCCTCGATGACATAACGGTCGCCGACTTTCGCGCGGATGACCTTCCCGCCGAGCGAACCAAGCGCCTCATCGAGCCCGAAGTTGCTCATGACGGTGGCGACGAGCGTTTGCTCGGCGAGCCGGCCTGATTTCAAAAGATCGACGGCCGCGATCGCGAGAATCTCGTCGCCATCGACCAGCTCTCCTTTTTCGTCGCAAAGCAAAACCCGATCGGCATCGCCATCATGCGTGATCCCGATTCGCGCACCCGTTTTCTTGACGGCACGTTGAATCTCCGCGGGGTAAGTGCTGCCGCACTCCGCGTTGATGTTGGTTCCGTTCGGCTCGTCGTGAAACACCGTCACGTCCGCGCCCAGCTCGCGCAGAATGCACGGCGTCGATTTGTAAGCAGCGCCATTCGCCACATCGACAGCGATGCGCATTTTCTCGAGCGACATCTTTCTCGGGAAACTTGCCTTG
The DNA here is from genome assembly GCA_041167505.1 of Verrucomicrobiota bacterium. GTDB lineage: Bacteria > Verrucomicrobiota > Verrucomicrobiia > Chthoniobacterales > UBA10450 > AV80. The sequence continues at coordinate 33,169 of JBEEHR010000023.1, forward strand.
GCGAATTCCACATAGCGGCCGAGCGCGTCATCGATCCGGCGCGCTCGCCCGATCTTTCCCGCCGTCGGCCGGATCGAATCAATCTCGCCGCTGAAGACCAGGTCCTCGATCTGTTGCTCCACCTGGTCGTCGAGCTTGTAGCCGTCGTGCCGGAAAAACTTAATGCCGTTGTCTTCGTACGGATTGTGCGAAGCGGAGAGAACGATGCCGGCATCCGCGCGCAACGACCGCGTGATGTAGGCCACGCCGGGCGTCGGCAGCGGTCCGATCAGCAGCACGTCTACGCCAAGTGAAGTGATGCCGGCCACGAGCGCGTTCTCGAGCATGTAACCGGAAAGACGCGTGTCTTTGCCGAGAACGATTTTCGGCCGCGCGCCACTCGGATGCTCGCGCGGATTCAGTTTCGTGAAAATGTGCGCAGCCGCGCGACCGAGCTTAAGCGCGGTCTCCGCCGTCACCGGCTCGACGTTCGCCACGCCGCGTACGCCGTCCGTCCCGAAAATTTTCTTTTCCTGCGCCACGTTGCCTATTGAAAGGCCAGTCACGCTATCCGTAAACGGGAAACTGCTTCTGTAGCGGCGGTCTGTGACCGCCGGCAACGTTGAACACGTCGCGATGATCGGCGGTCATAGACCGCCGCTACGGTGAAGATTCCCCCGCCGCTTTCATTTCGTTGATCTTCCGATGCAACGTTCGCCGGCTGATCCCGAGCTTCTTGGCGGCTTTCGTGATGTTCCCGTTCGTCGTTGCCAGCGCCTGCATAATGAGGCGCTTCTCGGTCTCGTGCAGATCGAGCGCACTCGATTTTTCACCGAACGCTTTCGCCGGTGTAATGCCGCCGGGCAGTTCCGCTCCCGTCGCGGCGCGGACGTTCGGCGGCAGATCGCGCAGCGTCAGCTTCGTCCCGCGCGCCATCACCACGCCGTGCTCGATTGCCGTCCGCAATTCGCGCACGTTGCCCGGCCAGCTGTAGGTAAGGAGCGCGTTCGTCGCGTCGGCCGTGAGTTCAAGCAGCGGCTTCTCGTTCACCTTGCAGAAGTGGCGGAGAAAGCTGCGCACCAGTAGCGGAATGTCTTCCTTCCGCTCGCGTAACGGCGGCATCGTGACGTGCACCACGTTGAGGCGGAAATAGAGGTCGTCCCGGAATTTCCCCTCGGCCACCAGCTTCTCCAGGTTCTTGTTCGTTGCCGCGATCAGGCGAACGTCCGCGCGCAAGGGCTGGTTCCCGCCCACGCGTTCGAAGGCGCGCTCTTCACTGATCACGCGGAGCAATTTCACCTGCGTGCTCGCGTCGATCTCGCCGATCTCATCGAGGAAAATCGTGCCGCCGTTCGCCTGCTCGAACCGCCCGATGCGACGTTCGTGCGCGCCGGTAAATGCGCCCCGCTCGTGGCCGAACAGCTCGCTCTCGAGTAATTGCGGCGAGAGCGCCGCGCAATGGACCGTGACGAACTTCGCCTTGTTCCGCCGGCTCAGGTTATGGATTGCCTGCGCCGCCAGTTCCTTGCCTGTCCCGCTTTCGCCTTCGATCAGCACATTTGCCGATGAGGGCGCGACCTGGCGGATGGTGTCGAGCACTTCATGCAACGCCGGCGATTCGCCGATGATGTTCTCCAGCCCGTAACGTTCATCAACCTGCTGGCGCAAGGTTCGATTCTCCTGCTCCATTTTCCGGCTGGCGAGCGCGCGGGCGATGAGCATCTCCACCTTGTCGAGGTTCAGCGGCTTGGTGACGAAATCGTAGGCGCCGCGCTTCATCGCTTCGACCGCGGTATCGACCGAGCCGTAGGCCGTCATCATGATGCAGATCGGCGGATGCGGCAGTTTTAATGCGCGTTCGATCAACCCCATGCCGTCATCGCCGCCCAGGCGAAGATCGGTGAGCATCACATCGATCGGCTCCCGCTCGAGCACATCCATCGCGCCTCGAATATCCTCCGCGACGTAGGTGTCGTATTCGTCTTCGAGCAAACGCCGCAATCCGTCTCGCGTGTGCTTCTCGTCGTCGACGATCAGGATGGTGGGCTGAGGAGCCATTTAGTGTAGTGGTGTCATCCCGAGGCTAGCGAAGCACGCCGAGGGACCCCGCAGTCGTAGGAACCGCTTTCGCGAAAGTCTTAGTGTGGCGCGCTGATGACGTCGAATGCCTCGGGATGACGCGCGCTGCGACACGGCTCGTGTCATTTCGCGCCGGTCCACTGATCGACCCAGTCGTTCACGGTCTTGTACCAGAGCCGCGAGTTCTGCGGCTTCGAGACCCAGTGGCCTTCGTCGGGGAAGTACAACATATTCGAAGGCACGTTCAATCGTTGCAGCGTCGTGAAAAGCTGGAAGCCTTCGCTGACATCGAGCCGGAAATCGAGCTGCCCGTGCACCACCAGTGTCGGCGTTTTGAATTTGTCGGCGAACAAATGCGGCGACCATTTCCGGTAAAGCTCGCGGTTCTTCCAGGGCGGTCCCTTGAATTCCCACTCGTTGAACCAAAGCTCTTCGGTGGTTCCGTAGGCCGACTCGGTATTAAAGACGCCGTCGTGCGAGACGATGCACTTGAAGCGATCGGTATGGCCGAGCACCCAGTTCGCCATGTAACCGCCGTAGCTCGCGCCCATCGCCGCCTCGCGGTTCTTGTCGATGAAGGGATACGTTTTCTCCACGTAATCGAGGCCTTTCATTAAATCGTCATACGGCTTTCCGCCCCAATCGCCGCTGATCGAGTCGGTGAACTTTTGTCCGTAGCCGGTCGAGCCGTGGAAGTTGATCATGACGACGACGTAGCCACTGGCCGCGAAGAGCTGGGCGTTCCACCGATACGTCCACGAATTTCCCCAAGCCCCCTGCGGCCCGCCGTGGATCAAAAACTTTAGCGGATATTTTTTCGATGAGTCGAACCCCGGCGGCCGGAGGATGAAGCCTTCAACTGCCTCGTTGTTTGCGCCAGGGAATTGGAACGATTCCATCGGCTGCATGTCGACCTGCGAGAGCAACGCGTCGTTCATGTGGGTCACGGCGATTGGAGTCAGGTTTGCGCTCTTCGGCTTATCCGCGACATCGAGGCGGGCGATCTCGCTCGGCGCGCCGATCGAGACGCGACTAAAAAAGAGCGAGTTCCCGTCCTTCGAGAAAACGAGATCGTCCGCATGAAGCCGCGCGACTTGCTTCGGTTGTTTGCCGTCCATCAACAACACCCAGATGGGCGCTTCGCCGTGATCCTCAGCCGTGAAACAAATCCCTTTAGAATCGGGCGTCCACGCCATGCTGCCGACCGAGCGATCGAAATTGATCGTCGCGTTCCGGCTCTGCCCGACTTTGCGCTGATAGAGGATGAGCGACTCCTTGTCCGCTTCGAACCCGGCGCGGGCCATCGAGCGCCACGCGATGTATTCCCCATCGGGCGAATAGAGCGGTGTGTTGTCGTTCCCCGGGCTCATCGAGATCTTCTTAGGGGTGCCGCCAGCCATCGGAACGAGAAATATTTCGTTATTCGTGCTGGTCGCTTCGACTTCGTCGACATTGCTCGTGTAGGCGAGTTCCAGTCCGTCGGGCGAAACCGAATACAGGTCCTGGCCGCCGAGATTAAAGGGCGGCACGTCGTGATCGCCGGGCGTGAGGTCGCGGGCCGCCTCGTTCCCGTCCGCGCTCACCGCGAACAAATGGCTCCGCTTGTGTTCCGTGTAGGAAGTCCAATGCCGGTAGAGCAGCTTCGTGAAGATCTTCGCCTTCACCTTGCTCTTACCCAGCTCGTCGTCGCGCTTCTTGTTTTCCGCGTCGTCTTTCGCCTCCGGATAAACCGAAGAGAGGAACACGATGCTCTTTCCGTCCGGCGACCAGATGCCGCCGTCCGCTCCCGTGGAAATGTTCGTGACCTGATGCGGCTGGCCGTCGAGACCGCCACTCTCCGGCGTAAAGTTGGACATCCAGATTTGGGTGGGGTCGGTCGCTTTCGAAACCCAGGTCAGGCGTTTGCCGTCCGGCGAAAACCGCGGGCGCTCTTCGTGGTTCGGCGTCTGGTTCAACCGCCGCGCGTCTCCGCCCGCCGCCGGCACGATCCAGAGATGCGAGACCTTGGTGTTCGCTTCCAGATCGACATCGACCGCATCGAACACAACCCATTTCCCATCCGGCGACGGCACCGCCGCACCGACCCGCTTCAGTTTCATCATGTCCTCGAACGTGAATGGGTGCTTCGCCGTCGTGCTTGTAGCCGGTGTCGGCGTTTGGGCGGTTGCCGAACTCGCGATCGCGAAACAAAGAATCAGGATTTTCCAATGCATAGGTGTGTCTCCGCTGAATGCGCAAACTCCCGCCGAACCCGCCTCCATGCAAACCCACCCTGATCCGCCATTGGCCCGTCGGCGGTTACACTGTTTGCTAATACTTGAATCTTAACCTCAGGACACCCCAGACAGCTTCCCGCATCACACGCCAGCCCAGTTTCGACTGGCCGTGCTTTCGCTCGACAAAGATAATGGGTGTCTCCGCGGACCGGAGACCTTTGCGGTACGCCTTGTATTTCATCTCCACGAGGAACACGTAACCGATCGAAAATACGTCGTCGAAACCGATCGATTCGAGGGCGGCCCGGCGCCAGCAGATAAATCCACTGGTCGGATCGCTCAAGGGCATTCCAGTAATTAAGCGCACGTAATTGGAAGCGAGCTTGCTCAGGACAAGGCGCTTCAAATTCCAGTTCACGACGCTAATCCCCTGGAGATACCGCGAACCGACCACCAGGTCATGATTGCCGATCGCCTCAAGGAATCGCGGCAGATAGAGCGGATCATGCGAAAGATCGGCATCCATCTGGAGAATGTATTCATAGTCTTTCTTAAGGACCTGCGTGAAAGCGGCGACATAGGCCTTTCCCAGGCCTTCTTTCTTTTGCCGATGAAGGACGAAAAGTCTTTCCGGATCTTGTCGGGCTAGCTCGTCCGCTAATTCGCCCGTGCCGTCCGGCGAATTGTCGTCGACGATGAGCATGTGCAGGGCAGGCGCAAACTGGCGAATCTTCTCGACCAGCTCGGCCAGGTTGGCCCGCTCATTGAAGGTTGGGATGAGAACGATGGCCCGCATTTAGGACGATCTCTTTATCGACACAAGAAGCCGAGGTTAGTCTCGTGGGCGATAAACGTAAATTGAGTTCCGATGACCGCTTCGGGAACACGGGCGCGGCGATCGATCTTTCTATTCGCCCCGGCTTTGGTAAAAAAGGGCGATCCACTTTCTATGAAACGCCTTCCACTCCTCGCTCTCGTCGCCGCTTCCACCGCCTTCGCCACCCCATCGGGCACCACCGTTATCCTCAACGGCACCGCCATCGATCCCGGCACCGGAAAGATCATGCCGAATGCCGCCATCACGATCGAGGGCGGCCACATCACGGCGATCAAGGAAAACAGCACTGACACCCCCAAGAAAGGCGACGTAGTCATCGACGCGCGCGGCAAATTCATCCTGCCGGGTTACATCGACACCCACGTCCATTTCTTCCAGTCCGGCGGTCTCTTCACGCGGCCCGATGCCGTCGACCTGACCAGCGTCCGTCCCTACAAGGACGAGATTGCGATGATCAAGCACAACTTGCCGGACACCTTCGCGCGTTACCTGCGCAGCGGGATCACTTCGGTGCTCGATATCGGCGGGCCGCTCTGGAATTTCGAAATGCGCAAGATCGCGACTTCCACCGCGAAAGCGCCGCGGGTGGCGGCCGCCGGTCCGCTCATCTCGAGTGTATCGCGTCCCCAACTCGATCTGGGCGATCCCCCGATCGTGAAGATCGATACGCCAGAGCAAGGAACCCAGATGGTCCAGAAGCTCGCGCCGCAAAAGCCGGACTACATCAAGATTTGGTACATTGTGAATGCCGAGAACCCCGTGGAGAAATTCCGGCCGGTTGTTCGTGCCGTGATTGCGGAAGCGCACCGGCTGAAGTTGCGCGTCGCCGTTCACGCCACCGAGCTGGAAGCCGCGCGCGCTTCCGTGGAGGAAGGCGCCGATCTTCTGGTCCACAGCGTCACCGACAAACCAGTCGATGACGCTTTCGTGAAACTCCTCAAGGAAAAGGGAACCATCCTTACGCCCACGCTCGTCGTCTTCGAGCGCTACAGCCGCACGTTCGCGAACAAGCTCGAACTGACTCCGGAAGAAAAGGCGTGGGGCAATCCCGAGGTGATCGCGACTCTCGACGTGACGAAACTGCCGCCGGACAAAGTCCCCGATCGCATCAAGACCGCGATGGCGAATCCGCAACCGGCCCTCGATCGCATCCAGCAGACCTACGACATCGCGCTGAAGAATTTGAGAACGCTCGAGGACGCCGGCATCACCATCGCCACCGGGACCGATGCCGGGAACATCGGTACGATCCACGGCCCCGCGATCTTTCGCGAGTTCCAGCTCATGAGACAGGCCGGCCTTACCCCGCTGCAAATCCTCCAGTGCACCACCGCGAACGCCGCCAAAACTTTCGGCGGCGACACCGGCGCGAAAATCGGCTCGCTCAAGCCCGGCAACTTCGCCGACCTCGTCATCCTGAAATCGAACCCGCTCGACGACATCAAGAACGCTTCCGATATCGACAGTGTGATGAAGAACGGCCTGGTTTATCCGGCAGATTCGATTTTGAAATAGGATGAAGCGAGCCGCGATCATCGTCGCTGCTGCACTTCTGGCGTTCTCGGTTCGCGCCGGGGACAAGAAAGTCGACGTTTCGAAAATCCGCGGGCGCATCCAGTACGTGAACAGTTTCCCCGACTACAAGGTGCAGGCCGTGACCAGCTTCGCCGATTTGCACGTCCAGATCGTGACCAGCTTTCCTGATAGACCCGGCCAATGGCAGATCGTCGATTCCTTCCCAGACTACAAAATCGAGATGGTGAAATCCTTCCCAGATTTCACGATCCAGTTCGTGACAAGCTTTCCCGGCCCGGCAAAATAGGTCCATGAGTCCGATCCGACCTATTTCTGTTTTCGCCGCGCTCCTATTCCTAAACACCGTTGCCCCGGCCCAACCGCCCGTCACCATGAAAGCGATCGTGGCCCATGAGTATGGCGCGCCCGAGGTGTTGAAGTACGAAGATACGCCGCGGCCGAAGCCGAAAGAAAACGAACTGCTGGTGCGCGTGATCGCGTGTGGGGTGAATCCGGCGGATCCGCTCGTGATCTCCGGGCGGTTCGCGAAGGAATTCGGGACGCACTTGCCGCTTATTCCTGGTTATGACGTGGCCGGTCTCGTGGAGGAGACCGGCGCGAAAGTCACGAAGTTCAAGAAAGGTGATGCGGTTTACGGGTATGCGCTGTTTGGCGGCGGCTGGGCCGAGTATGCCGTCCTCGCGGAGAAAGAAGCCGCGCTCATACCGAAGTCAGCCACGTTCGTTGAAGCGGCCGCGGTGCCGATGGGAGCATTAACCGCGTGGCAATCGTTGATCGATGCGGCGAAATTGAGCGCTGGGCAGACCGTCCTGATTCACGGCGGCTCCGGCGGGGTGGGAAGTTTTGCGATCCAGATCGCAAAAGCGAAGGGCGCGAAAGTGATTGCGACGGCATCGACCGCGAATCAGGACTTGCTCAAGCAACTCGGAGCCGACGTGGCGATCGATTATACCAAGACAAAGTTCGAGGAAGTGGCGAAAGACGTGGACGTGGTCTTTGACGCGGTCGGCCGGGATACCCTCACGCGGACCTACCCGATCGTGAAGAAGGGCGGCATCATTACGACGATAGTCGACCGGCCGGATCCAGCGCAGCTCGACAAGTACGGCATCCGCGGCACCTCAATCGCCAGCCACCCCGACGGGAACGAACTTGGCGAGATCACGAAGCTGATCGAAGCCGGCAAGATCAAGCCGATCGTCAGCGAGGTAATGCCGTTAACCGACGCGGTGAAAGCGTCGCGCCAGGCCGAGACGCATCACACTCGCGGCAAGCTGGTGCTCAAGATCGCCGAGGAGCCGAAGCGCTGAGGCAGCGCTGCTGCGGTCCTCGTTCCCAAACTCTGTTTGGGGAACGCGATTGTCCGGCAACACTGTTGCCCCGCAGCGAAACAGAGTTTCGAAGACATTGTCATTCCCAGACAGAGTTTGGGAACGAGGGAGACGACGAGGTTGGGAACGCGAGAACACTGCTCGCGAGATTAGCTGGGGTAGTGAGCCTCGAACTTACTTCTTCGTGCCGCGCGGATCGTCGGCGGGATTGACGTATTTGATCTCGAAGGGGCCGGTCGACTCGACTTGCAACACGCATCCGGTTTTGCTGCCGGCGAAATGTTGCATGCCGACAGGCATGACGACAAAGCCGCCCGCGGTAAGGTCATGCGCCGTCGCGTCGTCGAACTTTGGGCCAGCCCCGAACTGAGCCGTCCCGGAAATGACCGTGATCCGTTCCTCGGTCGGATGAGTGTGGGCCGGCACTTTGTATCCGGCAGGCAGCTGGAGGCGGATGGTGAATGGTCCGGCCTTTCCCGGATCGCCTGACAACACCGCGGCCTTCGCGCCCGCCGGCAAGAACGGCGGAGCATCCCCCCACTTCAGGTCGGCGGCCGAATACATGACGTGGTCTGACTTGGCCGCCGGTTTTTCGTCGACGGCGAGAGCGAGTGAGCAGATGGCCGCAGCCGCGACCAGGAAAGCAACGGAGATGATCTTTTTCATAGTCCGATCAGGATGACGAACGGGACAAGAAAACGTCAAGCTGCATGTTGGCGGCGGCGCAAAAGCCTAACGAGTCGTTGGAGTCACAGGCCCGCTCGCGGAAACAATCTTGAATTTCCAGTCCGCCAGGTGCGTCCCGGCGGTTTTGAGATTCGAAGGACCTCTCGATATTTTCTGCGCGGAATGACCGGGAAAGAGTTAGAGATCCTTCGACTTCGCTCAGGATGACAACAAACAGCGGAGTGCGCTACAGTGTTCGCGGCCCATGAAGAATCTCGCCGCCGCACTTCTGTTCTTGTTTCCGCTTGCAGTCATGGCGGAAGAAGCGGCACCGACGTTCGATGAGAAAGCGGCGGAACGTTTTGCGAATCTCGCCCTCGCCTGTGTCGGCAAGGAATATCCGAATAAGATCAGCCATCTCCTCAACAGTGATGCCGACGTGGCGCCGCCGCGAAAACTGACGCCGGCCTTCTGCGGCTGTTACGATTGGCATTCCTCCGTGCACGGTCACTGGCTGCTCGTGCGGCTGGTGAAAACATTTCCGGACGCGCCGTTCGCGAAGCCGGCGCGGGAAGCGTTGCGCAAGAGTCTGTCGAAAGAGAATTTGAAACAGGAGGCCGTCTACTTGCGCGGGGAAGGTCGCGCCAGTTTCGAGCGGCCCTACGGAATGGCGTGGCTGCTTCAGCTGGTCAGCGAACTGGCACAGTGGGACGATCCCCAAGGGCGCGAAATGTTGACTAACCTCGCGCCGCTCGAGGATGCGGTCCGCGATCGGTTGAAGATATGGCTGCCGAAACTTTCTCACCCGGTCCGCATCGGCGAGCACAACCAGACCGCGTTCGCGCTCGGTCTTTTGATCGATTACGCGCGGGCGACGAAAAACGAGGACGTCGGCAAGATCGCCGCGAACAAGACCGAAGAATTTTTCCGAAAGGACAAGGATTGCGCGCTGACCTACGAGCCATCCGGAGAAGATTTCCTTTCTCCGTGCCTCGGCGAAGCCGACGCGATGAGGCGGGTGACGACTCCGGACGAATTCGCGCAATGGCTCACAGAGTTCCTGCCGCGCATTCCAAAAACCGCGTCTACGGATTGGCTGCCGGTCGCGGTCTCACCCGACCCGAGTGACCCAAAGCTGGCACATCTGGACGGATTAAACCTGAGCCGGGCCTGGATGCTGGAAGGGATCCTGTCGAACCTGCCGGAGAATGATCCGCGGCGACCGGCCTTGATGGCGACCGCCGAAGCCCATCGCCGGGCCGGGCTCGCCGCGGTTACGGGAGCGCATTACGAAGGCGGTCACTGGCTGGGCAGCTTCGCCGTTTATCTCGTCACCAAGCGCAGCCTCATCGGGAAATAGGTTTCGTCCGCATGCGCCGCCGATTTCGATTCGCGACAACCTTCAGTATTGTCATTCTGCTGCTGGCGGGACGGTTGATGTTTGCCGCCGAGGAAAAGGAACTCACTGCTCTCGAGATTTTCGACCGCACCCTCGCCGCGTTCGATAGTCAGCGAACAGCCCTGCGAGAGTGGCAATACTACCAAACCCTCATCACTCATCAGTTCGATGGTTCCGGCAACGTGACGGCGCGCGGCGTCTGGCAATCGATTGTGCGCCCCGGGGATTCGCGGCCGCTCGAATACTTCGCCGAACGCATGGAAGGCAAACTCTCCTTCTTTAAATCGGAAAGCTCTCCCACTCCCGTTCCTTCGTCCTCCGCGTCCGCCACCCCTGCGCCCAAGGCGAAAACGCATGACGAGGTGGAAGAAAAAAACCAGGCGGAATCTGCGGTGGAAGCCGTCCGCAAGTACAACCTGCGGGAGCGCTACAACTGGAAACGCCTGCCGGACGAAAACGTCGGTGGCGAGGGCGCCTGCGTTATCTCGTTCGAGCCCAAGCCGCGGCAGAACACGCGCTCGCGCGAGGAACGTTTTTTCGGCCTGTTGGCTGGCAAGATTTGGGTGAGCCGCAGTGATTTCATTGTCCTGAAGATGGACGTCGCGCTGCAATCGCCCTGCCAGCTTTTCTGGATCCTGGCGCGGGTCACGACCTTCCAATTCACCTACGTTCTCGAGCCGTCGCGCGGCCCGCGCCTTTTTCGGTTGAGCAGGGGAACGGCGAAGACCGTCGTCAGCTTTCCATTTTACGCCGTGCGGCAGAAGCACTGGCTGACCATCGACAAATATGAACCGCGCACCGCTCGCGGAACCGCCCCGAAGAATTCGCGCCCCAGTTTGTCTCCGCGAGGAGAAGAATGATTCACATTCTCGATACCCAACATCTCGGCCGGCCTGGGATCATCGCGGCGACTCTGCTGAAGAGTGATGAAGGCCCGGTCCTTTTCGATACCGGGCCGGAGTCAACCTTCAGGAATATCGAGGACGAACTCGGCAAACTTGGATTCGCTCCCGGCGATATCCGGCACGTTTTCCTCAGCCACATCCATTTCGATCATGCCGGCGCGGCCTGGCGTTTCGCCGAACTCGGCGCGACCATCTACGTCCATTCGCGCGGCGCGCCGCACCTAATTGACCCTGCGAAACTGGTCGCGTCCGCCACTCGTCTTTATGGCGACGACATGGACAGGCTGTGGGGGAAATTTTCGGGGATCGCGCCGGAACGCGTTCGCATCCTGGAGGACAACGATGTGGTCGGTGTCGCTCCTTTCGAGATTCGCGCCATCGCAACGCCAGGGCACGCGAGCCATCATCACGTCTATCATTGGGACGATATTGTTTTCGGTGGCGACGTCGCGGGCGTTCGGTTGGGTAGCGGGCCGCCAGCCCCGCCTTTCGTTCCCCCCGAGCTCGACATCGAAGCGTGGTGCGAATCAATCGCCAAAATTCGTGCGCTGAATCCGGCGAAACTCTACCTTCCGCATTTTGGATTGGTCCCCGGCGACATCTCCGTGCACCTCGATTTACTCGAAGCGCGCATCGTTCGCTGGTCGCTTTGGTTCCGCGATCGCCTCCGCGCCGGAGACAGCGAACAGAAGATGACGTCGGCGTTTGCCGATTACGTGCTTACGGAACTGCGTCAGGCCGGCGCCACTGAGTCCGAGCTGGCCGCCTATGAACAGGCCGACCCGAGTTTCATGGCTGTCAGCGCCGCGCTTCGCTACTGGCGGAAGCGACATCCCGAGGAAGTTGGATTGCCAGGCGCTGCCTAACTGATCGCCAGCCCTAGCGCGGCGAAGAATCCGCGGACGATGACGGGGATGGCGAGGCTTTGGTGCTCGGGTCTCCCAAACCTGGAGTCGGGCTAGCGTTCTTAGTCGCAGCGGCCACTTCCGGGCGGAGTTTGCCGTCGTCGGTTCCCGAATCGGATTGCGCCCGTTTTCGGCACGAGACGCTGATCAAAGCTATCGTCAGCAGACAGAGCAGGAGGCGGTATGTTTTCACAGGAGAGCGAATAGCTCGTTCAAGAAACTCCCGCTTCGGGAACCGTCAACCAGCAGTGACAGGCTTGATGCGAATTGCCAAAGCCGGGAGGTTCCGATACCTCCTTGGCTTCGGGAGCGGACGACCTGGCCCGCCGCATCAATGAACCCAAAGAACTTCTTCGCCGAGCTGAAGCGGCGCAACGTTTACAAGGTGGCAGTCGCTTACGGCGTCATCTCCTGGCTGCTGAACCGTTACCTCACACTCTATTCATGAAAACAAAAACGCTCGTCTGCCTTGTTCTCTTTCTCGTTATTCGGCTGAACGCGAAAGAGCCACCTCCGGCCGAAGCCCTCAAGGGCATTGATTCGGTCATCGAACAGGAGTTAAAAACATTTCAGGTTCCCGGCGTCGCCGTGGCTGTAGTGGTGGGTGATGAGGTAGTGCTATCGAAGGGATATGGTCTGCGCGACGTCGAAAAGAAATTGCCGATGGCCGCGGAAACCCAAATGCCGATCGCCTCGGTGACCAAGCAATTCACGGTGGCGGCGCTCGCCACCCTGGTGCGGCAGGGGAAACTCGATTGGGACAAACCGGTCCGGGAATACCTCCCGGATTTCCGGGTGAACAATGAATACGCCACTTCGCACCTCACTCCGCGCGACCTGGTGACGCATCGCAGCGGACTGCCGCGGCACGATGCGATCTGGTACGGGACCGACCTGAGCCGCGAACAGATTTATCATCGTCTTCCCTTCTTCGAGTTCAGCCGCGATCTCCGGGTGCGCTTTCAATACAACAACCTGATGTTCATGACTGCCGGTTATTTGGGCGGCCAGATCGCGAAAAGCACCTGGGAAGATCTGGTCAAGAACGCGCTCTTCACGCCGCTCGGGATGAAGCGCTCGAATTTTACCGTGGCCGCGATGCACGCCGACTCGAACTACTCCCAGGCCTACGAGTTGAACACCAAGCGCGAGGTCGTCCGCATCGAACACACCGGCCTCGACGCAGCCGGGCCGGCCGGAGCGATTAATTCCTCCGTGGATGAGATGGCGCGTTACGCGCGGATGATGCTGGCGGGCGGGATGTTCGAGGGCAAACGCGTTCTCCTCGAAGCCGACGTCCAGGCGATGACCGAACCGTGGATGCCCATCGGCAAAGATCTCTTTTCGGATCTGTTCGGCTTCCGGAACTACGGGATGGGCCTGTTCGTGCAGACCTATCGCGGCATCGAGATCGCGCATCACGGCGGCAACATCGATGGCGTCAGCGCGCTGATTGTGTTCGTGCCGTCCAAGAAAATCGGCGTGGTCGTTTTGGCGAACCGATCCGGCACCCGGCTGCGCGATGCTCTTCCGTTCGAGATCATCGATCGTCTTCTGGGCCTGGAAAGCTCCGGCCTTCTGGCGCGCGAGCGCCAGCTCGAAGAAAAAGGGTTCGCGGGTGAAGACGCCGCCAAAGCCGCGGGAACGACCGATCGCAAGCCGAACACCAAGCCGGCGCGTCCCCTAAGTGAGTATGCGGCGGAATATTCGCATCCCGGTTACGGCCCAATGAAAGTGCGGCTGGAAAAGGATCGCCTCATGCTGAGCTACAACAAATTCACCACGCCGCTCGATCACTGGCACTACGAAGTTTTCCAAGCCCCCGCGGACCGGCAGAACCCGCTGGAGCTGACGCGGGTTCAATTCAACAGCGACTTCAGCGGTGAGGTCGCGAGCATTTCGGTCCCGCTTGAGCCAAACGTCGAGCCGATCGTGTTTATCCGCCAGCCGCCGGCCGAGATGCGCGACCCGAAATTCCTCGAGCCGCTCTCCGGCGAGTACGATAACGGCGGGGTGCCCGTGACGATCGCGGTGCGGGAAGACAACGTGCTCCAATACATCGTGCTCGGAAACGCCCGGGAGTTGGTCCCGGTCCGGGGAACTTATTTCCGACTCAAGGATCTCACCGGGGTCGCCGTCGAATTCATGAAAGACTCGGCCGGGAAATACGACCGGATGGCCATCTACAGCGCGGGCTCGGAAAACTTGATCGCTCCGCGAAAGAAGTAGCCCGGTTCGCTACTCGCCTTTCACCCGGGTGATCCAGCCGTCGCGGAGTGCTTTCCAGTTTCCATCGACGGCCTGCCAGCGGACGTTCTGTTCAAACTCCAACAAGAGCTTGGCGGCCTCGTCCCGGGTGGTTGCGCCTTTGCAATCGCTTATCCATCCGCTTCTCCGGTTTTTCCAGGCTGCGTCCACTGCTTTCCATTGCACGTGGGATTCCAGCTCCAACAATTGCGCCATGAAACAGGCGGCACTGTCGCAGGTCGCGGTCGTTGTCACCCAAGTCGCTCTTAGATTTTTCCACGCATTGTCCACCGCGCTCCACTTGATATGAGATTCAAGGTCCACCAGTTGTTTGTTCAACGAGGCTGCCCTTGCTGTGGTTGCCACGGCCATGGCGAGCCCCAGCAGCATCAATGAAATTCTCAGCATTCTCATTCGAGATGGCCTAACAAAATCCAAAGTATGGCATAAACACCAAAGCGCTGTAGCCGCGCCGCTCTGTCGGCGCGTCCCGCTGACGTTGCGCACGGCGACAGAGCGCCGCGACTACAGCGCTGGATGCGACCCGCTACGCCTTCGGCGCCACGCTTTTCGCCGCTTCCGTCACCATTTTCTTGAACGCTTCGGTTGATGCTTTCACCACCGCGTTCGGCCCGGTCATCTTGATGAAGACGTTGCCGGCGGCGCTTTCGAGAATCGCGCCGCAAAGCGCATAACTTTCCATTGGCGTCGTCGGCCCGCCGGGCATCCCGCTGCTAAACGTGCCCTCGGTCATCGCGAACGTGACCTTCACCGGACCGATCTGAACATGCTCGGTGATGCGCTTGTCCTCGCTGCCGGGAAACTGCGCGTACCAACGTGCAACGTTGTCCTCCGCAGTCCCGCCCTGCTCGGCGCCGAAATGGAAGAAGGTCACTTCCGCTTTCTCCGGGCCGCGCGCGATCTCGAGCTGCGCCTTGCGCATCGGCGACGAAGGCGTCACCGATTTCCATCCTTCCGGCACAGCGAAGGTGAATGCCTCCACTTTGACCGACTCAGCGCGCGTTTCCGCAGGAAGAACCGTAGCGATGAAGGCGATAAATCCTGCGGCGGCAAGTGCGGTTCTCATGAGGAAGTTTAATCAGGAACGCAGGAAAACAGGAAAGAGATTTTTCGGGACAAGCATGCCGGATCTCAGTCCTGCTTAATTCTTTTTTTCCTGCTTTCCTGATTCGTTCCTGCTTCCTCATCACAGCGCCCCCTCGACAGCACGTCACAAGGAGCGCTACATTACTGTCCTTCGCACGTATGCGTTTACGATTCTTCATCCCGGCGTTTTGCCTGTTTCTAAGCGGCATTTGCCTCGCCCAAAACGCCGACATGCCGACGGCGGATTCCTCGTCACTCGATTTCAAGCAATGGGGGTTGCTCGCCATCCAGGACGGCGGGCGGCGCAAACCGGTCGATACCTTTGCGCGCGAGACCCTGATCAAGATCACGGGCCGCTCGACCTACACCTCCGGCGCGAAAACCTGGCAGGCGACCGATTTCATCCTCTCGATGCTGCTCGACACGCACGATTGGAAAAAGGAGCCGATGATTTTGGTGTCGTTAGGCGATCTGCGGCGGCGGCTCGGGTTGGCGGAAGAGCAACGGCTCTTTTCTTTCAATCAGCTAACGGCGTTGCCGGAGTTGAACACGCTGGCTAACCAGGCCCACGCGCTCCGGAAAGCCGAGAAACCGCTTGATCGTGTCCAAAATGAAGTGATGAGCGTGACCGAGCGGCTCTCGCTATTCGCCCGCGTCATGGACGGAAGCGCGTTTCTCCTCGCACCCGCCCCGGAGAAAACGACCGATCCGTGGATCGTGCCGCCCGCCTTCGCGCAGTACTATAATGAGCAGCAGTTCGTGCCGGTGCAGACGCAGTTGCAGACGATGGCGAACGCTTACGTGAAAGGCGATTCGTTCGCCTTCGGTCGCACCGCGAATCAACTGCGGGATGGCCTGCGGCAGCTAAGCCCCAAAATTTATCCTGAGGAATCTCAGCTCCGTCTCGAATACTTCTACAATCATTGGGACGGTTTTTATCGCGCCGCGTGGTGTTATGGGATCGCGCTGCTGTTGCTGGCCATCGCGCATTTCCGCAGCCGGTCTTCTGTAGCCGCTTCGCTGCGCGAAGCGACTGGAAAGCGGAGCTACATAAGAATCATTGGCGTCATTCTCGCCATCGCCGGCCTGCTCTTCCACGCCAGCGGAATCGCGATGCGCTGCCTGATCGCCGGACGTCCCCCGGTGACGAACATGTATGAGTCCATCATCTGGGTCTCTTTCGCGGTTTCGTTCTTCGGCATGATCTTTTTCGCGCGTTACCGGACACCGGTTTATCTGCTGGCCGCGCTGCCCGTTTCGCTCGTCGCGCTGTTGCTCGTTCACCAAATGCCGATAGCCATGCCCTCGAGCATCGATCCGCTCGTCCCGGTTTTGCGCGATAATTTCTGGCTGACGATCCACGTCCTGACCATCACGTTGAGTTATGCCGCCTTCGCGCTCGCCATGGGGTTCGGCCACATCCTGCTTTTCCGTTACGCGCGCAACCCGGTCTCCGCTCGCGCCGATCAATCGATGCATTTCTGGCTCTACCGCGTCCTTCAGCTCGGCGTGATTCTGCTCGCCGCCGGCACCATTCTTGGCGGCGTCTGGGCGAATTATTCGTGGGGCCGGTTCTGGGGCTGGGACCCGAAGGAAACCTGGGCGCTGATCGCACTCCTTTGCTACATCCTGACTTTGCACGGACGCCTCGCCGGCTGGTGGACCCAGTTCGGTTTGGTGGTCGCGAGTGTTGTCTGTTTCCTCGCCGTGTTGATGGCGTGGTATGGCGTGAACTTTGTCCTCGGCAAAGGACTTCACAGTTACGGCTTCGGCATTGGCGGCGAAAATTACGTCGGCGGTTTCGTCATCGCCGATCTGCTCTTCGTCGGCTTCGCCATCTGGCGTTATCGCAGCACCAAGTCACCGCGCCCACCGGCTACGCCGACGGCCGTCGTCGCGGAACAAGTTGCCGTCTAGGCGAAGATCCGAAGCGACAAGGCAAGCAGCATGATCATTGGAGGATAACTATGGACGAAAGAAATCGGGACCTCGTTGCCAAAGTACCGGAGGTAACGCTTCTCTTCTGGATCATTAAGATCCTCGCGACCACCCTCGGCGAGACCGGAGGCGATGCTGTCACCATGTCGTGGCTCGGTGAAACGACTTCCGAAGCCAAAGGCACCGGCTATCTGATCGGCACGGCGATCTTCGGGGTGATTTTCGTCGTCGCGGTGCTCGTGCAAATCAAGGCGAAGAAATTTCATCCGTTCCTCTACTGGCTCACGATCGTCGCCACGACAACGGTCGGGACCACCCTGGCGGATTATTGTACCCGGTCGCTCGGCATCGGCTACACCGGTGGTTCGACGATCCTGCTGATTTGCGTGATTGCGTCGTTGCTCATCTGGCGTTGGTCGACCGGGAGCATCTCGATCGAAACGGTGAATACACCGAAGATCGAGATGTTCTACTGGGTGACGATCATGTTCTCGCAGACCCTCGGCACGGCGCTCGGTGATTGGGTCGCCGATACGAATGACATGGGCTACCTCGGCGCGGCCGCAGTGTTCGGCGGTCTGCTGCTGTTCACCGCTCTTCTCTATTACTTCACGAGCCTTTCCCGCGCCGCCTTGTTTTGGGCGGCGTTCATTTTGACGCGCCCGCTGGGCGCGGTCGTCGGCGACTTTCTCGATAAGCCGCATGCCCAGGGCGGGCTGGCGCTCAGCCGTTACGCGGCTTCAGCCGGGCTCTTGGTGGTAATCGTTGCGTTGATCCTGATTTTCCCGCAGAAGCCGGCTTCGAAAACGCACTGAAGAAAGAAGCGAGCTGGTAGGGACGCCGCGCTGCGGCGTCCGCGTCATCTCACACAGCTCCTCACGTTCCGATTTTCAGCGCCGCGGACGCCGCTGCGCGCCGTCCCTACCTCTCGTATCAGAACAGCAACTGCATCCCGAAGTACCCGATCGTCGCGAGCGGATCGGGCGAACGAATCTCGCGACCGAGCGATACGATCAGAATCCGCGTCTCGGAAAATTCGTGATGGACGCCGACGTTTACGGTCAACGCGTCGCGCTTGAAGCTCATCCGCGACGTGCCGTGAAGCTCCGCCATTAACAGTGTCGCCTTCGAGACATCGAGCCCGCCGACCACGCCATAGAGCCATTCGCTCCGGCCGATGCTGCTGATATGCGGTCCGAACTCAACGTCCGCGTGCCACCGGCCGAATGCCTTCGCCATCTGAAACGGGATTTGAAAACGGGTTCCGGGCTCGGAAAGTCCGCGCCGCGGTGAGGAACGGACGATGTTGAAGATCACCCGCGGAAACATCGACATGTCGAACCCTTCGCCATTCTTTTGCTGGTCGAGGAACCGCCATTTCACCGCGGCCTCGGTGCCGCCGAGTCCGCCGATCAAGCCGTGTCCTTCGCGTTTTAAAAGTACCGGCGCTGTCTGCAAGGTGAGCTGGATGTGTTCGCCGACTCCGTAGTTCAAATCGATCGCGGGAACGTCGGCCGCCGTCTCGCCCGACCGATGCTCGAACGCGACCGCCAGGTTGATCTCCCATTTCTTGTCGCCCGGCGTGCCGGGATCATCGGTGATCATCGGCGGCCCGCCCTGGGCCCGCCCCTCGTGCGCAGCGAAGGCGCATAGCGCCAGCGCGATGAAAAGCGATTTACGTTTCACGGCGCCGGGTTTCCCGTTCTCGAAAAACTACTTCTTCTCTTTTTTGTCGGCCGCCGATTCCTTCGCCTGATCCTTCGGCGTCTCTATCTTGACGGAGACGATCTTCCCGGTTTTCGCGTCCACCTGCACCTCAGTGATGTTTTTCGCACCCGGCGTCGAGATATCGAACGACCAGACGAGTTTGCCGTGCTCCCTCTCCAGTTCGCTGGATTTGATTTTGCCGTTTGCGACTTTGGCGAGCGCGGTTTTCTGGGCGGCTGCCTGCGTCACTTTCGCTTCCGCCTGCAACTGCGCCTGTGTCTCTTTCGATGCGGCCCGGATAGAAGTCGTTGCACCCGCGACCAGGATCGCCGCGGCGATGGATAGAACAGTGATTGTCTTCATAAGCGCACGCTACACCCTAACTATTGCGGTCCGTAAACCAGCAGCTTCTGGGTATTCGGCAAAATCGTCGGCCGCCCAGGCGATGCGCCCGGCGATGGCGATGGCGCCGGCTGAAATTGCGCGGTCGGCAAATAAATCCGGTGCGTCGCCGGATCGATCGCGATGGTTCGCGCTCCGCGTTCCGTCTTGAGCGTTTGCACCACGGTCAGCTTGTCCGGCCCTTCTTCTTTCGCGATCGTAGTCGTCCCGTCGCCGCACGAGGCGAACGCGAGCTGGCTCGCATCGTCGAACGCCGCGCCGTCCACACCGGTGCCGATCGGCACGCTTCCCACTACCTTGCCCGATTCGGTGTCGACCATCTCCATCATCTTGTTATGGCAGGTGGTGAACAAACGGTGATGCGCCGCATCGAGGGCAATCCCGCTCGGCTCTTCGCCGGGTGCGAGCGGCCAGTGTGCCGTCACTTCATGTTTCGCCGCGTCGATCACCTCCACCTCGCTCTTGTCCTCGATATTGATATAGATCCGGCCAGCCGCGCTATCGACCGCCGCGAACTCCGGGCTGCCCCCGAGCGGGATCGTGGCCACTACCTTGACCGTTTTTGCGTCGATCACCGTCGCCGAGTTTCCGCTGTGATTGAAAGCGTAAACCTCGCCTCGTTTCGGATCGTAGACGATCGCGTCCGGGTTCTTACCGCTGTCGAGTCTTGAAATCGTCTTCAGCGTCTTGAGATCGACCACGCTGATCTTGTCTTCCTTGCCGTTGGTGGAAAACCCGAAGCCGGCTTCCGGCGCCGCGACGAACCCATGCACCCCCGGCGTATCCGTGATCTCACCTGCTACCGCGTTCTTCTCCAGATCGACCACGACCACTTTCGTCGCGTGCGACAGGTAAAGCCGGTGCGCCGCCGAATCGACGGTCAGAATATCCCAGCCCCCTTCGCCGCCGATCGGAATTTCGTTGAGGAATTTGTAAGGCCCATCACCCGCGCCCATCGCATTCTGAAGACCGAGAGCCCACGCCACCGCCAGTAAAGTTCGAAAACGCATTCAGCGTACTATCACAATTTCCCGAAAACGCAGGTGCGCTCCGGCTTCCGGTTGAAAAGCGCATCCGGGCGATCCGGTTTTTGATTCCAATTCCGGCTTGTCCGGAGCCAGCGCGCCGGTCAACATCCTGAGCATGTTCCCCGGGCCGAAAACCGTTCCCCTGAAATACATTCCTGATAGATGGGAAAATCCCGCCTTTGAATGCGGGATTTTCAGATCTACTTCTCGTTAGGCGTATGACAACCCTCTTGCGAAGAACCTCGCTTTGCATCGTTGCCGCGGCTGCACTTGGCGCCTGCCCAGTGGTTGCCGCTGACGCGTGGATCCCGGTTGTCGCGGACTCTCGCCTCAAGTATTCGATGAGTGCGCGCGACCAGCTTCAGATACGACGGCTTATCAGCTCCCTCGGCATTTGTGAGCCGATCAGCACTATCGACATGGATTCCGCACACCGCGCGACCGTAAACTGCGGTCCAATTGACGCGCACCCTAAGAAGGGCCGCGACCTTGGGCACTGGATAAAGGTCACCGTTGTCCGCAGACATGGTCACTGGTTCGTGGACAGGCCTTCCATACACATGACAGAGCGCCTATGGGGTATGTAGAGTGTTCACGCGCGAAACGCCTAACCATGCGATGGAGCGAACGGTCTGGCAGCTTTGATTCCTCACCTTCCATGAAATTCCACCCTCAATCCGCAGCGACGCGCTCTCCCGCCAGCCGTCGCTCATCTTGTTCTCGTTAGATCGCATGGCCACTCGTCCTAGCATCGCATTAGCGGTTGCACTTCTCGCGTTGCTTAACGGGACAGCTCGCGCTGATGTCGCACTTCACTCGCAGCGCCGAAACATTTCCATTCGCGTCACTCCTCCGTCCGGCTGGGTTGGTCCCGGTTATGATGCTCGGCCGAGCTACGATTCCTTCGGCTGGAGCCACGGGAAGGATCCCGCAGCATGTTACCTGCAGGTTCGCTTCGATCCATACACAGACGAGCCCGGTGACCGCCACTCTGCCGAGGACATCGCCGTGCACTGGAACACCACTCCATTGGCCAAGATTCGGGAGCAGTACAAAAGAGAGTTCCAGAAGTCTCAGGTTGATTTTATTGCGATCGTCACGCTCGCGGGCAAGCCCGCTCGCGTTCATGCCGTTTACAGCGCGGACGGAAATTTCTATGCGGCCGAGATACTCGACGAGGGCACAGTCATTTCGTTTGAGCTTCGTTCCCCGAGTCGTCACGAGTTGGAGCGTCACAAGGCAGGCTTTCTCTCGTTCCTGCGCTCAGTCCAAATCCGTGCGATCTAACCATACGATGGAGCGAACGGCGGACCGCCGTACGCTCCACTTTTGAGATGATTTCCACACTTCCACTCCGAGCTACGCACGCCCTCGTCCGCCGTCGCTCATCTTGTTCTCGTTAGGCCTACGCCATGGCAACCGACGCCATCCAATACGGAGGCTTCTGGCGACGCTTTGCGGCGTTCTGGCTGGATTTCCTCGTCCTTCTGCCACTTGGCGCCGTCGCTCTTTGGGGCAGCCAACATTATCGCCTATTCTCCGTCTACTATGCGCTGCCCGGTACACTCGTTGGATTGTTTTACCACGTATATCTTGTTCGCCGCTTCGGTGGCACTCCCGGGAAGCTCATCATGCGCCTACGCATCCGGAAAGTATCGGGCGAACTCGTGGGCTATCGCGAGGCGCTCCTAAGATATGCTCCCGAGATTCTGCTCGGTTTATTGATGTCCCTCGCTCTCATCTCTCCTCTTCTCCAGATGACGGATGCAGAGTTTCATGCTCTCTCATTTATGGAGCGCTCGAAGCATTTGGTCGACCTTGCGCCGAGGTGGTTCAAGTCCGTTCAGATTCTTCAACATGTCTGGATCTCGAGTGAGTTTATTGTGCTGCTCAGCAACAGAAAGAGACGAGCCTTGCACGACTTCATCGCTGGTACCGTCGTTATTCTCGACGGGCCTGGTGAAGCGATGGAGCGAACGCCGGACCTCCCTGCGTCCACGTTTCGAGACGACTCCCACCCTTCCACTGCGAGCGACCCGAGCCCTCGTCCGTCGCCGCCCAGCTTGTTCTCGTTAGGCCCTAACGCCACATCGGTTTATCGCCTGCTCATCGGACTCCGAGGATGCTGGCTCCTCGTCGAGTGGCTCTTTGACTGGGGAGCGAGATCGCACGTCACGGCGTTTACGTCGACCCAGTCCTTTGCCCCCCTGATCGCGGATAGTATCGCAGTCGCGGTCTGGCTCACTTTGCTCGCAGGGATGTGGTTCTTCCAGCGCTGGGCGCGCGTCGTATTCGTCCCGTTTAGCGCATTTGCGGTGCTGTCGATTCCGTTCTGGTGGCACAGATATTCGCTATCGTCGCCGCCGTCCTTCGTGCCGGTCCTCGGTGTAATTATGCTGCTCGCGACCGGTGCCATTCTCGCGATGTCCTTTCTGCCTCCGGTGCGGGATGAGTTCGCCACCCAACAAGCCTAACCAGCCAATGCAGCGAACCGCTGACCGCTCCGCGTTCTAGTTTTCGATGACTTTCACATTCAATTTGCAGCGGGCGGACCTGAAACCCGGCGACCTCCTTCAACCCGGCAAGGAGCCCATCGACGACTGAGCTGCTTCCGGCGGGACGGCAGGCCCTATTTCTTTCCGCCGAGCAGACCTTCCTTCAGCCCGGAGTTCGGCGGATTCTTTCCGATCCAGCAACGAATGAGCTGGTGACTGAACGCCTTGTCGCCGACCGAGGCCGCCTTTTGCCCGCGGATCATGAGATCCACGCCGTCTGCGAGGAAACGAACGGACATGGTTTCGCCTTTCTTCATGTCTTTGAGGAGGCCTTGCAGCTTGCTGAGGTGCGGCTTGAGTTCGGTGCATCCGGCCACGCAGTTCTTCTCGAACCCTTCCCCAAACGCTTCCGCCATTTGCTTCGCACTCACGTCGCGCATGAAGACCATGTCGATGCTCTTGGCCTGGTCGGAATTCGCGATCGCCTCACCGTCGCCTGACGGTTTTTCCAGATAGAGCCCGGCGGCGTAGACATTGACCTTGAGAATGGTCGCCTGGCGCAAGCCGGCGCCGTTCAGCTTCAGGCTTTTCCCTCCGACGGAAACCTGGTCGGGCAATTTCACGCCGCTGATCTCGGCGGCTGACGCGTTGCTGGCCAGGAAAGCCAGCGCACAAACGCCGGACAGAACGAATTTGGTTTTGGATTTCATGGTTGGGTCTCAGTGGGTTGGTAGGTTGACGCTAGCGTTAGAGGGTCGCGGAGTTCGAGAAGAATCTTTGCGCGCGGCGATTCAACCGGGCGCGAATTCATTTCATCATGGCGATAAAATTTTTCGGCGGCAGTGCGGGCGGCAAGAACAGCCGGCGCCTGGAGGGGAAAGTGGCGATTGTCACAGGCGGTGGCACCGGCATTGGCGAAGCCATTGCCCACAAGTTCACCCGGGAAGGCGCGCGCGTGATTGTGTGCGGGTTGCCCGACGATCCGGTCGAGGACGTGGCGAAAGCGATCCGCGACCATGGCGGCAAAGCATTCGCGTTCGGCGCCGATATCTCGGAAGAACACGCGGCCAAGGAGTGCGTCGATTTCGCGGTCAGGAAATTCAAACAGCTCGATGTCCTGGTGAACAACGCTGGCGTTTTCCTCGATAACGCCATGACCCAGGATTATCCGGTCGCAGATTTCGATGAGACGATCCGGATGAACATTCGGTCCGCCTTCCTGATGACGCGGTTCGCGCTCCCGCATTTGCAGAAGACCCGCGGCAACATCATCTCGGCTGGCTCGGAATCGGGCATGATCGGCCTGGCGCAAAACACGCCGTATGGCGGGACGAAAGGCTGGATGCACGCGTTCATGCGCGGCGTGGCGGTGGAGCAGGCGCAGAACGGCGTGCGCGCGAATTGCGTTTGCCCGGGTCCGATCGACACGGCCTGGACGCACAAGGAGACGGGCCCGATGGACAAGGAGATGGAGAAAAGCCTGATCCAGGCGGTGCCGCTCGCGCGCCGCGGGACGCCGGAAGAAGTGGCGAACGTCTACGCGTTCCTGGCATCGGACGAAGCGAGCTACGTGACCGGCGCTCTCTACGTGGTGGATGGCGGAACGACAATCGCGAAAGGGCCGGTTGGCGATTTGGTGCCGCAAAAATTACGGAAAGAACCGAAGGGGAAGCTGACTCTGGAACATTCCCGCGATGGCCTTCGCAACAAGACGACGCATCGAATCAAGCCGGGAAAGAAATAATCTCCCAAGATCGCGCCTTCCAAACTCGACGGCTTTAAGCCGTCGAGTTCCGTTTGTGATTTGCTAATCTCGACTTCCGACTTCCGACTTCTGTCTTCTGTCCTACCCTTCGAGCGCTTTCATCTGCGCTTCGGTCAACCGCAGTTTCCCGGCCGCGACATTCTCTTCGACGTGTTTCACCGATGACGTGCCCGGGATTGGCAACATGACCGGCGACTTCTGGAGCAGCCACGCGATCGCCACCTGATACACGCTCGCGTTCAGTTCCTTCGCGACCGTTTCGACTGCGCTGCTCATCTTCGACCTGCCACCGCCGATCGGCGCCCAGGGCATGAATCCAAGACCTTCCTTCTCGCAATACTTCAGCGCGTTGTCCCACTTGCGGTCATCAACGTTGTAACGGTTCTGGATCGTCGCGATTGGCACGATCTTCCGCGCGCTCTCGATCTCCGCCGGCCCGACTTCCGATAATCCCACGTGCCTGATTTTGCCGGCGTCGCGCATTTCCTTGAGCGCGCCTAACGAGTCCTCGGCCGGCACCTTCGAATCGATCCGATGTAACTGGTAAAGATCGATCCGCTCCAGTTTCAGCCGCTTCAGGCTCTTATCGACACATTGCTTGAGATACTCGGGGCGTCCATCCGGCACCCATTGGCCGGGGCCGGGCCGGGTCAATCCGCCTTTCGTCGCGATAACCAGTCCTTTCGGATAAGGATGGAGCGCTTCCGCAATGAGAAGCTCACTCGTCTCGGGGCCATAAGCGTCGGCCGTATCGATCAGGTTCACGCCGAGCTCGACCGCGCGTTTGAGAACTTTGAGCGCTTCGCCTCGATCTTTCGGCCAACCCCAGACGCCATCGCCCGTGATCCGCATCGCGCCAAACCCCAGTCGATTCACTGATAAATCTCCGCCGATTTTGAACATGGTAGCCTCCGTGCTGGTGGCCGCGTAAAGGATCGGCCATTGCCCCGCCACAATCGCCGCACCGCTGCCGATGGTCAGCCCGACAAATCGCCGCCGCGTCAGGCGATCGGATAAGGATGGTTGATCTGCCTTGCGTTCGTTCTTCACGCTTACACTCTGACTGTCTTGTGCTCACAGGGCAAGGCAGCGGGGTAAGCAGTGACGTGTGACAAGTGACATGTGACGAGTTGTGAGACAGGAGGGAAAACTCCGCGACCGACGCGATGGATTATCGCAGGTTGTAAACCTCGATGGTGCCGATACCGATGCCGCCGTTTTTCCCGGCGAGAATCGCGGTGAATTGCCCGGCGGGCAGCGTTGTGAAGATGGCTGATTCCCGTGGGTCGGACAACGCGAGACCATTTGCGCGCAAGAGATCGGCGGCCGCCGAATCGTCGGCCCAGTTATCGTTGGCGATCAAGATCGCGCCATTCCCGTCATGCAGCTCGAGCGTGGGATCGGCCAGGAGATTGGTTAATCCGAACTGGCTCAAGGATGGTCCAAGACCGCGCACGGCTACGCGCGTGTTGTTATTTCCGCCGAGGATGAATCCGCCAATCAGGACATTGCTTTGCGCGCCGACAAATCCGCGGGTGCTGATGTTTTGCAATTCCGAGTCGGCTGCCTGGTCGCGATCGTAGATCTCAATCAAGCCGATACCGGTCGTCTGATTTTTGCCGGTTAGAATCGCGGTATAAGCGGCTGGTGGCAGGGAAGCGACGATGACTGGTTCGCGGTCATCGGTGGGCTGGAACGCGGTGCCTTCGATCTGGGTTCGTTGATTGTCTTTCCAATTATCGTTCTGGAAGAGCACTGCGCCGTCGGCCCCGCGCAATTCGAGAACCGGATCAAGAAGCACTCCGGTGAGACCGAGATTACTCAAGGACGGTCCAAGGCCGCGGATCAGAACGGACTTGGAACTATTTCCCTTAATAATGAAGCCGCCGATCATGACGTTGTCGCCGGTGCTAACTTCGAGGCGCGTGGAGATGTTCAATGCCTGGGCTGGCATCGCGCCCGGGACGTTCGTTAAAGTGAGGGTCCCGTCGGCGCGAAATGGGTCCGACCATTTCGGGTCGGTGTAAAGGGCGTTGCCGCTGAGCGTGAGGAGGAAGCTCTCCAGGTCGAGGCGTTGCTGGGCGGTAAGATTCAGGGTTTGAACGCCGCCTCCGGGACGCTGGAGTCGCGGATCGAGATTCGCATTGTCGCCGGGGATGGCGGCGTAATGATCGATCACCTGGGCGAGCGTGGTAAAGGCGCCGTTGGGCATCAACGGCCCATTCAACTGTCCGGTGGGCCGGGCCAGGTTCCGGAGCGACGGCGCGCGCGTATTGGTCAGGTCGGTGCCGCCGCCGATGGCGGTGATGACGCCGTTATTGCGGCTGTTCGGATCGATGTCGAACTCCGGCGGGCGATGGCAAACGGCGCAACCGGCTCCGCCCTGGTTCGGTGCCGTGATGAAAAGTTGTTTCCCGTTATTCTCGCTGTTGGTGAAGTTTGGGAACGGCTTGGAATCCGCCACGAACGCGCGGCCGTTGTCGTACTTTGAATCAAAGGATTGAATGCTGCGAATGAACTGGGCGACGGCGCTTTCGATGCCCCCCTCGTCAATCGTGGAAGAACCAAACGCCAGCTTGAAGAGGATCGGATATTCCTGGGTGGCGGAGAGCTTCGCGACGAGATCGGAAAAAGCCGGGTCGCCGCCGGCGCCGCTGAACCCCATCTCGATCGCGTTTCGAATTGGGTCGGTAATCTGGTTTTCGAGAAAGGTGACGCGTTCGTCCCAAAAATAATGTGATTCGTTGCCGAACTTCTCGTTGCTCAGGCGCATGGCATGGCGCCCGGTCATCCCGGCGACGCCGGTGCTGGCGATCGATGGATCGCTGAATCCGTGCGCCTGCTGATGGCAGGAGGCACAGCTCACGGTGTTATTTCGGGAGAGCCGCTTATCGTAAAAGAGCACGCGGCCCAACGTCGCCCCGTAATCCGAAATCGGGTTTTCATCCGGTGTGTTGTCTTTGAGGATGTAGGCCGGCACTTTCTGATTGGCGTAATTCGGCAACGCCGCGAGATCGATGACGCCGTTCTGCGCGCAAACAGTGAGTCGCGCGGAAAAGAACGCGACCAGCGCGAAGAGACGTCTCATTGGCAGATAAACCCCAGCTTTTTTTACTCGTCGAGCGCGGGAACAGGAACACTTTTGGGGTCGCGCGCCAAGGCCAGTTGGCGATTGCTTGTAAGGCCACTTCTGCGCGGCCGCATCCCCGATCACGCGCGCGCGCGACCGATTTTGTGTCCTTTCCAGCCGTAGAATGCGACGTAAGCGTAAGCCACGAGCGGGACCAGGTAGGATAACTGCAAGCTCCAGCGATCGGCGAGATGACCCTGGAGCGGCGGCAGGATCGCGCCGCCGAGAATGGCCATAACCAAGAGCGAGGACGCCTGGCTTTTGTAAATGCCGGTGCCCTCAATCGCCAGCGAGAATGTGTTCGACCAACCGATGGAAGTAAAAAGGCCGACCCCGATGACGGACCACATCGCGAGCTTGCCGCCCGCGATGATGGCGGTGGCGAGGAGCGCGCAGACCGTCAGGGAAAAAATCATCAGCGTGCGGCCGGCCAATCCTTTTCCGCCCTGGAACAAAAGCCAGCAAAGCAGAAGCGCCGGCAGATACATTTGTGCCGTGGCCCATCCCCGGATCGCGACAACGATGGCGCCGCCGATGAGTGGAATGGCAGCGAGCAGGAGTTGCTTCGCCCGCGGCGACAGGTCGCTGAGTTCGACCGCGCCCATGAAACGACCGATCAACATGCCAAACCAGAAGAGCGAAACATAACCGCTGGCCTGCAGCTGGGTGAGACCGGCGACCTCCGATTGCCCAAGAAAGTTGATAATGGAACTGCCGACCGCGACTTCACCGCCGACATACATGAAGATCGCGAGCATCCCGAGAGCGACGTGCGGAAACTTCAGCGCGGCGAAACCGGGCGCGATTTTTCCTTCCCCGACGTCCGGCAGGCGAATGAAGAAAAACAGCGCGGCCAACAGAACGAAAACGATGAAGAAAGCCAGGTAAGGCATTTTCACAGAGTCCGCGCCATGCGCACCGGTGCGGACGAAGTATTGAAAGATCAGATAGCCACCGACCAATGGACCGAGGGTGGTGCCGAGTGAGTTAAAAGCCTGGGCGAGATTCAGCCGGCTTGAGGCTGTCCGTTCCGGCCCGAGAATTGTCACGTAAGGATTGGCCGCGATCTGGAGCATGGCGAATCCGAGACCGACGACGAAGAGCGCCGTTAAGAAAAGCGGGTAGGAAAGCAACGCCGCCGCCGGCCAGAAAAGGCCGCTGCCCACCGCGGCGATGCCCAGGCCGATGACGACACCGTTCTTGTAACCAAGCCGCGCGATGGGATCGCCGAGACTGGCGGAGATCCCGAAGTAAATGAGCGAACCGATGAAGTAGGCTCCGAAGAACGCGAACTGCACGAGCATGGCGTGGAAGTAATCGAGGGTGAAAGCATCCTTGAAGCGCGGGATGAGGATGTCGTTGAAGACCGTCATGAATCCCCACATGAAGAAGAGGACCGTCATGATCGCGAAGGGACCGCGGTAAGTCTGGCGTGGGAGAGTGGGAAGCGTGGGCGGATTTTCCATGCGATTACTGCTCGTGATTCGGCGGACACCGCAGCGCGGCGTCCCTACCAGGTCCGTCGCAGAGGATGCGCCTCGGTGTTGAAGACGACCTTGTCGAAGTCGAGCGCGTCAGCCGGAGCGAAGAGGAGGTAGAAATATTTAAAGGTCTCGGCGAAGACGAAGCTCTCCATCTCGTCCCGCTTCTCTTTCGTGATCACATTCTGGAGCGCGGCGTAGCCAGTCTCGACGCGACAGTGTTTCACGAAGTCGCCGAACATGTTTTCGGCCTTCCGCCGATACTCAGGATCGCGCGTGTAATGATAAAGGTAGTAAGTTGATTCGATAATCTCAGGGCGCAGGTGATAGGTAAGAGTGGTCGCCTGCATTGTTTTGTAATCGATCTCTTCCGGCTCGATCCAATGCATGTTCCACATGTTGATCGAGGAGGCGTGGAGGCGGCGGGCGCGGTCGACATCGCCGGCCGACGCAAGCAAGGCAGGAAAGAAAGCGTCGAGCGCGCCGTAGGTCGTGGCGGTGCGCTTGCCGGTATTCATGTCGGCGTGGCCGTACCAAAGTTCAGTTCCGCGTTCGTCGGCCAGGTACTTATGGACCGCGGGAATGCTGGCGTTCCACATTTCCAGGCACTCCTTGTCGCCGAACAGGAGCCAGCACTTCCAAAGGTATTCGTAATAGGAATCGATCCCGCCGCTGATGTGACTGTCGGGATCGATCCAGGCGCCGGTCTCGACATTGATGCTGGAGCCGACGAGACCAATCGCGGAGCGGCGTTTGTAGGTCTCAACCAAAGCGCGTTTGGCCTTGTCGTAGAATACTGGTTTGCCGGTCAGCTTACTGAGCGTGCCAAACTCGAGGAGCAGCGTGCCGGTTTCCGCGGGGTTGGAAATCGGATCGCGCACCTGGCCGGTGCGGAGGTTGACGTAGACGTAAGGAAGGCCGGTGGGGGAATTGAAGGCGGGCAGCAATCGGTTCCCCAAGTCCTCGGCTAACTCGAGCAAATGCTTGTCGCCCGTGAGCTGATAACTCGAGAGCAATCCGCCGAGCAGCCGGATCGTGATCTCGAAATTCTTGACGTAGATGTCGCGATCGAAAGAGAGCTCGGTCGTGATAAGCGCGCGTGCTTTGTCCGCTTCAGCATCGAGCTTCATGAGGATGAGAGTGTCGAGCGCATCGACGGGCGTCATGAGGAGCGACTGGCCATACCAATCGTGCGACGTCTTGCTCAACGGTTTGAGCGCGTCGTGTCCCCAGGCATAGCGCTCGTAATTGTTCCAGGCGTGGAGGAATTCGGTTTTGACGCGAGCGGCTGTTTCGGCAGAGTGCTCGCGCTCGCACGCCGGCAACGCGAGCATGAGAAGAGATACGGCTGCGATCGTTCTCGTTTTCGCGATCATGGCTGAAGGCTCGGATGTGCTGGGGAAGAGTGTCGAGTTAAAACTCGAAATCCGAATTCCGAAGCTCGAAACAAATTCGAATTAGGAAAACCCGAAAGGCTCGAAACGGGGAGCCTCCGTTTCAGTCATTCCACAATATTCGGTGATTCCTCTTTGCTTCGGATTTCGAGCTTCGAGATTCGGATTTTCGGTTTCAGTATGCAGGGCGATGTGCCGCTCGAAGCAACTACTCGTCTTTTTCCTCGGCGTTTGCCTAACGACAGCTGAAACCGGCGCGGCCTGGCGCGAGCCGGTCCGGGCGCCACATGGGATGGTGGCATCCACGGAGCGCGCGGCCTCGCAGATCGGCGTCGATGTGCTGAACCGCGGCGGGAACGCGATCGACGCGGCGGTGGCGGTGGCGTTTGGGCTGGCGGTCCTCTATCCGCAAGCGGGCAATCTCGGCGGCGGCGGGTTCATGATGATCCGGCAGAACGACGGCGCCGCGACAGCGATCGATTATCGCGAGACCGCACCGGCGGCCGCGACCCGCGAGATGTTTGTCGGCCCTGATGGCCAACTCATCAAAGGCAAGGAGTCGTCCACGCTCGGTTACCGCGCTTCTGGAATTCCGGGAACGGTCGCGGGGCTCGCCTTCGCCCTGAAAAAATATGGCTCGGGGAAACTGACCTGGGCGGAGCTAATCGAGCCGGCGCGAAAGCTGGCGGCGGACGGCTTTCCCCTGTCGAAGCGGACCGCCAACCTCTTGCAGGATACTCAGGCGATCCTTTCGCCGTTTACCGAGAGTCGCCGGATTTTTCTGCGCGCCGGAAAATTTTATCAGGAGGGAGAAACGCTGCGGCAACCGGAGCTGGCGGCCACGCTCGAGCGATTGCAAAAGAAGGGACCGCGCGAGTTCTACGAAGGGGAAACAGCGCGATTGATCGCGGAAGACATGAAGCGCTCTCACGGGTTGATCACCGCCGATGACCTGCGGAACTACACGCCGAAGGAGCGCACACCGTTGCGCGGAAGTTACCGCGGGTATGCAATCATCTCGATGCCGCCGCCTACTTCCGGCGGCCTGGTCCTGCTCGAGATGCTTAACATTCTCGAAGGCTTCGAACTGAAGAAGCTCCATCCGTTTTCGGCGGAGCGTTACCATCTCCTCGTCGAAACAATGCGACGGGCTTACGCGGACCGCGCGGAATACATGGGAGACACCGACTTCGCTCCGGTGCCGGTCGCTGGGTTGATCGACAAGGTCTATGCGGAGCGGCAGCGAAGCACGATCAATCCGGAGCGCGCCTCGACGAGCGCCGAAGTCCATGGAGGCAAACCGGCGAGGAGCGAGTCAAAGCAGACAACGCACTTCACGATCGTGGACCCGGCGGGGAACGCGGTCGCAAACACCTATACGTTGAACGGCTGGTTTGGTTCCGGCGTTGTCGCGAAAGGAACCGGGGTGCTGCTCAACAACGAGATGGACGACTTCACCAGCAAACCGGGAGAACCGAATATGTTTGGCGCGATCCAAGGCGAGCCGAACGCGATCGCGCCGGGGAAACGGCCGCTCTCATCCATGACGCCGACTTTTGTCGTCAGGCCGGACGGGACCCTTTACTTCGCGCTCGGCTCGCCGGGTGGCACGACGATCCCGAACACTGTGTTGCAAGTGATTAGCAATGTGATCGATCACGGGATGAATCTGCAGGAGGCGATCGATGCGCCGCGCCTGCATCATCAATGGGTGCCGGACGAGATCCGCGACGAACCCCGCGGATTATCGGGAGACACCCGCCGGGCGCTGGAAGCTCGCGGTCACAAGTTCACGACCACGCTGGAAAACATGGGGGACGTGCAAGGCATCATGATCGAGGAGAAAACAAACGTGCGCCTGGGCGCGAGCGACGCGCGACAGGACGGCGCGGCGATCGGTTTTTAGAACGGCTAACTGACGGAGGGCGATTGCTCAGCGCGCGGATGACCCTTGCCGAACTTCGGCAGATCGGGATCGAGAAAACCGAGGGCGTGCGGCGGTTTGATGACGCGAACTCCCGCGGCGCGCTGTTGATCGACAATCTGGTCGCGAAAGGCCTGCATTCGGGTCCAATGCACCTTGGGCCGGAAATGATGTTCGGCGTGGTAACCGTTGAAGAACCAGATCCAGTTGTAGAGCTTGTCGTAGCTGCTCACGCCCCAGGCGATCGGCTCGTCGGGGTTGCCGCCGTAATGGCGGTAGTAGCCGTTCAGGTAGGAGAGGCAATGGCCGAAATACCAGAAGCCGGTGAGGAAAATGATGTAGTGCCAGTTCAGGATGCCGAGGGTGACAAACGTTCCAAGGAAGAGAACGACCTCGACGACGCCCCAATAAGCTTCCCGGGTATTCTTCCGCTTTACCGATTGGAAAATGGCCTTAGGATCGTCGCGGAAAAAACTGAGGAACATGTAGCTCAGTGGATGTTCGGCTTCGCCGTCATGCCCATGCTTGTAGATCGAAAGCCAGTCGATGGTCTCGCCGTGTGCGTCCGGCCGGTCCGCGTTTCCCTTGTGATGCTGCATGTGAACGCAATCGTAGAACGTCTGGCTGAAACCGATTGTGGCCGACTCGAGAAGGGTAAAGAGGCGGTTGAGGAACGCGGAACGGAAATAGGGGTTGTGAATGAAATTGTGGGAGATGCCGTTGATGTTCCAGGAGATGCTGATCGAATAAAGAAAGCCGAGGATCAACATCACCCAGAGCGGCACGCGCGAGAAAAGGAAGAACATCCCGAAGAAATAGGTGCAGTGGAAAAGCGCGGCCGCGACGGGGATGATGTCCCAGCGGGTAAACGCGAAGATCCGGGAGTCGGTCTGGAGCCGCTCGGAGGCGACATCGTTAACGGCATGCACAGGGAAAAGAATGGTAGCTGAAAACGAGCGTTTCGCACGAGCGAAATGCCGGGGAAATGGTGCGCGGTAGAGGTTTCGAACCTCTGACCCCTACCGTGTCAAGGTAGTGCTCTACCACTGAGCTAACCGCGCGGATTCGCGAGGATGGATTATGAGCGGCGGGAAACCGAATGCAAGTTGATCGCGCCCTACGCGATCAGGCCGCGAGCTTCGCCGCGTCTTTGTGGCCGAGAATGCGGACGGTCTGCTGAAGCTGCTCGACCTTGAGCGGCTTTTTCAAAACCGTGACCGGGCCGCGCGAGAGAATGCGATCGAGCATCTCACTATCGGGATATCCGGTGATAACGACGATCGGCAAATCCGGGTCGGCTTCCTTGGCCGCGTCATAAACGTCGTCCGCCGGGCCATCCGGCAATTTCAAATCGAGAAAGAGCAGATCGAACTTTTGTTTCGCCAAGGCGACGAGCGCTTCCTTCACGGTGCCAACGACCACTCGGCTGAACCCAATTTTTTTGAGGAAAATCTTGAATAGGCTCTGGAGACTCTCGTCGTCGTCGACGACCAGCACGGTCGGCTGGCCGGACTTGTCTTCCTTCAAAATATCCTTGTCCAGCGACGCCTTTTTGATGCGCCAGCGGCCGCCGATTTGGATGGCGGGAAGCTGGCCGCGCTGCACCAGATAGTAAACGGTCGGCAACGGAATCCGAAGGTATTTGGCCGTTTCTTTGACCGTTAACAGGTTATGCATTGGAGAAAAACAGCAACTTGCGCGTCGATGGGCAAGCCTTTTCCGCTTGGGAGAGGATTATAACTTTTATAGTCAATGTCAATGCTTCATTCAGGTTTTCTCCTACCTGGGACTAAGGGTGCGAGCCGGATGAGACATTCCGGCCTAACGAAAACGGCTGTCAGGTCGAGCCGCGCCGTGGTGAAGGGCAGAGTAAAAGCTCCAAATTCCAAGCTCCAAAATCCAAGGAAGCTCCAAGCACTAGACAAACAGACCGTGCGGCTATTGGAGCTTGGGTGTTTGGACTTTCTCTGGTGCTTGGTGCTTGAAGTTTGGAGCTTCGAGCTGGTTGAGCTTCCACATCGCGACTGGACAAGGGGTAGGCGGCGGTTGACTGTTTCCCCTTTTCGATGAGCGCCCTGTTCTTCAAGCGATTTCTGCAGCGTCCGTTTCAGGTCGCTTCCATCATCCCCAGCTCCAAGGCGCTGGTGAAAAAAGTCGCGCGCAAAATGGATTTCACCGGGCCGCGCGTGATTGCCGAGTACGGCCCGGGCGAAGGTGTCCACTCCCGCGAGATCGCGCGGCGGATGTCGGCGGATTCGCAATTGCTCCTGTTCGAATTGGACGCCGCCTTTTCCCGGGACCTGCAACGGCAATTCGCGGACGATCCGCGGGTGCACGTGATCAACGGCGATGCGGCCCGGCTTCCGGAAGAACTAAAACGCTGCGGCATTCCGAAGTGCGATTACATCCTTTCGGGAATCCCATTCAGCATTCTCGAGATCAAAAAGAAACGGGCCCTCCTGGAGAAAACCTATGAAGCTCTGGCCGATGGCGGCAGTTTCATCATTTACCAGGTCACGAACGAGCTCCGGCAACACGCAACCCTCTTCGATCGCGCCGAATCCCAGTACGTCCTCCAAAATATTCCGCCGATGTTTATCACCGTCTTCCATAAGGTAACTCGGCGGAATGGCCACCACCGTCCGCTCCGCCCCGCCGCGGTTCTCTCGACCAACAATCATCACGCGGCATGAAAGCCGGAGCCACTCGAGTGGAAAAGGACTCGATGGGCGAAATGTCCGTCCCTGAGTCCGCGCTCTACGGCGCTTCAACCCAGCGCGCGGTCCTGAATTTTCCGATCAGCGGCCAGCGCTTTTCCCGGCCATTCATTCGCGCGCTCGGCCTCATCAAATGGGCCGCGGCCCAGGCGAACGCCGATCTCGGCCTGCTCGATTCGCACCGGAGCGCGTTCATCGTCCAGGCGGCCGAGGAAGTGGTGGAAGGAAAACTCGACGACCATTTTCCGCTCGATATTTTCCAGACCGGTTCGGGGACGAGCACGAACACGAACGCGAATGAGGTAATCGCGAACCGTTCCTGCCAGCTCGCCGGCAAACCGATTGGCGCCAAGGATCCGGTCCATCCGAACGATCACGTCAACATGGGGCAATCGAGCAACGACGTGATCCCGTCCGCGATCCATGTCAGCGCGGCGGAGCAGTTGCAGGAGTGTCTCGATCCGGCCTTGGAGAAATTGCACGGCGCGCTGGAAGCGAAAGCGAAAGAGTTCTGGGACATCATCAAGATCGGCCGAACCCATTTGATGGACGCGACGCCAGTCCGGCTCGGCCAGGAATTTGGCGGTTATGCGCGCCAGGTTTTTTACGCGCGCGAACGGGTGCGGCGCGCGGTTGATGTTCTGTCGGAATTGCCGCTCGGCGGAACGGCGGTCGGCACCGGGCTGAATCGGCACCTCGAATTTCCGGGCAAAGTGATGCGGCACCTGAAACAGCGCACTGGGATTGAATTTCGCGAAGCGGAAAACCATTTCGAAGCGCAAGGTGCGAAAGACGGCGTCGTGGAAGCGAGCGGCCACCTGAAAACGATCGCGGTCAGTTTGTTCAAGATCGCGAACGACATTCGCTGGCTCGGGAGCGGCCCGCGATGCGGGATTGGCGAGATCCGGTTGCCGTCGACCCAGCCAGGCAGTTCGATCATGCCTGGCAAAGTGAACCCGGTCATGTGCGAAGCGCTCATGATGGTGTGCGCGCAAGTGATCGGGAACGATGCCTGCGTCACCTGGTCCGGCGCGAACGGCAACTTCGAGTTGAACGTGATGATGCCGGTGATGGCGCACAATCTTCTCGAGAGCATCCGGCTTCTCGGCAACGCCTGTGATGCGTTCTGCGAGAAATGCGTGATCGGGATCGAAGCGAACGAAGAGCGTTGCCGCGAATTGGTGGAACTATCCATGGCGATGGTCACGAGCCTGGCGCCGAAGATCGGGTACGATCGCGCTGCGGAGATCGCGAAAGAAAGCGCGAAGACGGGCAAGACAGTGCGCGAGATTTGTCTCGAGAAAAAAGTGTTGCCGCCGGCAGAACTCGAGCGCGCTCTCGATCCCGTGGCGATGACCGAGCCCGGCGGCGAAGGTTCGGGCGGAGGTTGACGGTCATGCGGAGAACGATCGCGGGCGCTGTGGTGCTGGCGGTTTCCCTGCTTCCTCTCATTTCCAGCGCGGAGGATAACCGGCTCGATCTCGCCGCGGTAATCACAAAGGCGGACGCCCTGACAGCGCTGGGCGAACCGGTGAAAGATCCGCAGGCGCGGAGCGAGGAAGGCGCGGACGGGCACTATTCCCGCTGCAATTATTACAGCGAGAACCCAGGGAAATCGCTGGTGTTGCGAATCCGCCAGGCGTCTCCCGGCCAGCTCGAACCGAAGAAGCAGCTGGAAGAAATGAGCGCGGGGAACGCCAGATTCAAAGCGGTCGCCGGGCTCGGTGACAAAGCAGCGCTGGTAAAGGAAGGCCCGGACAAAGGGCCCGGGCACGCGGTCATGCTTTATGTCGCGAAGCAAAGCGCGTTCATCACGGTCGGGATCAGCGGGATCGACGACGAGAAAAGCGCGACGGAAAAAGCAAAGACGCTCGCGCGAAAGATTCTCGGCAAGCTATAGTGCCGGATGGTTGCCAACGTCCACGGCCCACAATTTTCCGGCGGCGCGAACATCGCCATCAAATGTCCAAGCCACACCTATGAGCAGACGGTGCGGTTCTATCGCGATACCCTCGGGCTGCCGCTCATCGAGGAAGAAGCGGAAGGCTGCATTTTTCAGTTCGGTCCGAATCGCCTTTGGGTCGACCGGGTGCCGAACCTGAGCCATCCCGATATCTGGCTCGAGCTGGAAACGAACGACACCGAAGCGGCCTCGTCCTATTTGAAGATCAACGGCGTCCCGCGCCGGGACGAAGTGGAACAGCTCCGGGAAGATTTCGACGGCTTCTGGATTTCCGATCCCGCCGGCGTGATCCATCTCGTCGTCGGCGACGAGGAGTAATCTGGAGACCGCCTGCCCTCAGGCCGTTCATGCCGCGCGGATCGCGCGATCGGGCGCCGGCGTGGTCTGGAAAAAGATATTGTCGAACGTGGGTTGAAAGGCACGTCCTGCTGTTTGCCCGATGGTAAACCGGACGCTGATCTGGCTCTGGGCCGCGCAATGCACTTCGATCTCGCTGCGCCCGCGCAGCGCGAGCATGGCGCGAATCGCGCCCGCCGCCAGCTCCGGCGTGTTGCAATCCCGGCTCAGATGGCCGAGCACGACGCGCTCCAATTTCCCGCCGAGGAGTTGTTCGATCACCGTCGCCGCGGCCGTGTTCGACAAATGGCCGTGACGCGATTGGATCCGCTGTTTGACCGGCCACGGCCGATGCGGATCGGCCTGCAACATTTTTTCGTCGTGGTTGGTCTCGATCACGAGCGTGTGCACTTTCCGCAATCGCTCGACCACCATCTTCGTCGCATACCCGAGATCGGTGATGAACCCGAGCGCGCTCTCCCCGGAATGAAACGCATACCCGACGGGATCGACCGCGTCATGCGGGACGGAAAACGTCTGGACATGAATATCGCAAATCGAGAAGTCAGCGCCGGTCTGGAACAACCGCCAGTTCCGGTGGTCGCCTAACGACCCACACCGGATCGCCTCCGCCGTGAGCCGGTTGCAATAGATCGGGACATGAAATTTTCGGCAGAGCACTTCGAGCCCGCAGACATGATCGCCGTGCTCATGGGTGAGGAGCACGCCATCGAGCTGTCCCGGGGTGATCCCGCATTGCTCGAGCCGGACCACGATCTGCCGCGCGCTGAGCCCGCCATCGACCAAAATCCGGCAATGATCGGTCGCGACCAGCGCGCTATTCCCCGCGCTGCCGCTGCCGAGCATGGTCAATGTGAACACGCTTCGATTAGTAGCGGACGCGGGCGCGTTTCACAAATCGGAAATGGGAATTGAGGCGTAAAATTGCGTGTCGCCTCTTCTGTAGCCGCTGCCCTGCGGGCAGCGTGTGAGCGGTACTCGATGCAGTATTAGGCCCGCGCTTCGCACAGCGAAGCGGCTACAGAAGATCAAGCTCGGCGCTATTTCAGTAATCCGGCGATCTTCCTGTTTGGCAACGCCAGCACCCGCGCCTTTTTCGCGCCGTAATCGAGGGAGCGAAAGGTGCGGATTTCCTCGAGCCGGCGCATGGCGTTGAGGGTGTCGAGAAATTCGGTGTAACGCGCGGCCAGCTCGGTACTCTCGAGATAACGGCTTCGCAAATTGATCGATTGAAACGCCCCCGGGTTCTCGGCGGCGAAAAGATGAAAGCGCAACCAGCGCCGGTCGGTCCGCGAAACCTTTTGGGTCTTGCGAAAGAAAGCGACGAACAGGAGCAGGACGAGATAGGTATCGACGCGCGCCTGAAGTTCGAGGTTCCGCGCGAACTTTTCTGACGCAATCTCGCGCTCGCCTTTCTTGAATTGAAGCGCGGCGTGCAACGCGTGATTAATCTCCTCCACGAACGCGATCAACGACCGGATGTTGCGATCGCTCAGGCCAGCACGCGGATCGTGCCGCTCGAGCTGTTCGATTAGCCAGCGCGAATAATAAATGCCGACGTAGAGCTGGTCGTCCGCCCGGCGCAGGAACGTGCGCGCCAGTTCGCTGAGTTCGCGCGCGTTGGCGCCGGCGAGTTTCGACAACTGCGCGCAACGCACCTGATCGATTAGGCAATCTTCCAGGTTGATGCCGACCTGGGCGTAGGTCCGCTCGAAGAGCTTCTGGATCTGACTGAAGAGCGTCTCGTTCATGCCGGAGAATTCCTCACACAACGGTCACGAAGGTTCACAACGGCGGCGAAGATTTTCATTTCGTTGCGATCCTTTGTGACCTTGGTGTGAAATTAAAATTGCAGCGCAGCCGGACCGTCATCGAGATTCAGCAGGGAGTCGGAGAGGCGGTTCAGCGCGAGCCGGACTTCGTGGAAACGCCCGGCGAGACCTTCGTAAACGTCGCTGAGATCGCACCGGCGCGCGGTGGCGTGGGAAGCAACGAGCTGATAATTCGTGCGGCCGACCTGCTCGTAGAACGCCAGGTCCGGCGCGCCGCGGAGACTGCGGTGTTGCGTGTTCTCGTGAAAAATCCCGCTGAGAAAAAGCGAGTAATTCCCGACGTGTGCCCGGAGCAGGAACGCCTGCTCGGGCGTCGCGCGGGTCAGCGCGATCAGCATATCGGAAACATATTGGCGTTCGCCTTCCGCCGTCATGTGCGGTGCGCGCAAACCGCTCGCGCGCGAGAACGCCTCGAGCAGCGATGCGACGTAGTCGCACAGTTTCCGGTCTTTGATCCCGACGTCGTTCAGGACATGGCGCGCGAGGACATAAA
Organism: Verrucomicrobiota bacterium; assembly: GCA_041167505.1. Classification (GTDB taxonomy): domain Bacteria; phylum Verrucomicrobiota; class Verrucomicrobiia; order Chthoniobacterales; family UBA10450; genus AV80. Next base: position 73,003 of record JBEEHR010000023.1, read on the forward strand.
AATAAAAATGCGACGAGATCTGGAGCTGACCCGCGTTGGAAAGAATCGCATCGACCAGCCGCGGATTATCGAGCACCGCATCGCGAGTTTCGGCGTCGCTGAGCAGGTCGACCAAAGAAACATGATCGGTCTGGGACCGGGCCAGAATGCGCACGACAAAATCGAAATCCGCCGCCGTGAACCGCGCCCGACAATTCGCCTGGATCATCGGGAATCTATCATGAGCATCAGCGATGCCGCGTGGCAAGTCTGTCGTCTCGCCTCGGAACATCGCACTTGTTTGCGCATTGTTGTTTCTCCTACGCTCGTCGCCGATGAATACGCAGCGGCTCTTGATCTTGGTGGTGTCTATCCTTGTTTTTGCAAACACCCAATTGTTCGGAAACGGCGGGGCGTGGCAGACGGGCGTGCCGGTGACGGGCAACGCGTCGGCATCGGACCAGAGGAAGTCGACGAACGTGACCATCGAGGACGAGAAGCTCACGATCGATCTGCACCAGGAATTCGCGGCCGTGGAAGTGCGTTACCGGATGAAAAACACCGGTGGGCAGGTCGCGCAGGATTTCTTTTTCCCGGTGGAACGCTGGGCCGAATCCGATGGGGAAACCAGCGACCACATGCTGACGGATTTGGACGGCTACGCGATCGCGGCGGACAGCGCGGAATTGAAGTTCGAGAATGTGGACGCGAAGGGCGAAAAACCGGAACCGGAGAAAGATCCTAGCTGGGGAGAGTTCAAGGCGGGAACGCGGCTCTGGAAAAAATCGAGCATCCCGTTTGCTCAGGGGCAAACACGGGAAATTCTGATCCGTTACCATTCCCCGTACGCTGCGATCCAAAGTTCGGTCTCGGAGGATGGGCATTCCGGAGAGGCGTATTTTCGTTATTCGCTTTCGCCCGCGGCGACCTGGAAGGGGCCGATCGGGAAAGGGAAAATCACGGTGAATTACTTACACCCGCGCCCGGAAGAGATTGCGATCGCTAAACCGAAAGATCGTTTCAAAAAGATCAACGCCACCCAGTTCGAATGGGAATTCCACAACCTGAAACCGACGCTGGCGGACGACATAAAAATTATCGTTCATCCGGCTTACGACACCTATCCGGCGAGAGCCTACACGGGGAACGACGAAGGCCCGAAGTTCCGGGCGGATTACGTCATCGAGAGCAACCGCTACTTCTTTCAGCACAGCGATTACGACGCGGTGGCGAGTTCGACCCTGCCGCCCAAGGGCGAAGAGAAATACGACGTGGTGAATCTCAAAGGCCTCGAATCAAACCATACCTGGGCCGAGGGCGCAGAGGGCGATGGCGTGGGCGAAAGCATCAGCCTGAATGTGAACCGGCCGCTTCCCCTTGACGCGATCCTGATCATGCCCGGCTATCGCGCGATGGATGATACCAACACGGATTTCTGGGGAAACAATAACCGGGTCGCGGAACTGGAGGTGACTCTGAACGGCGAGCACAGCTTCACGGCCGCAATTCCAGACGAGAAATTTGGAGAACCGTATCCCATTCCGGTGCGGGACTACTCGAAGCCGGTCAACACCGTGAAGCTCACGATCAAGGCGGTTCACCGCGGCACGGCCACACACGACACCTGCATTTCGCTCCTCGAGTTGCGTGGCAAGCTCACGCAAAAACCAAAAATCCAGCACGCCCGGTGAGCTGGCGCTGGGCGGCTCTGGTTCTGTTCGCCGTCGCGACGCGCTGGGCGACCGCGGCGCCGATCGCGCTCCCTGTCTATATAGAGGACAACCACGCCGGTTCTTTTTACTGGCTGGCCGCGCATCTCGACCTCGATGAAGAGTACACGCTGATCCACTTCGACGCGCACAGCGACGCGTCGGCCATCTTCGATTCGGATAAATTCCGGGAGCGTTTGCGCCGGGTTGGGTCGCTCGAGGAACGCCGCCAACTCTTGGAGCGCTGGCGGGAGGCGGGTGCGATTCAATGTTTCAACTGGATTGAGCCGCTCATGCCGGCGCCGATCTCGCACGTGATCTGGGTGCGCGCCGGGGATCTTTCGAAACACCAGGCGCACATTTTGGAGACCGAAGCGGCCGACCAGCTCAACGGGCATCTAGAAGCAGCGCCGCGGGCGACGGGTTCGTTCCGGGAGCGGTGCCGCGTGACCGGATTCGATCAACTCCGCGCCACTTGGAAAAAGGAGCGTCCGGTCGTCATCACGATCGACCTCGATTATTTCGCCGATGTTCCCGCGAGCAAACGCGCCATCGAGTTCGAGAAGGTTTGGAAGTTCGTAACGGAATGCCAGAATCTGGGCGCGGTGACGATCGCGATTTCACGGCCGTATCTGAAGAGCGACGAGCAGGCAAACGATCTTCTCCGGCTGGCGCTCAAGGCGTCGTTATCGTTGCCAACGGCAAACGTCCAGTTCGAGCCGTTCGCGACGGTGGCGAACGACCGGTCGTTGCGCGCTCGAGAATTCCAGAAACGCGGTGACGATGTGCCGGCGTTCAAGCTGGCCGAAGCGCCGGAAGAGTTGCGCGCGCTTTTGCTGGCGAACCGCGACCGCATCGCCGTCCAAACCGAATTTGCGTCCTGGGAAAAACAACTGGCCGAATGGGAAAACGAGACGCCCAAGGTTCGGCTCGCGATCAAAGATCGCGAACGCTCGACGGACAATGTCTGGCGAGTGCCGGCCTCTGAGCCGGCGACAATTCAATTAGAGACCGAGCCGTGGGATGCATCCGCGGCGCGAATCGAGTGGATCGCAATCACGCCGGAATACGCCCGCTGCAATTTGACCGCGAACCGCGCGGACGAAAATGGTTTCGCGAGCGGCGCGCCGCCGCGGCCGCGCTGGCGCGAGAGGAAATTGCCGGGGAAAGATCGGACGCTTTCTCTCGGCGTCGCCCGGAAGGCGAAAGAAGAAATCGGTGCGATCCGGGTGAAGGCGCGGGTCGAGATCGCGGGTCACGTACGCGAAACGCCTCCGATCGAGATTCGGCGCTTTGCGGGCACCGGTTTTCGCGCCGCGATCACGGAACAGTTCGGCCTGCCTTATCTTTTTGGCAGCGGCGAATTAATCGATGGCGATAATACCGGCCCGGAAACCGGGTTCGGCGCAGACTGCGCGAACTTTGTCGTCTACGCGCTTCGCCGCCAGGGCCGCGTCGTGCCGTGGTCGAATCCGAAGCAGCTGCGGAAATATTTGGAACCGCTCGCGCAAAATATCCGGCCCGGAGAAGCGAGAATCAGCAACGACGATATCGCCGACGGACTCTTCGTTCACCTGGGTAGTCATGTCGCGGCAGTCATGGAAGACCGGCCGCCGTTCGGCGTGCTCGACCCCAGCGATCTCGTCGCGCACCAGCTCGAAGGCGTGCCGGAAATCCTCTCGTTAGGCCAGCTTCTCGAGGCGAGGAAAACCGATCGCTTCGATCTTTTGCGCGCTCCGCATCATTCTGGAAACGTCGATATCCTCGTGGGCGGCGACGTCATGCTCGGCCGGACGGTAGGAACTGCGATCGCAGGCGGCGCGGATCCGCTGGACGGCGTTCGGCCGGTGCTCGCCCGCGCAGCGGCGAAGGTGGTGAACCTGGAATGCGTTCTTTCCGATAAGGGAACAGCCGACACCGCGAACCGTTATTCCCTGCGCGCTCCGCTCGACGCGATCCGGGTGCTGGGCGCGGCCCGAATCAGCGCGGTCAGCCTGGCGAACAATCACGCGAATGATTTCGGGCGCGAGGCGCTCCTGGACTCGATCGCGCGTTTGCAGGCGGGCGACATCACGGCGGTCGGCGCTGGCGAAACGATCGAGCGCGCTTACGCGCCCCATTTCTTTACGACGCGCGATGGAACGAAAGGGGCAGTCATTGCGCTCGACGATGTGGATCAGGCGCCGCGAAACAATTTGATCGCGCGAACCCAGGACCGGGAGCGTGTCGCCGCGGCGATCGCGGAAGCGCGCGGGGGTGCCTCCTACGTTCTGGCTTTCGTGCACTGGGGCAATGAGAACACGGACAAAGTCAGCGACCGCCAGCGGGAACTGGCGCGGTGGTTAATCGATCACGGCGTGGACGCGGTGGTGGGCAGCCACCCGCACTGCATTCAACTGCCCGATGCCTATCATGGCCGGCCGATTATCTATTCGTTAGGCAACCTGGTCTTCGACGGCGCGCCTACTCTGCCAGGTTGGAACCGGGGTCAGCTTCTTGAGATCGATGCCGGCCAGCGCGGCGTGCGACAGGGTTCGTTTCGGCTGGTGCCAGTACAACTGGATGCCCGCGGATTTCCACAGCTCGCGGAAGCGAATCAGGCACCCGAACGGCCGAAGAGTGTGGCCACCGCCGGTGCGGCCTTTTCGCGTAACCGAGTAAAGGGCGCTTCGAAGAATCGATAGAGGAGCGCGCTTAGGAGAATCGCGCCGCCGATCTGGAGCGCGAAGGAAAGGAGCGCCTTCGCCAGCGGCATGGGAGCATCGGCGCCAAAGCCCGCGCGACTAACGAGGAGAAAAACCGGCAGGTGGACGAGATAAAGCCCGTACGACCAGAGCGCGATCTTGCGGACCGCGGTGCTCCCGAAATTTTCACCGGTTAACTTCCATTCGGAAGCCCAGGGCAGGAGCAGCGCGAACCCGATCGAGACGAGGGTGAAACGAACGGTGCGCGCGAAATAGTTGTCATCGCCGAACGCAAGGTGGCCGTTCTCGATGCCCCAGAGCGTCGCATACATTGCCACGAGCAGAACGATTCCGCCGAGCGCGCAGAGAAACGCGGAGCGCCGCCACCGTTGCGGATAACGAATGGACAGCCACGCCCCGATCACCCCAATCATCAGGGCGTCAAAGCGATAGATGACGACCATGCGCAGGCCTTCCGACCAGGTAGCGGACGGATCCGAAGCGGTCACCATTCGGGCGAGGGTGGAAAAGGCGAGGAAGGTGAAAGCGGCCGCGAGAAAGACGGCATCGAAACGTTTCGTCAATTTCAGCCCCAGCCAGAGCGCGGCGGGAAACAGGAGATAAAACCATTCCTCGATCGCCAGGCTCCAGGATTCGGGGAAGAAGGTCATGTGAAATGCGGTCAGGTTTCGCAAAAAGAAGCCATGCGACAGCGCCTCGCCGAGGCCGACCGGATGCGCGCGGAAGAAACGCTCGAGCGCGATGTTGACGATGAGGAAAAGAAAAAAGAGCGGCAACGTCCGGAACCAGCGGCGCACATAAAAGAAGGCGACGTTCCCGGCCTGGCCGAGATCGCTGCCGGTCCGGATCAGGATTTGCCCGATCAGGAATCCGCTTAGGACGAAAAACAATTCCACGCCATAGAACCCGCCGTGACCGAAGACGGCGAGGGCGTCGCCGAAGTGCGGGTAGAGCACGACGAAACCATGCGCGCAGATCACCATGAGAATGGCCGCGGCCCGGAGGAGATCGAGGCCGAAGACGCGGCCGGATTCGTGAGATGTCTTCACGCCTTTTTGCGGTGGCCGACCATTTCGCTGTCCCACGTCCGCCGATCGACGCGGGTGAGATGTTTTTCCAAGCCGCGCTTGAGCAAAGGCCGGTGCGGAATGTCGCAAAGATATTCGGCGACGAACCAGATATCTTTGTCCGAGGTCATCCAATGGCGATCGTCGAACCGGGCGAGATTCACCGGCTGCGAATAACGCCGGAGCGTCCGTTCGCCGCGGAGATTGAAATAAGTGTTAAAATAACTCAGCGCCAGTTCACGCAACGTCCGATACACCGGCTCGCGATAACGACAGCCGGCGAAGTTCGATTTCGCGATCGCGCCCCAGTGCCCGCGCATTTTGAAAATCGCCAGGACGTGGTCGGTGTCCTGGTCCGCTTCCAGATCGAAGATGAGCGGCGGGAATCCGAGAACCCGGAGCGCGGCCGCGGCAAAGATCGCACCTTCCAGGCAGTGCGCGGTTTTCTCGCGCAGGACAGTGCGAGGTGACCAGGCAGTGCCGGCGAGATGATAGGGAATAGCGTCGAGAAAACGCTGGATCCCGGCGGGCGACTTAAGCGCGCGCAAAGCCCGGAGTTCCGACGGCGTGAATTCACCCGGTTCCGCGGCCGTTGCAGTTTTCTTCATCAGCGCCGAAGAAACGCGTAAAGCCCGTCGGAGCAATTCCCGCCGCGGAAGAGAATCTCGTCATCGGGTATCTCACGTTTCGCCCAACCTTTCAAGATCCGATCGACCTGCTGGGCGCGGATCAGGGTCGAGTCGCCTTTGTAATCGGATACCTGTTTGGCGAGCCACTGGAACAACTCGTGAGGGGCGGGTGTGTCCGGGAGCAGATAAGTCGAAATCTTTTTGATCTGGATCGCGCCCGATTTCTGGAGCTTCCGCCAGCTGGCCACTCCCGCCGTCTTATGCGTTGCCGGCATGCAGAGAGCAGCAAAAGCCACGAGCGATCGGGATTGGGAAGATGTTTTTCACCAAGAAAGTTGGTACAGGTAGCGCAGCATCTATTTCAAGGAAGTGAATTGTATTACATTTGTGTCAAGGCTTTGCGTCTGTTCACCTCTTGCGGGCGGCGCGGAGCGAATACGCGAGGCTCGAAAAACGGCTCGCCGCCTCCGAGATCGGAGACTGGCGTGAGCAGGTCGCGGCCTTCAGGCCTACGATAAAACTGGCGGAAGGGGTGGGATTCGAACCCACGGTGGGTTTAACCCCACGCTCGATTTCGAGTCGAGTGCCTTAAACCGGACTCAGCCACCCTTCCTGTGACGCGTGATTTCCCGCGCGATTTGCAACGGCCATTATGGGGTGGGCGGCCGGGTTTGTAAACCAGCGGGTGAAAGAAGGCGCCGGAGGACGTTCTAGCGACAAAGATTGGGGGCTAAACCACTGAAAACCAGCCGGTAAAAATGTTACAATTTTCGGCTTGCCGGGCGAACGCCGAGCACTTCATCTTGTGGGTCTGCTGAGTCAGCTCCGCTAGTAATTGTTGTTGGATGCAGTTCGCCGTCATTCACAACTTATTCGCGGCGCTGTTCACTATTATTCACCGCCATTCCCAATTCTGCTGACCTAACGCCGCCATGATCCAACTTAAACCCGGTCTCACGCCATCCTCGCTCAATCGCCCCCGTAAATCGTCGCTTCGGACGAAAAATCGAGTGACGAAAAAGAAGAGCAGAGGCACGGGACTCCGGTTCCCGCGCGTTTTCAGCGACGCGGACGTGGCGCCGTTCGACCAGGTCGATTGGGAACGGCGCACAGCTGAAATCACAGACGACAGCGGCAAGGTGATCTTCAAGCAGGAGAATATCGAGGTGCCCAAGAGCTGGAGCGCGCTGGCGACGAAGATCGCGGTCTCGAAATATTTCTACGGCGACATCGCCAACGGCACGGATCCGCATAAGGGCGGGCGGGAAACTTCTGTGCGGCAGCTGGTGAATCGAGTGACGCGCACGATTACGGACTGGGGCATTGCGGACGGCTATTTCGCGAATGCCGAGGCGGCGCAGATTTTTTACGACGAACTGACCTGGCTTTGCGTGAATCAGCACGGTGCGTTCAATTCGCCGGTCTGGTTCAACGTTGGGTTACACCACCAGTACAGGACCGGGCGTGATGCCGGTCTGGGCAATTATTTCTACAATCGCACCACCGGCCAGGCGGATCGGGCGGCGACGCAATATGAGTATCCGCAAGGGAGCGCCTGTTTCATCCAGAGCGTGGAGGACACGATGGAAGACATCATGCGCCTCGCGATGAGCGAAGCGATGCTCTTCAAGTACGGCAGCGGCACGGGGAGCGATTTGTCATCGCTGCGGAGCACGCGGGAAAAATTGAGCGGCGGCGGGAAGCCGAGCGGGCCGCTTTCGTTCCTGAAAGTTTACGACCAGGTAGCGAATGTGGTGAAGAGCGGCGGCAAAACCCGGCGGGCCGCGAAGATGAACACGCTCAAAGATTGGCACCCCGACATCGAGGAGTTTATCGACGCCAAGCAGAAGGAAGAGAAAAAGGCGTGGGCGCTGATCGAGCAAGGTTACGACGGCAGTTACAACGGCGACGCCTACGGCTCGGTCATGTATCAAAACGAAAATCTGAGCGTCCGGGTGAGCGACGAATTCATGGACGCGGCGGTCGAGGATCGCGAATGGTGGACCAAGCGGGTTCGCGACGGCAAGCCGTGCGAACGCAAGGAGGCACGGACGCTTCTGCGCAAAATCGCCGAAGGGACGCACATCTGCGGCGACCCCGGAATGCAGTTCGATTCGACCATCCACAAATGGCACACCTGCAAGGGAACCGACCGGCAGAACTCCACGAACCCGTGTTCGGAATATCTCTTCCTCGATAACACGGCGTGCAATCTCGCTTCCTTGAATCTGATGAAGTTCAAGGGCGAAGACGGCGTCTTCGATGTGGAGCGTTTCAAAGCGGCCGCACGGGTTTATATCACCGCGCAGGAAATTCTCGTCGATAACGCGAGTTACCCGATCAAGGAGATCGCTGAGAACTCGCACATTTTTCGGACGCTCGGGCTCGGCTACGCGAACCTCGGTTCGCTCATCATGAGCTACGGCTACGGTTACGATAGCGTGGAAGGCCGCGCGATTTGTGGAGCGATCACCTCGATCATGACGGGCGAGGCCTACGAGCAGAGCGCAAAGATGGCGCGAGCCATGGGACCGTTTCCGGGATATCGCGACGCGCGTTGCAGCGGAGTGCCGAAGCCGGTCGCGAAGAACAATGTCGCGCCGATGCAGGAAGTGATCGAGCTCCATCGCTCGGCGGTGAGCGAGATCGCCGCGAACGAGGAATTTGCTTACCTGAAAGAGGAAGCGGCCCGCGTCTGGGATAGCGCTTCTGCGCTCGGCCGGAAATACGGCTATCGCAATGCGCAGGTCACTGTCCTCGCTCCGACCGGCACGATCAGTTTCCTCATGGATTGCGACACGACGGGGATCGAGCCCGACATCGCGCTGGTGAAGTACAAGCTGCTCGCGGGTGGCGGCATGTTGAAGATCGTCAACCAAACAGTCACGCCCGCGCTGGAGAAGCTCGGTTACAATTCCGAAGAGATCGAGCGGATCATCGCGCACATCGACGCGTTCGACACGATCGAGGACGTGGCGGATTCCGACGGCTCGACGATCACGTCCGGATTGAAACCCGAGCACATCGCGATCTTCGATTGCGCGTTCAAGGCGCACAAAGGCGAGCGGAGCCTGGGTTACATGGCGCACCTGCGAATGATGGCGGCGGCCCAGCCGTTCCTGAGCGGCGCGATTTCCAAAACGGTGAATATGCCCGCTACGGCAACCGTGGACGAGATCATGAACACCTACGTCGAGGGTTGGCGCCTCGGGCTGAAAGCGATCGCCATTTACCGGGATGGATCGAAACGCTCGGCGCCGTTGAACACCCGCAAGACAAAAGACATGGGCGGGATGAAGGACGAGGTCGGGCTCGATATCACCGTCGACAGCGAAGAATTGCATAAACGGATCCTCGAGCTGGAGAGCGAAATCACGATGCTGCGCAGCCGCATGAACCAGCCGGTCCGGCATCGGATGCAGGACACGCGCATGTCGTTGACCCATCGGTTCGAGATCGCGGGCCACGAAGGTTACATTACCGTCGGCTTGTACGAAGATGGCCAGCCGGGCGAGCTGTTCATCACGATGGCGAAGGAAGGCAGCACCATTGGCGGATTGATGGATACCGTCGGCACCCTGACCTCGATCGCGCTGCAATATTGCGTCCCGCTCGAGAGCCTGGTGAAAAAGTTCGCGTATCAGCGGTTCGAGCCGAGCGGGTTCACCAAGAACCCCGATATCCGGAGCGCGACCAGCATTACCGATTACGTGTTCCGCTGGCTCGGTTGCCAGTTCATCAAAGGTTATAAGGAAGCGATCTCGCCTTCACGCGGACAGGCCGAACTCCCGATGAAAGAAATCGGCGAGATGGAAAAGAAAGCCGTGAACCGCCCGGTCTCCGACCTGCCAAGGACCGCGGATAAGGAAGTGCTCGACGTGATCACCAATCATATGCCGAACGAAGGCAGCCCGCACGTGACGAGCAACGGCCACACCCACGCCGACCGCGTGGCGGAAGCGCTCGGCAACATGTTCATGGACATCATTTGCTCGCATTGCGGCAGCAACAAAGTGGTACGTGCCGGCGCCTGTGGCGTCTGCACCGAATGCGGGACGAGCCAGGGCTGTAGCTAGGAAATCGATTCGTTAGGCCGCGGGCGGCCACTTCATGCAACTGGAAATTTTCACGCTCTGCGACGCGGCCACGGAGCACGCGGGGAAGCTGAACATCATCGGGACGTTCGATGCGTTGCGGGCGTTCGAGGCGCCAATCGCGCATCCGCAATGCGCCATTGCGGGCCGGCTCCGGTTTGAGCAAATCGAGGAGGGCGAGCATCGAGTGGCGCTGACGTTTGCGGATGAAGACGGGAACATCGTGATGCCGAAGTTCGATTCGAACCTGGCGGTGAGTTTTTCGCCGGGGCAGCGGACGGTGACTTCGCATTTCGTGATCCTGATCCAGCAAATCCGACTGCCGAGGTTTGGCGAATACACGGTCGACCTGGCGGTCGATGGCCGGCAATTAGGTTCATTGCCGCTGTATGTGACGAAGCTGGAACGCGCCGGCTGAACAAAAATATCGGTTGTCAGCAGGGGCAGAATCCACGATCTAGTCCCGCGCAATTGAGCATGGTCTCTTGCGGCAAACCCCCGCTTCCAACAGAGGAACCGGGCCGGGGGTAACCTTCAAAGCGATTCAGGAATGTAGTTATGAACGAAGTGGAAATTCAGCGGCAAAGGGAAATCAAGGAGGCCGAGGAGCTTCTTTTCACAGGGCCGCAGGCGCTCGGTTTCGCCAAGGGACTTTTTCTCGGGCAGTTCGTTTCGGATTGGGCGATGCCGTACCCGCGGATTCCCGCCGCACAACAGGCAGAGCTGGACAAGTCGCTCGCCGAAATTCGCGCGTTCCTGGATGAGCATCTCGATCCGGTCGCGATCGATCGCAACGCCGACATCCCTCGTCATTTGATCGATGGCCTGGCCCAAACCGGTGTGCTCGGAATGACGGCGCCGAAGGAGTATGGCGGCCGTGGATTTTCGCAACGGGCCTACTGCAAGATTCTCGAGGAAATCGGCGCCCGCTGCGCGTCGACATCGGTTTTCACGAACGCGCACCACTCGATCGGCATTCGGGCGCTGCTCTTGTTCGGGACGCGGGAACAGAAACAGCGATGGTTGCCGCCGCTTGTCTCGGGGGAACAGCTCGCGGCGTTCGCGTTGACCGAAGAACAAGCGGGTTCGGACGCGGCGAACGTCCAGACCACGGCCACCCCGAGCCCGGACGGCTCGCATTTCATTCTCAACGGCGAAAAGCGCTACATCACGAACGCGTCGATCGCGCATGTGTTGACCGTGATGGCGCGGACGCCGGTGCCCGGATCGGACAAGACGTCGATCACGGCGTTCCTCGTGACGCCGGACATGCCGGGATTCACGATGCTCGAGCCGCGGATGGAAAAGCTCGGCATTCGCGGGACGGCGACCGGCCGGTTCGCGATGCAGAACATGGCGGTGCCGAAGGAAAATATCCTGGGGCCGATCGGCAAAGGATTGAAGGTGGCGCTAACGGTCCTCGATTTCGGACGCACCACGTTCGGGGCGTGCTGCACGGGCGCTGCGAAGACATGTTTGGAATTGGCGGTAAGCCACGCGAACAAGCGCAAGCAATTCAAGAAAACGCTGGGCGACTTCGACTTGGTAAAGAAAAAGATCGGGCGCATGGCGGCGGACGTTTACGCGATGGAAGCGATGACGGCGGTGACCGCATCGCTGATCGATCGCGGCCTCGAGGATTACATGCTCGAGACGGCCATGCTGAAAGTTTTCACAACGGATCGGCTTTGGGAAGCGGTCAACGACGCGTTCCAGATCCATGGCGGGTCCGCTTATTTCACGACCTCGCCCCTCGAGCGGATGTTGCGAGACGCGCGAATCAATCAGATCGGCGAAGGCAGCAATGAAGTGCTGACGTCATTCATCGCACTCGTCGGGATGCGCGGACCGGGCATGGAGTTCAAAGAGATTTACGACACGATGTTCAATCCTTCGCGCGGCCTCGGCAAAGCGTGGACGGCGGGAATGAATCGGCTCGGCGCTGCGGTGAAAATTTCGAGTGTGCCGGTGAAGAACGAGAGCCTGCGCTCGCACGCATCGCAACTTGGGCGCTTGATCTGGCGCTTTAACCTGAGCGTGAACAAGGCGCTGATTAAGTACCGGGAACCGGTCATGGATATGCAGTTGATCCAGGAACGAATCGCCGGCGCTGCGATGGAGATGTTCGCTTCGGCGTGCGTGATCAGCCGGTTGGATTCCCAGCTGCAAAGTGTCGCTCAGAATGGGGCCTCGGCGCCGGGGGGCCGGCGTGCCGGAGAACTTTTCCTGCGCCAATCGTTCCGCCGGATTCGCGGTTTTCTCGCCGGGTTGAACGACAACGACGACACGGATTTGTTAGCGACAGCTAACACAGTCCTGCACGGCGGCGGCTAACGCGCGCTCTGCATCTCCTGCTCGAGCGAGCGCGCGACAACCGGATCGTTCGTTAGTTCCAAGGCGCGGCGGTAGTGGGCCACCGCCTCGTTGTTGCGACCCAGCTGGAGAAGCAGCTTCGCCAACCTGATATGGGAAAGCGCGTCCTCCGGGGGAATCGCGATAGCCTTCTCATAATGCGCGATGGCCTCGGCCGTTTCTCCTTTCCGGGCCAGCAAGGAAGCGAGGTTGGTATGGGCGTCGGCGAAGTCATCCCGCAATTCCACGGCTTTGCGATAATGGACAAGGGCGTCATCCAGCCGGCCTTTCCGCGCCAGGGCGTTGCCGAGGCTGGTATGAAGAAGCGCAACGCTCAAATGGTAATGCGTCTCACGATTGTCAGGCCGGAGTTCGAGCGCTTTCTCATAATGTGAAATCGCCTCATCCACCTGGCCTCGTTCGAGTAAAAGCGCAGCGACATTGTTATGCGCGATATCGTTATCGATCGTCACCTGGAGCGCGTGCTGCCAAAGTGATTCCGTACTGCTCCAATGCGAAGTCTGAATCCGGGCCTGCCAGGCGAGGGCTCCGATGATGACCGCTGCCGCGCCGCCGAAAATCACGCGTCGCCTGTTCGAGCGGAGCGACCAATCCGCGGGAGCCCACGTCAGCGCGATGTACAATCCAATTTGCGGAAGATACGAATAGCGATCGGCCCGGCCCTGCAAACCGACCTGGATGAAACCGATTACGGGAAACAGGGCAACGAGATACCAGAGCCAGCCGACCCAAAGATACGGACGCTTCTTGCGCAACACGAAAGCCAGCGCGGTAATCCCTCCCAGCAACAGGACTGCAAGCGCGACCTTCCACGGTGACAGGTGATCGGCAGCGTGCGGATAGAACACGGCCAGCTTTGCCGGCCAGATCATTTGGCCGATGTAAGCGACGTAGCTGAGAAGAGCGTTGCCGATTCGCCAGGTCACGGGCAATTCCTCGCTGTAATTCACCGTCGTCCGTTGGGCGATGAGCGTTGCAATCCCTGCGAGAAGCGAAAGGAAGAAGAGGGGAACCTTTTCGGCGATGGACTTCCACCAACCCGACATTCCGTTCGGATTTCTGGCGAGCGGCCAATAATCGAGCAGGAAGAGCAACAATGGCAAGGTCACCAGCATTGGTTTCGCCATGAGCCCAAAGGCGAAAAACAAAACGACCATGAGGTACCGCCGAACGGATGCCCGCCGCGCGTAGTGGACATAGGCGGCCAGGGTCAGCATGAAGAAAACCGCGCTCAGAACGTCCTTCCGCTCCGCCACCCATGCCACCGATTCAGCGCGCAAAGGGTGGATGGCGAACACAGCGGCGACAAAAGCGCTACGCCACAACGCTCCGGTCATCGCGCGCAGGACCGTGAAAAGCAGCAGCGCAGCCAGGGTGTGAAACAAGATACTGCTGAAATGATGACCGGCTGGATTTAGCCCGAAGAGCTGGCAGTCCAGCATATGGGAGATCGTCGTAAGCGGATGCCAGTTTCGGGCGTGGACGCCGGTGAATGCCGTGACGAAGCCGTGCCCCGTCAAGCCCGCCGTGACCTCCGGGTTCGCGTAGACGTAGTTCTGATCGTCGTACTGGACAAATGGATGGCTGAGCGTTTGCCCGAAAACGATCCAAGTCAAAATGGCGAGCGCCAGATAAATGGCGGCGAGGGTGCGAGTGGGGACCGGCTTCTGCGAAATATTATCCGGGCTAGCCAACATCCCGTTTCATCAAAGCGAGCCGCGGGCCAACTGGCAACCAGGACCGCGTCTTGCTGGCGCAATTCTAGCTTTAAAACGGGACATGCGTCTCGCAGAGCTGGAACCTGCCGTGACGGACCGGGTCAACCTCGGCCGGAAACGGCTGCTTATTTTCGTCGTCGCCTACAACGCGCAGACGACGATCGAGAAAGTGCTGAGCCGCATTCCGTTCAGCCTCCGCGGCGACAACGTCGAAGTCCTGATCATCGACGATTCGTCCCAGGACGACACGTTTGGGAACGGGCTCCGCTATCAGCAGCAAAATTCGGCCTTCAAGATCACCGTGCTGCGGACACTGGAGAACCAGGGCTACGGTGGCAACCAGAAGCTCGGTTACCGCTACGCGATCGATAACGGTTTCGATATCGTTGCGCTCGTCCATGGCGACGGGCAATACGCGCCCGAGAAATTACCGGAGCTGATCGCGCCTCTGATTACCGGGACGGCGGACGCGGTTTTCGGGTCGCGGATGATCGACAAGAAGGCCGCGCGCAAGGGCGGGATGCCGGCCTACAAATGGATCGGCAACCAGATCCTGACGGCATTCCAAAACCGGATGCTCCGGACGGCGCTCTCTGAATTTCATTCCGGGTACCGGCTCTATTCCACGGCGGCGCTGGCCCAGATCCCGTTCGAGAAAAACACGAACGACTTCCATTTCGACACTGAGATCATCGTCCAGCTCGTCTTGAAAAAGCTCCGAATCGCGGAGCTGCCGATCCCGACCTATTACGGCGACGAGATTTGCCACGTGAACGGGATGAAATACGCCTGGGACGTTTTCAAAACGATGCTCCGGGCCCGGTTCCACGAGATGAACCTGCTGTTCGATCGCAAGTTCGACGTGCTTCCGCCGGAAGAGAATTACGATTTGAAACTCGGCTACGCTTCGTCGCACACCGCGGCGATAGATGCGGCGAAGCCAGGGAACCGGCTGCTCGATATCGGCTGCGGGCGGGGATACGTGGCGCGGGAGCTGGCGGCGAAAGGCTGCCACGTCACGGGAATGGACCAGTACATTCCGGCCGGCTCACCCGAAAACGCCGGGATAGATTTCATCCAGTGGAATCTCGATCGCGCGGAATTCCCGGTGAACGTCTCGGCGTTCGACCAGATCATGATGCTGGATATCATCGAGCACTTGAAGCAGCCCGAACAATTCATGGACGAGTTGCGCTTCGCCGCGGTCTGCAAACGGCCCGAGGTGATCATCACCACGGCGAACATCGGATTTTTCGTCACCCGGCTAATGTTGTTCTTCGGCCAATTCAATTACGGCCGGAAAGGCATTTTGGATGCGACCCACACCCGGCTGTTTACCTTTCGCTCGCTGAAAGCGCTGCTGGAGCAATCGGGCTACAACGTTCTCGAAGTGCGCGGGATTCCGGCGCCGTTCCCGAAGGCGATCGGGAACAATGCGATTTCACGGTTCTTCCTGCGCGTGAACCAGGCGCTCATTGCCGTCAGTAAAGGGTTTTTCTCTTATCAGATTTTCGTCCGGGCGGTGGCTAAACCGACCGTGCAGAATCTTCTCGGCGAAACGATCGAATCGAGCGATCGGCTCCGGGATTCGGTCCTGAAGATCGCCTGCTGATTATTTCAGGATCTGCAACGCGCGGAGCAATCCGGCGGTGACTAGCTCGTAGAGATCGTGCTGGACGAAAAAAATGTAGTATTGCCGGAGATCAATCGCGCACAGGACCACGACGGCGACGACCAGGAAGATTTCGCGGCGGCGAATACGACGCGTGATATCGACAAGACAGCCCAGAGCCAGATAGCGCAGCGGCATATCCCACATGTTCGTGTAACGAAGATTCATTCCGTAGCGGATGTTGCACATCAGCAGGTAGGTCGAAACGACGAACGTGAGCAAATAGAGCGACGACTTGTCGGTGAATTTCAGGCGAAAGATCGCTGCCCAGGCGAGGAGGAAAATGAGCGGGCTCGCGAGGAGTAAATCGACCAGGTAGCGATACCAGGGTCCGTCGCCGGTCGCGATCGCGTAGGGAAGAACAGCCGCTTTGCTGACGACCAGCCGGTAGGTTGCGATGAAAGTCTCGGCGCTGCCGCACAGAAAAATAAGGATCACGAGACCAGCGAGCGGCCCGGCGAGGGTCACCAGCAACAGGCTCCGGGTTATCGTGCCGAAATGCAGCCAGCGGTTGGCGGCCAGGAGCGCGAGTAGCCCGACGTAGGCGAAGAGAGCATTTTCCTTCGTGAGAACCATGAGCGCCAGACTCACCGCGAAGAGCGTGAGCCGAAACGGGTCGCTAGGCCGCCGGAGATTTTCCCAGAGAAGCCAAAGACAGGCGGTGGCCCAAAAGGCGAAGAACCCATCGATGAGCGCGTGCTGCGCCATGTGGATTTGGGTGGGCGCGCAGCTCATCAACGCGAACACGCCGAGCGCCCAAGCCGGGCCGGCCAGCCGCCAGGCGAATCCGGCTGCCGCGAAGAGGAGGAGAATGCTGAAGAGACACGAAATTCTGTGCAGGGAAAGCAACGCATCGGCGCCGGTGATTTCGTGCCACAGATAGGCGGAGAAAATGTAAAGGAAGCGCGTGGGCGGCAGAATCACGGCCGGCAATTTCTGCTGCCGTTCCACGTAATGTTCGGCGAAGTCAGGATAACTGGTGACGCCCTGATTGATCAGGTCGGTGACGTAGTTGCGGTAAAGGCCTTCGTCGTAGCCGATGCCCGTGAAACCGGCGGAGGGATAGACGCGAAGAACGATGCCGATGATGGCAACCAGGACGAAGCCGAGAAGAAGAGGCTTCGACAAATGCCGGACGCGTTCGGGTTGCAAGTCAGCCGTCATGTCGTCCATAGGCAGTCGACATATTGGCGCATAAGATTGGCGGCGTCACTTTCCGTTGCCGCCGAGCTGGTCTTGTAAGGCTTTGAATTCCGGCCGATCTGGACCCAGTTCTACCGCGCGACCCGCTTCCACGCGCGCTTCGTCCCGCTTGCCGGCGAGATCGAGCGCTTTTGCGAGCAGGTAATGAGCCTTGGCGTTGCGCGGCTCTAAAGCGAGTGCGCGTCGAAAATAATCCATCGCTATCGCCGGCTGATCGTCATCGAGAGCCAGCACGCCGAGATTGTTGAGGACGCCCTTGTGTTTGGAATCGATCCTGAGGGTGGCTTCGTAATAGGCCTTCGCAGCCAGGGAGTCGCCTTGGGCTAAGCGAAGATTGCCGAGGGCGAAATTGGTTTCCGCGTTGTCCGGGACCAGCGCATGGGCGCGGACCAGATACTCTTCGGCCACCGGCAGGTTGTTTGTTTCGAGCGCGAAGCGACCCGCGTTATAGGCATCGAGGGCCCAAAGCGAAGGATCGTGGCGTGGGATCGTAACAAACCAGGCGCTGAGGGCGACAACCCCGAGTTGCAGAGCGGCAACTCCGTAATTTCCGGACGCGCAGCGATTCCAGAGCCGGACGAGTCCGAGAGCGGCCAGAACCAAAAGCCCGGGAACGACCGCCAGCCGATAGCGTTCCGTGACGAAGACGGGAAGGATCGCCAGCAACTGCAACGCGATAGCCGCCGCGATCCAGCGCGAGGCCGGGAACGCCCGCCAGGAAAAAACGGCGCCGGAAAGACCGAGCATGGCCACGAGGGCGAACCGCAGACCGGGGAAGACCACTCCTTGTTCACGCAAGATCGCGAGGACTCCGAGATCGTCGTACTCGAAGGCGTTCCAGAAGTTGCCGATTTTGCGGGTAAGGAGCTTGAGCCAGGCGCTGGGATTCGCCGCGATATAAGCGCGCGCCTTGGCCGACCAGTAGCGCGAAACTTCCGAGCGCTTTAGTGGCCGGTCCGCGGCCGTTTCGGCCTGGTCGATCGAGTCGCGCAACATTTCACCCTGGCCCGCGTGCAAATCGGGAAAGCGCGGATAACCGGTCGCCGCGGGATTGTTCCCGAGCCAAAGATTGATTCCGCCGTGGGCGGAGAGAAAGACGGGATCGCGCGCAACGAAGCAGTTGTGCAGCCAGCAAGGCGATGTGCCGGCTAAGACGCCGAGGAGGAGCAACGCGGCCGCAGTCCCTTTCGCAGCGAGATTGGCGTGATTCCGCCGCACGAAAAGCGCGACCAGGAAAAGCGGAATGAGAAACAGAATCGTAGCGACACCCGTCGCGGCGACGCCGATGAGAACGCCGCAAACAAAACCGCGCCATCGCGACAGCGCATTCTCGGTTCGGATGATTTGCCAGATCAGGAACCAGAAGACGAAGACCGCGCCCGCCGTGGGCATGAGGATCGCCGAGTAGGCCTGGGCCGGGAGGAAGAAACACCAGGCGGCAGCCGCGGCAATGCCGGCCAAGTTCGCGGCCTTACCGGGTTTGCCTGACCCATCAGCCATGGCTCGGACCGTGATCTTATAAATGAGAACGGCAGTTCCGGCATCGAGGCAGATTTGGAAAAAACCAGGAACAAAGGGCCCATAACCAAAGACCTGGTAGAGAAGCGCGATAATAGAGGGATACAGCGGCAGGCCGTAGAAGGCTTGATGATCAGTCCAATGCCCATGGAGGATCTGTTTGGCCCATTCATCGTAGAAATGCATGTCGCCGCCGGTCGGCACGAGCAAGGGCGATGAGGCCAGCCGGATCAGGACTACCACGCGAACGAGAAAAACCGCTGCGAAAATGTAGTGGGCGGCGTGCAGAGAATCCGGCCAGACCTTTCGGAGAATATTAGGACGGCCCGAATCGGTCACGCGGGAGTCCTTCCTGCGAGCGGGCTATGCCGGGAGGGCCGAGCCACCATAAAAACCGGACCTGTTGGCATTAACGCTGCTTTAAACACGAGCACATCCGCGGTCGGTATCGTGGATCGCAGTCAAACAAACAAGAGATAAAAGGAAAGCAACAACATGTTAAACAAACTCAACAAACGCCGCGGGGGTTTCACCCTCGTGGAAATCATGATCGTAGTGGCGATCATCGCTTTGCTGGCGGCGATTGCGGTACCCGGATTCCTCCGCGCCCGGAAACGTTCGCAAGCAAGCCGCATCATTAACGATCTGCGCCTCATCGATTCCGCAGTCGACCAGTACGCGATCGAGAATAACAAATCGAGTGGCTTCGTCCTGCAGGTGACCGATTGGACCAATTACTTGAAGAAAGACACCAATCTTTACACGACCGGAAAGGACATTCTCGGCAATACTTACGGCCTGCAGACGGTCGATTCGCTCCCGAAAGTGCCAACGAGCTCGAAGAACGCCCTCTCCGACGTGACCGACGCTACGTTCTGGTCGCCTTACAACTAAGAAT
>JBEEHR010000024.1:0-148418 GCA_041167505.1 Verrucomicrobiota bacterium
GACCCCGGCTACAGTTTGGAGCGATGCGATACAAGACTTTCTGCGGCGGGATTTTCGAAACGAACTGCTACCTGATCGAGGGGCCCGAGGGTCCGATCCTGTTCGACGCGCCGGACGGCGCGTGTGATTGGCTCATCGCCGGGGGCATTACGCCAAAGCTGCTCCTGTTAACGCACGGCCACTTTGATCACGTCCCGGACGTGGCGAAAATCAAAAAGCGGTTCGGCTGCCAGATCGGCTGCCATGCCGAAACCGTCCCGATGATTTCCGATCCGGAATTTTTTCGCAGCTTTGGGTACCAACTGGAGATCGAGCCGGTCGAACCGGATTTCCTGATCGACGCAACGCCGGCGCGCGACTTCCTCGGACTCGAGCTGGAGGTCCTGGAAGTGCCGGGCCATTGTCCGGGCAGCCTCTGTTTCTATTCGCAAAAAGAGAAGCTGCTGATCGGCGGCGATGTCCTGTTCGCGAGCGGCGTCGGACGATGGGACCTGCCCGGGGGCGACGGCGATCTGTTGTGTCGCGGGATCAAGGAGAAGCTCTATCCGCTCGGCGACGACATCACCGTGCTCCCGGGTCACGGACCCCCGACGACGATTGGCGCCGAGCGCCGAACGAATCCGTTCGTGCGGTAACCCAGTTTGTTAGCGCCACTGATAGTATCCCTGGACGGGGATGTGAAGCTCTTCTTCGATGTGATGAAGTTCTGCATGCATGTGCTCGATGTCTTTGCCCAGACGAAACCGGTCGATGGCTTTACTGCGTAATTGAAGATTCACGACGGCGGCTTCCTTCCGCACATGCTCGTATTCGCCCCAAATAGGCTTGGGGGCGCGGTAAGTCCGCAGCGCGCGTTCCACATGGGTCATCATGCGATTGAGGTGGTTGACCTCACCCAAGAGTCGATCAACGGGGATAGGGTGATAGAGCTGTTCACGACCATTGATCATTTTGCTTTCGTCGTCCTGACCCGACGCGGCGACGGCAAAGCCGGCCAGGCTAACGGCAAGGAGAGCGGAGAAGATGGTGGATTTTTTCATGCGTAATTCAGGTTACGCGATTTCTACGTGAACCGCCAAAAGTGCATTCAAGGGGACGTCGACCGCGCCATCTCATCGCGAAGTCGGCGCGGGAACAATCACTTACCGCGAGTATGCGATGGGCGATCCTCACATCCCCGCGCCCACGGCGAGAAAGGCGAAGATGACGATGTCCTGGACGAAGTGAATGAGAAACGCCCAGACGCCGCCGCGCGTCTCAATCATGCTGCGCGCCCAAATCCAGCCGGCGAATCCCGCCATCAACACGCCGAGCGGACCCGAGGGCTGTCCATAATAATGGCCGAGCCCGAAGAAGACAGCGGTCAGCAGGGCCATTTCCGCGGGACGAAAAACGCCGCGCAAATGCGCGAGGAGAACACTCCTAAATTGAAATTCCTCACTGGCCGCGTTCAGCGTCGCAACCGCGATGCTCCAGGGAAAAGTCCGGATGATCCGCTCGCTGACGCTAAAATTGGGATGGACGGTAAGATAGAGATATCCCGACAACACCAACCCGAAGACGAGCATGAATGCCGGGCCGAGCCACATCCATGACACCCCGAGCGGTTGGGCGGGCGCAGCCAGATTCCCTTTGCACAAAAACAAATCGCGCCGCGTAATTCCGCTGCCGATCAAGGTGAGACTAACGAGAATGGCGCCGGAAAGTGTGAAGGTCCGAGCAAGAAACAAGCGTGCACCCCAGCTCGCATTGTCCGTGACAGCGAGAACCGAGGGCAGCGCCGCGAGTGCGGGCGAGATACAACTCCACGCCAGGTTCAGCAGCGCGACCGCAACCAGAAATCGCGTCAGCCTCCGCAAAGACGGAATCCAAATGGCCAGGAGCGCTGCCCCCAGGACCAACAATGATTCGATCAAAGTGAACCAGCACGAAACCTGATGTCCCGATTCCTGCCAGATGATTTCCGGCAGGGTGGTACCAACGACGGCGGCCCAGGCGATGAGGCGCGGGAAGGAATTGGACGGTGCCGGGGTTTCGGGGTTCATCTGCTTGCGGCCAGTGCCGCTGCTTACGATACGTGGTCGAGCGCCACGCTCAGTTTTTCAAGATCTGGAATCTCCGCTACCAGCCCGCGGAGCGATTTCATCGCCGCGGGAATATGTTCGAGGAATGTTTTGTTGCCTTTGACGAGGCCGAGGAATCCGTAGGCGCCGAGCGCTTGCATCAGCCGCTGGATTCCGCAACGGCGAAAGGTCGAGCGTGAATCGGTCGCGACGGGTTCTCCCGCGGCGGCGCGCTTCGCTTCGTAATCGGTCAGCAGTTCCTCGCATTCCGCGCGCGAAAAGTTGACGTAGGGATCGAAGAGCAGCGACGCGAGATCGTACTCGGCGAGGCCGGGGCGCATTCCCTGGAAATCGATGAGGTGCGCCTGGCCGTTGCGCATGATGATGTTCTGCGATTGAAAATCGCGGTGAACGAGAACCCGGGGCCGCGCCCCGAGCTCTTCCGCGATCTGGCCTAACGAAGGCAACGTCGCCAGCTCGGAAAGCGCATTCGCTTCGACGCCAAAAAAACGGCCGAGGCAATTCTCGAAAAAGTAGTTCTGCTCCCAGCGATAAAGCGCTGCATCGAATTCCGCCGGCAGATTTTTCTGGATCGCCCCGCGCGCTTCCTCCGGCAAGCAATGCAGCTTCACGATCTCGCCCAGGGCAGATTCGTAGAAAGCGCGGCGCACCATCCAGCTCTCGTCGCGATGGCTCCAAAGATCGGTCGTGCCGAGATCTTCGATCCAGATGAGGCCTTCCGCCGGATCGTGAAAATAAATTTGCGGTGCGCGAATTTTGCGCGCGGCCAGGAACTCCGCGATCTCAACGTAATGGCGGTTCTCTTCCCGCTCGAGATTGTACTTTACGAGGATGATCGTCTGTTCCGGCGAACAACGGACGCGATAGAATTTCCGGTCGGACCCGCCCTTCTCGATCGGCGTGATCTTGACCTTCGCTTCTTCGAGGCGGGGGAAATGAATTCGCGTCTGGCGAAGGAGCAGCTCGGTCTTTGCGGTTCTAGATGTCGGTGTCACTGAGGTCGCCTTCGGCTTTACGTTGGGAGCGGACAATACAGTTGCGGAGGCGAGATCGGGAAGCGATTTGTGCGCCCGGGAAGAGAATTGTGTTCTCTAAAATCGCGCCCGCGCCGACCCGGCAACCGGCCCCGACCGAGTAAAAGCCGGAGAGCGTGGCGCTTGGATCGATTTGCGCATCGCTGGCGACGCGGACCGGCCAATCGGGCGATTCCACGTAATCGAGCTTCCAATGTTCTTCCAGGATGAGGCGATGGGCTGCGAGATACTCTTTGCGCGAACCGATGTTGAACCATTGCCGTTCGTTCAAGACAACCCCGCCAATCTTGCCGCCCTGCCCGATCCATTCCGTGAGAACCGGAATGTAGGAAAGAACGCGCCCGCTCGGAATCCGCTCGAAAACCGCCCGCGTCCAGATGCAGATCCCGGCGAAATCATACCGGCCCGGGTGACCGTACCGATTTGCGATGTCCACGACGCGGTTGCCCTCAATCGCCACATCGCGGCCGTGATCCGTTTCGCGCAAGGCGAGTGTCACGTCGTTTCCGGCGCGGAAGTGTTCCTCGATCAACGGCGTTAGGTCGACGTCCGTGAGGAGATCGCCGCTGTAGGAAATGAAATGCTCGGGGCGCAGCAACGATTCGGCATTCTTGATCCCACCACCAGTCCCCAGGATTTCCGGCTCGTGGACCAATTGCACCGGATGGCCGCGATAATTTCCCGCCGCGAAAAACTCCCGGAACGCTTCGGGACGGTGATGCGTGTTGATGACGAACGAACCAACGCCGGCCGCGATCAGTTGATCGAGCACAAACGTGATGAGCGGCTTTTGGAAAATCGGGATGAGCGGCTTCGGCAGATCTTCGGTGAGCGGACGCAGCCGCGTCCCGAGTCCCGCGCCAAGAACGAACGCTTGCGTGATCATCTTCTGTAGCCGCCGCCCTGCCGGCCTCGCCGAAGCCAGGCGAAGGCGGGAGGGCAGCGTGAGAGCGGTGAACCACGTCGTTCTCGCGCTTTGCACAGCGAAGCGGCTACAGAAGAAGCGGCCCCTGTGCTTGTGCTCCGCCGCCGCTCTGATAGAACTGGATCCATGGCGGAAGAAACGATCTGGCGCGGGACCGCGTCACAACTGAAAAACCTCGGGTGTTTCATCCTCTGCTTCCTGTTTTGCTGGCTCATCGTCCCGATCTTTATCGGGCTGCGGCGATATCTCGAAACCAAGAACCATGTCTTTGAGCTGACGAGCGAGCGCTTGAAAATGACGGAAGGCATTTTCAGCAAGGTCACCGAAACGCTGGAGCTGTATCGCGTAAAAGACATCGAAGTTTTGCAGCCGTTCCTCTATCGAACTGTCGGCTTGGAAAATATCAAGGTGAACACTTCCGACCTTTCGTCTCCCGTTATTTTGATGGACGGCATCTCGCAAAAAATCGGGCTCGCCGACAAGTTGCGGAACCAGGTGGAAATCATCCGCGCCCAGAAGAACGTGCGCGAGCTCGACATCGAGTAGAGCGCTTCATTACCTCTCTTTTGTAGCAGCGGCCCTGTGGGCCGCTCGAAAGAATGCGTCGCCGCTCTCAAGCGGCCCACAGGGCCGCTGCTACAGAAGAAGAAGCGTCACCGCTTCAAATAGAGGCTCTTCGTTCCGAAATCGATAATGGCGTGATGACTGCGCAGGATTTCGGAACCGAGGAGACCGGCGACGGGCGGGGAAGCGTCGAGCAAGCCGCCGTGAATCAAGCCTTCGAGATTGATGACGCCCACGTCCTTGCGGTCCAAATCCATCGAGCCAATCGAGAAACGGGAGATGGTGGCCATCTGCACGCCGCGATGTTTCAGGTTCACCCCGGAAGAACTGAAGGGCGTTTCGCGTAACGGAATCCGCATCCCGCGCACGAACCGCGAATGAAGCAGGGTCGCGAACGCGCCCGTGTCCACCATCAGCCTCGCCTTCCTTCCGTTAATGGAGCCGTCGACGTAAAGATTGAAGCCGTCGCTGACATATATCGGGATGCGGCGGAATCCGCTCAGGTCGAAACCGGGTACGCTGCCGGGCACACTCGGATTTATTTTCAGAACCAGGATTTGCCGCTGGCAATCGAGCATCGCCTTGGTGGGAAAGAGAATGTCGGCGCCGAGGATGCCGTCGATTTCATCGCGCTTACCCGAACGGCGCATTCCGCCGAGGTCCACCATGACCATCGGCTCATCGACGAGGTTGAGGTCGCCGAGCCGAAGATTGTGCGCGATCGCCACGGAGTTAAACGCGCCATTAATACTGAGCCGGGATGGGAGCGTGGATTTGCCGGTGATCGGCGCCACTCCAAAATAAGCGCGGCGACTGAGCGCGATGGCGCTGACGGGCGCGCCGGTGTCCACGCCGAGAAGGGCCGGCTTGCCGTTAATCTCCGCGCGGACGAGCAAATGATTTTGCGCGGAACGAATGAGCGGCAGCGCTTCGTATTGGAGAGCTCCCGCGGTCGCGCCCCGAGACGGTGTTGCGATCGGAACGGAAAGCGAGAGAGCCGCGGCGACGCACGCTGCCATTTTCCGGCTCAACGAGAAACTCGGGACTTCCAACACGGGCGCAGAGGATAGCACAGCGGCGTCCGGGCGCGAACGAGTTGTCTTTTGACGTTGCGCCGCGAGGCCGCCTGATGATTAACTCTGCGCGGCTCGCACGGAGCCACCGCATGGAGCCATCATCCGAACCCACTAACGGCAAGTTCATCCGCGGGCTCGGATTACTCGACTCAACCATGCTCGTGGCCGGCTCGATGATCGGCTCGGGCATCTTCATTGTCTCGTCCATCATCGCGCGGCAGGTCGGCGCGCCCGGCTGGTTGCTCGTCGTCTGGCTCGTGACTGGTCTGTTGACGCTGACGGCGGCGCTCTCCTATGGCGAACTCGCGGCGATGATGCCGAAGGCCGGCGGCCAATACGTTTACCTGCGCGAAGCTTTCTCGCCGCTCTGGGGTTTCCTCTACGGCTGGACGCTTTTTTTGGTGATCCAGACCGGCACGATCGCAGCGGTCGCAGTCGGGTTCGCGCGCTACATGGGCGTGCTCGTTCCGTGGGTATCGGAATCGAAATACCTGATCGAGCCGATCCGGTTCGGCGGCTACGCGTTGTCGCTCTCGACCGCGCAGTTCGTTGGCCTGGCCATGATCGCGCTGCTGACGTTCATGAACACGCGCGGATTGAGGCTCGGCAAACTCGTCCAGAATGTTTTCACGACCGCGAAGACCGGCGCGCTGGTCGCGCTCATCCTGCTAGGCATCATCGTCGGTTGGAAATCGGGCGCGGGCGCAGGGAACTTCAGCGACCTTTGGAGCATCCGGGGAAATTTGCAGGAGGTTGGGCCGGGTCTCACCGCGGCGGCCGCGTTCGGTCTCTTCGTCGGCATCTGCGTGGCGCAGACGAATTCACTCTTTTCCGCGGACGCCTGGAACAACATCACCTTCACCGCCGGCGAGGTCATCAATCCGCGCCGCAACGTTCCGCTGTCGCTAGCTTTCGGCACCATCCTGGTCATCGGCCTCTATCTGCTCGCCAACGTCGCCTACCTCGCGGCGCTGCCGTTCACCGCGATTCAGAATGCTCCGAGCGATCGCGTCGCTTCGGAAACCGCGAACGTGATCTTCCCCGGTGCGGGCGCGACCATCATGGCGATCGCAATCATGGTCTCGACGTTCGGTTGCAACAACGGGCTGATTCTCGCGGGCGCGCGCGCCTACTACGCCATGGCGCGCGACGGTCTTTTCTTCCGCCGCGTGGGTGAACTCAACAAGCAACACGTGCCGTCGTGGGGCCTCATCATTCAAGGCATCTGGGCCGGCATTTTGGTTCTGCCACGCACCGTTAAGACAGACGCGACCGGCGCCGTCACCGGTTACGGCAATCTCTATGGCAACCTGCTCGACTACGTTATCTCGGCTGCGCTCATCTTCTACATCCTCACGATCATCGGCATCTTTGTGCTGCGCCGGAAACGGCCCGACGCCGAACGCCCGTATAAAGCTTTCGGTTACCCGATCGTTCCCGCTCTCTACGTCATCGGCGCGTCCGTGATTCTCGGCGTGCTCTTCATTTACCAGACGGCGACGACCTGGCCCGGCCTAATGATCGTCCTCACCGGCGTGCCGGTTTATTTTTTCTGGCGGAAATCAAATGCCGCGGCGCCCTCAGGCGACCAAGGCTCTTAGCGCAGCCGAAACGACTGCGCGGACAACCAAGCAACCCACAAAAAGAAACCGAACGCATGGCAAATCTATTCGCAACGAAGCCGGTCGATAAGTTGATGGCAGAGGCAGCGGAAGTCGGCGAACACAGTTTGAAGCGCTCGCTCGGGCCGGTGAACCTGATCGCGCTCGGCATCGGGGGAATCATCGGCGCGGGTCTTTTTGTACGCACCGCGGCCGCGATCGCGGATCGCGCGGGTCCATCGGTGGTGCTGGCGTTCCTGGTGGCCGGCATCGGCTGCGCGTTTGCGGGCCTTTGTTACGCGGAGTTTGCCTCGATGATTCCCGTGGCCGGCAGTGCCTACACGTATTCGTA
Organism: Verrucomicrobiota bacterium; assembly: GCA_041167505.1. Classification (GTDB taxonomy): domain Bacteria; phylum Verrucomicrobiota; class Verrucomicrobiia; order Chthoniobacterales; family UBA10450; genus AV80. Next base: position 7,637 of record JBEEHR010000024.1, read on the forward strand.
CGCGACGATGGGCGAGCTGGTGGCGTGGATCATCGGGTGGGATTTAATTCTCGAATACGCGGTCGCCGCATCGACGGTCGCCATCGCCTGGAGCGAGTATGCGAATCGCGTGCTCGATTGGTTCGGGTGGAAGATTCCCTACCAATGGACGCATTCGCCCTTCGAGCATGATCCATCCGGGCTGCACGGGATGATGAACATACCGGCAGTCGTCATTCTCCTTCTGCTCACGCTCCTGCTAATCCGCGGCACGAAGGAATCTGCTTTCGTGAATGGTCTCATCGTTGTCCTGAAAGTGAGTATCGTATTGCTCTTCATCGGAATCGGCTGGGGGTTCATTAATCCGGTAAACCACGCGCCGTTGATTCCCGCGGTGACCACCTACACGACACCGCAAGGGATCACTCACGCGTACGGTGGGATCATGGGAATTCTGGGCGCTGCCGGCGTGGTCTTCTTCGCCTATATCGGGTTCGATGCGGTTTCAACCGCGGCGCAGGAGGCGAAAAACCCGAAACGCGACATGCCGATTGGCATTCTGGGATCGCTTGTGTTCTGCACCATTCTTTACGTGCTCTTCTCCTGGGTTCTCAGTGGCGTGGCCACGGTCCAGGATTTTCGCGAAGCCGGCCGGGAAGCATCGGTTGCATTTGCCATCTCTAAATACATGCACGGTTACGAGTGGCTTTCGAAGTCCGTAACGGTGGCGATTCTCGCCGGCTTTTCGTCGGTCATTCTGGTGATGTTGCTCGGACAATCACGAGTCTTCTTCTCGATGAGTAAGGACGGACTTGTGCCAAAGGTTTTTTCCGATGTGCATCCGAAGTTTAGAACGCCTTACAAATCGAACCTGCTCTTCTTCGTCTTCACCGGCCTGCTAGCGGCGTTTGTGCCGGCGGATGTCACCGGTGAAATGACCAGCATCGGAACGCTCTTCGCTTTCATCCTGGTTTGTGCCGGTATTTGGATCATGCGAGTGAAGCGTCCTGACTTGGAACGCGGCTTCCGGGTGCCGATGGCGCCGGTCGTTTCGATCCTCGGGATCGTCACCTGCGGCGCGATGATCTACGGACTCGGATGGACGAACTGGATGCGATTGATCGTCTGGCTCCTGATCGGATTCATCTTCTATTTCAGCTACGGCAAGCATCACAGCCAGCTCAACGCCCCGCCGCCGGAAATGCCGGAGGGAATCAAGCTGAGTAAGTAACGTTTCTTCCTGAGCTCTTCTGTAGCGGCGTCGCTATGCGAAGCGCGAGATAGATTGTCAACGTCACCACCACGCCGCTCGCAGGGCGGCGGCTACAGAATTACATCGGGCTGGTCGCGCCGAAGCCGAGGATCGATTCCACGCGTTCGCGGCTGGCGAACAGATCGGGCGCGCTCCGCAGCTGGGTGCGTTGCGAGGCGCTCGTTTCGGACAGGCCCGACTCGAGAGCGCGCAGTAATTCGCGTTCACTTTCCGGGAGAGTCGCATCCGAGTTGTCTGCGTGATGCTGCAACCGGCCGACGATTTCGGCGAGCGCGTCGCCGTCGTATCTCGAGCCGCGAAAAGTATCGACGATTCGTTGGAAGCTCAGATGAAACGGGATCGTGGCGACATCCACAGGACCGTTTTCCGCCACATCATCCGGCGGGGTAATAACGGCGGCTGAAATCGCGACGGAATTCCAGACATTCTCCGGCGAGTAGTAACCGATCTCCACCCGATAGGAGCTGCGAGCGTGCAGCGCCGGCAGAAGATGACTGCCGGCGAGTGGTTCCACCGCAGCGGTGGATTCCTCGATCCCTTCATGCCATAAGACGCGCAGGTGCACTTTGCGATCGACTGGCGGGGTTCCGCCGAAAGTCGTGGCCCAGTCGATGTCCCAATAAACAAAAAGCGTGTGCGGATCGCGCGCAATGGCGAAGAGAAACGCGCCGCCGTAAGAGCGGGGCAGTTCGCCCAGATTCTCGTAATCAACTAACGCGCCGACTTCGCGCTGTTCCGCCGGCACGATCGGCTGATTCGAGAGGACAAACTCCGCGCCGCCTTCTGCTTCGTCCGTTCGATCGGCTACATCGTTTGCCATCTTTCGACGATACACAAAATCGTCGCCGGCTCGACCGAACTTTTCTCTCGCTTCGCCCGCAATAAATGGACGTGGATATCGCAGGGCGTTTCTGTGAAACGCCATCCACCCAAACGGCATCTGGCACAGACGCCCTACAATTCAGCGCTCTAATTATTGATTGCCGAGGTTGTACGCTTCGACGTTGCCTACGCCGGTGCCACCGGTCGCCCCCTTGAGGATGACCGTGTAAGCGCCGGGCGCCAGCGTCTTCAGAATTGCCGACTCTTTCGGGTTCGACGGAGCAGCACCACTGAGCGCGAGCGCGGCCGCGTCCGGACTCGATCCCCAATCATCGTTCGACGTGATCACCGCGCCCTGGGAATCATGCAGCTCGATGAACGGATCCTGCAGCGGATTGGAAACGCCGGATGCACTGAGTGAAGGGCCAATGCCGCGCACGAGAATATTTTGCGGCTGGTTCGTGAACGAATCATCGCTGACGACAAATCCGCCGATGAGGACGCTGGCGCCGGTCCCCACAAAACCGCGCGTGGCGACGTTGCCCAGATCGGCGAACGATTCGGCATCCAAATCGTAAACTTCAATGAGCCCAATGCCGGCGCCGCCATTCGCGCCACTCAAGATCGCCGTGTAATTGCTGTTCGGCGTCGCACCGGTCAGGTTGATGATGACCGCGGATTCCTTGTCGTTCTTGGGCGCGAGGCCGCTGGCGGAGATCTCTGCCTGCTGCGTCGTGCGCCAGTTGTCGTTGGTCGCGATTTGCGCGCCGGTGGAATCAAACACTCTCAGGACGGGATCCTGCAAAGCGCCGCTCCCGATGCCGGTCGACGGACCAAGGGCGCGCACCATGACTCTCTTGGTGGCGGCATTTCGTTTAATGAATCCGGCGATGCCGTCGTTCTGACCGCCCTGCACGTTCACGCGCGTCGCGATATTGGCGAGCCGGCGGCGCGGTGGCGTCGGGACTGGCGTGGCTCCTGGGGCGACGAACGGCGGCGGATACGGAGTCGGCGTCGCGATTGGGCCGGGATCAAACGAAGTATCGTGCGCGACAAATTGCGTCCCGCCGCGGGCGACATCGCGCCGGCCTTGCCGCGAACCCTGGCCGCTCACCGGCGGCACGACTTCGATGGTGTAGGAACGCGAGCGCAAACCGGAGAAGACAGTGCCGTTCGTGATAAGAGGATGGCCCGCCGTGCTGAGGATCGCATTCAGTTTCGCCACGCTCACCTGCACCGAGACGGTGTTATCGGCCGCGTTGAATTCGCCGGCGTCGGCACTGCCTACGATTGTATAAATGAGCTTGCCGTCATTGGCGCGCGATGTGACCCCGTAGGTAAAAGTCTGTCCTCCATTCACGTCGGTGTCGGCTTCGAGGAAAAACTGATCGGCGTGATCTGACGCGCCAAATGAGTAGGTGCCGGTGGCGCTCATCACATTATGCGGCGCGTTCGCCGCGAAGCTCATCTGCCAGGTAGTTTGTCCTGGGAGAACGCTCAAATCCGAGACGCGCATCGTCGCGGCGACGGAAAAGTTTGTTCCCGCGCCAGATGTATCGTAGCGCGTCGTCAAAACATCGGACGCGTCGGGCTGGTGGATGCGCGGGACGCTACCTTCCTGCAAGTCCTGGCTGTAATCGGTAACCTGCTCGCCGTTCAGACCGGGAACCCGCGGCGGCATTACTTCATCGGAGCTGACGTTGGCCGTGCCGGGCGGGATAACCAGCGATGTTCCTTCCGCGACCGCCGGCAAATTCCCGCCCTTGATGCTGGGCCCACTGATCTGACGTGCGGCGTAAACGTGTCCGTCGTAATCGTTATGATCGTCGGTGTAGAAGACCACTGCCGCGCCCTGGGGATCGAAGGAGACCTGGAAGTAGTCGATCAGGTTCCGGTTGTTCGCGCCCGTCAATCCGCCTTCGGAAATATTAGCCGCGTGGATGATATGCTCGGGCTCGGTCACCTGGACCTCGCGGAACGTGGGATTGCTCGAGGAAGCGTTGAACGATTGCGCGTAATAAACTCTCCACTCCGCGGTGTCGTCGTTGCCGCCAGTCGTCCCATACCAAACGATGCCGACGGAGCCGGGAGTAGGGCCTGTTTCCATCCACGGGAAAACATTGCTATTGGTACCGACATTGTTGACGCGCACGGGATCGCTCCAAGTCGCGCCCTTGTCAGTCGAATGCTTGAGCAGGATGTCCTGGTCATTCGAATAACAGACATACACCGTTCCGTTCGCCGTGCCGTCATCGGCGACTTTCGTGACGAAGAAAAGATGCGCCACACCGTTGGGATCAGTCGCCGCCTGAGTCACCGTGTACGAAGTAGGCGGCAATCCCACGCCTGGTGGCGTTCCCACCGCTACGGTGCCCTGGCTCGTTCCGGCATAGACAACGCCCGTCGCTTGATGGACATCGATCGGTCCCACTTGCGTCGTCGTGCCCGCGGTCACGGCCGGTCCGAAGGTTAACCCGCCATCGTCCGAACGCTGAATTTGGGTGACCGCCGGTTGGAGCGTCCGGTACCACATGTAAACCGAGGTGTTCCCCAGAAATTCCTGCCACTGCCGGTCATCCACGACTATCCCGCCGGTGCCGTTGCCAACCGGGTTTTTTTGAAAACTCGCGGCGCGGTTGGTTGAGTTGCCCGTCGAAATGTTCGCCGCGATCAAACTGCAAAACGAAAGCGTCGGATCGGCCTGGCTCGGCGGCAGGCTGAAAGGAACAGCCAGATCGATGTCGCCGCCGCCGTCGCCACCGAGCTCCGCTTCGGTCGCCGCCGGACTGAACGCGTCCGGTTGCCCGCGATAAATCGGGACACGCATGTTCGGGTCGAACGACGCGCTGAGCGGATTCAAATCGAAGCGCCAGAGATCGACCCCGGCCGGAAAGCCGCGAATGCCGCCGACGTAAGCGTTCCCGGCGAAATCAGTGCGGTTGCTCGGCTCGCCATCACGCAATGCTACCGGCGCCTTGAGCGGAATGTTGTTACTAAATGTGATCCCGCCCGAGATGTAGTTCGCGGTCCGCATGGGCGGCGGAGTGGCCGTGGCCGCGCTTACGATGGCCGCCGTGCCGTGGTATTGATCTGTCGGCACCACGTCCGCATAAACGATGTGGACGACGTAATCGCCCGCGCCGGAGGTCGCCGGATTGATGACCACTTCCTCGCTCGTTCCGGGCTGCGAACTATTGCCGCCGGAAAACACGACCTTCCCGTTCACCGCGTCTTTGTGAACGTAGAGATCGTAGTCGCTCAACATCGAAAAGGTAATTTTGACCGAGAGCTGCTTGCCGGCGTAATCCGCCGCGGTCCCGTTGAGATGGATGGTAAAGACGTCGCAGTTAATCCCGTCCTGGCAGGCGGTCTCCGTCGTAATCGCCGGGCCGCCCACCGCATCGCCCACCCATTGCAGAGGAGTTGCGCTTCCCGGATTGAGCGTGCCCTGATTCGGGTTCGCAGCATACGCCAAGGCCGCAAGGCTGAGAGCACAACCAAAAGCGGCGAGAAGCAGCCGGCACGGCGTGACGAGGCGGGTCGAAGAAAAATGAGTCTTCATAGGCGTGTGATGTCGTGGGCCGAGGCGCCGCGAAATGCAGCGTTGTCGTCGGTCACTTCTTAAATCGCGTCCCCCCGGCTTCCCGGCTCTGCCGCACAACCAAATTTAAGATTACGTTTCCGTAATATGATTTTTTACGGCCTGCGCGTCCAACCGCGGCGCCTTGTCCGATTCCTAGACGTCGTTATGCCCACCGACGGCCATGGAATTACCTGCGTGGGTCTGGCGGGAGCTTTACAAGTTTGGCAACAAGCAAGCTGTCTCGGGTAGCAACGAGGATGGTGTAGCTGTCGTTAGAAATAGCGGCAGCTACACTAACTCGCTTATAACAAATCGTTGTAGCTCCGGCGCTCTGTCGCCGCGCGCATAACTCTACAAGCCGGACCCAACGTATTCCGCCGAATAGTTATCAATCTTCGCCGTGGTCCCCACGCTGGGCGCCTTCTCCACGTCGTAGGCTGTGTTGCTCGCCACTTTCTGCGTTTGCGTGTCGTAGATCATCACCGTTTTCTTTGCTTTCGGTGAAGTCTTCTGGCCGCGCTCCGTATCCACCGCGATGTAACGGACTTTTCTCGCTTTCATGTCCGCTCTGCGCTTGCCCGACATATGCGCATACGACTGCCGCGCCCGCACCTCGGCCACCTGCCGCTGGTGTTCGGTCGCCTCGTATCTGGCGATCGAATAAATCGTAATCGCGATGACCGCGGCGGTGACAATCTTCTCTGCGGTGCTGCTGTTGCTAAACGGCAGGCTCGGAACATAGGGAAATTGGGCGCGGGCCGTGCCCATGGATGCGCTCGCCAGGATCGCTCCGGCTGTCAGCAGACAGACGGCTTTGAGAATGCGTGTGTTCATCATGGTTGCGTTCTAATCCAAGGCGCGTTCGCCTGGCAAGCCAATACGAGCCAGTGCCCACCTCTTTGCAGGAATCTTCGCCTTCATCTCGTATCTCCAATTCGCGCAAATCTTGCCAGACCGCACGTCAGTTGTTATCACGTCCCGTGGCCTCGCTTCCGCTCATCTTCATTTCCGCCGTTAGCCGTGAGTTACGGAGCGGCCGCCAGCTTGCCGCCAACACTCTCACGTTTCTCGGTTATCAGCCGATCTGGCAGGACATTTTCGGCACCGAGACCGGCGATCTCCGGGCGATGTTGCGCCAGCAGATCGATCAATGCAAAGGCGTGCTTCAGATCGTCGGCAATTGCTACGGCGCCGAGCCGACCGAGCCCGATCCGCAATTTGGCCGGGTCAGCTACACGCAATACGAGGCGCTTTACGCGCGCTCACGCGGCAAGAAAGTCTGGTATCTTTTCATTGACGAAACTTTCCCGCGCGACGTCTGCGAAGGAGAGCCGGAGGAATTGCGCACGCTCCAAACGGCGTATCGGCGGAAGTTACAATCGGACGCCCACCTCTTCCATCCGCTAACGACCCCGGAAGGCCTCGAAGCCAGCGTCCTGAAGCTGCGCGGCGATCTGGTGCGGCTCCGTCGCGGCGTGAAACAATGGGCGGCCGGCGTCGCCATTCTTCTTGTTATCAGCGTCGGTCTCGGCCTCTTCCTCCTCTACAGCCAGCGCGAGACCACCAAGCGAGTAACCGAAGCTCAAACCGCCGTCGTGGCGATGAGCCAGGAAATGACAAAGCTGCGGGAAGGTCTCCTGAAGTACCCGCGCGTGGAAGCCGAAGTGCGCCAGTCGCAGACTGAAGAAAATCCGGCGGCCGTCCAGGAGAAGGTCTACGACGCGCTGAGTAAGGAAGTCGGCGTGGATGCCAAGGTGTTACGCGAGAAGCTACCCGACGTAGCTATCAATATCCAGCGCGCGCCGGATGCTACTACTTACGAGCGCGCCAATGCCGCTTATGTTGCTAATGACTACTTGGAAGCGGAACGTCTCGCATTACAAGCGGTCGAGGAGCTTCAAAAGACCGGGACCGCCAAGCCCTCCGACATAGTCCAGGCTTATGAGCTAGCCGGCTTCTCCGCGCAAAAACGTGTCCAGTTCAAGACGGCAATGGAGCATTTCCGCGCCGCGGAAAAACTGACCGATCTCCAGAGCAACGCCACCCAGTGGGCTAACGTCCAACACGCGATCGGCGACATCTTGATGGAGCAAGGCTCTTATCGTGACGCCGAGAATGTGTTGCGCGCGGCGGCCGATGCTCGCGAACGCGCCCTGGGCCCCGAGAACGCCGATACCCTCCGGAGCCGAACGCGCCTTGCCTACGCGCAATATCGCCAGGGTAAGTATAACGAAGCGATCGCCGGATTCCGCGGCATCGTCGCGTTAGAAGAAAGAATCTCCGGTCCGATGCATCCCGATACCTTGCTGGCCCGGAACGGCCTCGCTATTGCCCTCGATAACGGAGGTAAGCCCGCTGAAGCCGAAGCTGAACATCGCCGGATCCTCGCGATACGAGAGAAAGTGTTAGGACCTGAGAACCCCGACACACTTAGGACCAGGAATAATATTGCTCTAACCTTGGATCGTCAGGGCAAAAACGCAGAAGCTGCGAGCGAATACCAGCAAGTCATCGACCTTGAGAACAAGGTGCTGGGCCCAGAACATCCGGACACACTGAGGAGCCGGAGCGCCTTCGCTTATGCTCTCGATCACCAGGGTAAGTATTCCGAGGCTGAGCTAAACCTACGCGACGTGATCCGGCTCGAGGAACGCGTTCTCGGTCCCGAACACCCCGACACCCTGATTAGCCGGCTCCGGCTCGACAAAGTATTGATGAGCCAGAGCAAGTTCGGTGAGGCCGAGATCGATTTCCGGAACCTCGTTACCGTCGCGGAACGCGTTCTCGGTCCCGAGCATCCCGACACCCTCTCCGCGCGTTCTGGCCTGGCTAATGCCTTGCAAGCCCAAGGCAAACACTCCGCCGCGGCAGCCCAATATCGCGAAGTGATCGCTCTTGAAGAAAAAGTCATCGGTCCCGAGCACCCAAACACGTTGGTCAATCGCAATAGCCTGGCGAACGCCATCATGGGCGACAAGAACTACGCCGAAGCCGAAGGCATGTTCCGCGAGCTGGTCACGATCGAAACCAAAGCCCTGGGCGCCGAACACGCACTCACCCTGCGAAGCGTTCGCGGCCTCGCCAACGCCCTATTCAATCAAGGCAACTATTCTGCCGCTGAGCCCGAATATCGCGAGGTGCTTCGCATCGCCGAAAAACTGCGCGGTCCCGACCACGTCGAAACATTGGATGCCTGCTATGACCTGGCCGGCAACCTCGCTCGCGAAAGCAAACTACCCGAGGCCAAAGAACTCGCCCGACGCGCGGCCGACTCCGCCCGCAGGACGCTTGGTTCCAACCACCCGTCCACTCAAAAATACACCAAGTTCCTCTCCGAGCTCGAAACCAAGAACGCGCTCTGACGCGTCCCGCATTATGACAGCGAGCGTGGTGGAAACTCGCGGGCCGTATCGCATCGTGTTATCCCGTTTACCTGGCGATGATGGGACTTCTGATCGCGACGCCCAAGAGGTCCCGGCTATTCTGCCGACGACGTGGATTCGTCGCAGTTGAGAGTTTGGTGAGGCTGCTTCAACCTGTCGTGTCGTAGCGAGTCAATGGACAAGACCTGTATCATTCTAAATCCGGCGGCCGGGAAGGCTCGCGATCTCGAGGACGTCGTAGCGCGGTTGGCGCGGGTGCCTAACGGCGAGATTAGGATCTCGAGCAAGCCGGGGTCGGCGGCACGGTTCGCCAGCGCGGCTCTTCGAAAGGGCTTCAATCTCGTGGTCGCGGCCGGCGGAGACGGGACGCTGAATGAAGTCGTCAATGGCATTGGCGAAAATCTTGGGGACGCGCGGCTGGGGCTGATTCCGCTCGGCACCGGGAACGATTTTGCGCGAACGATCGGCGTGCCGGACGACATCGAGGCGGCAATCGATCTGATTGTTATCGGCGAGACGCGCGCGGTTGATCTGGTGCGGGTGACGAGCGACGAGGTTCGTTATTTTGTGAATGTTTCCGCCGGCGGGTTCAGCGGTTTGGTGAACGAGAAGTTGACGCCGGAGATGAAGAAGACGTGGGGGCCGCTGGCCTATCTCCGAGGTGCCGCGGCGGCGTTGCCGGAACTGCGTGCCTACCGGACGACGCTGGCGCTGGACAACTCGGAGTCACTGACGCTCGATCTCTACAACGTGGTGGTGGCGAACGGACGGTACGTCGCGGGCGGGACGTTGATCGCGCCGGAAGCATCGATCGACGATGGATTACTCGACATCGTCCTGATCCCGCAACGATCGGCGCCGGAGCTGGCGCTGCTCGCGGCGCAGGTGGCGTTGGGAACCCATCTCGCGAGTGAGGCGATCGTTTTCCGGCGCGCCGCGCAATTGACCGTGAATTCCAAACCGGGAATGTGGTTCAACGTTGACGGCGAACTGGTGGGCAACGAGCCGGCGCGTTTTGAAATTCTACCGCGCGCACTAAGTTTTATTGCTCCGACGCCATGACGAAAAAAATCCTCACCGCCGAACAGGCGCGCACGCTCGGCGACGAGATGCGCGAGAACGGGCGCAAACTTGTCTTCACGAATGGCTGCTTCGACCTGTTGCACGTGGGGCACGCGCGTTATCTCCAGGCGGCACGGGCGCTCGGAGACGCGCTCCTCGTGGCGATCAATGGCGATGAATCGGTGCGCGCGTTGAAAGGCGAAGGCCGTCCGCTCAACCGCGCGGAAGATCGCGCCGAACTAATCGCGGCCCTCGAATCCGTGGATCACGTCGTGATTTTTCCAGAAGTCCGCGCCACGCAGCTGCTCGAGATCGTGCGGCCGGCGATCTACGCGAAAGGCGGCGACTACACGAAGGATTCGTTGCACGCCGAAGAGCGCGCGGCCTTGGAGCGGATCGGCGCCGAGATTCGAATTTTGCCGTTCGAGGCCGGGCATTCGACGTCGGGTCTGCTCGAGAAAATCAAGCAGCAAGACGGCGCATGAAAAAGTTGGCGCTTGGAATTCTGGGGTCCGGCAAGGGCAGTAATTGCCGAGCGATCCTCGAGCAAATCAGCTCCGGTAATTTGGAAGCCGAAGCGCGTCTCGTCCTTTCTGATGTGTTGGATGCCGGCATCCTCGACATCGCGCGCGAATTTGGTGTGGCTAACGTTTATCTGCCTCCGGGAAAATTTCGGACGCGGCTCGAGCCAAACGTGGAGATGGAATTGGTGCGGCTGCTGAAGGAAGCGGGCGTGGAACTAGTGGTTCTGGCCGGCTTCATGCGGTTGCTGAAAGAGCCGATGCTTGAGACGTATCCGGGCCGCATCATCAACATTCATCCATCGCTCTTGCCGAAGTTTCCCGGCATCGAGTCGTGGAAACAAGCGCTGGAAGCGGGCGAGAAAATCACCGGTTGTTCAGTGCACTACGTCGATGCCGGGATCGATAGCGGCGAAATCATCGCGCAACGCAAAGTGCTGGTACTGCCGGGAGACACGCCAGAATCCTTGCACGCCCGGATCCAGGTTGCCGAGCGCGCCCTCTATCCGGAAGTGATCGCGCGGTTCTGCGAGGCGTGAGATTTCGCAATCAGGCGCGCTCCGATTTTTGATCGCGCCCGAGAAGTTCCTGCATCGCCTGGTCGGGCCGTTTGCCTTCATGGACGACGGAATAAATCTGATCGATGATCGGCGTGTCGATCTGCAATTTGCGCGCGCATTCGAAGGCGCTTTTCGCTGTCGGAATTCCTTCAGCGACCGTGTGGGTGCTCGCGCGAATCTGTTCCACGGTTTCGCCACGGCCGAGCCGTTCGCCGACACGCCGGTTCCGGCTGAGCTGACTGAAACAGGTGGCGATCAAATCTCCCGCACCGCTCAATCCGTAAAACGTCCGCGGGTTTCCGCCCATGGCAGTGCCGAGGCGCACTAACTCCGCGAGGGAACGGGTAACAAGCGCGGCCTTCGAATTGTCCCCCAAGCCGAAGCCGTCACCCGCGCCGGCGGCGATCGCGAAGACGTTCTTCAAGGCGCCGCCGAGTTCGATGCCGATCGTCTCGTCGCTCGAATAAATCCGGAATCGTTCGCTGCCGAGATAAGATTGCAGCTCCTCGGCGCACTCGTGATTGCGACAACCGAGGACGGCGGCGGTCGGCAGACCGCGGGCAATTTCCACGGCGAGATTGGGTCCGGAAAGAACCGCTACCGAGAGATCGGGAAACGTTTCGTGCAAGACCTCGCTCATGCGCATCCCGGTGCCATGCTCGATTCCTTTCGTGCCGCTCAAGAGAATGGCGCCGGAATTCAGATTCGCAGCCTGGAGACGTTTCGCGACCGAACGCAAAGCAACTGATGGCGTGACGAAAACGATCAGGTCCGCACTGCTGCAATCCGCGAGGTCGCTGGTGACGTGGATCGCATCGGGAAGCGTAACGCCCGGGAGATACTCGCTGTTTTCGCGCGTCTCGCGCAGCTTCGCCGCGCGCTCAGGATCATTCCCCCAAAGGGTGATCGCGTTGCCCCGTTTCGACCAGAGGACGGCAAGCGCTGTTCCCCAGCCGCCCGCGCCGATGATCGCCGTGTTTCGAATACTCACTTCCGGTCGAAGCGTTGTTCGGTTCCCTTGAGAAGACGAGAAAAATTCGAGCGGTGCCGCCAGAGCACGAGAACCATGATCAGGACGCAAAAATAGACCAGTGCCCAGGTATCGATGAATCGCCAATGCGCGAAGAGAGCCGCAAGGATCGGCAGTGCGATGGCGGCGATTATGGAGGCGAGGGAAACGTAGCGGGTAGTCTGAAAGACGATATACCAAATGAGAAAAATGCACGGAACCGCCCAGGGCATGAGACCAAACAGTGCGCCGGCAGTGGTCGCTACGCCTTTGCCTCCTTTGAAGCCGAGCCAGATCGGGAACATGTGCCCGACGACCGACATCATCGCGGTAAGGATTGCGACATGTTCCGCGTAGGGCTGCGCCGTGGGCCAATATTTTACCAGGAAAAACGCGAGCCGAACCGCGGCGAATCCTTTGAAGACATCAATCGCGAAAACCGGATAACCCCACCGCTTTCCCAAGACGCGAAGGACATTCGTCGCGCCGATGTTTCCGCTTCCCTGGGAACGAACATCAACTCCGGCGAGAAGCCCTGCGAAATATCCAGCGGGAAACGACCCGAAAAAATACCCGACGGCGCAACAGGCTATGATCGGGGACCACACGAGTTTCTTGTCGCCGTGCGCCTAACCGCCGGCTGACTGGGTTAGCTTTTTTTTCTGCAGCCAGATCGATATAATCGAAATGTCGGCCGGAGTAATCCCGCTCACTTGCGCGGCGTGTCCGAGCGAAGGGGGACGGATCGCGGATAATTTTTGACGCGTCTCGCGTCGCAGCCCACCGATCGTTTCATAATCGAGATCGGCTGGAATGGAGCGCCCTCGATCGCGGAATAGGCGGGCGTTTTGGACAGTTTGCCGTCGCACGTATCCTTCGTATTTCAGGTCGGTCTCGACGAGTTCCCATAGATCCGACGGCGCGAGCCCCCGGATGTCTGCGGGAAGAGTTTGGTAACCGAACTCCGGCATCTTGAGGAGCGACATGAGAGGTCTGCCGTGGATCGAAATTTCGCGGACTGCACGCTGCAGTTTTTCGAGGGCGTCTATCTTCGCGCGGAAAATGGAATGCCGGTGCGAATCGACCAGTCCCACTTCGAACCCGCGGCCCGTCAACCGCTGATCGGCGTTGTCGTATCGTAACGAAAGACGTTCTTCGGCCCGGCTGGTGAACATTCTATACGGCTCGTCTGCTCCCTGCGAAGTCAGGTCGTCTATCAGCACGCCGATGTAAGCATCCTTACGGCTAAGCGTGAACGGGGCACGCTTTTGGACCTTTAAAGCCGCGTTGGATCCAGATATAAGTCCCTGGGCCGCAGCTTCTTCATATCCTGATGTTCCGTTGACCTGTCCGGCGAAATACAGTCCTTCCACCAGTTTGGTCTCGAGAGTTTCCCTGAGCTGAGTAGGAGGAAAATAGTCATACTCCACAGCGTATCCGGGGCGCATCAACTCGGCTTCTTCCAACCCTGGGATCGATCGGATGAATTCAACCTGGACGTCGTAGGGTAAACTCGTGGAGAGACCATTAACGTAGAATTCCTCTGTGTGCCGGCCCTCCGGTTCCAGGAAAACTTGGTGCGCTGCCTTGTCCGGAAACTTCACGATTTTGTCTTCGATCGATGGGCAGTATCGCGGGCCGGTGCCTTCGATTCGACCCGAATACAACGCAGACTTCCCGAGATTCTGTCGAATGATCTCGTGCGTTTTCGGCGTTGTGTAGGTTATCCAGCAAGGCACCTGTTCCACAGGGAACATCGCGGAATTGAGGCTGAAAACGTCGTTCGAATTTTGCTCGTCGGGTGACGGCAGGAAGCTGAAATAGGAAGGCGGAACATCGCCGGGCTGTTTTTCGCAACGCTGGAAATTTATTGACCGCCGATTGATTCGGCAAGGAGTGCCAGTCTTGAATCGGCCTACTTCGAACCCGAGTTCGCGCAAAGATTCGCTCAACCCGGAACTAGCGTCCGCCATCCGACCGCCGGGCCGCGTGTGACTCCCCACGTGCAACAGGCCGCGGAGAAAAGTGCCCGAAGTCACCACCACCGCCGCCGCATTGAACCGCATCCCAATGTCGGTTTCAACGCCCGCCGATCGTGACTGGCGATCAACGAGAATCTGCGAAACGGTTGCTTGTTTGATATCAAGGTTCGGCGCACGCTCCAGCACGGCTTTCATCCGAAACTGGTAGGCCTTCTTATCGCACTGAACTCGCGGCGCGCGGACGCTCGGTCCCTTCGTACGATTTAACAGCCGAAACTGAATTCCGGTCGCATCAGCGTTGATTCCCATCGCGCCTCCCAAGGCGTCGATCTCACGGACGAGCTGGCCCTTCGCCAAGCCGCCAATGGCGGGATTACACGACATCTGGGCGACCGTATCGAGGTTTTGAGTTAAGAGTAAGGTTGAACTTCCCAGCCGGGCGGCCGCCAAAGCTGCTTCAACGCCGGCGTGCCCGCTGCCGATCACAACCACATCGTAATGTTTCACGGCTGCGGTCATGTTCCACGTGGAACTTGCAAGATTCCCTGCTTCGGCAACGGCAGGAGGTCCGCCAGTAAATACTCCTGGCTGTCGCCGGCGAGGGTCCAACTGGTAATAAAAAGCGTCGGGGCGAATTCGGCCAGAACCTGACGACAGGCACCACAAGGGACGATTGGGGTCTCGGTATCGGCGACGATCGCTAAGGCTGCAAAATCCTTCTCGCCTTGGTCGATCGCCCGTCCCACGCAAACCCGTTCCGCGCACATTGTCAGACCAAACGAAATATTTTCGACGTTGCAGCCTGAGATTATCAGCCCCGATTTCAATCGGAGCGCGGCTCCTACGAGAAAGCGTGAGTACGGCGCGTAAGCTCGCAAACGAGCTTGGGTCGCGACTTCGTGAAGATCACTCTTTACGTCGCGCGACATAAATCGGTTGAGCCGCCAAGTCTAAGGGCGAAGCCCGAGCATTTAAATCTGTATTATATTCCTCTTGAACATGTTGCAATAGATTCAAAGCAACCCGCCCAAGCAAAACCAGGATGATTGCCGCGCTGGCAAACCCGCCCAGCCAAACCCAGTATTCAATAACTCGTGGGTGGCTCTTACCACGCGCTAGATTCAAACCGAGCTGCCCCAACGTTCCCAAATAGGAATACAAAAACAACCCCGGCGCCTGCCCAATGGCGACCCACAACATGCAAGTGCGAAAGCGGATTTTGGTTAGGCCATAGAGATAGTTGAGCAGGCTGGTGGGAAAAAGTGGGTGCAGCTGGCTGAGCAGAATGATCTTCCACCCTTCCTTCTCGATCGCCGGCTCCAAGGCGACGAGCGTCTGGTTGCGCAGCAACTTGCGCTTCAGCCATTGCCGGCCCAGTGATCGGCTGATAAAAAATGAGATTGCGGCGCCCCCGACGTTTCCGACGAGCGCGATCAGAAATCCCCACCAAAGCCCAAAGAAAAAACCTGCGCCCACGCTCAACACTCCTCCTGGCAGGAGCAGCACGTTGCAGCATGCGTAGAGAACTGGGTACCAAATCGCGCTCCAAGCTCCCCAGCGCATGACGTGTTGCTGTACGTCGGCCAGGATGTCTACGACGGGAAAAAGGCGGCTCAGGAAAAAGAACAGAAGTCCTACTACGAGCAGACCACTTAGTTGCAGAATGATCGCGCGCCGAATTTGCACCATTGCGCAATACTCATCGCTGCGAACGCCGTGCGCAAATCTTCAGCTCCCGCATCACGAAGGCAGCTCCTCGATCGCCTCTCCGAGCGCTGCTATGTGCGCCGGCGTCGTACCGCAACAACCGCCAACAAGGCGCGCGCCTTTTGCCACGATGTTGCGCATGGTCGCGGCGAAAGCTTGGGGCGTGACGACGTAATAAAAGCGATCGTTTCGAAGTTGAGGGGAACCGGCTGTGGGATAAATGGCGAGAGGATACTCAGCCGGTAGCTTCTGCAGCAACATCGCCATCTTTCCCGGATCGTTCATGCAATTCACGCCCAGCACTTTCGCACCCAATTCCCAAAGGCGGGCGAACGCTTCGACCAGGAGCGTGCCGCACCGAAGCCGTCCATCCGGTTTGCAGGCAAACGAACAAATCTCCGGCAGGTCGGAGACCGTGTGCTTCTCCCGCAACGCTATCTCGATCTCATTAATTTCCGTGAACGTTTCGAAGAAAATTGCGTCCACGCCGGTTTCGAGCAATGCCGTGATTTGTTCGCGGAAACACTGTGCCTGATCGATCCCGCGCAACGCGGCTGCCTCGCTGGTAATGCCTAATGGGCCCACGCTGCCTGCTATGCAGACGTCTTTGTTTTTTGCCGCGCCTTTTGCGACTGCGACGGCCACCCGATTGATTTCAGAAACACGTCCCTCCATGCCGAAGCGTCCGAGCCGCACGGCGTTCGCCCCGAAGGTGTTGGTTTTTATGAGGCGCGCGCCGGCCGCGATGTAGGCCTGATGGATCTTCCCAATCCGCTCCGGTTCCGAAACGCACAGCTCCTCGAAACAGCGTCCGATCGGCACACCATCATCGAGCAGCAGCGTGCCCATCGCGCCATCGCCGCAGACGACTCGCCTTTCGAGTTCGTCCAGCAAATCCATTTTAGGGCGGACAGATCGCGAAGACTCGCGCGGGAAAACCGGAGCCGCCCTTCGGTTTAGGAAACGTCGCTACGATCAGCGCGCCGCTCTCCGGAACCTGGTCGAGATTCGTCAGGAGTTCTATTTGGTAGTGATCCGTCTTGAGAATGTAGGTCTCGAGCGAGTAATCTTCTTTGGAAGTGGCCACGCCAGGATCAGTGTCCGTCGTCTCATGCCCTGAGGCGGTGATTTTGCATTCTTCATAAAGATATTTCAGCGACGGCATACTCCAGCCGGGGTAATGCGAAACGCCGGCCGAATCCTTGTTCTCCATGGCAACGGCATTGGGCCATCGCTTGGACCAATCCGTCCGCATCGCGACGAAAGCTCCTGCCGGCACCCGACCATGATCCGTTTCCCATTTTTTGATGCGTTCCATTGTCAGCGTATAATCGGGATTCTTTTCCGCCTCGCCGTGAACGTCGATCACCACGAGCGGCAGAATCATTTCTTTCAGGCCGATCTGATCGACGGTTCGCAAACCTTTAATAAAATGGGCCGGTGGATCTACATGCGTGCCCCATTGGCCAACGTGGGTAAAAATCTCCGTAAAGAATCCTGTCCCGAGTGAGCCCTTTCCCTTCTCGTACCAATACGCCGTCTCGCGTTTTTCGTCGGGAAACCCAGGCCACCTCGGGATTCCCGGCTCAAAGGTATGGGTCAAATCTACGAACTTCTTGCTGGCCAAAACTTTTTGGACGTCGAGCAGTGTCGGTTCGGCTGCTGGCGCGGCTGCGGTGGCCAGAACGACGAGTCCGAACAGGATAATCTCTTTCGCTTTTATCATTTTCGCCTTGTTAAACGATCCACTAACAAGAAGCCAACAAGATCGAATAACGCCCAACAGTTTCCGTCTCCTCTGGCCGGAACGGATTTGTCGGAACTACCGTGAGGTGTTATCAACAGACGAAAGTCGGAGCTCGTCGGGAGGTGAAATCAAGAGTCCAACCGAGTTGTCCGCACCGATAAGATTAAGAAGTGTCATGCGTTTAAAGATTAATTCTTAAAAAAGATGTTAAGAACTGTTCCATCGGACACAACTTCGCTCGCCGAACCGACCGTTTTGCCGATCGCTCAAGTCTCCGCCGCGCAGCCGCTGATAGCCGTTCCTTCCGACGATTTGAATGACAGTTCCGCTGACAGTCTATTCGAGCATTTTGCCTGGCTCTACATTTTCTGCCGCGAAAAACTTTTCCGGGACGACACCCAACGGATGATTGCGGCCCTCTGGCCAAACGGGAAGCCGGCTCCGGGAGAAAAGATCATCGAGTTGGGATGCGGACCTGGATTTTACTCGTGCGGGTTAGCAGAACGGTTCCGCGAAATATCCGTGCTCGGGGTAGATCGTTCACCGAGCCAGCTTAGTTGGGCCCGGGAAAAGAGGAACGATAGAGGCCTCAACAACTGCCGGTTTCAAAGCGATAACGTCCTCGAATTATCTCACGAGAACGACACCTTTGACGTCTTGATCGCATCGCGGCTCTTCACGGTCTTGCCGAACCGGCGCCGGGCTGTGGCGGAAATGTATCGCGTTCTCCGTCCTGGCGGCCGTTGTTTCATTGCCGAACCACGATGGGCGTTCTGGGCTTCGATCCCGCTTTTCACAATGTGGCTGCTCGCTGGCCTGACGCACTTCAAGAACGGCTATCGCGAACCGAGCCGCGCCCGGGTGTTATCAATGCGTGAAATGAACCGGCTCTTTGCTACGCAACCATGGCGGACGATCGAAACCTGGCGAGACGGGCGCTATCAATACGCCCTGTGCGAAAAAGATTAACGCTCCGCGTTGTTCGCGGGAGCACGCCGGCATGAATGGGATCCATCGCGTCCTCGATCCGCAGAAAGGAGATCGTGTATCGGCAGGGCTGTGTGCCCTCGCTGTTATGACCAAGGCTCCACAGGCGGGACGCGTGAAAACGCGGTTGACGCCGCCTCTCTCGCCGGAAGAAGCGGCCGCGTTAAACATTTGTTTTTTGCGCGATACGGCGGAGGCAATCCTGCGGACCGCCGATGGAAAAAGGGCGAAAGGCATTGGAGTTTATACGCCCGTCGGCGCCGAGGCGGCGTACGTGGGAATCTTGCCAGACGAGTTCACGCTCGTCCCCCAGCGCGGCGAAGCGTTCGGCGAACGGCTTTCAGCGGCGACGGAGGATCTGCTCCAATTCGGATTCGACTCCCTTTGCCTGATCGATTCCGACAGCCCAACCGTGCCTGAGAAAGCTTTTGCTCAAGCGGTCCAGTTCCTCGCGCGTCCCGGAGATTCAATCGTCCTCGGTCCATCAGAAGACGGCGGCTATTACCTGATCGGTTTGAAGAAGCTCCATCGTCGCCTGTTCGAAGCGATTGATTGGAGCACCGAGCGCGTCCTGGAACAAACCATCGAAGCGGCGCGAGAGATTGATGTGCAGGTGCACCTGTTGCCGACCTGGTACGACGTCGATGACCGCCGGACTCTCTCCCGACTCTGCCGCGAATTTTTCAGCTCAAACGGGAGCGACGTGAGCGGTTTTTCGGCGCCGGCGACACGAAAGTTTCTCTCCGATCTTCTCCAGCGCGAAGGGCGCGGCCGGGTTTGGCCTAACGAATCCCAATTATGACGTCGCACGGAAAACGCGCGCTCGTCACCGGCGGCGCCGGTCTCATCGGATCGCACGTCGCAGATTTGCTGCGGCGCGAGGGCTGGAGCGTTCGCGTCCTCGATAACCTGGAACCGCAGACGCATCGCCAGGGCAAACCAGCCTGGATCGCAGACGACGCCGAATTCATCGAAGGCGATATCGTGGACCGGGAGACGATGACGTCCGCGCTGTGTGACATCGATGTTGTGTTCCACCAGGCGGCTTACGGCGGTTACATGCCCGAGATTGCGAAATACGTTCGCGTTAACAGTTTCGGCACGGCGCAAATGCTGGAGATCATTCGCGAACAAGACCTGCCGATTAAAAAAATCGTGGTCGCATCGTCGCAGGCTGTTTACAGCGAAGGCGCCGCGACTTGTCCCGAGCACGGCCTTGTGTTTCCCGACGTTCGCCAGGTCGAACAGTTGCAGCGCGGCGATTGGTCGGTGCATTGCCCGATTTGCCAGGCGGTCACGACCAGCGCGCCCACCCCGGAGCGCGCGCCCGTGGGCGGCGAAACCGTTTACGGGCTCACGAAAGTGGACCAGGAAAAACTCGTGCTGCTCTGGGGTAAACAGATCGGGATTCCCACCGTCGCCTTGCGCTACTCCTGCACCTACGGTCCGCGCCAATCGATCTTCAATCCTTACACCGGCGTGATCGCGATTTTCTGCACGCGCCTGCTCAACGATCTCCCGCCAGTCCTTTACGAAGATGGGGAACAGACGCGCGACTTTTCTTTCGTCGAAGACATCGCGCGGGCAAACTTACTTGCCGCGGAATCCGAGAAACTCGATGGCCTTCCCGTGAACGTCGGCAGCGGCGAAGGAATCAGCATTCGCCAGGTGGCCGAGCAAATATCCGATGCGCTCGATATTCGCATCGCCCCGGAAGTGAACGGCGAATTTCGTCCCGGCGAAATGCGTCACCTGACTAGCGGAACGGATCGAATCCGTGCCGCCGGCTACGCGCCGCAAGTCGATCTCGCCACAGGCATCAGGCATTATCTGGACTGGATCCGCCAGCAGGCTGACGTGCGCGATTATTTCAGCGAAGCGGCGAACATTCTTCGCAGCAAAGGCATCGTTCATCGCGTAAAGTCGCGCGGTGAGCGAGGCGGTTAAGATCCCCGATTTCAATTCGTCGATCGTCGAGCACGCCCGGAAAGATTTTCCGCTGCTCGACGCGAAGATGAGCGTGGCCGAGGCGCTCGATCGCATCCGGCGCGAAGGCGTGGGCGAACGCGTCATTTATTTTTTCGCCACGGATGCGGAGGAACGTCTCGTGGGCGTGTTGCCGACGCGCCGGCTGTTGACGGCGCCGCTCGAGACCCGGCTGGAAGAGATCATGGTCCGCCGCGTGGTGGCGATCCCCGCGAGCGCCACCGTGCTCGAGGCGTGTGAATTCTTTGTGCTCTACAAGTTCTTCGCTTTTCCGGTCGTGGACAGGGCGCGTCGCGTGATCGGCGTGGTGGACGTGAGTTTGTTTGCCGAAGAAATGCTGGAAATGGGCGAGCGCGAGGATGAGAAGACTGTCGCGCAGGTGGCGGACGATGTTTTTGAAGCGCTCGGGTTTCGCCTGGCCCAGGTCCGCGGCGCTTCGCCCTGGCGCGTGTTTCGCTATCGCTTCCCGTGGTTGCTCGCAACCGTCGGTGCCGGCACCGCGTGCGCTCTGCTCGCGGGCGTGTTTGAGACGACCCTTGCCGGCAGTCTCGTGATCACGTTCTTTCTCACCATGGTGCTCGGGCTAAACGAAAGCGTCAGCATGCAATCGATGACATTGACGATCCAGGCGCTACGCGCGAACACCCTGACGCGTCGCTGGTTCCTGCACAATCTTCGCCGCGAACTAGCGACGGCTCTGCTCCTCGGGTTGGCCTGCGGCATTCTCGTCGGTGCGATCGTGTTGATCTGGCGGCAGGATCCAAAGAGCGCAGCGGTCGTCGGCACCAGCATTGCGGTCTCGCTGGTCACAGCGTGCTTGTTCGGGTTTAGCGTCCCGTCGCTCTTGCACGGGTTGAAGTTGGATCCGAAAATCGCCGCCGGCCCGGTTACGCTCGCCGTGACAGATTTCTGCGCGCTTGCGTTTTACTTCTCTCTCGCCTGGCTGGTCCTGGGATGATCTCGGTAATCATTCCGGCTTTGAACGAAGAGGAGCCGATCGCGGCGGTGGTGCGCGCTTGCCTAACGACTGGTTTGCCAGGCGAAGTTATCGTCGTGGATAACGGGAGCACCGATCGGACATCCGAGCGGGCGCAGGCCGCGGGCGGCAGGGTGGTTTCGGAACCGACGCCCGGTTACGGCCGCGCCTG
The DNA here is from genome assembly GCA_041167505.1 of Verrucomicrobiota bacterium. Lineage (GTDB taxonomy): Bacteria > Verrucomicrobiota > Verrucomicrobiia > Chthoniobacterales > UBA10450 > AV80. The sequence continues at coordinate 29,386 of JBEEHR010000024.1, forward strand.
CGCCGCTGGGATTCGCGCGCTGTCGCTCCCGCAGTCGCGGGACGACGTCGTCGTCTTCCTGGACGGTGACGGCAGCGATTGCCCGGAGTTCATGCCGCAGCTGGTCGAGCCGATCCAGCGGGGCGAGCAGGATTTTGTGATCGGCTCACGCACGCGCGGGAAACGCGAGCCCGGCAGCATGAATTTCCAGCAGGTCTTTGCCGGCCGCGTCGCCGGCTGGCTGCTTCGATTGCTTTACGGCGTTCGCTATACCGACATGTGCCCGTTCCGCGCCATTCGTCGATCCGCGCTCGACGATCTCGGGATGAAGGAACTGACTTACGGCTGGAACCTGGAGATGCAGATGCGCGCCGCACGAGCGCGCTTACGCATTCTGGAAGTGCCGGTGAATCATCGTTGCCGCACTGGGGGTGAATCGAAAGTCTCTGGGACGTTACGCGGCACATTCGTCGCCGGCATCCGCATCGTGTCGACACTCTTTCGCGTCGCGACGGAACGCGATGGAGCCGGCGTGCCCTCAGGCCGGAAGAGCTAAGGCAACCTTTTCCCTCCACGGCCTGAGGGCAGGCCGTCTCCAAAGTCGAATTGTGTTCCGTGCGTTGCGACATCTTGTAAGTTCGCAATATGACTCGCGGTCGCGCGATCGGTGCGGGATTCCTGGCAGGTTTCATCGCCGGCCTGCTTATGACGGTGACGATGCTCTTGCTCGCGTGGCTGTTCGGCGTCGCGACGCCGCTCGTGATCTTCGGCGATCGTCTCTCCGTATTCATTCCAGCAGATACGTTTCTTTCCCTGATGGGCCGCGTGGGCGGTTACAACAATATGAAACAGCTCGGCGTGGGCTCGGTCCTCGCGGGCCAGCTGTTGGTCGGCGGACTGGGTGGACTTGTTTACGGCTTGTTCATACGCCGGCGCGGCGACAACAGCTTCTTCATTACAGGAATCGTGTTCATTCTGCTGCCGCTCGCCGCAGTTGGAATATTTTTGTGGCCGGTGCTCGGCACACATTATCAAGGGTTGCCGATCAATCGCGCGACAGGCGTGACGCTCAGCGGATTACTCGCGGCGTTCATTGGGTTCGAACGCGCCCTCGTGTTGGTCTTCCGTTTTCTCACGCGGCCGCGCGTGCAGGTCAACGATCAGGAATTCAGTCCGCCGATCGGGCGGCGCGCTTTGATCGCCGGTGGGATCGCACTGCTCGCAGGCGGCGGTGGCGCCGCACTTCTCCGGCGGCTCTATCGTATCGCTACCTTCAGTTACGATGGCACCCAGTACAAAGGCCGCGTCGTTCAACCGATCACGCCTAACGACCAGTTCTATTGCGTCACGAAAAACGTCGTCGACCCCAGGGTGAACGCCGATCTCTGGCGGCTCGAGGTCACCGGCCTGGTCAAAACGCGGCAGACCTATCGGCTCGACCGGCTCAAATCGCTGCCGGCCGTCGAGCAGGAGACGACTCTGATGTGCATCAGCAACGGCCTCGACGCCGGCCTCATGAGCAACGCGAAGTGGAAAGGTGTCCCGATGAATGTGCTTCTCGCGGCAGCCTCGCCAGTCGCGGGCGCCACGAAAGTGCGGCTCCACGGGATCGATAATTACACCGACACGTTCCCGCTCGAGAAGGCGATGGATCCGACCACGCTCGTCGTCTACCAGATGAATGGCGAGACCCTGCCGGACCGCCACGGGTTTCCAGCGCGCGTCATCGTGCCCGGCTACTTCGGCGAGAAACATGTGAAATGGATCACGCGGATCGATGTGGCCGATGAAAGCGCGATCGGGTTCTACGAAAAACAGGGCTGGGGCCCGGACTTCATCGTGCCGACGCGTTCGCGCTTCGATCAACCGGATAACTATTCGACTTTTCCGAGCGCGGCCGCCGCGAACGGGATCGCGATGCGCGGCGTGGCCTTCGGCGGCGATCGCGGCATTTCGCGCGTCGAGGTCAGCGTCGACGACGGCGCGAACTGGCTGGAAGCGAAGCTCGATTATCCCGGGACGAAATTGACCTGGGCGCTCTGGAGTTACGATTGGCGAGCGCCTGGTCCGGACAATTACACGCTCGTCGTTCGCGCGACCGACGGCGAAGGCGAGGTCCAGGAATGGGACGAAGATCGGCCATTCAAATCAGGCACGACGGGTTTTCACAAGATCGTGGTGTACGTGACCTAACCGCGCATTTACTTCTGGCACTTTGGGCACCAGGCAGTCGTTCTGCCGCCGATCATCGCTTTACGGAGGGGCGTACCATGGCGCGGGCAAACTCCATCGCGTTTCCACTTTTGATGGATTAGCCAATCGCGCGGCGGGTCGCCGAAATCCGGGCCGATGATGCGCAGCGATTCGCTCGCGACAAACTGCGTCTCGCGAAACAAGCGGGCCCGCTGCGCGGCCGTTAACGCGCCGGCCGCGGTCAGCGGGACGATCTTTGCACGCCAAAGAATTTCGTCGGCCATCCAGTTGCCGATGCCGGCGAAACCTCGTTGAAGTAACAGGACCGCTTTAATTGGAGCACGGCCGTGACGCGAAAGAAATTCCTCGAAGAACTTGTGATCGAACTCGGCCGAAACGATGTCCGGGCCGCCAGCGCGCCACCAGGGCGGCGCGGACTTTCCGTGATGAAATCGAACGCGCCCGAAGAGCCGAGCGTCGCGGAAAACGAGAGCGCGCTTCGATTGATGAAACACAAGGTGATCGTGCTTCTCTGGCTGGAATCCCGGCGGCTCGGTGCGCAACTTTCCGGTCATCCCGAGATGGATTCCGATCCAGTTGCCACCGGAAAATTCGAACAGCATTTGTTTTCCCCAGCCGAACGAACGGAGATAACGGCTTCCCGTTAGCTCATGCGCCAACGCCCGGGTGTTCGAGCCGCGAAAGATTCGCTTTTGCGCGTGGAGTTGCACGCGCACGATCCGTCGGCCGAGCCCCGGATCCCATTGCCGACGATAGAATTCGACTTCAGCCAGCTCGGGCATCGCGCAAAATAGCTGACACTTTCGAGCTGTCGATCTTCCGGGCTGTAGTCGCGGCGCTCAGTCGCCGCGTTTGTCGGGCAGCGCCCGGAAAGAGTTGCGCGGTGTGCTAGGTTTGCGCATGGAGAAGGTGATCATTGTCGGCAGCGGTTGCGCTGGATTGACCGCCGCGATTTACGCGGCCCGCGCCAACCTGAGCCCGCTTGTGCTCGAAGGCCGCCAGCCCGGCGGACAGCTTTCCACAACCACGCTGGTCGAGAATTTCCCCGGGTTTCCGGAAGGGATCGATGGCCCTCAGCTGATCATTAACATGCACGAGCAGGCGGAAAAATTCGGGGCGCGTTTTGCCTACTCCGAGGTGACTGATTACGATCCGCAACCCGACCATGTTCGCATCAAGGCCGACGACGAATGGCTCGAGACGCGCGCTTTGATCGTGGCGAGCGGCGCATCAGCGCGCTGGCTCGGCTTGGAGAATGAAGAGAAACTGGTGGGCCACGGACTGACTTCGTGCGCGACCTGCGACGGCGCGTTCTATCGGAATGTCCCGGTGTGCGTGATCGGCGGCGGCGATTCCGCGGCGGAAGAAGCGCTCTTCCTCACCCGGTTCGCCTCGAAGGTTTACCTGATTCATCGACGCGATGCGCTCCGAGCGTCCAAGATCATGGCGGACCGCGTCCTGGCCTGCGAACAGATCGAGCCGATCTGGAACACCGTGATCACGCGTTACGTTCCCGATGAAAAAGGCGAGATGAGCGCGGTGATGTTGCGCAATGTCGTGACGCACGAAGAACGCGAGCTGCCGGTCGCGTGCGTCTTCGTCGCGATCGGGCACGATCCCAACACGAAAGCGTTCCAGGGGAAACTGGAGACCGATCCCGATGGCTATTTGCTCGTGCGCCATCTCGCCGAAAGCAAACATCCCGGCGTCTTCATCGCGGGTGATGTCGCGGATCGTGTTTACAAGCAGGCGATCACCGCCGCCGGCTCCGGTTGTGCCGCGGCGATGGAGGCGGAGAAATACTTGGGCGCGCTGGGGAAATGACCTGTAGCCGCCGCCGTGTGGGCGGCGTGACGGTTGCGTTGCTCGCTCTCGCGCTTCGCATAGCGAAGCGGCTACAGTGAGCCCCTTGAAGATCTGCGATCTCACTCAGTTTTATTCCCCGCTGAGCGGCGGCGTGAAACGGTACGTCCATGAAAAGGCGGACTACATTCGGAACACGACGGGCAACGAACACCTGCTCATCGTTCCGGGCGAAAAAACCGAGCGAATCGACAGCGAGCGTTCGCGCGTTTACTCGATCCGTTCGCCGTTGATCTCGCGCACGGCGCGTTACCGCGCACTACTCGATCTGCGAAGTATCGGCGAAATCTTGGAACGCGAGCAGCCGGACATCATCGAGTCGAGCGATCCGTATCAGGTGGGTTGGAAAGCGATCGCGTTCGGAAAATCCGCGCGGGTCCCGGTGGTCGCGTTCTATCATTCGCATTTTCCGGAAGCGTATCTGCGCGGTGCCTCGAAACTGCTCGGCCATCGTGCCGGAAAATCGCTCATGTCGGCGGCGCAACGTTACGTGCGCAAGATGTATAACCGGTTCGCGGCCACGATGGTCCCGTCCGAGCCGCTGGCGCAAATCCTGGAAGGCTGGGGTGTGCGCAACACGCGGCTGGTTCCGCTCGGTGTGAACACGAACAACTTCACTCCCGAGCCGGACGATTCGTGGGAAACGCGGCAGGTTCTGGGAATCGAGCCCGGGCCGAGGCTCCTTCTCTACGTTGGCCGGTTGGCGCCGGAGAAAAACACAGCGGTCCTTTTCGACGCGTTCGCAATACTCGCGAAGCGTCGGCGCTGGGAATATCAACTTCTGGTCATCGGCGACGGGCCGCAGCGCCAGCAGTTGCGCCGGCTCGAGGCAGAAACGCAAAGCGTAAAGTGGATCCACTACAGCACCGATCCTTTGGAACTCGCGCGCTACTATCGCGCCGCGGATTTGTTTGTTCATCCAGGCATGCAGGAAACATTCGGTCTGGTGGCACTCGAAAGTCAGGCCTGCGGAACGCCGGTCGTCGGGATCCGCGGGTCGCGGCTCGACGGGATAATTCTGCACGACCAGCAGGACTGGGCGGCGGAGAACGACCCGGCGGCATTGGCGGACGCGATCGAGCAGTTCAGTGGGCGAGACCTCAAGGCGCTCGGACGCGCGGCCGCTGAAAAGGCCGCGGCCCTATACGCCTGGCCGGCGGTGTTCGACCGACTGTTTTGCATTTACCGCGAGGTCTGCGCAAACTACAGACGGCCAGGCCCATGAACACCGACAAGGCATTCACCATCCGCAGCTACCGCGCGACCGATCGCGCCGCGGTCCGGCGGCTCTGTTGCCAGACTGGATTCCTCGGCGAACCGATCGATCCGGTTTACCAGGATAACGAGCTGTTCGCTGATTTCCTCACGAGCTATTACACGGACAAGGAACCGGAATCGTCCTTCGTGCTCGACTTCGACGGCGAGATTCGCGGGTACTTGCTGGGCTCCCGCAAGCCGCTTTGGAACCAGTTCTATTCCTTCCGCCAAAACATTCGGCTCTTTCTCAGGGCGCTCTGGCGTTATCCGCAGTACGATGCGCGCTCGCGCCGGTTCATTCGGTGGATGATCACCCACGGCTGGCGGGAAGTGCCGGCGGCACCGCGACGCACCCCGCATTTCCACATCAACCTGTTGGCGGACGCGCGAAAGATGTCGACGACGCGCGCCTTGATGAGCGCGTATCTGAGTTATCTTTACCGGAGCGGCGAAAAACACGTTTACGGCCAGATTGCGACTTTCCAAAACCGGCGCGGCGAAAAAATGTTCGAGCGGTACGGCTTCAAGGTTTTGAACCGGGCCGAGATCACGAAATACAAGGCGTATTACCCGGAGTCCGTTTACCTGAGCACGGTCGTTAAAACCCTCGAGACGGCCGAGCCACTCACGGTCGATCTCCGGTCTCGGATGTAGCCCCTACGCGTGGCGGGCTTGTCCCCCGTTGATCGCCGCGTTACACTGCGCGCGTTGTTGCCGGCATAGCTCAGTTGGTAGAGCAGCTGATTTGTAATCAGCAGGTCGTCGGTTCGAATCCGTCTGCCGGCTCTGATTCCACCGCGCCCTGGCTTAACGAGACCTTGATGAGCCGCCCCGCTCGCGGCACGGTTAAACGCCAGCCTCGGGTTCGCCCCGAGCGGGCGCGTAACCAGACAATTGCCTTGCGGGCCGGCGCAGAGTTTGTGGAAATGTTGGTCGATGCGCCCCTGCGAACCTCGGTAGGATCCTGAGATGTTCGTGCGCACCGATCAGCAAACGCCGGCGGAATGCATCGCGCAGGCCCTGATCGAGTTGTTGCTGCGCTTGGCCGACCGCTAGACTTTGCCCGACCCGGCAAAGCCGATAACTTGCTCCCTCGCACAACACGGAAACAATGAAGTCACCATCCGATAAAGGACCGACCGGGCTCTTGATGGGTTGCACGATAACCTATAGCACGGCAATGGCGCAGGCCGTCGTCCTCGCCGACTCATTCCGGCAAGTCCATCCAGAGGCAAAATTCGCGATCCTGGTTATCGATCAGCCTAACGACCCAATCGACACGGCCAGCGCGGATGTGCTGGGCCTTCGCGATCTTGGTCTCCCGGCGGGAGAAGAATGGCGGCTGCCGATGTTGTACGAACGGCGCGAACTGATTTCTGCCCTGAAGCCGGCGCTGCTGCGGGCGCTTCTGAAACGGGGCGTCGGCAGCGTTGCCTGTTTCGAATACTCGACGCTGATTTTTGGATCGTTGTCCAACTTAGAACTGCCCGACAGCGACAGGCCGGTTGTGGCCAGCGAAGCGATCCAAAACGACTTCGAAGATTACGGCAGAAGTTTCATCGCGGCCTCTTCGGATGCCGAGGAAAGCCTGCGCCGCGCGTCCGGTCGGGTCTGGACGGGAACCGGTCGGGCGCTCCCTGGGAACCAAAGTCATTCACCTGTCATTGAAGAGTTGTTCGACGTCGCCCCGCATGCAGTTGTAACGACACCCGGATTTGCCCTCGGCTATTGGAACCTCGATCCGAAAAGCTTTGCCTCCTCGAACTCTGGTTACGAGATCGCCGGGCAACCGCTGCGGTCGTTCGACTTCCGCGGCTACGATCCTGATAAGCCGCACCTCCTTAGTAGGTATCAAGGCCTGGAACCGCGGATCCTCCTGAGCGATTACCCAGCCATCGCAAAAATCTGCGACGAATACCTCGCGCAGGTCAGGCGGGTTGCCGAGGATACCCATCAAGCGAGAGGGCCCCGTCCCGGAGTTCTTCCCAGCGGCTTACGGCTCGATCAACGCATGCTGCGATTGTATCGAGACGCGCTCGAGAGGTGGCGAGCGGAACAGAATCCGGAACCTCCCAGTCCCTTCGGGCCCGAGGGCGAGAGCGCTTTTGTGAAATGGCTAAACGAGGCGGTGGGCCAGAGGCAAAAGCCAGTTACTCGTTACATGCTTGGGGTCCGCGAGGACCGGGAAGACGTTAAGACCGCGTTTCCTGATCCACTCGGGGCGGACGCGGCCGGCTTCCACGATTGGTATCTGAATTATGGCCGGGACGAACTGGAGCTGCCGGCCGCGCTTGTTCCGTTCGACGATCGAGTTCAGGACGCGTCGAATGCGAGCCGCGCTCCGCTGGATGTCGCTGCGAGCCCCGTAAATGTAGTCGGCTATTTTCGCGCGGAACTTGGTATTGGCGTCGCGGCCCGCTCGATTTTGTCCGCCTTGGACGCCGCCAGCATTCCCTTTAACACCATTTCATTCGATGCTACCGCAAATCGTCAAAACTATCCCTTTGCCGATCGCGCGAGCGAAAATCAGGCGGCCGATATCAATATCGTCTGCGTAAACCCTGATCAGTTGTCGCGTTTCGCGGAACAGACGGGGTCCGCCCTGCGGCACGGGCGTTACACAATAGGCGTTTGGTTTTGGGAAGCAGAGGATTTCCCAAAGATATTTCATAGTGCCTTCAACTATGTGGATGAAATCTGGGCGGCGAGCGCCTTCATGCGCCAAACCTTTCTCAAGGTATCGCCCAAACCCGTCTTCAAGTTTCTGCTGCCTGTGCTCGTCCCCCAAGTCGATCCCGCTCTCTCCCGCGCGAACCTGGGTTTGCCGGACAAGTTTGTCTTTCTCTTTAGTTTCGATTTCCTGAGCGTTTTGGAACGAAAGAACCCGCTGGGATTGATCGAAGCCTTTGCGCAAGCCTTTCCGAACGGCGAAGGCGCGGCGTTGGTCATCAAAACAATTAACGGCGACAAGCGACCTCTTGAGATGGAGAAATTAAGATACGCCAGTCGCGGCCGTTCCGATGTGATTTTGATGGATGGCTACCTTTCCCAGATTGAGAACAACACGCTCACGGCATTGTCCGACTGCTATGTGTCACTCCATCGCTCGGAAGGCTTCGGACTGACTGTCGCCGAAGCGATGGCGCTGGGAAAACCGGCGATTGCGACAGCATATTCCGGCAATCTTGAGTTCATGACCGCAGAGAATAGTTACCTCTGTCCGGCAGTGCGTAGCGAAGTAGGCTCGGAACGCGAGCCTTATCCGGCGGACTCCCACTGGTCGGAGCCCGACCTGGAAGCAGCAGTCGGCTTCTTACGGCGGGTTTACGACAATCAAGTCGAAGCGCGGGCGCGCGGCTTGCGTGCCGCGGAAGACATCAGGCGGCGGCATTCCCCCGTGAAAGCTGGTGCAGTCATTAGTGAGCGGCTTGCTACAATCCGCCGCCGGCGCGAAAGACCTGCCCGACCGATTGCCTCCCTCGAAGATCGAATCGAAGAGCTCGAGGCGGAAAATGCCAGATTGCGCGATAAGGTTGAGCCAAACGTCCCTGAACCGCCTCAATGACAATTCACAAAAACGTCGTGGCGGAAGAGCATAGTTTGTTACGTAACCGATGATACTCTCAAACGATTTTAGAAAACAGTGGGAAACAATAGAGCCGGCGGCCTTGCACGCCGTTCGAAGAGTTGGTTCGAGTGGATGGTATATTCTCGGCGGCGAAGTGGCCGCTTTCGAGGCCGCGCTCGCTGAATTCTGGGGGGTCAGGCATGCGGTCGGAGTCGGCAACGGAATGGACGCGCTCGAGATCGCCCTGCGATGTCTCGATCTTAAGACAGGAGCAAAAGTGCTCACCACTCCCTTTTCCGCATTCGCGACGACACTGGCCGTCTTGCGCGCCGGGGGCGAGCCCGTATTTGTTGATGTCGATGACAACGGCAACATCGACCTCGATCAATGCCGCGAAGTTCTCAGGCGAGACCAGTCGATCCGATTCCTCCTTCCGGTTCACCTTTACGGAAACCCGATCGATCTGGAAAAACTGGCGGCATTAAAGAAAGATTTTGACCTATTTGTGGTGGAAGATTGCGCGCAGGGGATCGGCGCAAAGCACGGTGGCCGCGCCGTGGGTACGGTGGGTCAGGCCGCCGGCACAAGCTTCTATCCGACGAAAAATCTGGGCGCACTTGGCGATGGCGGCGCTTTGCTCACAAACGACGATCGCATTGCCAGGCGCGCGAGAATGCTCCGAAACTACGGCCAGTCCGGCCCGTACGGGCACGACGAGCATGGACTTAATAGTCGCCTTGACGAGGTCCACGCTGCCATCTTGCTGGATGCGTTGCTTCCAAATTTGCAAACCTGGATCGAAAAGCGCAGAACCATAGCTGCGCGATATCGAGCCGAGATTAAGAATCCGGCCCTTCGCTTCCTTACGATCCATCACGAAGCAGAATCTTCCTGGCACATATTCCCCTGCTTCAGCGCGAACCGTGATGCGCTTCGCGATCACCTACAGAAGGCAAAGGTCGAAAGCGCCGTTCACTATCCCCGAATCATTCCCGATCAAACGGCCCTTGCGGCTTTGGACGGCGGCGCGGTTGCGGTCGAACCCCTAAATGCACGGAGACTGGCCGCTTCGCAGCTCTCATTGCCGGTGCATCCATTCCTGGAGGACGAGGAAATTGCCATGATCGTCACTACCTTGCGCGGATTTCGAACCAATCTTGCGGAATCGATTCGCGTTGAGATAACAGGAGAAGTGGAAAAGCCACGCCGGGACGCGGTGCTTTGATATTACGAGGTGCCGGTCGTAAGACTTTCTCCGTTCACTCGGAATTCATGAGCGAAAAAACGAGCAAATGGTCTTTGGGCATCTGCGGGTTTCCCCTTTCCAGCGGAAAAGAGACAGGGCGAGGGCTCGAGCGAGTGATCGAAGAGTTTTGCCGGTTTCTGGATCGAACAAACATCCATTTTCATTTTTATGACCGCGGTCTCATCCATAGCGAGATAAGCGCGGTCCTTCAAAGCCTGGCGTACTTGATCAGGCTGCGAAAAACCCGGGACAGCTGTTATTTCGCGGTTTACGCCGTCTCAGGTATATTCCCCGCCCTCCTGCGAAAAAAGCCGCTCGTGACGCTAATTACCGACCTCATCCCGTTCCACGTCGCGGGATACGACAACTGGTTGAAATACGCAATCAAGCGCTGGTGCGCGAAGTTTTCAGCCCTCCACAGCGACTGGCTAATCGTCGGCAGCGCTTCGATCAGGAGCGAGATCGTGGAACGGTTTGATGTCGACGCTGAGAAGGTGGTGGTAGTGCCGTGGGGGGTCGACCACAAAACCTATTACCCGGATCCGAACATTCCCAAGATAGGCAAACGCGTTGCTTTTTTGGGCGAAGCCAAGCGCGCGAAGGGGATAGATACAGTGATACAGTCATTCAAGATTGTCCTGGAAAAGGTACCCGACGCGACCCTTGTCATCGGTGGCACTGGCCGGGACTTGGAAGACATGAAGCGCCTCGCCGCGCAAACCCTGCCGCCAGGTAGCTGCACGTTTGCCGGTTTCGTCCCCGAGGAGAGGATGAATGAGTTCTACAATTCCGCCGACCTTTTTATTTTCCCTTCAAGGTACGGTTTTGGTCTCAGCGCCCTGGAAGCCATGGCGTGCGGCACTCCGACTTTCGTCGGCGCCACCTTGGATGCGAAAGATTTTTTCTTCGACGAAGACCTGCTGGTCGATCCCGACGACGAGCGGCAGATCGCGGAAAAGCTGATATCGTTGCTTCGAAATAATGACAAGAAGATGAAAAAGGCCAGTGAAGCAGTAGAGTTCGCGAGGCGGTTTTCCTGGGACAGCATGAGCGAGAAATATCTCGGCGTCTGTTTGCACGCCAGTAAAGTGGATCAAACCGGAGGCAGGCAGTGAACGGCTCGGAGTTGGACAAGAAGATAGACCAACAGCGCGCGCACTATGCGTCAATCGCCGGCGAATTCGATCAGAAATACAACCGGGAGAATTCCAACCATTACTACAAGATCGAACAGATAGAGCGGGCATTCGACCAATACCTGCCTCCTTCGTCCGAAGGCTGGGATCTAATGGAGATAGGCGCCGGTTCAGGCATTCATGCGCAGCACGTAATCAAATCCCTTGGGAGCAGGATTCGATCCTTTGTCCTTTCGGATTTGTCCGCCGAGATGCTGGAACTGGCTAAGACGCGGATGGGTGACAGCCAGAAGATCAACTATGTGGTGAGCCCCGCGGAAGAGATCCTTCTCGATAGGAAGTTCGATGGTATTTATATTAGCGGATCGATGCATCATTTTTCGGATTATCGTCGAGCGATTTCCGCAGCGAGAAACCAACTGAAATCAAGAGGCGTTCTGGTTGTCTGCGAACCCAATGTTTGGAACCCGGTGAATTTGGTAAAAGCCCTAAAGGACTATTCGCTGGAGGTGGGCCAGTTTTCCGTCACGAGAAATAACATTCGCAAGACATTGTCGGAGGAAGGATTCGAAATCTTGTCCAGCCGGGTTTTACACTTTCGTTCTAACAATAAGCTGGCAGGGCGCCTCTACCCTTACGAAAGACTAGAAACACTCGCGTGGCTTGATTTTTTAGCCATCATGTTTCTTCTCGTCGCCAGGGTCAAAGAGGAATGCACAGGGTAAGATAATTTATACGGAAGGCTCTTATGAAACCCGGCTTAGATGTCCATTCTAATTACATCTCAACGCGGTTTGGTAGCACGCACGACGCCGGAGACATAGGCAATCTGTACAAAAAGTACGCGCCATTTGCTAAACATAATTTTATCCGCCACTTCCCCGAGAATAAGAATTTAAGAATAATTGATATTGGATGTGGCTTTGGACAGATGCTGCATGCCTTGAAGCATTACGGATACAACAACATTAGCGGGGTCGACTTATCGCCTGAGTGTGTCGACTTTTGCAGGAACAATGGGTTTCAAGTAACTCAAGGAAATCTCGTTACATTTTTCGGCGCTGAACGCGAACCATACGACGTCATTATCATGAATGACATTATCGAGCATATACCAAAGGCGGACATCATCCCTTCTCTCAAGAGTTATTATAAAGCTTTGAGTCCAGGCGGACTCTTGATGATAAAAACCTTCAATGCGACAAACCCGATTCTTGGCCTTGACGCGCGGTATTGCGATTTTACTCACGAACTGGGCTTTACCGAGTCAAGTTTCAGACAGATTCTCCTGGTAGCTGGCTTTTCTCCCCAGAACGTTGGGATTGTTCCGAGCCATTTATACGTATATTTTTATAACCCCCTTAACTATGTTGCCTGGTTAATGAATAGCTGCATCAACCTGTGTATTAAGTTTTATTTCAAACTAAACGGCAGAGTAATTGCGAACATCTTTACCAAAAACATGATAGCTATTGCGAAAAGATAAACAAATCCGGACACCCTGGACCATTCCTGTCAGGACCCGCGCGACCGATGAAGCCCTGGAGCATGCTGAACTTTACGGACAAGACTTAATTTGCCTTCGGGTATCGCCTCGGCCCGGTTTCCAGCGGTCTGGCTCCAGTTAGGTCCACCGGACGGAAAACAGAATGTTCAGAAGCATAAGTATCGCCGCCCTGAAGATAGTCGTTACGATTATTCTTTTGTACCTTTTTATCCGACGGACCGACTTCAGCGGGGTCGTTGCGGCCTTGTCGCACCTGAGTTCGGGAGTGATCGTCGCGCTGGCCTTGCTGAATCTCCTCGGGATTTTCCTCAGCGTTTTTAAATGGCGGATGCTTCTGCCGGAAGCGAGTTTCAAAGGCTTGGCTATCGCTTGTTTTGCAAGCTACTACATAGGACTTCTGCTTCCAGGACAGTTCGCCCAAGAGGCCGCGAAGGCCTATTACTTGAGCCTCGGTCAATCCCCGAGAACGCATAGAATTGCCGCTTCAGTCGTTGTCGATAAGATCATAAGCATCATCGGCCTCCTTGTGGTAGGATGCGTCGGTCTGGCCCTAAGCGACACACGACTTCCTCCTTCTTTAACATGGCTTTTCGTTGCGTCTGGCTTACTGGCGATTACCTTGCTGTTTTCACTCCGGGCGCCATGGCTTTATTCAAAAACCGGTCAGTATCTTAACGCTCTTGGCACATGGTTGCCCAGGCAGGAGAAAATCTTCAGCGGAGGCGGGAGAGTAATTGATGCTTGGCATACCTACTCGAAAAACCTGCCGCTGCTGGCGGGAAATGTTTTCCTCGCCATCACCTATCAAACCGTCGGCGTTTTGATGTTTTACCTCTTGTCGCGTGGGCTTGGCTTGCCTATTGGCTTTTTCGACTGGAGCTGGATCGTGGGAGCATTGACGCTTGCGCTTTTCCTCCCGCTAACGATCGGTGGCGTCGGCATCCGCGAGGGAACATTGATTGGAATCCTGGCCATCTTTGGTTGTGAAAAAGAAACAGCGGTCGCCGTGTCGCTTGTAGCCTTTTCCTTTGTTCTCATGCTGGCAGTAATCGGGGCAGTCCTCGCGTTGACGATAAAGGCGCGCGGGAGAGCGACTGTATGATTGATCAAAAGCAATCGACAGAAAGCCCACAATACTCTCGTCAAACGAGTGCCTCCTTCTCCGCCTTTGGTGCAACTGTTGGTCGTGCGCTGCGAGGCAAAAGAATAAGGGCCGCTCTTGCGACGTTGCTCTTCCTCGCGATTTGCCTTGTCACGACCAAGGCATGGAAGCTGGACGTCTACCAGCCCTTCTCTTATTGGGGCGATGCCTTGGAAATGGCGTCGTATCTCGGACGCGATTATGTATTCAATGATCTTCGGGAGCGCTTCTTCGCCCCGTTTGGAATCGAACACGCATCGTCCCTGCGGTATTTGGTGAACTTTTTGTTTCAGCCAAACGCCGCTTTGTTCCAGATCGCGTATTCAATCACACGCGACGCCGTCGCGGCACTGAATCTCTATTACCTGGTGACATTCCCGTTAGTGTTTCTCTCCGCCTATTGGGTCTATGGCCGGTTGAAACTGTCCAATCCATTCCGGTTTGGTTCCGCCGCGCTTTATGCCCTCATGCCCTACCATCTCCAGCGCAACGTGGGGCACTTGATGGAATCGAGTTATTTCATCGTCCCTTTATTTGGTTATATCTTAATATTAGTTTTCAGGGCCAGGCCTTTCTTTCATTCGTACAGGGACCGGGCCTGGCGGCTGGATTGGAAACAGGGGCAAGACTGGGGCTTCTTTGTGGTCCTGGTATGTTTTTCGGCGATCAATGATTATCATCAGTTTTTCTTCACGCTTCTCTTGGCTATTGCTGCGCTCTTGAGTTATGTCAGACACCGCAATGGGCGAATCTTACTTGGGGCCACGATTCTCCTTGGCGCGATCGCGCTATCTATAGGCGGACGACTAGTCTTCAACAAAGCGGTGGCTGAGCCAGGATTGGAATTGTCCGATATTAGCAAGCCAATTTCGGGGTACGGAGAGGCGGAGCGCTACGGTCTAAAAATAGTGCAGATTCTTTTGCCGGTCAGTGAGCATCGACTGCCATCCTTCCGTGTTATTCGTTCCACCTACGAAGCAAAGCACGAAGTGAATGAAAATGCGACGGTCGCTCTGGGGCTGTTCGGTGCCGCGGGCTTCCTATTTCTCATGTTTCGCAGCGCGTTCGCGATGATTAGGCGGCCTTCGAGGGTGCGAATTTTGGATATTTCTTCTCTCCTGAATTTGCTCTGTGTGCTGATTGCCACCATCGGCGGTTTTGCGTCGGTAGCTGCGACGGCCGGGGTTCTCTTATTTGGGCCAGAATCCATCCTCGCTCAGGTGCGTTGTTATAATCGCATTATCGTTTTCATCGCGTTCTTTTCTTACTACGCCGCCTCGGTTCTAGTGAGGCGATCTCTGTTCCGTATCTCGAGATATGTTAAAGGTAATCAACTTAAAACAACTATCGCTTTAGTGGGATGGTTGCCGGTATTTGTGTTTGCCCTTTGGGATCAGGTGCCTTTCAAACTAACAAACTCGACAGACGGCGCGACGAGGTACGCGAGCGACAAAACTTTCTTTGGCCGAATCGAGTCAAAACTCCCGACTGGTTCGATGCTATTTCAATACCCATACAATATCCACCACGTGAACCTCAGCAATTCAGGCCTCCCGCCCTACAACTATGCGGATGGACTTCGCCCATATCTGAATTCACGAACGCTCCGATTCACCTACGGCGGGGACGCTGGGAGCGCTCAGGCTAATTGGCTTAAGGAAACGTCCGCCTATGCTCCAGATCAGATGATCCGGCGGTTATGCGAATACGGCTTCGCGGGAATCATCGTCCATCGGAAATTGTTTAAGGATATTCAGTTGGCGACGGCTTTCGAAGCGCAGCTTCGGGATGCTTCGGGTGTCTCTCCAGAAGAAAGCGCGGACCAGGATTTTGCGTTCTTTCCGCTTGGCGCCTTTTGTGTTCGCAATCAGATACCGCAGCGCGACCTCGGCGAGGAGAAAGCCAGACTTCTGCATCGTCCGATCCAAATCAGGAAGGCCCCCGCATCGCAGCAACTTGTTAGTGTTGTCCGGGTCGTGCCTGGCCCGACGACATCGCACCTCGTAGGAAGCTTCGACTCCAAGACGGCCGCGCTCGTAGCGGGCCCGGGAGAAAGAGGCTGGCTCATGTACGGACCCTACGTGAAATTGTCGCCCGGCGGATACCGGGCGGTATTCACCGTCACCGTTGAGGCGCCTAGCTCAGACACCGAGACGGGTCTTGTTGATGTCAGCCGGATCATAGACAGATCGCAGGTTTCGGAGCTTGTATCCGTGCCGATAAAGTCGGCACCCGGCGAGCAACAAATCGCGCTGAAATTTCACACCATGCCTTCAGATTTGTTCCCATACGAGTTTCGCGTGTTCGTTAATGGAGCGGAAGATCGCGTCAGCGTCGGGGGCGTGGTGGTGGAAAAAATATCGGATTAACAATCGATAACACTCAGCTGGTAGATGCGATCACCGAACCGGTGCGCGAGTACGCCTGTGACAATTGACAGCCAGAGCAACGCAGAGTCCCACAGACTTGAGAGGCCGCCGGCTAGAGGCAATGGACCTCTTGCGGCCAGCCCTAAAGAGACAAAACACGGACTGACTCTGCCGGAGACGACAACTCCCGGACGCTTGATCATGATCAGTCGGATTTTTCGTTTGGTCCTTTTGTTCGCGTTCATCCTGTTCTCGATCTTTAGCTACTACGACCGACTGTCGCAATACGGCACTCGCGACGAAGAGCTGACACTAAACCGGATTAACCTTTTCTTAAACAATCCGAGCCAAGCGGTATTAACGGACGGCTCTAATCTGTCGAATATCATAGTCGGAATCCCCGGCCGCCAGCTGAGGGTATGGCTGGACCTGCATTTCAAGGAAGGCGACCGACTAATCGGGAAGATTTATTATACCAAGGTTTTCCCATTCGCGATTATTCAAGTCACGATCAGTTTGTTGCTGATCGTCGGCTGCGCTTTTGTCCTGGGAAAGGTTGCGGGGTGGCGTCTAAACAAAGATTATCTCTGCTACCTTCTGGCCTTATCGGTTATCCTGAATTGTCCCATGTTGAAAGGGCTTTGCAAGGTTCTGAAGTATGACTGCTTTTCGGTGATTCTTGGAGTCATGGCACTGATCGCGTATTTGGCGGCCACGAGGCAAACGAATTTCCGATATTTCATCCTCGCAATAGTTCTGGGCGCTCTCGCTTTCATCGAAAAGGATACCGCAATCACCGTTGTTGGCTTTATTGCACTTTCGGAAATTGCTCTGACTTACTTTGAAGCAGGCCCCTTTCTGCAACTTTGTTGGAAGCTGTTACGATCGCTATTGCTGCTTGGGGCGGCATTCTGTTTGACCGTGTTTGCGGCCATTCCAAAGATCTGGACAAATCCGCGCGAGATGGGGGTTATCTTTTCGGGAATCCCGACCAATGGGGTCGCTGCGGCCCCTCGCTTCTTATTACCGGCGGTCGGGGTTGTCGCAGCTCTTATCTTTTTTAGGCCGCGCATCGTTTCCTTCGTCAGAATTCTTAGATCCCATCTCTCGGTAAAGTTATGGTTCCTTCCACTAGTTGCGCTCTTTCTATTTACGCTGATCGATCAGAAAAACGACCTGAAGTGGGCGCAATCCGATGTAGAGCGGACCGAAATTGCAAACAAAGGCTTTTTTGTCGGAAAAACCATCGCGCGTGTTGCGATGACGAGCTTGGACAGGAGCAAGCTCGTCACCGAGGCCAAGTTCCTTCTCGCGCAGGGACGTCTGGTTATGTATTTCTTGCCGGCGATTTTGGTTTTGACCCTGATCCTTGCTCCCCTCGCGACCACCAAAATTAAGCATAGCCTCCACGGGCGAGCGGTTGGACTGATGGCCGCGTTCTGTCTCATGAACCTTTTGACCTTCGCCTATCTGGCACTGCCCATTGAAGCGAAATATCTCGCATCAGTGCTGTTTGGCCTGACGCTGCTTTTGAGTTCGTTTCTCGCGAGTATTGCAAAACAATTCTCGGATAGAAGCGCCTTGTGGGGCTCGGCCGCGACACTGGCAATCGTGGTTTCGTTAATCGCACCCTCCTGCCAAGACGCGCCCGCTCATTTTGGATACATGAATATTTTTCGGAGCCGCCAAGCCGAAGATATCGGCACAATCGAGGTGGGCGATTATCCGTGGACCTGGGTGGGTTGGGGGGAGACTTCTTACGAATTGGCGCAATTTGCCGGGAAGCAGTCCCCGGGTAAGAATGTCGCTGTCGGCTACGATTATTTAGCTCCGTTCCATTTCCCCGGGAATGTGAAAATGGTAAATCTCGGCGGGATCTGGCGCTTGGAGGATGCGGCCGAGATGGATACATACCTAAGGGAATTAATAGACGCCAAGATTGACTACATCATAATTTCAAAAAACACCGCTAACAGGATTCTGGTTTTGAATAAACTGTTAAGGGAGAAGCGAGCCAGAGCCGTTCATGTGGATCGACACGGTGGCATCGAGTACGGCTGGCTTTTTCGTCCAGTTGATCTTTTAAGGGATAACGCGGCCGAGGGCGAAAGCGGATAAATTTGCCGCATTTTATTGGAGGAGAGTTTGGACAATCCCGGCCTCCGCACGTAATGTCCGCCCTCACCAGCAAGCAACCCGCCGCCGCCATTCACGCCTCGACCCGCCTATCAGATGCCTTCCATGAATGAGCCAGGAGAGCCCGACCCGAGAACTTTGGATGTCTCGGTTATTGCTCCCGTTTATAACGAGAGCGAAAGCGTCGGCGCCCTATATGACTTGATTCGGCAAACGCTTGATGGAGAGCGGCTCCATTGGGAGCTTATCCTGGTGAACGATGGCAGCACGGATACGAGTCCGGCGAAGTTGGATGCACTCGCAGCCGATGACGCGAGGGTCAAAGTCGTTCATTTCAGGAGAAACTATGGACAGACCGCGGCGATGATGGCGGGTATCGATTTTGCGTCGGGGGAGACAATCGTCGCAATCGACGCCGATTTGCAAAACGACCCGGCTGATATTCCAAAGCTGCTGGAGAAATTGCGGGAAGGCTTCGATGTTTGCTCCGGCTGGCGGAAGGAAAGGAAGGATCAAGCGTTACGACGCAACCTGCCAAGCCGACTCGCCAATCGGCTCATCTCAAGAGTGTCCGGAGTAAGACTTCATGATTATGGCTGCTCACTGAAGGCTTACCGGAAGGAAGTGGTAAAGGGCGTCAGGCTGTACGGGGAAATGCACCGCTTTATTCCTATTTATGCAAGCTGGCACGGAGCCCGGGTCACAGAAATCCCCGTCAATCACAACCCGCGAATGCATGGAAAATCCAACTACGGGCTCGAGCGAATTTTCAAGGTGCTGCTAGACCTGCTCGTGGTGAAATTCCTCTTTCGGTATGCCCAAAAACCAATTTATGTTTTCGGAGGCATCGGCCTGGCAAGCATGGCCCTGAGCAGCCTCCTGGCTGCGTATGCGATTTACTTGAAGATCTTCGAGGGGCAGTCATTCATCCGCACCCCGGTCCCCCTCCTGGTCGTCTTTACCGCCATGACAGGTATTGTGTGTGTCCTTATGGGCTTGCTTGCCGAAATCCTGATGCGAACATGGCATGAATCGCAAAACAAAACCGTATATGAGGTTCGGGGAACAAAAAATATCTGAGAAGGAGCATGACCTCGCTTCGATCGGGGCGTTTCTCCTGGGTGCATCATTTTGTGCCGTCGCCTTCCCCGAAGAGTAATCATCATGACCTGTAGAATCTGCGATAGCGACAGGCTGGCGTGCTTCCTGGACTTAGGCCATCACCCCCCCTCCGACCAGTTCAGGGAGGAAAGCCAGTTGAACGATCCAGTCACCTTGTACCCGCTGCGCGTCCATATCTGCGAAGACTGCGGCTTCTGCCAACTAGGTTATGTTGTGCCCCCGGAAATTCTTTACCAGGACAATTACCCATACGAATCGTCCACTACCGAGACCGGCAAAAAGCACTATCACGATTTCGCGGAATCCGTTGTAACTGATTACCGTTTCGCAAAAGGCGATCTCGCGGTCGATATCGGGAGCAACGTCGGTGTCTTGCTCGAAGGGTTTAAGCTGCTGGGCCTAGATATTCGCGGGGTCGATCCCGCGCCAAATATTTGTGAAATCGCAGCGCGCCATGGGATCCCTACGATTAACGATTTTTTTGGAAAGGCGGCCGCGGAAACCATCTTCTCGGAACTTGGTCCTGCGAGTGTGATCACCGGCACAAATGTATTCGCGCACGTCGATGATCTAAATGGATTCATGGAGGCGATAAAGACACTCTTGCATCCAGGCAAGGGGATATTCGTTATCGAAGCTCCTCACTTGCTTCATCTCATTCGCAGCCTCGAATACGACACTATTTACCACGAGCATCTTTCCTACATCTCGATTGAACCGCTGGTCCCGTTTTTCGCGAAATTCGGAATGGAAATCGTAAAGGTGGAGCAAAAGGATATTCACGGCGGGTCGGTCAGAATATTCGTTTCGACAAGGGGAAACTACCCGGTCGACAAAAGTGTGGTGGAGTCGATCGAGATGGAAAGGTCGGAGAAGCTGCGCGATTTAGCCATGCTGGCGGCCTTCGCGGGAAAAGTGGAGCGCAATAAGGCTCAACTGAATTCCCTTTTGCATAAGCTTAAAGACGAAGGCAAGCGCATCGTCGGAGTCAGCGCGCCGGCGAAGGGCATGACACTCTTGAACTATTGCCATATTGATCGGCAGATCCTGGATTACGTGACGGAGAAGTCGAAGCTAAAGATCGGTCTTTACACTCCCGGCGGCTTTATCCCCGTTCATCCTGACAGCAGGCTCCTCCAAGACCGGCCGGATTACGCATTGCTTCTGGCCTGGAATTTCGCGGATGAGATCATGCGGAATAACCAGACATACAGAGATCAGGGAGGGAAGTTCATTATTCCAATTCCTTCGCCGAACATTCGCTAAGTTACTCACCCAATCCGCATGAAGATCATCGCAACAGAGGTTAATCACCGGGATGAGCGGGGAGCCATCATGGACCTTATTGAGGGAGCAGAGATCAACGCGGTAACGTTTATTTCTTTCAAGAAGGGCGCGGTTCGTGGGAATCATTACCACAAGCGGACGACACAGTGGAACTATGTTTTGAGGGGCAAGATTAAACTGGTGGCCCAGGTGGGGGATGAAGCCGCCGAAGAGGCCATATTAGAGGAGGGCGGGTTCGCGGTGACAGAGCCGATGGAGAAACACGCGCTCATCGGTGTCGAGGATTCCGAAATGCTGGTTTTTACGCAAGGTCCCAGGGGCGGGAAGGAATATGAGTCGGACACCTTCCGTCTGGAGATCCCGCTCGCCCGAGCTTAAGATGCTTGCCGATTTCCCTTACGACGGTTGATCGCCCCCCGGACTACGATTGCCAACCCGCTGATAGACGAACCCTGTATGGATCGCGAGGAATTCATTCCGGTAAATACGCCCTCACTGGACGGGAATGAAAAAAAGTACCTGATTGAATGCATCGATACAGGCTGGATCTCCTCCGAAGGCCCCTTTATCAAGCGATTTGAAGAAGGCTTTGCCGCGAAAATGGGTCGCAAGCATGGAATCGCGGTGAGTAATGGGTCGGTAGCCCTCGATGCGGCCGTAATCGCGCTCAACCTCGAACCCGGCGATGAGGTCATCATGCCTGCCTTCACCATAATCTGCTGCGCCTCAGCCGTCACCAGAGTAGGTGCTGTACCGGTATTGGTCGACGCCGATCCATTGACTTGGAACATGGATGTATCCCAAATCGAATCCAAGATTACCTCTCGGACAAAAGCCATCATGGTCGTTCACATTTACGGCTTGCCCGTGGAGATGGATACGGTTCTCGACCTGGCAAAGAAGCACGATCTCAAAATAATCGAAGACGCGGCCGAGCAGCATGGACAGCACTATAGAGGCAGGCCAGTGGGTAGCTTCGGCGATATCAGCTGCTTCAGTTTCTATCCTAACAAACATATTACGACCGGCGAAGGCGGGATGATCGCAACGGACGATGCCGAGTTAGCGGAGCGTTGCCGCTCCCTTCGCAACCTCTGCTTCAAGCCTGGGCGCCGATTCGTCCACGACGAGTTGGGTTACAACTACAGGATGACGAACCTCCAGGCTGCGCTCGGGGTCGCGCAGCTGGAGCGGATGGACGAGTTCGTCGCCAAAAAGCGGCGTATTGGCCAGCTGTATAACGAGCTTCTTTCGGGAATATCCAGTATCCAACTCGGCATCTCGCAGACGGACTACGCGGATAGCATCTATTGGGTTTACGGCATAGTGCTAAAAGAAGAGGTGCCGTTTGATGCCCAAGAAGCCATCGAGCGGCTCGCTAGCGTCGGCGTGGGGGCGAGACCATTCTTCTGGAGCATGCATGAACAACCGGTGTTTCAGAAAATGGGGCTATTTAAGGATGAAACATATCCGGTAGCAGAGCGAATCGCCCGGCGAGGTTTTTACATTCCTAGCGGTCTCGGCTTAAGTGAAAAGCAAATCAGGACCGCGGCGCAACGGCTGATCGAAATATTGCCGTGAAAATATTCGATCATTACGCGGAGTACTACGACCTGCTCTATTCCGTTAAGGACTATCAGGCGGAAGCGAATTACGTTTGTGCGCTGATCGATAAATTCGTCCCCGGCGCTAAGTCGATTCTGGATATTGGTTGTGGGACGGGAGGCCATGGTTTCCTCCTGGCGCAACGTGGCTACGACCTAACCGGTATCGATTTGTCGCCTTCGATGGTTGCCCGGGCCAATGAGAAGAAAGCTGAGAAAGGGCTGAAGAATATCTCAGTGCACCAAGGCGACATTCTTCAACTTCAACTAGAAAAGACGTTTGATGTGGTCGTATCTCTGTTTCACGTCATGAACTATTTGACGAAAAGCAGCGAGATGAGTACCGGTTTCGCTAACGCCCTCCGCCACGTCCGCCCCGGCGGGATCTTTATATTCGATTCCTGGTATGGGCCGGCGGTGCTTTCGGATCTGCCAAAGGTCGGGATTCGCCGTTTTGAAAACGATCGAATTAAGGTGACTCGCTTAGCTGAGCCGACATTACGTCCAAACGACAATAGGGTGGACGTGAACTATGAGGTGATCGTTCAGAACAAGGTCGATGACGGCATTGCTATCATCAAGGAAACGCATCCGGTAAGATATTTTTTCAGAGTCGAAGTCGAAGACTTGTTGAATGACCTGGGTGCAGAAGTTCTGACCGTGGAGGAATGGTTGACTGGAAATAGTCCGGGTTTGGGTACGTTCGGGGTTTGCTTCGTCGCCAGGAAATGTGACGGCGTGGCACCACACGATACATGACCGGTTTCTCTAGGCTGCGTATCCAGCCAGGCCGGAATGGCGGTTGCTCTCTCCGATCGCATCAAGACGTGCCATGATCTTCTCTGCGCTCTGATCCCAAGTCCACTGGGCGTGAACCTCGGCCGCCGCCTGCAAACCCTTGGTCCTTGCTTCATCGGGATGTTCAAAAACATGCCGCATCATCGCGCGTAAATGTTCGTACGAGGGCTGCGCCCAGCTGAAGCCTTTGTAATAAGGACACTTGGCTTCCGCCGGGACGAGGCGCTCGACCTCTACAGGGTAAGCGTTTCCATGGTTCATGAAGTCGCACTGCGCGCTCCAATCGGTCGCGATGACTGGCAGGCCACACGCCATCGCTTCTAAAATCGGCATGCCCCAACCCTCCCCACGCGTGCTTAGGACAAAGCAATCTGCTGACCGATACAACGCGCCAGCCTGATAATAAGGGATAACTTCGTTCACCGAGAACACGATCCGGCCCCCGTGGTCGTTCAAATTCATGCGCTCCACTTCGCGTGCAATATTTATGTCTCCATCGCGGTTCAAAACGCGGCATATCAACAGAACTGACTCGGCCGCGGAAAATTCGTCATTAAAAGCTCGCAGCAGAATTTCCGGCGCCTTGCGTTCGCCCCATTCGAAAACAGAGAGGAAGGTGAAGGTGTCGCGAAGTGGATAGCCCGTGATGTCCGGATTGAAATGATCGGGATCGATTCCCAGGGGGATCACATGCAGCGGTCGGGTGACTCCGCTGCGCCGGAAAGAGTCGACATTGAAAGTGGAGGGCACCCAGACTTCATCCATCAAATTAGCTTGTCGCACCCACTCCGCCGGTATGCCGTCGGTTTCGAGCATGGTAAAACCGATCCGGTAGGCGCCAAAGTTGCGTTGAAAAACATCGCCTTGACCGAATACTACCTGAATCTGATGCGGCTGGATCTGGCGCTGCCGAATGACATTCAGCATATAGGGTGCACTCCGCTGCGGCTCTTCCAGGGGAAATGGTGTGCCGGGCCCATAAACGTATTGATATGACATTTCGACGTGGTGGCGATCCAGCGCTAGCATCAGTTCACGAGATGAGAGGGCGTAGCCGCTCACGAAATTAGTGAGCGAGTGCCAGGCAAGCTGGCGCTCGTACCGCTGTGCCTCAAGGACCTGCTCCCACTGCAAGCGGAATATCTGCTGTGATTCCCGAAAGAGTTTCTCGTGCTTGATGCCATTGATCCGCGTGGAAACATTTTCATGGTGAACCAGCGTCACGCTCCCGCAGCACTCGACACAATAGCCTTGGGCGCGCGCCCGCAGGCAATAGTCGCTGTCTTCGAAATAACTAAAGTAGGAGGTGTCGAGTAATCCGATACGATCGATCACCTCGCGTTTGATGTAGACGCACGCGAAGACCACGCCTTCAACGATTTGATCGCGGTTAAACTGGTTTACATCTGTTTCGCCGGAGCCGAGCTGTTGGCCCCAATATGTTGGCGGCATATAAGTGCCTGCATGTTGCAGCATCCCGTCGGGCCGACGGAGGCGACACCCGACAACCCCACTATGAGGTGAAGAGTAAGCTGTCGCCTGGAGTCGTTCGAGCCAATCGGTCTGCAATATCTCGGTGTCGTTATTCAACAGGACAATGTCCGAGTCTGCTTCGGCGGCCTCGATGGCAATATTGTTGGCACGCGAGAAACCAAGGTTTTCTCCATTGGCAATGCGCGTAACCCACGGCAGCGAGTGCAAATACTCGAGCGTCCCGTCAGTGCTGCCGTTGTCCGCAACGATCACCCGATAGGCGGCGTAATCCGTATTGGCGCGCAGCGTCTCCAGACAGCGGCGCGTGTAGTCCAATCCGTTCCAAGTCACTATAATGATCGTGACGCTCTGTTCCTTCATCGCGATCCAATAACGGTTTTCATTCGGCAGCCGGTTTGTAGCCAACAACGCCGAAATCTCTTGGTCCATACAAGAGTTCTTTCAGATAAGCAGACTGCTCAGCCATAGCGCCGATCTCGGTCGTCTCCACCGGAGAGAGATATTCCAGGGTCACCCGCTCGAAACCGGCGCCCTCGAGCATGAACTGCGCAGTCTCCGGGAAGACAGGATTACGATGGGTAGGATCGATGTAGAAGTTGCACGCGCCGACCGTGAGGTTTTTACAATTTGGCGATTCGAAGATTGCGACGCCGCCCGGATGCAGAACGCGGAACGTTTCCGCGATCAGGCTTACCAGTGTATCCAGCGGCAGGTGCTCGATGATGTGGAAGCCGGTGATTGCCCCGTGGCTGTGGTCTGGTAGACCCCGCAGGAACTCGAGCGCGTCAGCTTGGACAACATTCAGCGCGCGCTGCTTGCATTGGTCGATCATCGTTTTGTTCAGATCAACCCCGGTTGCCGTGAGCTTCTGCTCCCGCAACAGCTCCAGCCATTCGCCCCGGCCGCAGCCAAGATCGACAATCGGGCGGCCCCGCTTGCCGGCGCGGCAGTTTTCCACAATGGGTAGATAAAACCGCAGGCGCCGCTTAATCTCCTCACGCGGGCCGCGGAAGCGGTTCTCGAAACTAAAGTAGAACGCATCGAGGCGGTGCGCGGCCGTATCGCTTAGTTCGCCGTCGACGACTAGTTTACTCTTCGCTGGGGAACGGGCAGAGGCACGATCGATCAATTTATGGACGAGCTCGGATTGGAGGGAGAGTTCGGCTTTGATAAAAGCTGAATCGCTCGTGTGACGTTGTTCCAGCGATTCAAGATCGTGGCGAACGGCCGCGCGCTGCGCCGTCTCGGCCCCCAGGTGCTCGCCTAACCGCTTGTCGTGCTCGGCGCGGCTGGAAAGTTCGCGCTGCAGATCCGCGGCAACGGCAGTTACCTGGTCGGCCTGGACCTGAAGATGGCGCAAATGTTCGGCGGCGTTATTGAACTCGCTCCGCACCCCGCGAACAGCTTCCGCAAGAGCATTGTACTCGGCCTGGAAGCTATTCGTTTGGATAAACAATTGGTCACTGTTACCGGCCACTGTTGCGACTCGTTCGTTGATCGCGCCGATCTTTTGATCGGCCGATGCCATAGCCGTGTCAGTTGCCCGGGTCTTTTGCTCGAGGGCGGCGATCTGCTGCGCAAGCGCCTTCGTGGTGAGCAGAAGTTTGCCACGGTCGTAAGCCATCGAGCTGAGACGCCTTCCGACGCCCTGCATCCAGGCGACGTCACTATCGCGAATCGTGGCCAGTTCACTCATCCAGTCGCGGTCGGCTCGGCGCAACTCCGCCAAGTGCTGAATGGCATGGTCCTGCACTTCAATGCAGGCGATGAGGTGTCCCAGGCGATCGGCAAGTTGCGCGTTCGTGTTACTCAGCCATTCGATGGCGCGCAACATCTCGCGATTAAATTTATCCTGACGGCGAAATAAGCCGCGCAACGGTTTGGGAATCCAGCGACTGATGGTCGTTGCCTCGCGAGCGTTCTGCGCAGCCCGCAAAATCTGCTCCGTCTTGGGCGTGACCGGCTTCGGTACTACTAAAGTAGCGATTTCCTTTACCGCGCGCACGGGGGGCAGTTTCAGGTGCCCCTGGATGCGGGGGATTTCCTCGACCTTTGTGCGAACACGCTCCATCAGCTCGGAGACGCTGATTTCCGGATTCGTTTCGATCATAAGCTACGTAGTCGGGCGGCCGCGCCACTGTCTTAGCGGAAGCAGGCGAGCGCGCTACTTGACACAAATTTAAGCCGATGTCATCTGAATGTTATGTCGACGATGTTGAAGCGAGCACCTGCCTATAGAATGCTGTCGTGGGGCTTGGCGGCCTCGATTGCGGCACTGCTCGCTGGGTGCGGCCAACGAAGCATTGTGGGGCGCCAAATCCAGTTTGGCGAGGGCGGTGACTCAGAGCATTACCGGACCTCGGGTTGGAGTCATACGGAGGAGAGATTTACCTGGACCGAGCGGAATTCGGCGAAGCTGTCGCTTCCCATTGGCGGTGAGAGCGGCCCATTTAGTTTGAAAATAAACATGGCCGCATTTACTCATGCGCCGGATCTGCCGAGCCAGCCCGTGGAAGTATTCGTTAACGGGCAGAAGTTGGCGGAGTGGCAAGCCAGCAGCAACCCCGCCGAATACCAGCTCACGATTCCCGCTGATATCGTCAAGGGCGGGCGCACCCTCGAGATCGAGTTTCGCACTCCCAAGGCGACGTCTCCAAAATCGGTCGGTCTGAATGAAGACCCGCGAGTGCTCGGCATCTGCCTTCAATGGCTGGAACTTACGAAATCCGGCTAGGCCCCTGGCGAACCGGTTGTCTCTGGGATTTCCTGCGCTCGGGCGATTTCTGAGCAACAGCCGTGACGTAGCAGGGCCCCGTTGGACAGCTGGGTGACCGGATGAGGCGCCAGCCCGGCGTCCGCTCGTCGATCTCCCCAAAAACGACAAAGACCCAACTGCGCGGAGAGCCGCGCAGTTGGGTCCGCAATTTTTCTTTCGGTCGTCTAGAGAAGTCTCCCTGGCGCTATTGGGTCAGCAAGGGGGCACCTGTCGGCGCCACGCTCGCTGTATTGCCGGCAAGCTTGTTGTTTCCGCCGCTTTGGAAGGAAGCTGCAGTCCCTTGGAAGCCGTTATTGTTATCGAATAACTCATTCTCGTTGACGCGAACCGCCGCCCCAGCCGCAGCACTAACTCCAATATTATTCCCACGGAAGTGGCAGTGCGTCACGTTGACCACACACGTGGCTCCAACGCCAACCGACTCGCCCGTATTTTTGGAGAAAAACGAGTTGGTGACCGATCCCTGCGCATTCGTCAGGTATTGGACGCCATTTGTGTTGCCGTGAACACTGATGTTCGTGGCGTCCATAAGGACTTTCCCAACCGTCGTCGTACCTTTGATGGCAGTGTTTGTATTTTCGAAGTCGCAATCACGTACGAACAACGCTCCCGCCGAAGCCATGTTGGCGTTGATCCCAGTAGTGGTTTGACCCTCAATATGGCAATCGTCCACAAACAGCCGGTCGACTCTTGTGACGTTGATGCCGTGAGTGCCGGCACCAGAGGCCGCCTGGCTTGCGCCTTGAATGTACAGGCTGCGAAGAATGACAACGGCGTCGTTGATGTGCGTGCCGCTGGTAATATTCACATTAATGCCCGGTACCTGCGCGTTCAGAATGGAGCCAAATCCGGAACCGTGCGTTCCATCGAGGGTCAACGCCTTGGTAATCGTGACAGTGCCGAAGCCGCCAGGATCGAGGACGTCGATCTCGCCGCCTTCAGCGGTCTTGGAAATCGCCCCGGCAAAGGTCTTGCAGGGCGCCGTCCGAC
Organism: Verrucomicrobiota bacterium; assembly: GCA_041167505.1. Classification (GTDB taxonomy): domain Bacteria; phylum Verrucomicrobiota; class Verrucomicrobiia; order Chthoniobacterales; family UBA10450; genus AV80. The sequence continues at coordinate 57,873 of JBEEHR010000024.1, forward strand.
TGCACGGGTTGACATCGTCACCGACACCGGAAACCCAGGTTCGGGTCGCTTGCCCAAATCCTGCGGTCGCGAAGCCTGCGACGAGCATAGCGCAGAAGAGGAATCTAACAGCTCTGGAGTTGTTCATTATGGTTTTTGGTTGTTGAGGTTTAACTGAAGCGTCGAGCGTATCGAGGGCGGCCAAGAAGCGTCAAGAAAAAATTTTCCATCAGGACGGAGCCATGCGGCCCCTCCCCCAAGGCAGTTAACGGGGCGGGCATGTTCGTGTTCGAAAGACTCAACTGCGCGATTTCTCTGCGCAATTGGGTCCACAATTTTCTTTCGGTCGTCTAGAGAGCGCTACCTGGCGCTATTGGGTCAGCAGGGGGGCACCTGTCGGGGTCACATTCGCCGTATTGCCGGCGAGCTTGTTGTTTCCGCCACTTTGGAATGCGACGGCAGTCCCCTGGAAGCCATTGTTATTATCGAACAATTCATTCTCATTGACGCGAACTTGCGCCCCGGCCGCAGCGCTCACTCCAATATTGTTCCCCCGGAAGTGGCAGTGCGTCACATTCGCCACACACGTGGCTCCAACGCCGACCGACTCTCCCGTGTTTTTGGAAAAGAAGGAGTTGGTGATCGATCCTTGGGCATTCGCAAGGTATTGGACGCCATTTGCGTTGCCGTGAACGCTTATATTCGTGACGTCCATGAGGATCTTCCCAGCCGTGGTCGTACCCTTGATGGCAGTGTTTGTGTTTTCGAAGTCGCAATCACGCACGAACAACGCTCCCGCTGAGGTCAGGCTGGCAGCGATCCCAGCGGTGTTTTGATTCTGGAAATGGCAATCGTGGACAAACAAGCGATCTCCTCGCGTGAAGTTGATACCGGAGAGGCCCGGGCTGATCGCCTGGCTCGCGCCCTGGATGGAGAGGCTGCGAAGAATCACTACCGCGTCATTCGGATGGGTCAGGCCCGAGGCGCTAATGTTAACGTTGATTCCGTTGGTGCCGGAATTAAGGACGGATCCGAAACCGCTCCCGTGTGTCCCATCGATGGTCATCGCCTTCGTGATCGTGACAGCGCCAAAGCCACCCGCGTCGAGGACATCGATTTCGCCGCCCTCGGCGGTCTTGGATATAGCCCCGGCAAACGTCTTACAGGGGGCGGTGCGGCTGCATGGATTAGCGTCGTTGCCGACACCAGAAACCCAGGTGCGCGTCGCCTGAGCAAAGCCGACGGAAGAAAAACCGGCCACGAGTGCGGAGGACAGAATGAAACGGAACAGTCTGGAGTTATTCATATGATTTTGGGATTGAGGTTGAAATTAGGGATCTGAGGATAGGCGGCCGAGGCGCAAGTCGGCAACACAATTTCAACCGCATCCTCAGTGCTTGTGGCGCAATCTCAGGGCGAGTAGCGTGGCGCGGCGAACCTGGCTGTGGAGATCGACATGAAAAGGAAAACGAAATGGTCCGCTGGAATGTTCAATGAACATCGCCTGACCTTTTCCACCGGCGGACTCCTCGACAAGCTGATGCCGCGCGCGCAGGCCTATGGCTTTTTCTGGGCCGAGCCTTCGATCAAGCAGGCGGCTGCGTATGTGCGCGACGTTTACGAACATCGAGACGAAGCTTGCGCTCGCGCCCTGCGCGGCCAGGCGAAGACTCAATCACTGCTTTCGCTGGAAGCAGCCGGACAGCGCATGCGTGACCGGCTGGAACAGATCGTGGCGGTTTAGCTCATTGACGATGTCAATCCAGCCTTCTTCATTTGTGTATAAGCTGGTTGAGGCGATGAAACGCAATCCGCGGCGAGCAATTCTCGCTGTCGCTATCATCAGCGTCCTGGTCAGCTGTTACCCGGTCGTGTTTTTCGGCCGCAGTTTTGTTTCGGCCAGGAACATTCCGATGTTGAATCCCGAGACTGTGACCGGCCCGGGGGGCTTGAACAGGCCGACCGAGAATTTCGGCGGCTCAGATGCCGGGGCCCTCATGTGGCATGACGTGCCGAACTCCATCATTCAAAGTCGCGCGTTGTTCAGCGACGGGGAGCTGCCGCTTTGGAATCGCTACAACTCCTGTGGCGTGACTCTGCTGGGCCAGGGCCAGTCGATGTTCGGCGACCCCTTGCATATGCTCGTGGTGGCAGCAGGGGGAGAGGCTTGGGCATGGGACCTGAAGTTCCTCCTGGCGAAGGTTCTCTTCTGTCTGGGGCTGGGCTTCGCGGTCTATTCGTCCAGCCGCTACCTGCCTGCCGCATTATTGCTCACGTTCTCTTCGGCATTTATCGGCTTCTTTTCCTACCGCTTCAATCATCCAGCCTTCTTTAGTGTTTGTTATGCTCCGTGGTTACTGGCCTGCTGGTTCGAAGTAACGCGAGCGGCCACGGTGCGTTCCGCCGCGGCCTGGACAGGCGGACTGCTCCTTGCCAGCTGGGCCGAGCTAAACAGTGGAACGGCCAAGGAAGCGTACATGTTGCTGCTGTGCCTCCATGGCTGCGGTTTTCTTGTCTTCCTGCTTAACCCGATAGTTCTTCGGCTAAGAAAACTTGTTCATCTCGCGCTTGGCGGAGTCGTGTTACTCCTGATCGCGGCGCCGGTCTGGCTTACTTTTTTCGCAGCCCTCCAAAAGGCCTACGTGCCTTACAGAGAGGCGGTCCACGCCTACCAGATCCAGCCCGGCCTGCTCGTCGGATTGTTCGACGATATTTTCTACCGCGCCTTTAACCCGAATTGGTTTGTTGCCAACCCATCCGCGAATTTTCTCATCCTGTTTGGCTGCCTTTTCTCGCTGATCTATCTCCGCCGTCTCGTGCGCAACCGGACTTTTGTTGCCATCGGGTTAAGTGCGCTCTGCTCGTTCTCCCTCGTTTTCGGAGTCGTGCCACCCGCGGTAATTGAAAAAGTCCCGATGGTTAACCACATCTGGCATATCGATAACACTTTCTCATGTGTTCTCTTGATCGAGTTATTCCTGCTGGCAGGATTCGGACTAAGCTGCTTCGCCGCCCGTTGTCAGCGTCCGAGTTGGAAATTGGAATACACATTCCTGGTTCTTTGGCTCCTGGCGCTCTTCGGCTCGTATGTCGGCTTCACCCATGCTACGCAGCGAATCCCAAACGATTTCCCGCTGCCGGAGCAGGCGCCGGCCAATCGCTTTTTTTGTCTGTATAGCCTCTCGCTCGTCATTGCGCTCCTGGCGCTTCCGTGGCTGTTTCGGGCAATCGTCCGCAAATCCCGCCTAAGCCGCGCAGCGATCCCATTCGCTTTGTTGTGCCTGATTTGTCTGCACTGGCGCCACGGACTCCAATTAGAGACGGGAATCAAGCCGATCGACGATTATGTTATCAATCCCACGCGCCGGACGGATTTTCGCGCGCCTTCCGCGGCGGTTGATCGTATTCAAGCGCAACCGGGACTTTTTCGCACCGTGGGCTTCGGCCTCGTTTTGTTTCCAGGCGTGAACGGAATCTTCGGTCTGGAATCAATCTACGGCCCGGACCCGCTGGCGAATCCTTATTACCACGAACTTCTTACCAGCGCGGGCGTCCGGCAGGAATGGAGCTGGCGGTGGATTGTAGAGCGAACAAACCTGCGGCCGCTCCCGCTCTACAAGATGCTAAACGTCCGGTACTTCCTGGATACCCCGTCCCGCCCCGATCCGGAAATGAACGTGAAGCCTCCAGCTCTCGATCTCGACGTCTCTCACAACGAAGGCGACTGGCCGCGCGCCTTTTTTGTCGACGCGCTCCAGAGTTACGATCGTGTCGACCAGTTTCTGGAGCTGCTGCGGCAAGCCGATTCCCACCCGTTTGCCGCGGCTCAGACTGGCGACGGGACGGCTCCGGACGTGGGTCGAACGGTCGCCGCGCCCGCCGCGGCCATCCCGGCTCGCGATTATCTCCTAACGAACAATACCACGACCTTCACCATCAATGCTCCCGCTCCCGGCATCGCCGTCCTGACCGAAGCTTATGTTCCCGGCGACTTCCAGGTGACGTTGAACGGTGCGCCGGTCGATTACTTCCGCGTCAACCACGCCTTTCGCGGAGTACGAATTCGCGAGCCGGGCAAATATGTCGTTTCCTATTCCTATTGGCCCCGCCATTTCACGCTATCATTGGTGATGGCGGCAGTAGGCTCGTTGATCCTGACCGCTTGGATGATAACAACGTTTCGGCGACCGCGCGCCTCGACGAATCTCGCCTGCGCCGGGCTGCACGCCTGAGGTTGACACCGGACAGCGCGCCAGCATTGTCGGGCGTGCCGGCCAATTCTCATCAGGGGTGGAAGCGAGTTTTCGTTTCCGGCGGCGCGGGCTTCATCGGCAGCCACCTGGTCGCCTCTTTATTGAAAGAGAGCGAAACGGAGCGCGTCGTTATTTTCGATAACTTCACGTCCGGGCAGCGATCCTACATCAAGGAAAGCGCGAACGACTCTCGGGTTGAGGTGGTAGAAGCGGATTTGAAGGACATGAGCGCTGTCGCTGCTGCCATGGTCGGCAGCGACACCGTGTTTCATCTCGCGGCTAACCCGGACATCGCAAAAGCGGTCACCCAACCGGACATCGATTTCTGGGAAGGCACCTATCTCACCCAGAACGTCCTCGAAGGCATGCGCGTGAATGGCGTGCGCAAGATTCTCTACACTTCGGGCAGCGGAGTGTATGGCGAGAACCCGCAGATCGCATTTGCCGAGGACTACGGTCCCTGCGTCCCAATCTCGACCTACGGCGCGAGTAAGCTTGCCTGTGAAGCTCTTATTGCGGCTTATTGCCACATGTTTGACCTGATAGGCCGCGCCTTTCGCTTTGCCAACGTCGTCGGCCCGCGCCAGACCCACGGCGTAGGCTACGATTTCATCCGGCGCCTGAAGGCCGATCCGACCCGGCTCCGCATCCTGGGGGATGGCACCCAAAAAAAGAGCTACATCCATGTCGAAGATGTCCTGGCGGCGATTCGTCGCGCCGACGAATTCAGCCGAGCCAAATATGCCATATTCAACGTGGCAACGAACGACTACATCACGGTCGCCGAGATCGCCGACCTCGCGGTGAAAGTTAGCGGCCTTACTCCAGGCGCAACGAAGTATGAGTTCACCGGAGGCGATCGCGGCTGGAAGGGCGACGTTCCCGTAGTGCGTTTCAATTGCTCGAAGATCAAGGCCATCGGCTGGAGAGCGAAACGTTCGTCGGCCGAAGCGGTCAGGGATGCGATGAAAGCAATGCTAGAGGAACTAAAGGATGCCTGAGCAGCCTGGCACGATCGAACATCTGATGCCGCCCGGCGCGGACCAAGGTCCGGTGGATGTGAGCATCGTCGTTCCTTCCTTGAACGAAGAGATCACGGTCGGCGAGTTTGTTGATTGGTGTAAGCAAGGCCTCGAACGGGCCGGCGTGCGCGGCCAGATCCTGATCGTTGATAGCTCCACTGATAAGACCCCCGAAATCGTCCTGGCGCATGGCGGCGAAGTGCTGCGCACGCCGAAGCGTGGGCTAGGCCGCGCTTATATCGATGCCTCCAGTTACATTCGCGGTCGGTGGATTGTCATGGGCGATGCCGACCTGACTTACGACTTCCGGGAGTTATCGCCCTTCGTGGAAGCCTTCCGCAAAGGCGCTGAATTCGTCATGGGGAGCCGGTTCCGTGGCAGTATCGAGCGCGGAGCGATGCCCGGCTTGCATCGCTATTTCGGGACGCCACTCACCACCTGGATTTTGAATCGGATCTACGGCAGCCGTTATTCCGATATCCATTGCGGCATGCGCGGCCTGACGCGCTCGGCCCTGGACCGGATCGATCTCAAATCGCAATCATGGGAATACGCGAGCGAGATGGTGCTAAAGGCCGCGCGTTTGAAACTGGTAACGGCGGAAGTGCCGGTAAAGTTCTACAAGGACCGCGAAGGCCGCTTTAGTCATCATCGGCGGATGGGCTGGCTTTCACCCTGGATCGCTGGCTGGCTGAACTTGAAGGTGATGCTGGTCTACACGCCCGACTCCTTCCTGCTAAGACCTGGTATCGCGCTAACGGCTATCGGCGCGCTGATATCCTGTGCTTTGGCGATGGGCCCAGTTACGATCGGCGGAGTTGGCTTCAGTCTTTATTGGCTGCTCTTCGGAGTTACGTGCGTAACACTTGGTTATAGCTCGATCCAGATTGGAGTCCTGGCGAGAGTCATGCACGGCCTGCGCCCGGAGTCGCTGAAACGGCTACGACAAATCCTAAGCTACGATCGCGGCATGCTTCTATCCGCTGGCTGCGTGTTCATCGGCGGAGTCCTTCTCAGCACGCTCGTCTATCACTACTTGAATTCCGAATTTAAGCTGTTCGAGATTTCCCACCCGGCCATCTTTGGTCTCCTGTTAATCATCGCGGGCTTCCAAACCTTTTGCTTCACGCTCTTGCTGGAAATGGCGCAGCGGGTCGCGCCGGAGCACAGGCTTTGAACGACCGGACGCACGAGTCCTATGGGCAGAAGAGGCTAAGCTTCGTCGATCGTCTCGGGGTCGGGTTATCTCAGCGCGCTATTTCGCGGGAGCTGCCGGATCGACCCGGCCTGGAAGTGTTAGAGCTGGGTTGCGGGTTTCGAGCTACTCAGTTGCTGGCACTGGCACCTCGCTTGAAGCGTGGCGTAGGTGTCGACTTTCAACTCGCGCCGGAACTGGCGAGCTTGGAGAAATTCACGTTTCACGAGGGAACGATCGAAGAGACGCTGCCGAAGCTCGCGGACCAAACTTTCGACGCCGTCCTGCTGATCTCAGTTCTGGAGCATCTGCGCGACCCGCTTTTTGTGATCGAGGCCGTTCGAGGGTTGGTGAGGTCGTCCGGCGTCCTCCTCATCAACGTCCCGACCTGGCGCGGGAAGGCGTTCCTCGAATTCTCCGCGTTTCGGCTTGGCCTTAGCCCGAAGGTCGAAATGGACGATCACAAAATGTATTACGACAAGCGCGATCTCTGGCCGCTGCTGGTTCGGGCCGGTTTTCAGCCGAGCCTTATCCAGCTCCGTTATCATAAGTTCGGTCTTAACCTTTTCGCGGTGGCTCGGCGCGAAGATGTCTGACCAAACCCGGGCTTCGCAGGACGACTGGGATGCGCACTGGGACAATTACGCCCAGTCCGCCGCGGAGAATCCGGCGCAACTGATGCGCCACGAAATTATCGCGCGGCTGCTTTGCGAAGATGCCTGCAAGGGAACGATGCAGCTCTTTGACTTGGGCAGTGGACAAGGCGACCTGGTGCAGAAGTTGGAGCCGCTCCTGCCGAAGGCGCGTTTCGTCGGCGCCGAGCTGAGCGAAAGTGGCGTTGCGATCTCGCGGAAGAAAGTGCCGGGAGCGACTTTTCTCGTCGCGGATATCTTTCAGCCGCCAGCGGCATTGAACGAGTTTGCGAATTGGGCAACCCACGCGGTCTGCTCGGAAGTGTTGGAGCACGTTGACGATCCCGTCGCATTCCTGAAACGCGCGCGGAACTATCTCGCCGCCGGCGCGCGCCTGATCGTGACAGTGCCGGGTGGACCAATGTCGGCTTTTGATCGGCATATCGGACACCGCCAACATTTTGATCGCAGCAAAATCCGTTCGATGCTCGAGGGGGCGGGCTACTCGGTCGAACGGACCTACCTCTCCGGTTTCCCGTTCTTTAACTTGTACCGGCTATTGATCGTCGCTCGCGGCGGTCGCCTGGTGCAGGATGCTCAGGCAAGCTCCACAGGCGCGCCATCCGGCATGGCCAGGTTCGCGATGAAAGTGTTCCGGGTTCTTTTTCATGCTAATCTTCTCGACTCACCTTTTGGCTGGCAGGTAGTAGCTACCGCCCGCAAACCTTCGCCATGATCATCACCCGCTCACCCCTTCGTATTTCCCTGGGCGGCGGCGGGACGGACCTGCCCTCCTACTACCGCGAGCATTCCGGATTTCTTATCGCGGCCGCGATCGACAAATACGTTTACATCAATGTCCATCGCCGCTTCGTGGACGGCTTTCTTCTGAAGTATTCGAGTTTGGAAGAAGCGGCGACCATCGACGACATCAAGCACCCGATTATCCGCGAGGCGCTGAAGCTCGTCGATATCCACGAGCGCAACCTCGAGATAACCAGCATGGCTGACATTCCGGCGGGCACGGGACTCGGTTCGTCGGGAAGTTTCACCACCGCGCTGCTCAAGGCTTTCCATGCCTTGAAGAAGAACCTTGTGCATCCGGCCGAGCTGGCCGAGCAGGCTTGTTGTATCGAGCTGGAGAAGCTGGGCGAACCAATCGGAAAACAGGACCAATACATCTCGGCTTATGGCGGCATTACGGCTTTCCGCTTTATGCCGGACGGCCGGGTGGAAGCGGCGCCTCTGAAGATTTCCGAGGAGACTTTGTTCAACCTCGAAGACAACCTGTTGCTCTTCTTCACCGGTTACTCGCGCGCGGCGTCCGCAATTCTCAAGGAACAGGACGACAAGAGTAAGAAGGCCGACACCGCCATGATGGAGAACCTTCACTTCATCAAGGACCTCGGGAAGCAAAGCCAGAAGGCGCTCGAAGCCGGGAACCTGGAAGAATTCGCGCGGCTCATGGATGTGCACTGGCAGCGGAAGAAGGAACGCTCGAAAGGAATGAGCAACGACGACATCAACGCCTGGTACGACTGCGCGATGGCCAACGGCGCGCTGGGCGGCAAGGTCATCGGCGCCGGCGGCGGAGGGTTCCTGATGTTCTATGCCGATGACAAGGTGAAGCTCCGCCACGCCATGCGTGAGAAAGGTCTTACCGAAGTCAGGTTCCGGTTCGATTTTGAAGGAACCCGCGTGCTCAATCAATGAGCGACAACCTCGGTAGCTGGCCCGTGGCGATCCTGGCCGGCGGTTTGGCCACTCGGCTCCGGCCGACCACGGAGAAAATCCCGAAGTCTCTTATCCGTGTCGCGGGCCAGCCATTTCTAGCGCATCAACTGCGGCTTCTTCAAAGCGCCGGGATTCGCAAGGTCGTGTTATGCGTGGGCTATCGCGGGGATATGATCAAGCAGGAGTTCGGGGACGGCCGTAACTTTGGAGTGGAACTGAGCTACTCCTTTGATGGTCCGGAGCTTCTGGGAACTGGAGGCGCGCTCAAGAAGGCGCTGCCGTTGTTGGGTCCAAACTTCTTTGTCTTATACGGCGACTCTTACCTGCCGATCGATTATGCCGCGCCGGCGCGCGCCTTTGTGGCCAGCGGCAAGCTGGCACTCATGACGGTGTTTCGAAACCAGGGCCGGTGGGACACGAGCAACGTTTGGTTCCAGGATGGCGCGATCATGAGTTACAGTAAAAAGGAGCGAACCCCCGAGATGCAATACATCGATTACGGCCTGGGTATCCTGGACTCGAATGCGCTGGCGCTCTCACCCGAAGGCAAAGCCTTCGATCTCGCCGACCTTTACCGCGACCTCATCGGCAGAAACGAGCTGGCCGGCTTCGAGGTCGAGCAGCGTTTCTATGAAATCGGTTCGCCCGAAGGTCTGGCCGAGCTTGACGCGATGCTCCGGAGCCAGCAATTGTCCGTTACGCCATGAGTTATTCAGAACAGCATTTGCGCGAGACCGCGGACATCGTCGCAAAGCTGGATCCGGCGCTCTGCGAAAAGGCGGTCACGCTTCTGGCCGGTGTTCGGTCGCGCGGCGGCCGGCTCTTTATTCTCGGGGTCGGCGGCAGTGCCGCGAACGCTTCCCATGCCGTCAACGATTTCCGCAAGATCGCCGGCCTCGAATGCTACGCGCCGACCGATAACGTCTCCGAGCTGACCGCGCGGACTAACGATGAAGGTTGGACGACCGTCTTCGTGGAGTGGCTGAAGGGAAGCCGGCTGAACGAAAAGGACGCGCTCCTCATTTTCTCCGTCGGCGGCGGCAACGTGGAAAAGAACGTGAGCCCGAATCTGGTCACAGCGTTACAGCTCGCGAAAGAACGCGGCGCGTCCGTGCTTGGCATCGTCGGCCGCGACGGCGGTTACACCGCGCAGGTCGCGGACGTTTGCATCATCATTCCGACGGTGAACCCGATGAACATTACGCCGCACGCGGAAGCATTCCAAGCAGTGGTTTGGCATTTGCTCGTCTCGCATCCGGCGCTGAAAACGGCGCAGACGAAATGGGAGAGCACCAGGTAACCAGGCGCGCCGCGCGGCCTCGAGAACGCGAACGGTTCCCATCGTGTTCGTGGAAACATAATCGACCGGCTGCTCCATCGGGTAGCATTCGTTCCATGCAGATAGCTAATCGATGAGCGACCAGTCGTATCGCTCCCGCGAACACGAGGGCTGGCTCCTGTTTTGTGTGTCCATTTTGCTTCTAAAGCTTGCGCTCTTTGCCATCGACCCGACCCCGAAGCTATTGCTGGGCGATTCCCGGAGTTACATTCAGACGGCCCTCACCGATTGGATACCGGAGGCGCGCTCCTATTTCTACGGATACGTCATCCGTTGGTCTTCCGTCTGGACGCAGAGCCTGACGTCACTTCTTGTCCTGCAGCTCCTCATCAGTGCCACGGCAGCCGTCGGGAGCGCTGTGATTTGCCGGTTCGTTTTCGGGCTGTCGGCGCGCTGGTCTTTCGTAATGGGCTTCCTCTGCGCCCTGGATCCCCTTCAATTGCTTTACGAACGCTATGTCATGACGGAAGCCATTAGTCTCGGGTTATACGCTTTCGTTCTCTACCAGTCATTTCTCTATCTTCGGGACCGGCGTTTCCGCGACCTTGTCCTGGTCCAGGTTGTTTCTGTTCTGCTGATCGGTTTTAGAATGAGTTATCTCCTGCTCGTGCAGCTTGATACAATTTTACTGCCGGTGATCGCATTCGCACCGGCTGTCTGGCGCACGTTTCGGCACCGCTTCGAGCGGGCTGTCGTCGCCCGTGCTTTCGGCAGGCTTGGAAGTCATTTGTTGATCAGTGTGCTTCTGATGTTTGGGCTCCACGAGGGCTACAAGCGAACAAATGGATGGATTTCTCATCGCCCGCCAGCGTATTTGCACGCAGCTGGGATTATCCAGCTCGCAATTTTGTCGCCGGTCCTAGAGCCGGCAGACTCGCCCGATCCCGGTCTCGCGGATGTGATTAGAAAGGGCGACGAGTTTCACCTGAAGGATTTGAATTTCAGGGACAACCAACGCTTCAGCCCCGGCTACCTGATCGACAGATTTACGACGCTTCATCCAGAACGATCCGGTGCCGAAAGAATCGCGCGGGAAACCGCGATGAACGCGCTGCGACGGGATCCGCTGGCGGTCCTGAACCTGGGATGGCGCGTTTATTCCGACTACTGGAGTGCGGCTGCGATGAAGGCGTCTGCGAGATATGATTTCCGGTTTAACAATCCACCGAAAGAAGACCTGCGCGACCTACTCGCTTCACGCTTTCATCTTGCCATCGATACAACAAAACAGACGGAGAGCTTTCTTCAACAGTGGTCTGTAGCGGCTTGGCCATATTACTTCCTGATCTTATTGGCGCCATTGCCTGCGGCTTTTGCGGTGGCTTTTCGGCCGACGCGAAAATACGCCTTTCTACTTTTTATTCACATAACTGTTACGCTCCTCGTTTCGACCATATTTGGAGGCCACACTGTGCGTTATCTTCAGCCAATCTCTTTCGCTACTTTATTGGTCATCGCGGTCTATATCGGCCGCTTTATTGAACCCCACCGATCCGTGGAGGACAGTCGTCGCCGGATGCCTGACGCTGTAAGCATCGCCCAACGAACGCCCGAGGACGACGGGTCCACTACATTCGTTTCGTGAGCGTCCCGAATTACGATACTTGATTGCATGTCGGTGATCGCCACGACAAAACGGTGCGTCTTCCTGGATCGCGATGGCGTGTTGAACCGTCCCGTTACCCGCGACGGACTCCCCTTTCCTCCTGCGAGCGCCGAAGATTTCGAAATCTACTCGGACGCCGCGGAAGGATGCGCGCGATTGAAGGGCGCCGGCTTTGTTTTGATCGTCGTCACCAACCAGCCCGATGTCGGGCGTGGAACCCAAAGCCGGGAGACGGTTAACGCGATGCACGCGAAACTTCGCGCCGCCGTGCCGGCGCTCGACGGGATCGAAGTTTGTTACCACGCCGGCTCGAGCCACGGAGAACCATGCGATTGCCGGAAACCCAAGCCCGGGATGTTACTGCGCGCCGCAGCGAAACAAGATATCGATTTGAGCCGCAGTTTTCTAATTGGCGATCGGTGGCGGGACGTGGACTGCGCGCATGCCGCAGGGTGCCGCGCTGTCTTTATCGATCATCGATATCGCGAGCGGCTGCGCGAGAAACCGGACTTTACCGTCACCACATTTCGCGAAGCGGTCGCCATTATCCTGCAAAACCACTTGTCCCGGTCAACGACTCGGGCCTAGCGTCCAGCCGCATGAATTCACAACTCCTTCTCGATTTGCCCATCAAAATTTTTGCGGACGGCGCGGATCGCGAAGGAATCGCGTCGCTCTACGCCATGCCCTACATCAAGGGTCTGACGACGAATCCGACCCTGATGCGCAAGGTCGGCGTCGCCGATTACGAGAAGTTCGCGCGCGAGGTGCTCGAGGTCGTGAAAGAGAAACCGATCTCGTTCGAGGTTTTCTCCGATGAATTTCCGGAGATGCGCCGGCAGGCGCTAATGATCGGCAAATGGCAGGAGAACGTTTACGTGAAGATTCCGATCACGAATACGCGCGGCGATTCCGCGTTGCCCTTGATCACGGAACTCAGTGGTGAAGGCGTGAAGCTGAATATCACCGCGATCCTGACCCGCGAGCAGGTCCAAGGCGTTGCCAAAGCGGTGAAGCGCGACGTCCCCTGTGTCGTTTCCGTGTTCGCCGGCCGCGTGGCCGATACCGGCGTGGATCCGATGCCGTTGATGAAAGACTCGCTGGCGATGCTGCGAGATTTACCGCAAGCGGAACTTCTTTGGGCGAGCGTGCGCGAAGTGCTGAATATTTTCCAGGCTGCGCAATGCGACTGCCACATCGTCACCGTGCCGCACGACATTCTCGACAAGGTGGCCAAGCTGGGCGGAATGGATTTAGCTGAGCTGTCGCTCGATACCGTCAAGATGTTTCACAAGGACGCCGTAGCCGCCGGATTCAAACTGTAGGATAACTTCGCCTACAGGTAGTGAGGCAGAGCCTCGCGGAAATAACGCAAAGTGGTTTCAATGGTTTCGCGCAGCGTCCGTTTCGGTTCCCAACCAAGCGCATTTCGGATCTTCGAGAAGTCCGCGTAGTAATCACCGATATCGATGGCGCGGCGATCGGCCGGGAACTCGCGCTCTTCGTATGCGCCGGAGCCGTTGACCTCTACCATCAGCTTCGCTACGCCGGCGAGATCGATCACCTCGCTCCCGCCGAGGTTATAGACCTGCCCGTTCGTCGCCGGGCTCGCGGCCGCGAGGAGAAACGCGTCGACTGCATCCTCGACATCGGTGAAGTCGCGCAGTTGTTTTCCGCCCCAGACGGAAATCGGTTTGCCTTCCAGGAGCTGCCGCACCCAAAGCCCCACGAACGTCTGGCGCGCGTCCTTAATGCGCATTCGCGGCCCGATCGTGTTCGTCAAACGCAACGCGGTCGCCGGAATTCCATACACGTTGTTGTAAAGCAGGTGATACTGCTCGCCCGCCATCTTGTTGATCCCGTTTACGTCGACCGGGCTCAACGGATGCGTCTCCGGAACCGGAAGCTGGAGCGGTCGCCCGTAAATCTGACGGGTGCTCGCGAAAACGATTTTGATTTTTGGATTGCCGGCCCGGCAGGTCTCGAGGATCGAGATTTGCGCCTGGCAATTGATTTCGAGGTCAGGCATCGGGTTCACCATCGAATCGAGATGGCTGGTCTGTCCCGCGAGGTTGAAGAGGTAATCCTTGCCCTGGACGAGATGGCGCAGGCTGTGGGTGTCGCGAACGTCGGAGACGTTCACCTGGATGCGGTCGCGGATGCCTTCGATGTTGTAAAGGTTGCCGCCGTAGTCGGGGATCAGGCTGTCCACGACGGTGACCTCGGCGCCGAGATCGACCAGCCGGCGGGCCAGGTTTGACCCAATAAAGCCGAGGCCGCCCGTAATCAGGACCTGCGCGCCGCCGAAATCAATTTTCATCGAACTCCATTCTTCCACATCGCGACTCATCACCGGTAGCTGTTTTTGCGGTTGGCAATTCGGCAGGGCTCTGTTCAATGCACGGAGCGCGATGAAGAACCTCTGGGATGCCGCTGAGGCGGCGAAATGCAAGTCCGACCTGGAGCTGCGCGTTTACACTTCACGCCTGCTCGGCCGCGACGACACCCTCGTGCTTCACGGCGGCGGGAACACTTCGGTGAAGCTGCGCGAGCGGAACGTGGTCGGTGAGGAGGAGGATATTCTTTACGTCAAAGGCAGCGGCTCGGATCTGGCAACAATCCAGGCGAATGGATTCGCGCCGGTGCGAATGGCTCGGCTCTTGAGGCTTGCGCAACTCGAGAGCCTTTCGGATCCACAAATGGTGAACGAGCTGGCGGCGCAGGTCATCCGCGCGGGCGCGCCGGCGCCTTCGGTGGAAACGATTTTGCACGCGGTCATCCCGCACAAGTTCGTCGATCACACCCACGCCGATGCGGTCCTGGCGATCACAAACACGGAGGATGGCGAAGCGCGCGTGCGCGAACTCTACGGCGACGATGTCATCATCGTGCCGTACGTCATGCCGGGTTTTGAGCTGGCTCGCGTTTGTGCGCTGAGAATTCAGGCGGAGTTGAAGCCGGCGACAATCGGGATGGTTTTGCTTAAACATGGGATTTTTTCCTTTGGCGTGACGGCCCAGGAATCGTACGCGCGAATGATTTCGCTGGTGGAGCGCGCGGAGGATTACCTGAAGCAATGTGGAGCGTGGGAAGTGGCGCGGACCAGCGAAATAGGTCCTATAGGTCGCATAGGACCTATGGTCGCAACGCTGCGGTGCGAGATCGCGCGAACCGCGGGCTTCCCCGTGATCCTCTCCACGGACTCGAATCCGAAATCGCTCGGCTTCGCCCGGGCAAGCATCCTCCGCGAAATTTCCCAGCGCGGCCCTGCGACTCCCGATCACATTCTGCGGACGAAGCGCCTGCCCATGCTCGGCCGCGACGCCGCGGAATACGCAGGCGCGTATCGCGAATACTTCGCGCGCAACGCACCCCACGCGAAAGAAACGAAGACGATGCTCGATCCGGCGCCGCGCGTTGTCCTCGATCCCGAGTTTGGCCTAACGACTGTCGGCCGCTCCGCGAAGGAAGCCGCGATCGCCCGCGATCTCTATGCGCACACCATCGACGTGATTGGGCGCGCGGAAGCGCTCGGCGGTTATCGCGCGCTTTCGGAGGAAGAGCTCTTCGAGTTCGAATACTGGGACCTCGAGCAGGCAAAGCTGCGTCGTACCGGCGCGCCCTCGATGTTCGCCGGTGAGATCGCGTGTGTGACCGGCGCAGCTTCCGGAATTGGGAAGGCTTGCGTCGATGCGCTGTTGAAACGTGGCGCCGCGGTGATCGGTCTCGATATCCAAGAGCAAGGAGAAGAACGTCCGGATTTTCTCGGCCTGGAATGCGACGTTACTTCCGAAGAAGCGATCGCTAATTCGTTTGAGAAAGCGGTCCGCGCGTTCGGCGGCCTCGACATGCTGATCCTGAACGCCGGCGTTTTTCCATCCGGCACTCCGATCGAATCGCTCGAGAGCGCCGAATGGCGTCGCGTCTTTGCCGTGAACCTCGATGCCAACCTGACCTTGCTGCGCGAATCCTATCCGCTGCTGAAGGTGGCGCCACGCGGCGGGCGCGTCGTCGTGATCGGTTCAAAGAACGTCGCCGCTCCGGGGCCGGGCGCGGCGGCCTATTCAGCTTCGAAGGCCGCGCTCACTCAACTCGCGCGGGTCACTGCTCTCGAATGGGGTGCCGACGGAATTCGCGTGAACACGCTCCATCCCAATGCCGTCTTCGACACCGGGATTTGGACCGACGACGTTTTGAAAGCGCGCGCCGCGAGTTACGGAATGTCGGTGGAGGAATACAAACGGAATAACGTTCTCAAAACGGAAGTGCGAAGCAGCGACGTGGGCGAGCTGGCCGCGGAGTTGTGCGGACCGGTATTCGCGAAGACAACCGGCGCACAGATTCCCATCGATGGCGGGAACGAAAGAGTGATTTAGGAACGTGGGAGGGGCCTCAGTGCCCCGACAGTCGCGGCGCTAAGGCCGCTCCCTCATTGCTATTCCGGAAAAAAGGCTGCTTCCAGCTCGGTCGAGAGCCAATGGTAAACCGGCAAGTGCAGCTCCTGGATTTCGGCAACGCTGTCGGACGGCACTTTGATTGCGACATCCGCCAACGGCGCGAGATCGCCACCGGACTTTCCAGTGAGCGCGATTGATTTTAACCCGAACGCCTTCGCGGTGATGACCGCGTTACAAATGTTCTTCGACTTGCCCGAGGTGCTGATCGCCAGCAGGACATCGCCAGACTTTCCCAATCCGTAAACCTGCTGCGCAAAAACCATGTCGAAATCGCCGTCGTTCGCCGTCGCGGTGAGCAATGACATTTGCGACGGCAGGGAAATCGCGGCGAGCGTTCCCTGGAGGCGCGTCGCGATCATTTTCCCCATTGCGCCACCCGACTCGAAAAGCTTCGCCGCATCGGCCGCGGAAATCGGGCGGCGTTTCAAAAAACCTTTCATCAACTCGCCGACAATGTGCTCGCTGTCCGCCGCGCTCCCGCCATTGCCGCACACGAGGAGCTTGTTCCCGTTCTTGTAGGCCGCGGCCAAAAGATCAAACGCCGCGTTGAGTTGTTTTTCACAGACTGCGAGGGCCGGATACCGCGCCAAGAGTGAGGAAAGGCGTGTGCTCATATTGGATTCGTTAGGCCACGGCACGCTGTCGTCCGGCCGCTGCCTGGCGTCGGCGGCTATCTCGTGTCGCCGCCCGGGCCTTTGATCAGCCACCGCAAAACGACGGAGAGCAGCGACAGCGCGATGATCACTTCCGCCCAGAAGAACGCGAGGAAATCGCTCAACGTTCCGATTGGCGGCGATCCCGGCTGGCTATTGCGCAACGCCGGAAAGGCAAAAAGCAGCGCGCCCAGGAACGAGAACATCGAGATCTCGATTTTGCGATGGCCGGCGAAAACGCGGAACACGAGGAAAAGCACCCCAAACGCCAGCGCCCACATCGCGATCATGATGAACACGGAAAAGAAAACCGCCGTCGTCGCGCGCTGGATATTAATCTCGATCACCGTGTGATCCGGCGCGTTCTCCTTCGCATATTCGGTATCCATCCGCAGGCCAGCCACCGATCCGCGCAGCTCCACCGCCGCCGGAATCGATTCGGTCCCTCCGGCCTCGCCGCCCTTGGCCGCTGCCGGTTCGAAGAAAAACGAAAGCTCGGCCGTGTGGGCGTCGAACGGATAATCCATCGGTTCGCCCTCATAAATCTCGACCACTGCCTCGATCGGATTCATCCGTTTCCCCTTCTTGAATTCGTGCACGTTCTTGCCGGTCGCAGTGGCGACGTAAAGCTCGAGATCGCGCGCGAGCGTGGCGCCGTCCGCGGACAGGAGCGAACCTTTCGGGGTGAATTCGAGGCGCACCACCACATCGCCTTTCATCACATCGGCCGTCACGATCCGGCCGGACACATCAATGCGGTTCTCGCCGGCTTTCTGCGTGTCCGCCTCGAGAAACGCCGCGCGGTTCTCACCCTCGCTTTTGTATTTGGTGAGAACAAAAATGTACGCGCCGGCGAAAAGGAGCAGCAGGACAAGGCCAACGATTAACGGTTTTTTTGATTTGGTAGTTTCTTCCATGATGAATTTCCTCGGGATTCGGATGCTGAAGAGCAGCGCGAAATCTGACAAGCGTTTTTAGGAACACAGGCATGTTGCCTGTCCGGCCAGCGGATATCCGATCCGCTGTTAGACTCAATGGGCTGCAAGCCCGTTGGCCGTACAGACTGCAAGCTGCAAGTCCGGGTTCCGCTTTCGGCTTGCCCTGTTCGCTCGCGATCAACACATTGGCGCCATGCAAATTCATGTCGCGCGCGATGGAAAAGAGCTGGGAATTTTTTCGCTGGAGGAAATTAATCGGCAACTCGCGGCCGGCACCCTCAACCTGTCCGACCAGGCGTGGTATGAAGGCGCGGCCGGCTGGGCGGCCCTCTCCACGGTGCCCGGTGTGAACGCCGCGTCGGTTCCGGGCAGCGCGTCGCAGATTTCTCCCGCGCCGGCGCCAGGTGTTCCGATGACGTTGGCCCCGCAAAGAAAGACCGAGCCGCTCGCCATCATGTCACTCGTCTTCAGCGGTATCGCGATCTGTGGGTTCTGTTGCGGTTTGTTTATCGTGGCGGCGATTGCCGGGGTGGTTTGCGGCCATCTCGCCCTTTCGAAAATCAAGGCCAACCCCGAGTTGGAAGGACATGGACTCGCGATGAGTGGAATCATTATTGGCTACGTCGCGATCGGCCTGGTGTTGATCCGGGTTCTGTTTTTCGGTGGGCTCGCGGCGCTGGGCGCGTTTAGCCACGCCCTGTCGAAGCCGTGAGGATCCAGCCCCGGGGTTTTGTTTTGCGCAGCGGCGCAAAAAACTTGGGAATTCCGTTGACACGCTCTGGCGAAAACCAGTAATCAACCCGCCATGAAGCGATTTATTTCCGGGATTCCATTCTTTCTCACTGCAACCGCCTTGCTCGCCCAAGATGCCAGCACCACACCCAGGGAGCTTACCGACAAAGAAGCCGCCGGACTGATGGCGGGATGCGGCCTGGTGGCCCTGGTTCCAATGATCATCAGCCTCGCGATCTGGCTTTGGATCGCCATCTGGATCATGAAGGACTCGGCGCGCCGCAATTCCCCGAACCGCACGCTCGTCGTCGTGCTCGGCTGGCTGGTCCCGATCGTCGGCCTGATCGTTCATTTGGCCACGCGGCCGAAAACGATTTCCGGCGCACCCGGCGCCTAGGGTTTTCTGGCGAACTGGAAACCGCGCTCCGGCGCGAATGATTTATCGAGCGGCGCCGTAGCTACACGGCGCCGCTGGATTTTCCGCGGGGCGGCGGTTGTTTTTGCGGCTGCGGTGCTGTGCGATTGGATGCGGCCGCCGAGCAAACAGGTTTCGGTCGTTCTCTACGAAACCGTCGTCATCAAAGGCTACCGGCTGTTGCTGCAACCCTGGAGCAAGCGTTATATCCGTTGCCGTTTCGATCCCACCTGCTCGGTTTATTCCGAGCAAGCGATGCAGGTGCACGGTTTTCCAAAAGGCCTTTGGCTGACGACCTCGCGGCTTTTCCGTTGCATGCCGTGGGTGCCATTCGGGACGCACGATCCGGTGCCGCCGGCGAAAGACTGAGCACACACAAAAGTCACAAAGGAAGACTGGAAAAGGAGTGACCGCGGATTACGCGGATAACACGGATTTTGAAGCTCAGAACAAGCATTCCGAATTTCTCCATCCGCGTCATCCGTGTAATCCGCGGTTCAATTTCCCGCGCTACCGCGGTCCCATTTCCTCGATCTCGATGAGCTTCGGCATGAGCATTTCGTTGGCGTGCCGGAGAGACTTGAAAAGAATCAGGTAGAATGATCCCACCACCAGCAGGAGCACGCCGCCAGTGACGAAATGATGGGAGCGCACCCGTTCCCAGCGCGGCGCAAACGCGATCAATCCGAAAACCATCAGGACAACGATCACTCCATCGAAGCTGGCCCGCTGCCAGTAGCTGCCGCCGAGGTTCAGCCACATCCCGAATTCGTCGAAAGTCAGTCCCATGGCCAGGCCGTAGAGCAACGCCCAAAGCCCGCGTCTCTCCCGCGGGAACGGCGCGAAGAGGAGCACCGCCGCGGTGAACGAGAGAAGAAAGATCCCGTAATTGAGGTGATGCACATGAGTGCCGCCCGCATGGAAAAACAGGTTCGGCATCCGTCGCGTCATGATGAGGATCACGCAGACGCGCGAAATGACGAACGTGAGGAGGAACGCGATGAAAGTCAGCCGCGCCAGATGACGGACCGGACGCGGAGGAGCATTATGTTTCCGCGTTAGCTTCGTCTTTAGTTCGGTCCAATTCATGGGTCGAGAATAATGGTTCGCTGTGTGCACTGGCGATTCCAATTTCCGAAGAAGGGGAAGGCTTAACCGCGGATTACGCGGATGGCTCGGATGGTGAAAGGCTTGAAGCCCAATTAATTTCTCTATCCGTGCAATCCACGTAATCCGCGGTTAGAATCCAGTCTCCCCCCATGGGCAAAATACTTCACGAGGAACTGAGCGGAGCCATCATCGGGATCGCGATGGAGGTTCTCAATGATCTTAGGCCAGGGCTTGATGAAGTTCTCTACGAACGCGCGACGGTCATTGAACTGCGGCGACGGGGCCACACCGTAGAAGTGCAACATTCGTTCCCCGTGTTTTACCGCGGCGAGTTGATCGGCACGCTGGTTCCTGATCTGATCGTCGACAGCGCCATTATCGTTGACCTAAAAGTCGTGAAGGCATTTACCGAAACGCACGTGGCGCAACTGCTCGGATACTTGAACATCACGGGCTTGGAACTCGCTCTCCTGCTTAATTTCAAGAATGCGCGGTTGGATTGGAAACGCGTCATCCGCCAACAGCCATCAAGCGATGACGATGTCCCCGATCTTCAAGAGACTTAACCGCGGATTACGCGGATGTCTCGGATGAGGAAAGACTTGAAGCCCAATTAATTTCTCTATCCGTGTCAACTGCGTAATCCGCGGTTAGATTCTTCTGCTCAGAACGCCACAAAGTCATCAGGCCCGGTTACCCTCCTCTCCCCCATCCGAGTCATCCGTGAAATCCGCGGTTAGATTCTTTCGGTTCGAAAAAAAAGGCTGGACAGGGATTTGGGTGACCGAATAAAACAGCACTCCCACCAACCCCTGTTTAACCTCCTTGACTGCGGCATCCTCCAATTGCTATCCCTGACGCCCCCGTCGCTGAACCTCAACTCACCTCACCCACATGGCTGAACCTTACCTTTCCGAAATACGAATCATGAGTTTCAATTTCGCGCCGAAAGGCTGGGCGCAATGCAACGGGCAACTGTTGCCGATCAACCAGAACCAGGCGCTCTTTTCGTTGCTCGGCACCACCTACGGCGGCGACGGACGGGTGAACTTTGGTCTGCCCGATCTTAGAGGGAACGTGCCGATCCACATGGGATCGGGCTTTACTCTCGGGCAAAAAGGCGGTGAACAGGCGCATACGCTTTCGATCGCGGAGCTGCCGACGCACACTCATGTCTCACAGGCAGCTAATGCCATAGCTGACGTCGGTGACGGCACCGGCGCGTTTTTAGCCCAACCCTCAACTGCGCTTGGGGCGGTTTACTTAACGAACCCTGCGTCCCTGTCTGCGATGAACCCGGCCGTCCTCGGCAATGTTGGCGGCAGCCAGGCACACCTGAACATGCAGCCCTTTCTCACGTTAACTTTCTGCATTGCGCTCCAGGGAATCTTCCCTTCCCAAAACTAAGGAGAAATTTATGGCCCAACCTTATGTCGGTGAAATCAGAATGTTCGGGGGTAACTTCGCCCCGGCCGGCTGGATGTTTTGTGAAGGACAATTGCTTCCCATCTCAGAGAATGAAACGCTGTTTCAGTTGATCGGGACCACCTACGGCGGTGATGGGCAAGAAACCTTCGCGCTGCCTGATCTGCGTGGCCGCTTGCCGATGCACCAGGGTAATGGCTTCCAGCTCGCCGAGACCGGCGGCGCGGAAGAGATCACGCTCACGGTGAATCAGATTGCGGCCCACAGTCACCCTTATCTCGGGTCCACTGCCGTGGCGAATAATTCAAGCCCGACTAACGGGCTCTTGGCTAAACCGGTGGCCAGCATCTATAACGCCGGAACAAGCCCTGTGAACATGGCACCGGCGGCCGTAGGCCCTGTTGGTGGCAACCAGCCGCACACCAACTTTCAACCGTACCTGTGTGTAGACTTCATCATTTCGCTCTTTGGGATTTTCCCGTCACCCACCTAGGAGAATAATTATGGCCGATCCATTCGTAGCTGAGATCCGAATCTTTCCGTTCAACTTTGCGCCGAAAGGCTGGGCGTTTTGTGATGGGCAGTTGCTGCCTCTGTCCCAAAACACCGCGCTCTTCTCACTCCTGGGCACGACCTACGGAGGCGACGGCAAATCAAACTTTGCCCTGCCGAACATGCAGGGTAATGCGCCGATGCACCCCGGCCAGGGGCCAGGCCTTTCCTTGCACGACCTGGGGGAAACCGGAGGCTCCCAAACAGTGTCACTTTTGGAATCGGAGATTCCAGTGCACAGTCATGTGATGCATGCATCGGGTGATCCTGCCGATAACAACGTCGTGACTAATGCCATGGCGGCAAAGCCGCTTGGACGCGGTAATAATTTGTACACGACCGCCTCGGGGGCGCTGGTGACCATGAATTTTTCGGCCATTGCTCCCGCTGGCGGAGACCAGCCCCATAATAACATGCAGCCCTATTTGACGCTCAGCTTTTGTATCGCGTTACAAGGGGTCTTCCCGCCGCGCACCTAGCCGCTGGTGGAAACGGCGGTCGATTATTTCCGGTCGGAAGTTCCGCCCGGCCGATCGGGGCAATGGGTCATCGAGAAGATTTCGATGCCGGAGCGTGATTACGACCCGGTGGCTGATGCGCGGCCGAATTGTTTCAAATATCGGCCCGGAACTTATACCTGCCTGCGACGGGAACGGACGCAGTTCATGACCGATCTTTACGATGAATGGTGGACCCAGCGCGCCGCCATCGTCGAAGCCGCCGCCCGGGGAGGAAATATCCTCATCACTGGTCTGGGGCTGGGTCTAGTAGCCGAGGCGATCTTTCGCGCGAAGACCGACAGGGAGTGCCGAGTCACTATTATAGAAAAATCCGGCGATGTGATTCGGCTCGTTTCGCCGTTTCTACGCGCGCGTTACGGGGACCGGATCGAGATTCACGAGGGAGATGCATTTGTTTGGGAACCCCCGGCAGGCCGGCGTTTCACAGTGGGTTGGCATGATATCTGGCCGGACCCCTATGCGGCCGAAAACACCGACGAAATGGAACGACTCGAAAGGCACCATGCGCGCTGGTGCGATTGGCAGGGCTTTTGGCCGCGCGCTTACCTCGAGGCACTTGCAGCCTGAAAAAATAGGGAGGGAGTGGCCCGCCCGTTCGTGATGAACCGCGGATTACGCGGATGACAAGGATGAAGAATTCTCAATATCCGTGCTATCCGAATAATCCGCGGTTTATATTTTGTGCTTCGCACCATGGTCTCTCTTCGTCTCATCACGCCGGAAGACGTCCCGTTTCTCGCGCGCGTGTATGCGAGCACGCGTTGGGATGAGCTCGCGCCGACGGGCTGGAGCGATGAAGAAAAGGCGGTTTTTTGCCGGAGGCAGTTCGACGCGCAGAGCGCCCATTACCGGCAGCACTATCCCGAGGCCTCTTTCGAAATAATCGAGCGCGACGGTGCTCCGATCGGTCGACTGTATGTCGCGCGGTGGGAAAAGGAGATTCGGATCGTGGACATTTCGCTGCTGCCGGAAGCTCGCGGCGCGGGCATTGGCACGCGGCTCCTGCGCGACCTGCAAGAGGAGGCGCGTTCCGCGAGCAAGTCGCTGACGATCCACGTCGAGCGTTTCAATCCCGCCCTTCAATTATATCAGCGGCTCGGGTTCGTGCAGGTGGAAGATAAAGGAGTGTATCTCCTCATGCGCTGGAGCGCCCCCTCCTAAATTGTCATCCTGAGCGGAGTCGAAGGATCTCTAAATCCTTCCCCTCATGCGACGCCGAAAGAGAAGAAATATCTAGAGATCCTTCCCTTCGACTTCGCTCGTGGCAGGCTCGCTCAGGATGACAATCCGAATGGTAATCAATACCAATCCTCAGCGAGATCGTCCCAGCGTGGGTTCAGTTTCGAGATGAGCGCATTTTTCTTCTCCCGTCGCCACCCCTTCAGTTGTTTCTCGCGCGTGATGGCGTCGCGAATGTCCCGGTAATGCTCCCAGTAAACCAAGTGGCCGCATTGATAACGCTGCGCGAAACTCGTCGGTCGTTCGCCGTTTCGATGTTGCCAGACGCGCACCAGCAACTCGCTCGTCACGCCGGTGTAAAGCGTCGACCGCGTATTATTGCTGACGATGTAGACCCAATAATCGTGGTCAGCGCTGGTCAAGGGGGAAAAGAGTTAGAGATCCTTCTAAGCTGTCATCCTGAGCCTGTCGAAGGATCTCTAACCCCTTCTTCTGTTCCGGCTCGCATGAGGGGAAGGATTTAGAGATCCTTCGACTTCGCTCAGGATGACAACATTAATTAAAGACCGCCTCGAAGGTGCTGCTGGTTTGATCGGCGGCGAGCTGGACGAGGAAAATTTCCATCTCGCCAAGAGTGGCGTTCTTCATTTTGTAAACCCCCTGCGGCAACCGCAATCCGGCGTGGCCCACGAATGTGAGCGCGAACGGCTCCCGGATTGACTCAGGTCGAACGCCCAGGGGCCGGACCTCGGAAAGTTTCAGCGACAGCGCGCCGTCGGAGAAAACGATCTCGAAATCCTGATTGAGACAGGCAGCGAATTGTTCGCACGTAACTTTATCGAGCTCCAGCATGGAAGAATCTCACACCAAGGACACAAAGGGACACAACGGTTTTTTCTGGAAGTCTCCGGATTTTTAACCGCGGATAACGCGGATGACGCGGATACTGAATCAAAGCAGAGAGCATCCGGACTTAATTTTCCCATCCGCGATATCCGCGTAATCCGCGGGTCACCCTCTCCCCAGATTACTTCGTGTCCCGTTGTGACCGTTGTGTGAGGTTCTGCCCGGTTTCTCAACTCGTCACACGTCACATGTCACTTCCGTAAAAAGCCTTGACCTCAACCCGCATTTCATGTTTTAACTCCGGCCGTCCCTGTCTCCCGAAAGTATTTAGATGATCCACGACCGCCGCTCCTTCCTCCGGGTGGGCTCACTGCTGCTTTGCGGCAGTGTCCTGCGCCCCCAATCGCTTTTTGCCCAGGCGCAAACGACAGGCGTTCTCTCGTTTGATGCCACCGAGCTGAAGCTTCTCGATTTCGTCTCGAGCTACAGCTCGGTCGTCCGAATGACCGGTGCTTCGGTCCTGGGACATTTCCACCCGGAGAGCGGCAGCGGGCTGCGCCTCCTCGTGCAGGTGACCGATTTCTTCAAGCTCGCCGAGGCGCACTTGCGGTCCCCGTTCCAGAGGTTCAGCACGAACGGGAACTCGATGTCGGTCGTGGCGCAGGGAAGCGGGCACGTGATCGAGAATTTGTCAGCAGCCGATTTCGCGCGACGTCTCGCGCAGCTCAGTGACAAGGAGAACATTGCCTTCGCGCACGACGCGCTCAGTTACGATCCGATCGCGAAGCAGTTGGACGATCCGCTGGGCAGCCTGGCGACGCGCGAGCTTAAGCTGGTGAATCGCCCGACGAAAACGCCGGAGGCCCTGGCGGTGGCGATGCGAGGGACCGGAGACGCGCGCGCCGCGGGCGTGCCGGAAGGGGAAGATTTTGCGAAATGGAAAGCGCAGCTGGTGCGCTCGAGCGTGACGGCGAAAGCGGCCAACCCGATCGCGGCTGCGTTTGTGCGCGGTTTACCAGCGTTCGCAGCGCTGGCCGGAAGTGATGAGGCGAAGAGCGCGCTCGTCACACCGCTCATTTCGAACGCGATCAAGCCTGCACTGGGAGTCACGGCGAAACAGGCAATCGGCGAATTCGACCGGGTCCGTGACATTTTCGGCGAATCGTATTCCGACGGAGGGGTCTGGCTATACGTCCTGCTCGGCAAGCAAGTGAAAAGGGATACGCGCGGCTGGATCGACGCGGCGCTCCTGGAAGATGTCCACTGGCGGGAAGCGTTCGATGTGGCTTCGAAGATCGAGACCGCCTTTCAGTCTCCGGAATTGAAATCTCAAGCCTGAAAAATTTTTCTTAACCAAAATATTTAATCTGGACACGTTTCCGTAATTCCTTTAAAAACTGCCCTCAATCGGTCCCTAAACTGCTCACATCACGTCCCCTTGAAAACCACGACGAACCCCTCAGGGAATTCCCTGTCATCTAAATTGAGGACGGCACAGAGGTCGTCCCTTCTGGCGATCGCGATTGCCATTGCGCTGTTGCCTTCGCTCGCGCTCGCGGCGCCGGACATTAATACAAAAACGAAGAACGCCAGTTTTCCGTTGAACAATGATAACTCGGCGCGACCGGGCAACACGATCACCTACACGATCGGCGTGGGGAACAACGGAGCGGCGGGTACGACGGACGCGACCGGAGTGCAGGTAGCCGATACGGTCGATCCTAATTCAACCTTCGTGAACAACTCGGCGAAGATTTCGCCGAACGCGATTGCGCATGCTTACAACGCCGCGGGCAACACCCAGCTCACCGTCAATGCCGCCAGCGGCCTGAAGGTTGGCGTGGTCGACATTGATGGGGTAACGCCGAACGCGAGCCTCGTGGTCACGGCCGGGACGTTCGCGACCAGCCAAGGCGGCAGCGTGACGATCGCCGCGGATGGTTCGTTTACGTACACACCGCAAACCGGCGACCAAAACCTGACGGACACCTTCAGCTACACCGTGACCGACGGTGATGGCCTGCCGAGCACCGGCCTGGTGAGCATCAATCTCGGCGCACGAGTTTGGTACGTGGACAGCACGGCGCCGGTTGCCGGCAAAGACGGATCGAGTGCGCATCCCTTCACTGCGTTGAGCGACATTTCAGGCGCGACCGGGCCGGATGCCGCTGGCGACATCATCTTCATCGTCGAGCGGGCCGGTGATTACGACGGCAACCTAACGCTGCTCAACAATCAACTTCTCTACGGCAGCGGAGCCGCCCTCACGGTTAACACGATTGTGATCAATGCAGCGGGCGGACCGAACACGACGATGATCACGACGGCCGCCAACACGCCTTCTATCACGCTGGGCGGTGGAACCGGAAACACAGTGACGGGGTTCACCATCGGCAACACGACTGGCGCAAAGATCACGGGCGTGTCGTTCGGCACGCTAACCATCAGTAACGTGACGATGTCCGGCAGCGGTCAGGCGCTCCTCTTGAACACCGGCACGGTTAACGGAACGATCGACAGCCTCACTTCCACGAGCAGCACGAGCGCCGTCAGCCTGACTACTATCGCGGGGAATCTGACGATCACGACCGGCGCCATTAGTGGCGCGACCGGGGACGATTTCTTTGTCAGCGCCGGGACCGCCAACATCAGTTACGGCGGAACGATCACTAACAGCGCCGCCCACTCGGTCACAGTCCAAAACAAGACTGGCGGCACCGTGACCTTCAGCGGCGCGATTACCGACACGGCTGGTAGCACTGGCATTAATCTATCCTCGAATACCGGCGCAACGATTACTTTCCGCGGCGGCCTGAGCCTGACCACGACAACAAATTCCGCCTTCACCGCAACCGGAGGGGGTACCGTCAACGTTTGCGCGACGAATGATTGCGCCGCCGGCTCGGCTGTGACCAACGCCATCACGACAACCACAGGCGCAGCGCTCAACGTTACCAGCACGAACATCGGTGCAAGCGGGCTGACGTTCCGCAGCATTTCCGGCGACGGCGGCTCGAACATCAAGATCAATCTCGATGGCACTGGCAGCGGCGCTTTTACCGTCAGCGGCAACGGCGGTTCTTGTACCTCAGCTACGCCGACGTGTACGGGCGGGATTATTCAGAATGTGACGGGCGCCGATGCGATCCGGCTGAACAACATGAGCGGACCCGTGTCGCTCACGCGCATGCTCATCCAGGACATCACTGCCGCGAATGACGCGTCGGCGGCGAACGACACTCACAGCAACGTTGATGCAATCCATGGCACGGCGATCAATGGCGGGCTAACGCTTAACACGAGCGTCATTCGACGCATCAGCGACAACGGGATCAATGGTAGCGTGGATGGCGCGAGCATCGGGGCGACGGTCTGGAATGGGCTGACAATTACTAACTGCTTCTTCGATAACACGAACCGCTTCAACGTCGCGAATCACGCGGACGCGACAGACGAAGGTGCGGTGTTCATGAGAGGTATAAAGGGAACTGTGTCGGTCACGGGAACGACGTTCCAGAATGCGAGCAGCGGGCTTTTCCTGCAGACGGATACCAGCGGCACCATGGACATGACCGTTCAAGGCAATTCTTTCCTCCAGCTCTACAAGGAAGTTGGTACGCTTAGCATCGGCTTGTTCGGCATTGATGTGCGGCAGGAAGGCACTCTGACTTCAACGATCCGCATTGGCGACACGGTGAACGAAACCAATGCGGCGCTGGGCAACACGTTTACCAATGGCGGCGACCGCGCTGGCATCCGGATCATTGCGAATACGGCTTCGACGGGCAATTTGAAGGTGTCGGTGGCGAAGAACACGTTCACCGTGACCGATCATTCCTCGCCAGGACAGCCAGCTGGGAACCAAATTTACAACTTCCCGCAGAGCGGTGTACTCTACCGGGCGCTCGGCACGGGGAACTTCGAAGGTATCTTCGCCGCCAATGCGCTCAACGAAGTAATGCACGCGGACGGCGGCCTCGGTCAGCTCAGTTTGCTCTCCGAGCGCGGCACCACTGAATTCATCGTGCGCAATAACACTTTCAACAAGCCCTGGGACGCGCCTGTCGAACTGCGCGCCGATGGGCAAAATGGTGGACAGACCTGCGCGGTCCTCTTTACGGGGAACACCTATATCGATGGCATCGTAGGCGATGGCACTACAGACCTGGGCGGACAGTCGCCGTATGAGGGCTTTTACACGCAGGTGCGCAACAACGGTCGCATGGATTTCACCATGCAAAACGAGGCGACGCCGTTAGGACTAACCGACAATACCTCGGCGATCAATACCTCGCTTCACATCCTTACGACTACGGCCGGCGACATCCTGAATCTCTTCCTGCAAAATATCCAATCGCCCCGCGGGTTTAAGCTTATCCAAAACGCGGGCACGACCTTCAATCTATTCCGCAACGGTTCGGCCTCAGGCACCGCGCAACTGGTCCTCCAGGACAATGGAAACCGCGGCGGCGGCGGCGTCGATACCACTAACCCGCCGACGGTCACGACGTCTGGAACTATCACGCTTACGAACAGCGCGCCCGTCCTACCTGTCATTTCGAACCCGCTGCTCTACTCCGATGGCGGAGTCGAGGCCAAAGTCGCCGCTAATCCTTCCACCGCGGTTGTAACGCGACCGGCTCCAGTGGCTCAGCCACAGCCGGCGGAAAGCTCGGTCCAAGCGCCTGCAAAGGTAAAAGAGCCGGTCTCCATTCTTACCCGCGCTGACTTAAGCAAGGTGGTCGCCGAAGCGCGCGCGCGGTGGATCGCCACCGGGCTAACAGCGGAGCAGATCAGTACTATCGACAAGATGAAGTTCGAAGTCGCGGAGTTACCTTCTATTTATCTCGGGGAAGCGGACGCCCATCGCATTCGCGTAAGCGAGAACGCCGGCGGCAACGGCTGGTTCGTTGATTCTGGAAAAGACGAGAAGCAGTTTAGCAAATCTGTTTCCGGCACCCGCAGCTACACCGACCCTGCGGACTCGCCGGCCGGTCATCTCGATCTGCTTACGACGATCATGCACGAAATGGGTCATGCGATTGGACTGCCTGATTCTTACGAGGAACAGGACCGCGATAGCTTGATGTATGGCTTCCTGACCAAGGGCGAGCGCCGACTGCCGGCGAAAGGCCAGGCGCTCGGCGCCATTCCCGGCAGCGTTACCGGAAGTCACTTCCTCAACCTGCCGGTCACCATTGGCACGTTGAACCCTGGCACCACCGTGACGGTGAAATTCGATGCGACGGTGAACGCGACCGGATTCTGCGGGAACATCACCAACACGGCAAATATTTCCGGCAGCAACTTCGTCACGGTCAACACCAACACCACGAGCGTGCCGGTGCATTTCCCGCCGAGCTCGTTCAGTGCCCAGACGCCTCCGAGCACGGCGACGGTGGGCTTCGCGTATGCCGGCTACAACTTTGTCGCGAATGGATGCCCGACACCGACCTACGCGCTGGCTCCCGGATCCGGTGCGTTGCCGGGCGGCTTCACTCTTAGCGCCGCGGGTGCCTTGACTGCTTCGAATCCGACAACGGCAGGGACGTTCTCCGGCATTATCGTTCGCGCGACTAATACCGCGGGAACCTTTGACACCACACCGTTCACCATCACCGTGGCGCCGGCCATCACCTTTAATACCAACTCGCCTTTGGCTCCGTGGACCAAGGATCAACCTGGTTACAGTCAGACGATCTCTACCAGCGGCGGCACTGGCGCGATCACCTACTCGGTAAGTGTCGGCAGCTTGCCCGATGGCCTGAGCCTCGACGCCAATACCGGCGCGATCACCGGCACGCCGACGGTTGCGAACACCTTCAACTTCACAATCAAGGCAACTGACTCGCTTGGAGCGAATACGTCGAAGGCCTACCAGATCGTGATCAACGCTGTGATCACGGTGACTCCGGCGACTCTGCCGGCCGGACAGGTGGGCACAGCCTATAACCAGACCGTTTCCGCCAGTGGCGGCACGGGCGCGAAGACCTTCAGCTTCACCGGGACGTTACCTCCTGGGTTGGGCCTGGACAGCAACAGCGGGGTCATCTCAGGGACGCCAACGACGCCCGGGTCCTATAACTTCACCGTTACCGCCACCGATACGGTTGGAGCTACCGGTTCGCAGGCTTACACGATCGTGATCAAGCAATCGACGACGACAGCCCTGGTCTCGTCCCAGAATCCTTCCTCCAACGGATTCGCAGTTACCTTTACCGCGACCGTAGCTCCAGTGGGGGCGCCTCCAGGGACACCTGGTGGAACGGTGACCTTCTTCGATGGAGCGACGCCAATCACTTGCACTGAGGGTGGCACGGCTCAAACGCTGAATGGTTTGAACCCAGACCAGGCGGTCTGCACGACCTCCAGCTTGACTGTCGCCGGCTCGCCACACTCGATCACCGCTCAATACAGCGGCGATGCGAATTACCTTGCTTCCACCTCCAGCGCGGTTTCACAGGTGGTCAACGCCTGCTCGAATCCAGCGACGGTCGTCAACCTGAACGACGCGGGCGCCGGTTCGCTGCGCCAGGCGTTGCTCGACGTTTGCGACGGTAGCACCATTAACTTCCAGGCGGGAGTAACGGGAACGATCACGCTCACCACTGGCAAACTAGTGGTCGATAAGAATGTTACGATCACAGGGCCAGGGGCCTCCGTCATCACCGTCAGCGGAAACAACGTTAGCCGCGTCGTTGAGGTCCAACCTGGTAAGACCGTGGCCATCTCGGGGCTCACTATTGCCAATGGCAACGCCTCCGGCGCCTTCCCCGCGAACGAAGGCGGCGGTATCTTCAACGACCACAGTGCGCTCACGGTATCTAACTGCGTCCTGACTGGTAACGCCGCGGCCGATAGCGGTGGTGGTATCTTCAACAGCGGCTTTGGCTCCGGCAGCGCGAACACGGTCGTGAAGAGTTGCACGTTCGCTAATAACAGCGCAGTCAACGGCGGCGCCTTGTATAACTACGGCGACACCGGCACCGCCACGGTGGATATTCTCAACAGTACGTTTACGAATAACTCTGCCTCAGGCACGGGTGGCGCCATCGATAACTTTGGCTCGGCTGCTTCAGGCAACGCGACGTTGCGAATCGTCAATACGACCATCAGTGGGAACAGGAGCAATACGGACGGCGGCGGAATTTATAACACGAACAATGCATCGGCTGCCACGGCGACCACGACTCTGACCAACGTCACGATCACCGGAAATCGTGCCGATAACGACACCAACGCGTCCGGCACTGGTGGCGGTATCCGCGCTTTCAGCGGAACGGTCACCCTTAAGAACACGATCGTCTCAGGCAACTTCAACGGCGGCAGCCCGAGCACAACGGCGGACGACATCAATGGTTCGGTCAACGTCGATTACAGTCTCATCGGCAATACCAACGGCGCGACCATCGCCGGCGCCAACAACCAATTGAACGTTGATCCGCTCCTTGGAATTCTCGGAAACAACGGCGGGCCGACCCAGACGCACGTGCCTGCCTTGGGCAGCCTTGCGATCAATAATGGAAGTAACGCGCTCTTGCCGGCGGACACCTTCGATTTGGATAACGATGCCAACGTGGCCGAAGCACTCCCGGTTGACCAACGAGGCCCCGGCTTCCCGCGCGTGGTTAACACCACGGTGGACATAGGCGCAGTGGAAGCGAACTACACGATCGTTGCTACAGCGGGAACGCCACAAAGCACGATAGTAAGCACGCCGTTCGCGACGGCGTTGAAAGCCACTGTCTCTGAGTCTGGCAACGGAGTCAGCGGCGTGCCGGTTACCTTCACTGCAACTCCGGCAGGGAATGGAGCCAGCGCCACCTTCACGACCACCAATCCGGTGAACAGCGATGCCAGCGGCGTGGCGACGGTTAGTGCCAGCGCGAATAGCATACCCGGCACTTACACGGTATCCGCCACGGCCCCGAGCTTCAATGGATCGGCTGACTTCACGCTCACGAACACCGCCGGGCCAGCTACCCACTTTACCGTAACTGCGCCAGCGAATGCGACGGCCGGATCGCCGTTCACTGTCACGGTAACGGCGCTCGACGCCGCGGGTAACACCGATACGAACTACACGGGCACCGTCCACTTTACCACGACCGACACAGGTGGGGGCTCGGCGGTTCCGTCAAATTACACCTTCACGGTCGCCGACGCCGGCACGCACACCTTCCCTAATGGAGTTACTTACGTCACCCCCCGGACACAGACTCTTACGGCGACGGACACGGTGACCAACACGATCACGGGCTCGGCGAATACTTTCGTGAGCGCCGCGGGCGCGACCCATTTCTCCGTCTCGTCGCCGGGGGGCGCCACGGCGGGGGTCGGGTTCAACTTCAGCGTCGTGGCGCTCGACCAGTTTAATAACAACGCTACGGGTTATACCGGCACGGTTCACTTCACGAGCACCGATGGCGCGGCCAGCCTGCCCAGTGACTATACCTTTAGCGGTGGTGATGGGGGCTCGCATCAGTTCAGCGCGACGCTAAACACGGCGGGTAATCAGACCATTACGGCGACTGATACCGTCACGAGTTCCCTCACACGCACGACTTTTCCCATCTCGGTCAGCGCCGGAGCGGCGACCCACTTCTCGGTGAGCGCGCCTGCCAGCGCGACTGCTGGCGTCGCGTTTAACTTCGTGGTCACGGCGCTCGATGCGTCGAATAACATCGCGACCGGTTACCTGGGCACCGCCAAGTTCACCAGCACCGATGGGCAGGCCGTGTTGCCGGCCAACTACCAGTTTGTAGCGGGCGACAATGGCTCACACACCTTTAGTGCCACGCTAAAGACTTCGGGTAACCAGAAGATCACGGCCACGGACTCGGTCAATGCCGGGATTAACGGGACCATCGCCAATATCAACGTCTCTCCGGGTGCCGCGACTCACTTCGCCCTGGTGGCGCCAGCGTCCGTGCTGCCTAATAGCGCGTTCAACTTCACCGTCATGGCGCTCGATGCCTTCACTAACACCGCCACCGGTTACACTGGCACGGTTCACTTCACGAAGTCGGACGCCGGGGCTGGCTCGTCGGTGCCAGGAGACTACACCTTCCTCGCCGGCGACAACGGCAGCCACCAGTTTAGTGCGACGCTGGTCACGGGCGGCAACCAGAGCATTACCGCGAAGGACACGGTGACCGCGTCCATCACTGGCACCGCGAACATTACCGTCGGCCAGTCACCCGCCATCACCAGCGCGAACAGCTTCATCTTCAAGGTCGGCACCCTCGATGTCTTCACCGTGACCACGACCGGGGTGCCGGGCGGGGCGAGCATGGTAATCACGGAGACGGGCGCGCTGCCGGGAGGTTTGACCTTCGCCAACCAGAACAACGGCACGGCAACTCTCTCTGGAACGCCGAACCCCAACACGGGCGGCGTTTATCCCATTACGTTCAAGGCCAGCAACGGCATCGCGCCGGATGCGACCCAGAGCTTCACGCTGACCGTCAAGGAGGCGCCTGCGATTACCAGCGCGGACAACACCACCTTTACCCAGGGCTCCGCCGGCACCTTTACGGTGACTACGACCGGGTTCCCGACGAATGCGAGCATGTCGATCACGCGCAGCGGTTCTCTGCCGGCGAGCGTAAGCTTCGTCAATAACAACAACGGTACCGCAACCCTTTCCGGCACCCCGGGCGCTGGCAGCGGCGGCACTTATCCAATCACCATCACTGCTGACAACGGGGTTACGCCGGCCGCCAGCCAGAACTTTGTTTTGACAGTCATCGCCCTGGCTTCGCCCACCCCGACTGCAACGGCGACCGCCACCGCCACGCCCACGGCAACGGCCACAGCCACAGCGACGGCAACCGCCACCCCGACAGCTACGGCCACCGCCACAGCTACACCTACCGCGAGCGCCACGGCTACCGCCACGGCGACGCCGACCGCCACCCCGGCCCAGGCCTTGAACATCTCCACGCGCTTGCGCGTTGACACAGGCGACAAGGTCATGATCGCCGGGTTCATCATCACCGGTAACGTCCCCAAGCCAGTCGTGCTCCGCGGCATAGGACCGTCCCTGGTCAGCTCCGGTCTGCCCGCAGGTTCTCTGTTGCAGAATCCTGTGATCGAATTGCACGGATCGAACGGCGCCCTGATTACTACGAACGACGATTGGAAGGACACGCAGAAAGCTCAGATCGAAGGGACCGTCTACCAGCCGACCGACGATCGCGAGTCTGTGATCCTGGCCACGCTGCCGCCCGCTGCCTACACCGTGATCCTCAAGGGCGTGAACCAGACGACCGGCATCGGCCTGATCGAGGTTTACGATAACAACCAGGCGGTGGACTCCGATCTGGCGAACATCAGCACCCGCGGGTTTGTGCAGACCGGCAACGAGGTAATGATCGGCGGCTTCGTCCTCGGCGGAAGCAATCTGCCCACGCGGATTGCCGTGCGCGCTCTTGGACCGTCGTTGACCAGCAACGGCCTTAGCAATGTGCTGGCCGATCCGACCCTCGAGCTCCACAACGCGGACGGGACCATCATGATTTCGAACGACAATTGGCTGGATGACCCAGTGATGGCGGCGGATCTCACCGCCAACGGTCTCGCCCTCTCCGATCCGAAGGAATCCGGCATCTTCACGTCCCTGGCGCCACCGGGACAATTTACCGCGATCGTCGCCGGCAAGAACGGTGGCATCGGCATCGCCCTCGTCGAGATCTACAATCTGAAGTAGCTATGCCACGGCCCTTTGGGCCGTCTCTGTTGGATCGCAGGCCCGAAAGAGTTCGGGACCTGCACGTTTCTTCGGGCCTGCAAAAAATCATCCCTTCTCCGCGCTTCAACGGTGCGAAAAGTTCGTTTTGCCGCGGATATATTCAAACGATACAGGGAACAAGTGAAAATTTTTCAGGTCACACTTATCGCTCTTGTGCTGCTGGCCGCGGCGTGTTCAAAGAGATCGGATTCAGACAGGAAAGACAAATCCGACAAGACCAGCGAGCATGAGTCCGGAGTCGCGAATTCGCCAGAGCGGGAGGAGACGGAGTCACAGCCTTCAGAAGACAATATTGTGGAGGATTGTCTCGCGTTTGTCTGGTTGACCAAAGCAATGCCGGCCAAGACGACGAGCGCCGCCGACTGCCCGGAATGCCCGTCGAGCGCAGAAGGGACCCAGGTGCTCAAATTCCAGGCGGCAAAAGTGGATCGCGTGTCATGCGCCGGCGGCACCTGCGAGGTCGCAGTCAGTATTCACGCGAGCTTTGATCCGAGCAAAGGTGGAACGATCACCGGCGGGCTTACTGGATGGATTCCTCTGGAGCAACGAGAGCAGTACTCGCGCGGCCAGACGCCACCCGGCGAACAGGTTTACCGTCTCAACATTACCTATCGAAAAGAGGGGGAGCGCTGGCGTCTGGTGGATTTTGCGGTGGGCGGGACAAGCGATCAGGGCCGCTAATCGTCTGTCAGCGAGGGAAGAACGCGACGGCAATTCTCTTCGGCGCCAGTGGACTGAGACTCGGCTTCCAGGATGGTATTCCCTTCTCATCTGGCTCTCTGCAAAGGGGTTCTCCTGCCGCGCAGAAGTGCATCAGAAAAATTCCGATAATGTGGTGCGAAAAACGTTGACACTAAATCGGCATTTGATTTAGAAAGGCCGAATCAACTCCGAACCGTCCACAGTAGTACCATTAGTCGTCGATCCCCCTTCGCACCCTGGCGCCCAGCGTCGCCCTGCGTGAGCGAGTTGCACGCTCAGTATTAGCAACGCCCGCTCACTCAGTCTGTAAACAATCCGCCGCTCCGCACCACATGAAGAAAAAACCAACATCTCAATCGGCATTCTTTAATCCGCGATCCCTTTTTGGATTCGCCTTGTGCTGCATCGGCTTGGCGCTCGCGATTTTCGCCCTGAGCGGCTTCACCGTAGCCTCGGAGCCCGCGCAAGCCAGCGCGCCAGTCAGCGCTGCTGCGCCCCAGCTTACCAAAGGGGTGACGCCCGTAGTCACCGGCGCATTGCGCGATATGCCCGTGATCCCGCCAGCGATGGCACCCGGTCATCACAACCTGGAACCGATGACTCCGCCGGGACCAACGGAAGGCGCCGGCGTTGACACTGCGCTCCAGACGACCCCGGGTCCGATCTACTCAGCACCGGCACCAACCGGCGTGAGCTGGGATGGCGTCGGCGTAGGACTCGCCGGGTTCACCCCTGGGAGCAATCCGCCCGATGTGAACGGCCGCGTCGGCGCGACGCAGTACATGCAGTGGAACAACACGAGCTTTGCGGTTTTCAATAAGAATACGGGAGCGCTGCTCTTCGGTCCGGCCGCTGGCAATACCCTCTTCCAGTCGCTCGGAGGCGTTTGCGCCACGCACAACGATGGGGATCCTGTCGTGTCCTATGACCTTCTTTCCGATCGCTGGGTAGTGTCGCAGTTTGTGGTCAACGGTCCCGCCGGGAGTTTCTCGCACCAGTGCTTCGCGGTCTCCCAGACCGGTGACGCGACTGGCGCCTGGTATCTCTATGATTTCGTTACGGACACTGTGAATTTCGTCGATTATCCGCACACGGGAGTATGGCCAGATGCCTATTACATGAGCGGACACGTCTTTAACTCGGCCGGTACCGCCGTCGTCGCCGCCCGTGTATATGCCTTCGAACGCGCAGCAATGATCGCAGGTCAAGCGGCCCGGATGCAGAGTGCGAATCTCACCACCTACGGAGGCAGCTTCCAATTCGGATTTCTCCCGGCCGATCTCGATAGTCTGACCCCCCCACCGGTGGGCGAGGCGGCGTTTGTTCTCGGACCCCATCCTACTGACCTCACAATGACCGCCTCGACCAGAGTCGCGGTGACATGGGGAGCCGTTCCTACGATCCTCCTGACTGAGGCAACTATTACGAACACAGCCTATGCCACCGCCAGCTGTGTGAGTACCGGGCGCCGATGTGTTCCGCAATCTGGCCAGGCTAGTACAGCCGCTCTCGATAACATTAAGGGCCATTTCATGTATCGCCTGGCTTATCGCAACAATGGGACTCAGGCTGCGCCACAGGAGTCGCTCCTGGCGAATATCCCTGTCAACGGATCAACCGCCCACGACGCCATCCGGTGGTACGAATTCCGGAATGCGGGTAACTCAACGGCCACGCCCACCATTTTTCAGCAATCCACATACGACCCAGACACTGACTATCGCTGGCTGGGGTCGATCGCTATGGATAAAGACGGCGACCTCGCGCTTGGTTACAGCAAATCGAGCGCAACGACCTTTCCATCCATCTGGATAACGGGCCGTCTCGCCACCGACACAATCAACACCATGGGCACCGAAGTGCAGGTGCAGGCCGGCGCTGGTTCCCAGACTGTTACCGGCGTCAACCGCTGGGGTGATTATAGCTCGATGACCCTTGATCCAGTCGACCAGTGCACCTTCTACTACACGAATGAATACTTACAGACGACAGGCGCTTTCAACTGGTCCACCCGCGTGGCATCGTACCGGTTTCCCAGCTGCACCAGCGCCCCGGCCTGGGGGACAGTCACCGGCACCGTCACCTCGTGCGCCACTGGCGCTCCGATTTCTGGAGTAATCGTGACCCTTAGCAACGGCTTCGCCGCAGTTACGAATGCTTCCGGTGTGTATTCGATCCTCGCGCCGGCCGGCAGCTACACCGCGAGCGCCGCCGATACCGCCCGCAACTGCACTACCGGTACGCCCACCTCCCCCCCGGTTACAGTTATTAGCTCTGGAACAAGCAACCAGGACTTTTGCATGACCGGCGTCTCCAAGCTCGATGCGAGCGCGGTCGCAATTAACGACACGACCTCGGGCGGCAATGGCAACGGCATCGTCAATCGCAACGAATGCGTTAACCTGAATATTCCAGTTAAAAACGACGGCTGCAGCACGGAAACAGCCATCTCCTCCACCTTGACGACCTCGACTGCGGGCGTGACCGTGACTCAGGGCAGCGCGACCTATTCCGATCTGGTCATCGATCAAACCGGCAACAACTCCGTGCCCTTCACCATCTCCGTGGACAGCTCGTTTGTCTGCGGCACGAACATTGCCCTTTCGCTTAATCTTACCTTTGCCAGCGGGACCAAGTCGATCCCGCTCACCGTGCCAACCTGTGGCGGCGGCGCAGACCAGACCATCGCCGCAACCACCGTTACGACGAGCGATTCCACTGAGGCGGATCGCTTGGGCCGCACTGCCATCGCCAGCACCTGCTCAGGAAAGGCTTGCCCGGGCGCGATCAACACTGCCGGGACCCGCCACTACAAAACCTTCACCTTCAACAACACCAGCGGATCGCCCAGATGTTTTACTGCCACGATCAATTCGCCGCTGTCGGGCGGCGTTGCTCCCGTTGGGGACATTCAGAGTGCGGCCTATCAGACCGCGTATACTGCGCCGGTAGTCCAGAACGACCCAAATATTTGCCTGAATTA
Source organism: Verrucomicrobiota bacterium (assembly GCA_041167505.1). Lineage (GTDB taxonomy): Bacteria > Verrucomicrobiota > Verrucomicrobiia > Chthoniobacterales > UBA10450 > AV80. The sequence continues at coordinate 96,899 of JBEEHR010000024.1, forward strand.
CCTCGGCGACAGCGGAATCACCGGCTTGGGGACCACTGTAGGGAGCGCTAGTTATTCCTTTACCGTCCCAGCGTCGACGAATTTCGTCATTGTCGTGGACACATCTAGCGCCGCGACAAATTCGAATACATTCAGCGGCACCGTTTCGGGATTCATCGACAACACCGCAGGGCCCGGCGCATGCGCAGCCGCCAGCCCAACGCCGACTGCGACCGCCACAGCTACGGCCACAGCAACGGCCACCGCCACCGCCACTGCGACGTCGACACCTACAGCAACGGCAACGTCCACACCTACAGCTACCGCCACGTCCACTCCTACCGCCACGGCCACCGCCACCGCCACTGCCACGGCGACGATTCCTCCCTTTAACGTGACCACCAATAGTGGGTCGGGGCTTGCTCCGAATTATACAACCCTGGCCGCCGCCATCACCGCGCTCAATGCCGCCACGATCACCAGCCCGGTTATCATTACCCTTCACGTAAATGAAACGGCGCCGGCGGGAGGTTATGCCATCACCCAGGCAGGCGGGACCGCGACGAACACGATTGTCATTCAAAGCGACAACAACACGATCACCGGCTCCAACGCTCTCACTGCTGGCGCGTTGAACGACGCCATCTTTAAGTTGATCGGCGCGAACTGGATCACGCTCCAGAGCTTTATCATGCAGGAGGACCCGACGAATACCGTTACTGCGGCAGGGACCAATAACATGACGGAGTGGGGCGTCGCTCTGCTCTACTCGTCTACGACGACGGGTTCGCAAAACAATACGATCCAGAACAACACCATTTCGCTCAACCGGACCTATCAAAACACGTTCGGTATTTACAGCAACTCGACCCACAGCGCCACTTCGGTCACCACTTCCGCGACCGCCACGGGTGCTGGCGGTGGAAACAGCGGCCTAAAGGTATATGGCAATGCAATCAGCAATGTGAACGACGGAATAGTTGTGGTTGGTCCGACCGCGGCCGCTGATGCGAACACCGGTGTTGATATTGGTGGAGCCGGCGGGGCACAGGCTAATAGTATCACGAACTTTGGCACTACCGGGACCTTTTCAGGCTACGCCAATGTCTCCGGAACGGTGAACGGGATTCTCGTCCGCAATTCAAACGGCTTTAACGTTTCTTTTAACACCGTGGCCAGTTCGGTCGGTGGCACTACTGCGGGAACCTTGAACGGTATTCAGGTGCCGGCGGCTTCCAATGCCCCAACGACAACGTTTACCAATGCGATCAACAGCAACACTATTTCGCTGCAGAGCGCAGTCACGGCGGGGGCAATGAATGGAATCAGCTACCCGTCCGGTTCGGCGAGCACCACAAGCGTCCTGAATGTCAACAGTAACAACTTCAACACATTTGGGCATACCGTCGCAGGTGCCTCCGGAGCAATTACGTTTATTAACGTTGCGAGCACGAACCTGACGACGTCAATCAGCAGTAACACCTTCAGCAACATGTCGGTGAATACCACCGGGAATGTTACGTTCATCGGCAACAGCATGACGGCCCCGGCCGGAGGCACGAAGAACATCAACAGTAACTCGATCGTTACCGGGTTCACCAAGACCGGAGCCGGCGGGCAAGTGTTGGGCTTCAGCGACGCCAGTCTTGACGTGAACGGTGTTGTCCACAACAACAACAACAACAACTTCTCCAATATCACCGTCACCGGCGCGACTACCATCATCGGCTGGAGCAACATCAACGGCGTCTCGAATGCGAGCGGACCAACCAAGACGATTACGGGCAATACCTTTAGTAATTGGGTTGGCGGCACCGCTGCTATTACGGGGGTGAGTTCAAATTTTGGTGGCAATGGTACGAATGTATCCAACAACACCATTTCCAATATTACTTATGCCCCAGCCGCCACGGGCACGTCACTGACCGGTATTTCGATCGGTTCAAGCAACGGCGGTGCGAGCCAAACCTGTTCAAACAATACGATTTCCGGTCTGAGTTCGACCGGAACCGGGGGACAGAATATTGGTATCCTGGGCGGCTCCACTGCGATAACCACCTTCAACCTTAACGGCAACACGGTCAGCGGCATTTCGTCGACATCGACGGCCGGCCCTGTTGTCGCGGGCATTTTCAACCAGAACACGGGCGCTACCGTCAACATCTTTAAGAACAAGGTGTTCGACGTTGTCTGCTCGCCGGGCGCTGTGATCGGGATCAATTCCACGGCGGCTGCCGCTACCAACACCATCAATGTTACTAACAACATTGTGGGCCGGCTCTATGCGACCACCTCGGCGTTCTTCCAAGCCGCGAGGGGATTGAACCTGCAGAGCGCCGTCGCTGCCACCTTCAACGTCTCCTACAATACGGTCTATCTCGACGGGACGACACCGACCCAAACCTATTGCCTTTATATCGGCGGTGCGACCAACGACGTTCCGAACGTGAACCCCATCGACAATATCTTCGTGAATAACGTGTCATCAAGCAACGGCGCCACTCTCCCGCAGACTGCCTACTTTAGACTTGGGACGACCACCGCGACGAATTTGGCGAGCACGACAAACAACAATCTGCTCTACGCGGGCACGCCGGCTGTTGATCACCTGATTTATGTGGATGGAACCGTAGCCGCTTTGACAAACCCACAGCAAACGCTCGGCAGTTACAAGGCGTTTGTTGGACCGCGCGAGAGCGCGAGCGTAACCGAGCTCCCGCCGTTCCTGAATACAACAAATGGTTCTCTTGCCAACTATTTGCACATAAACCCCTCGATTACCACGCAGGCCGAAAACGGCGGCACGCCAGTTGCAGGCATCACCGACGACTACGATGGCGATACCCGAAACGTCACCACGCCGGATATCGGTGCGGATGAATTTACGACAGTCCTGCCTTCGCCGACGCCAACAGCGACCGCAACCTCGACGCCGACTGCGACTGCGACGTCAACGCCTACCGCAACCGCCACCTCAACGCCAACGGCGACTGCGACGTCAACGCCTACTGCGACCGCCACCTCCACACCTACTGCAACGGCGACGAGTACACCTACGGCTACTGCTACCTCTACTCCTACCGCAACTGCAACAGCTACTGCGACACCTGGGGGCAACGTAGTGGTTGCGGGTTCGACCGGCGCGGATGGCAGTTATCCCACGCTGGGGCTGGCGTTCGCCGCGATCAACGCTAATGCCACCCAGACTGGCAATACTATTACGGTCACGATTGTCGGCGACACGAATGAAGCCGTCACGACGGCCACCTTGAATCAGCCAACTGGCGGTTCCTGGACTTCGCTGACGGTTAAGCCATCTGGCGCTCGCACCGTAACTGGCGCGACCTTGGCCGGCAATCCGTTGATTGACCTTAACGGCGCGGACAACGCCAAGATCGATGGTCTGAACAATGGCACGGATTCACTGACGATCTCGAACACGACCGCAGATCCGACAGCTGGAACCAGCACGATCCGTTTCATCAACGGCACCTCGGGTGACACCGTCACAAACTGCACCGTGCTCGGTTCATCGACCGGGGCCGTCGCGGTGGCTACCGGTACCATCCTGTTCAGCACGTCGACCGGTGGGGCCAATACCGGCAACACCGTTGCGAATAACAACATCGGACCGGCCGGCGCCAATTTGCCGACCAAGGGTGTCATGTCCCTGGGATCGGTCACTCCAAACGACAACACGCTGAACGTCATCAATAACAACAACATCTTCGACTTCTTCAGCCCGACGACTTCGGTATCCGGCATTAGCCTTCAAACGAATAGCACGCTTTGGACGCTTTCGAATAATCGCCTCTATCAGACGACTCCTCAGGTGTTCACTGGCGCAGCGCTGCGTTACGCCGGCATCACCTTGAACTTCCTCGACACCACATCGGTGGTGGGCGGTTCATTCACCGTCACCGGGAACACGATTGGCTTTGGCGCTGCCAATGGCACTGGGACGACTACGATCAGCGGCTCGAGTAACGAGTTCAGGGGCATCGATGCGCAAAACACCGACGTCAGCGATCCCACCAGTATTCAGAACAATACCATTTCCGGTATTAACCAGACGACCGCTCGCGCCCAGACTTTGGCCAGCCAGGCGACGGTGAGTTCGGCAGGCTTTATCGCCATTCAGCTCGGCGGCGGCGCCGGGTTCGGCGCTGGTTTCTTCACCGTCGGTGATGTGACCGGGAACAAGATTGGAAGCCTGGATGCCTCATCCAGCATCGTCATTAATGCCACCTCGACCACGAACAGCACGTTGCGAGAGACAGGTATCCTCGACTTCAGCCAATCAGACGACCTCATCGCCAATAATCAGATGGGAACCATCACCATTAACTCCGGCGGGACGGGCACGAGAGTTGGATTTGGAGGAATTCAGATCATCTCGTTCCCGGGCCAGACCGTGACGGTGAATAATAACGTCATTGGTGGAACGGCCCCCGGGTCGATTACCGACAATATCGTTGGCCAGTACCTGATGCATGGAATTGACCAACCCTTCGTCTTCACCGGCGGAAGTGGCAACATCAGCGCGACTGGAAACATCATTCGTAACATGGTGAGTAACTCAAATGTTGCCGGCCAGATCACCATGAGGGGCATCGTCCTGGCGGGTAGTGTGACTCCGGGCGTGAACACGGTTTCGCAAAACACGATCCATTCGTTGAGCAACATCGTTACTGGAGGGGGTCTAACGGCAATCTACGCAATGGATCTGAGCTTCCCGGATACGGCTAATGTGGTGGAACGGAATTTCATCCATTCGTGTTCGATCACCACGACCGCTACGACTTCGCAGTTGCGGGGAATTCTGGTGAGAGGCACGGTGGCCCCGGCGGCGGCGAGCAGAGCTACCTATAAGAACAACATGATTCGCCTGGGCCTTGATGCCACTGGCGCTTCCATCACTACTCCGTATGAGGTTGTCGGAATCGTCGACAGCGTCAACGCGGCCGGTCAAAACTCCGATTATTACTTCAACAGTATTTATGTCGGCGGCTCTGGCGTTGCGGCTGGAACAACCAGTACCTTCGCCTTCAGCAGCAGCGCCACCACAGGGACGCGTAACTTCAAGGACAACATCTTCTGGAACGCGCGCAGCAATGCGGCCGCGGGCGGCGCAGCGCATTATGCGATCCAGATTGCGGGAACGGCGCCAAACCCGGCAGGAACCAGCAGTGACTTCAACGACCTGTTTGTTTCGGGAACGGATGGAAACGTCGGTCGCTTCAACGCAGTTAACCAGCTGACTCTTGCTAATTGGAGAACTGCCACCGGCCTGGATACGAACTCAGTCTCAGTGGATCCGTCCTTCGTCAATCCAAACGGAACGGCGGCCACGGTAAATCTACATCTCACTTCCGACGCGTCGCCGGTGGCGAACCTCGGTACGCCGATCGCCGGCGTTACCAACGACTTCGATAATGATCCGCGTTCGGCTACGACGCCTGACATGGGCGCTGACGAAGTTGTCCCGGCTCCTAGCCCGACGCCGACTGCTACAGCAACGGCCACCTCGACGCCGACCAGTACACCTACAGCTACGGCGACTAGTACAGCTACCGCCACTGCAACGGCTACCGCGACAGCGACACCTGCCGCTACCGCTACAGCCACCGCAACGGCGACTGCCACTTCAACACCTACAGCCACAGCGTCTGCGACCGCGACCGCCACGCCAGGGACCACGCCGTGTCCGCTGACGGTGTTGGCGAATAATGGTTCAACCTCGGGCAATGAGCGTGCACCTAATATTAACTTTGCCTTTGGCCGGTCCGTGTACTTGATCACGGCGACCGAGCTGGCCGCGAGCGGCTATCCTTCTGGCGCGTCACCGACTTCCATCGGATGGAATTATTCGACCGCTCCGGGCGCTTCGGGCGCGGCTCCGCTGATCGTTTACATGCAGAACACGGCGGACACGACCAACCTCAAGAGCACGACCTGGGCGACAGCGATTACCGGGATGACGACGGTGCACAACGCGTCGACGAACCTGCCGAACGTGACCGGCGCATTCGACATTCCCTTTTCGGGCGGTTCACCCTTCACCTACACCGGTGGCGGCATTTACGTCGCGTTCGACTGGGGCCAGTACACAGGCACGCTGGGAGCTGCGGTGGTTTCATGCACGACCTCGCTTACCGCTGGCCTCAAGGGAGCCCAGAGCAATGCGGCTGCGCCCACCACGATTGCCGCGAGCAATTTCCGGCCTGAGACGCGTTTGAACGGTCTGCCTCCCGGTCCTGCAAACGATATCGCGGTTACGGCCGTCTATTCGTTAGGCGAAGTGCCTCTTGGTCTGGCCCCGGCTCAGGTCATCAAGGCGGTGATCACCAACCTTGGCACCTCTACGGCGACCAACCTGTCGGTCACCCTGAACATTACCGGAGCCAACACCTTCAACAACGTGCAGGTCATCCCGTCTCTGCCTGGTTGCGGCGGCCAGGTCACGGTCACTTTCGCGCCATTCACTCCGAGCGCCTTGGGAAGCAACACCGTCCAGGTCTCCGTGCCCGCCGACGACAACGCGGCCAACAACAGCGTGAGCAAGGCGCTTTCCGTCACTCAATTGGATTACTCGTATAAGTACCCAGGCTCGACTCTCGACGGGGGCGTGGGGGTAAATGGGAGCACGGCGGCGTTCACAGCCAAGTTCGCGACAACCGCGGCCAACGCCGTAGCTTCCGTCAAGCTCGAGTTCGCTGCGGTGAGCGCCACGACCTACAAGATAGCGATCTATCCGGATTCCGGGTCTGGCACTCCGTCAACCACGGCTCTCTACGTGGACGCTTCGGATAGGACGGTGGGGGCGGCAGGGCCTGTCACCATTACTCTTCCCAGCCCAGTGGCTGTGGGTCCCGGTAATTTCTACATCGGGATTCAACAGACAAACACCACCAACGCCAACATCAGTTTCGACAACGAAGTCCCCATCCGCTCTGGCGCCTTCTACCTGGCGGTCCCCAATCCTCCAGCTGCCTGGAGCGACTTCTCACCTGGCAATAATTTCAAGCTGAATGTCGGCCTGATTCTCCAGAGTGTGGCGCCATCGCCCACGCCGACCGCCACGGCCACCGCAACCGCTTCACCCGCAGCTACTGCGACAGCAACCGCTACACCGGCAGCCACTGCGACGGCTACGGCTACCGCAACCGCTTCACCGGCTGCCACTGCTACTGCGACAGCTACCGCTAGCGCGACAGCTACTGCCACTGCAACCGCTACACCGGCAGCGACGGCCACTGCGACCGCAACAGCCACCGCGACCCCGGCGACGGGCGAGTTGATCTATGGCATAACGGCAGACGATAGCTCGGATGCGTCACCGGCAGTCGACTTGGTGAAGTTCCTCAGTAACACACCCGGAACCGTAACAGACATTGGCCCTCTCACGGGTGCGGTGGCCGGTCACAGCGTGCGCAGCATCGACTTCCGTCCTTCAACGGGCGAGCTCTATGCGATCAGCACAGACGATACGACCAGCAACGCGGCTCAGCTTTACAAAGTGAACCTGACGACTGCGGCGCTGACGCCGGTCGGAACCGGGTTTGCGCTCGGCAACAACAACTTTACCGCGGTGGAAATCGAGTTTGACCCGGTGGCGGACGTAATTCGGATCGTGACGGCCGGCAGGACGACGAACAACAATTTCCGGGCCGATCCAAATACCGGAGCGTTGATCGCTACGGACACGATTCTGGCTTTCGACGCTTCAGACTCGCAGGCGGGTGACGCGACGTTCAACGTTATTGGCGCGGCTTACTCCAATAACGTCGCGGGTGCGACCACAACAACCCTCTACGCCTGGGATTACAATGAGGACGGACTATTGACCATCGGCGGACTTAACGGGGTTCCCAGCCCGAACACGGGCAAGATGTTTACGGTGAACAATCCAGCTGGCTTCCTCACGTTCAATGCCGGGTTCGGCATGGACATTAGTGGAGCGACAGGCATCCTCTACGTGAGCCACGACGATCCGAATGACGGAGCAAGCATGGCTCTCTACACGCGTAATACGAGCACGGGTGCGGAAACATTCATCGGCAACTATCCGGCGGGAACCTTCGTTGCTGACATCTCCGTGCAACCGGTGGGCGTGTCGCCATCACCGACGCCTACCGCCTCGCCAACAGCGACAGCGACTGCCTCGCCAACAGCCACAGCCACGGCGACCGCAACTGCGACCGCTACACCCGCAGCCACAGCTACCGCCACAGCTACCGCCACAGCGACAGCAACACCTGCAGCCACCGCTACCGCTACGGCCACAGCCACCCCCGTCGCTACCGCTACCGCTACAGCAACGGCAACACCGGTAGCCACTGCTACAGCAACGGCAACACCCGTCGCCACCGCGACAGCGACCGCCACACCTGTCGCCACCGCCACCGCTACGGCCACAGCTACAGCTACGCCAACGGCTACCGCGACCGCAACGGCAACAGCTAGCGCTACCGCCACAGCGACGGCAACGCCAACAGCGGTTCCCGCTCAGGCCACTAACCTGTCCACCCGAGTGCGGGTGGAGACCGGCGACAAGTTGATGATCGGTGGGTTCATCATTACCGGCAATACGCCCAAGAAAGTAGTGATACGCGGACTTGGGCCGTCGCTGGCTAGCTTCGGTATTACCGACTTCCTCGCTGATCCAACCCTGGAGTTACGCAGTTCGAGCGGAGCCCTGCTCCAACAGAACGACAACTGGAAGGACAGTCAACAAGCTGAAATCCAAGCCACCGGCCTCCAGCCGAGCAACGACCGTGAATCCGCCATTGTGACCACACTAGTGCCGGGCAATTACACAGCCCTGCTGACCGGAAAGGGAGGCACTACCGGTGTAGGAACGGTGGAGGTGTACGATGCTAACATCGCCGCCGACTCGCAGCTGGCGAACCTCAGCACCCGCGGGTTCGTGCAGACCGGGAACAACGTGATGATAGCCGGGTTTACCCTGGGCAACGGCGCTGGTTCTACCGACATTGCCATCCGCGGTATCGGACCGTCACTAAGTAACGCCGGGTTGAGTAACGTCCTGGCGGATCCGACGCTTGAGCTGCGCGATTCCAATGGGACGCTCATGATCTCGAACGACGACTGGCAAAGTGATCCTGTATCCGCAGGGAAGCTCACCGCCCACGGGTTGGGCCTGTCGAATTCGAAGGAATCGGGCATCTACACGACGATGACACCAGGGCAATACACGGCGATTATCGCCGGGAAGAGTGGCGGCATCGGCATTGGCCTGATCGAGATTTATCACGTGCAATAGCCGTGATCGAGGGAGGACCTCTGTGTCCTCCCTCGATGGGATGGCCGCGAAGAAAATGCGCGCCCTCAAGCTTCCTGCTATTTGCTATCATGAAGAAAATCGCTATTACTCTGCTAGTCGCCTGCGTGTGTCTGGAAGCCGGATGTTCGCGACCGGCCGCGGTGACACCCCTAACCGCCGCTTCACCCACTCCTCCGGTGACCAAGGAAGCCGCCCTAAAGCGAAAACGAGCCATCCAAGACCGAAAAATGGCCGTCGATCCCGCAGCAACGGCGCCGATGACGGAGGCCGTCATTGAAGCGCCTTCCCCCTCGATTCCCAAGCCGTAAACCGGCCAAGTCCGGTCACGGCAACTTGAAACCGTTTTCAAACGTGTCGCCGACCCTGGGGCGTCTCTGTGATGAAACATCCGGCATCTCGAACCCGGCGACATTTCCTCCGTAACGCGGGCCTCGCGGCCACCACATGTTAGAATCCGTCCTGCTCGTCGCGGGCCTTGCGCTGGTCCTGGCCGGTGCGCTTTCCTTCCTCTATCCGCTTCGTTGGCTGGGAATCTCGACGCGCGGAATTGCCGTTCTGGTGATGGCGGGAGGTCTCCTGGTCGTCGCGATCGGTACGGGAATGCTCGATTCTTATGGTGTCTACCTCGGCCTCGCCCTGTTCTTCGCAGGGCTGCTCTCAGTCATTCGGCCATTGCGCTTCGTTTATATTCGAACGCGCCGGCTGGCGTTGATGGTTGCGGGTTTCGGATTGCTGCTATCGCTCGGTATTTTGCTCCTGCCCTATGGCAACCAGGAAGCGACCGATCGCGTCAGTAAACTGGACGAGTGGATGCCGCGATGGCAGGTGGGCGAGCGCCATGTTCTAAAGATCGCGGCCTCGCCGGCCAAAGTCTTTGCCGCGATCCATGACGTGCGCGCCGATGAAATCCTGCTTTTCCGCACGCTGACTGCAATCCGTCGCTGCGGCGGCACCGGGCCAGAGAGCATCCTGAATGCGCCGGAGGAAAAACCGCTGCTCGATGTCGCCACCCAAACCACCTTCATCCTCCTCGACGACATGGCGCCGCGAGAGCTCGTGATAGGAACTGTCGTCGCCGCCCCGCGACGAGTGCGAGCATCGGGGCGACTCGCGCCGGATTTATTTCGCAAGACCCTGCCTTCAGGTGTCGTGCTCGCTACCATGAACTTTCTGGTGACGCCGGGTGAAGACGGAGGATCCACGGTGGCAACCGAAACTCGCGTATTCGCGAACAGCCCTGCCGGGGTGCGCCGGTTTGGTATTTACTGGCGGCTCATTCATCCAGGAAGCGACCTCATTCGCCGGATGTGGTTGCGGGCGATTGCGCTGCGCGCGGAAGATCGCCAGCCCGCGGCCAAATGACCGCGCGGAACTGATTGGTGTTAACCGAACCCGCTAAGGACAAGCCGCGCCGAAAGGTCCGGCGGGGACGTTGATGGGAGGTGCGGCGAGGTTTGGCGCCGTGACGAAGTCGAGAACATCGGCCAGGTTATTCGCGCCCACGTCGCGGCTGCTTAATGCGGGAAGACTCCAGCGCCATTCGATCATCCTAAGAATGGAGGTGTGATCGAATTGCTCGTGCGAAATGAAGGCGCGTCGCGCCATGGGAGAAATGACGATGCAGGGAACGCGAAAGCCGAGCCGGCCATCGGTGTCGCCGGCCGCGGCAGTGGCCGCTGGAATCGGCGCCAGCGGCGGCGCCACGTGATCGAAAAAGCCGCCCCACTCATCGAAGGTAATGATGAGCACGGTGTGCTTCCAATTCGGGCTCGTCGTGACGGCTTGATAAATCTGGCCAAGAAAAACCTCGCCGTTGCGAATGTCGGCGTGAGGATGGTCGTCCTGGCTCGTGCCCGACCCCTCGCCGAGGAATTTCGGATCGACGAAGGCGACGTTCGGCAACGTGCCGGCTGAGCAGTCGTCCTGAAACCGGGCGAATGGATGGACGATGCCCGCATACTTCGTCCCCCAAAGATCCAGGAACGAAACATCGGAATAGTAATAGCGCCCGGTCTGGCCGTGTTCGGCCAGGCGATCCCAGATTGTCGGCAAACCGGAAAGCACAGACGAGTTATCGAGCCGGTCCGTTTGAGCGGCGTGCATGTAGATTCGGTTCGGCCGGGTCTCGGCCATCATGGCAGCGAAATAATTGTCGCACACGGTCCAGGCGGGCGCGGCGTTCCCCAGAAACGAGACATCACTCTGCGTGTAGTAACCGATGGCGAAAACATCGTTTGCCTGGTTGGCAGTGCCGCTTAAAGAATTCGAGCCGTTGAGCAGCCAGCCATTCGCGGCGCCACCGTTGAATTGCACCCGGCCATCGGAATAGGTGTGGCCGGGATCGAGAAAGGCGCAGCCTTGGTAATCCGTCAGATGGTAGGTGGAGTGCGGCGTTCCCGAGGTCTCGTTATAGGTCAGGCCGGCCTGTTGTCCGTTCGCGCCAGCGAGCCAGCCGAGGATATGATCGAACGAACGATTCTCCATGGTTACCACGACCACATGCTCGATCCCGGAACGATCGGGCGTGGGTAGCGCAGGCGTCTGGGCTTCTCCCGGCAGCGCACTCAGGAACAGCGCGAGAAACAGGCCGGAAGACAAGAAGCGCTTAGTCATGTCAATCGAGGTCATAGATTTCAACCAATCCAATTCCGGTAGTGCCGTTCACGCCGCGAACGATCGCGGTGTAGTTAGCGGGCGGTAGAGCAAGGAGGATGGCCGATTCCTTGTCGTTCGTAGGAGCCAGGGTGCTGTCGATGATGGCTTGTTTATGCGGGCTATCGATCCAGTTATCGTTGCTCTCGAGCAGGCTCCCTTGCGAGTCGCGGAACTCCAGGGTCGGATCGGCCAGGGCGCCCGCAACCGGCGGCGTGGACGTGGCCAGCGAAGGTCCAATGGCGCGCACGACTATCCTGGTGTTCTGGTTTCCACCCACGATGAAGCCGCCGATCATCACGTCATCACCTGTCTTGACGTTTCCACGCGTGGCCAGATTGAGGAGGCGCCCCGCGGCATTGCGATCAAGATCGTAAACCTCAACCAGGCCGACGCCGACCGTGCCGCCGGCGCCTGCTACAATCGCCGTGTAATTTCCTTCCGGCAGAGTCGCTACGATGGCGGATTCGCGCGGGTCGCTCGGCGGAATTCCGCTATTAACAATTTCCTGCTGCTGCGAGCTCGTAACCCAGTCGTCGTTCGAAGTAATCAGGGAGCCCGCGCTACTACGTAACTCGAGCGTGGGATTGTCGAGAGCGTTAACGACTCCCGCCTGACGAAGCGAAGGGCCGATAGCGCGAATAATTACCTTCTTCGATCCTCCGTGGATGATGAAACCGCCGATAAGAACGTTGTCGCCCGTTTCCACGCGCATTCGAGTGGCGCTATTCAAAAGCGTATGTGGCGGGGTCACGGTGGGAACAGTGGCCGAGGAGACGAAGCGGGTGACGGCTCCGAATGTATCCATCTGGAAACCGCTCCCGGCGGGACCAGCTTGCGTGGCAGCAACGTCGCCGAAATTATAAACGCGAGACGTGCTATCGCCGCCGGTGCTAACCGCATCGATCTGTTGATCGTTCGCCGGATCGTGAGTAGCGCCCGAGGCGTTCCGAATATCGAGAAGCAGGTTGCCTTTCGCCGGATCGTAAAGAAACGGCGTGGCGAAGGTAATGACCAGGTCGAAGGCTTGGGGACCGTCGCCCGGCCCGGAGACCGAGGTCGCGAATTGCACCGACGCTGATGGGAATACGACGGTATCGTCTGTCCCCACGTTGCTCGAGAAGGTGGTGCTAAGGCCATCTGGAGTTTTCGCGGTGGTCGACAGGTTAACCTGCAAGTTGCTGATGCTTGCCGTGAAAGGAATACCTGGCGAGTGCACTCGAAAAGCGAGCTGGGTGATGTATTCTCCGCCGGCAGCGAAGCCCGCGAATTGTGACTTGTCGTACACTTGCTGGTAGCGGAGCGGTTGGCTTGAGAGAATCGGAAAAAGATTTCCGGTGTCGCCCTGGACGGTCCGCAACGCGTTCGGCGCCACGACATCGGCTGCGCCGCAAGGGTTAGCGAACAACACAAAGACAGCGGCGCCGATTAGAGTTCCATGACATCGCGAGAAGAGCATCGGTGCTCAGGAATCGCGGCCACTCAGCCGAATGGTTGTGCTAAAGCTGTGAGCGGAAGGGAAGCATCAGCCATTCCGAAGTTCGCTCCCACCAGGAGCGCTTCTTGAAATCTTCCAAGGTGTATTCGCGCGACTCGCGCAGATCTTTTTCGAAGACTGCTTCCGCTTCGTGGCCAAATTTTTCGTCGTAAACGACGATGTCCAGCTCCTCGTTTATTTCCGAGGAGCGCGAATCGAGATTCGACGAGCCGAACATGGAGAAGAGGCCGTCAATCACCATCGACTTGGTATGGATCATCGTCGGTTGGTATTCGAAGATCTTCACGCCGCCTTCTAACATTCGGCCGTAGGCGGCGCGGCCAGCCGATTTCGTCAGCGGCTGATCGTTATTTACTCCGGGCAGCAAGAGGCGGACGTCCACTCCGCGTTTCACAGCTTTCACGAGAAGCTCCACATGATCGTCGGTCGGCGTGCAGTAGGGATTAGTGATCCAGATCCGTTTCTCCGCCGCCGCAAAAGCCGTCGCCTGGAGGAGCGGAGTCGGCGCCATCGAGAACGAGGTCGAGGCGATGAGCTGTGCTTTGAGATCGCCGGCATCAGGCAACGGAGGAAAGTGGCCGGCGCCGCTTATGGTCTCGCCAAAGGTCTTGATCCAATGTTCTTCGAAGGCCCACTGGAGCTTCCCCACAAGCGGTCCTTCGATCCGGACCTGGGTATCCCGCCAATGATACTTGTCCTGGGCATGTCCTCCCCATTTTTTGGAAAATCCGGCCGAGCCCGTAAACGCGACCTTACCGTCCACGACGAGGACGCGCCGATGCGACCGGCGATTAGTGCGGTCGATCCGCAGGGAAAGAGTGGGATGATAATAGGAAAACTTGCAGCCGGCTTCCTCCATCATCCGGACATCCGAGTTATCGAGGCTCCAACCCGAGCCGATTCCGTCGAGGAGAACGCGAACCTCCACGCCCGCCCGGGCGCGCTCGCAAAAAGCATCCCGGAACTGCCGGCCGATCTCATCCGAATGCAGGATGTAAGTCGCGAAGTTAACCGTTCGCTTCGCGGACCCGATCGCCTTGAGCATCGCTGGAAAATACTCATCGCCGTTGGCCATTAACTCGATCTTGTTGCCGCCGATCGGCACCGGATCGGAGAGCGCAAGGGCAGAACCGAAAAACTCCGGATCGCGCACGGAGTAAGTATGCTCAAGATGATACTCGAGAGTGTGCCGGCGGATGAAAAACAGGCAGAAGATCAGGACGATAACGAGGAATCCGAGGGACAGGCCGATCCATTCTGCGAGGGCAAACCGCCACCATTGTTGGTGAAGCCAGTGCGACGAGCGCGCGCGTTTTTTGGCCATCGGGTGCGAGTTCCATACTGAATCGCGCCGGAGCATCAGGCCGAGCGGATGTTCGCGCCGTTTTCCGTGAACGCCCCGAAGACCCCGGGCCTGACTACCGCATTGACTTGCCGAAATCCTCTATCGACATGACAACGTCGCGATCGTCGAACTGGACCCGCGTCGATGCGCTGAAGTTGAAGGCCGTTCGGCCTGAGCGGATCTCCTTGATGGTGAAATGGACGGTTCGCGAACGGATATCGAAACGGAGCACCAAGCCTACCTTGCGAAACCTGGCGTCGATGTCCTTGATCCAGTCCTTAAAACGATCCGGATTGAAAGTCCCCATGTCGCGGATCAGAACGAGGTGAACAAGGTTCCGGACTGCTTCGCGCTGCTCTTTCGGACGCGAGTGCATGAGAATCATAGGGATTCCTTGAGCAGAAGCGGTACCTGCGAAAATGACCCTCTGGCGAGCGGGTTTCAAGACCAGAGACACCAGAAGGACCGGTACAGGTCCTGCTTATGGAAGCCATAATGTTGTCGCTCTCGCGCCAGTTCAGACCCGATCGGTGTTGCCAGGGCGCCACGCACGCTGCATTTACCCTGGTCGAAATCGTTATTGCCCTGGCGGTTCTGGGTACCATGGCCGCGGGCTGTTATATCGGTTTTAACTCGATCACCAACTACGCCGTGTCGTCCCGCCTTTACACCGAAGCGGAAACAGCCGCTCAGAACCAGATTGACCTGATCCTCTCCAGGGAGCCGTTCGATGTCATGATTACCCCAACACGCATTCCGTTCGAGCTGATGACGAGCGCCGAATTGGCCGCGCTAAGTCCAGCCTTAGGTTCCTCAACGCCGGCGACAACAAGCTCTTATTACCCTTATTATTTGTCGAACGGCCAGCTTGCGCGAGACGCCTTCATCTACACTGACCCGGTTACTGGCAACATCATAGTCAAAGGCACTATTACCACCCAGGTCACCGACGTTGGCTCTACGGAAACCCTCGAATCCACAACCGTGGGACTGAACATTCGGCGCGCCACGGTCACGGTGAGCTACATCTTCCGGAACACCAACTACACCGTCGTGATGGACACGATGCGCACCGCCGATCGATGAAACTTTCAAACGCAAACACGACCTGCCGCGGCTTCACCGTCGCTGAAATGGTGATCGCGGGAGCAGTGCTCGTCCTGCTCGGCCTGGTATTCTTCCGAGTCCTCCAGTCGGGCCTGTTGCTGTTCGCAAAGAATACCGCCGTCAACATTGCACATGAAGAGGCGCGCGGAGGCGTTAATCGTATGGTCCGCGATATTCATGCGGCAGTTTCGGTGCCCGAGCTGCGCAACATCGACTCCACTACCAGCCCGATAACTCTTCCTACTCCGAACCCGAGTCCGACTCCGATTGCCGGTAACGCCACTGCTCCTATGTTTGCGGCTGTGTCTTTTCAAAACGTTTCAAACGGTCCGAACTACATCTGGAAAGATCCAGGCAATCCCAACCTGATCATGATCAAGGATAATTATAACGTTACTCCAGGCCAACACCTTCTTATTCCGTTCTGGGGCGCTCTGTTTGAACAGGACATTACGAAACAAACGGCCAGCGGGTCCTCGAACCACAGCAATATTTTCCTCTCCAACGGTGCCGACACCAACATTAATCCACGTCTACAAGGCCAGGCGTACGCGATCACCTACTATACAGACCGTGTGGCCTATGCCGTGATGAATGGCACCTACACCAAGGACACCACCGGCTTGTATACGGAGGGCTCGAAAAACAACACTTATGTCTGGGCCCCCCCCGGAACCCCGCCCGGCCATCTTTACCGCTGTGACGGCAGCGAGCTGCACTTCTTGAAGCAGCGCTATAGCAGTGGAAGTTTCTACTGGCAGGATGTTGCCGTTGTCGCACGCAATCTAACCACCGCGATGCCTTTTTACACCCCGCTCAATTCCGGCGGTGGATTCAACACAAAATACGTCGGCATCCAGATTATTACGAACGATCCGAAATCGAGCAATCGAAACTTCGCCGCCACGAACATGATCATCAACACCACGGTCGATTACCGAACGGCCCTGGCCTTAACCCAGTAACCATGCACCTGCGCAACACACCTCAGGAACGCGGAAGCTCAATCATAATCGTGATCTCGGTCGTCGCGACGATTCTCGTCCTGCTTGGCGCGGCCGTCGGCTACACGCAACATATTTCGCGGCAAACCCAGCGCGGCCGAAAGAGTGCGCTCGCCATGGAAATAGCCGATGGGCACCTGGAACACCTGTTTACCTACTGGCGAAATCTGTCGCGAATTCAGGTAAACCAGGCCATCAAAAAGAAAGCGAGCGCGATTACCTCTTACGCCTTACCCACCCAATACTTCTTTACCGACCTGTACAATCCCGGGCCCGCTCCCACCCCAACCGTAACCATAGAAGGGCTAACCGCTGCGCCTCCCATTATTCCGCTGCCCGATAAATCGTTCTTTCCCACGGAGCCGAACTATACCGTCACCCAGTACCGCATCCAGGGCGTCGACCCGATGGTAGATCTGCAAACGGGCAACACAACTGATCCGGAGCTTAGCACAGTCCCGGTCTCGGACATGGGAACCGGGGATCCCGCTTCCTCATCACAGTTCGATGCCGCCTTTGGCCCAAATACCTCGACGACAAATGGGCAGTATAGCTTTTACTACCTTGCTTCGGTTGACGTCAAAGTGCCGGCGATCGGCAACTCCTCCGGCTATGTCACTACAAAGGTGCGCCGCGTGTTCGAAAAGAAATACGACCAGCCGTTTACGTTTGCCGTCCTTTACATGGACGACCTTGAGCTTCAACCTGCGAGCAATCTTACGATCACCGGGCCAGTACACACAAACGGCAGTCTCTACATCGGAACGAGCAACTTTACCGCTGCGGCGCCTACCACGACCTATCCTACCTCAGGGCGTGTTACTTTTTCGAACATCTTTGTGAACGGCGCATCGTCCAAAGACCCAGTCCATAGTTCGTTCAGTGCGCCGAACTTTCCCGACCGCGAGCCCCCAATGATGTGGCCTTCGTTTCTTCCGTTCGGCTGGGATCCGAACCTGGATGGAACGAACAACAACAACAACCACAGCTATCACGAACTGATTGAGGTGCCGCAAACCGGTATCACCGATCCGATTCAGGCGGTCCGTTTCTATAACGTGGCAGACTATGTCGTCCTCATCGATGCCAACAACACCGTTACAGTCACCAGCAATGGAACGTCGAACTCGTCGGACGTCAACGACATCAGTGGGGCCCTTAGTTTTAACGAATCGTTCCAGGACGTGCGTGAAGGTGGCGCAATCCGGGTCACAACCTTGGATTTGAGCAAACTTAAAAGCACCTTCCCAGTCAAAGGGATGAACTATAATCCAGCCGGACCAATGCTTTATATTACTGACACAAGCGCGGGAACGCCGGTGACATTCACTGCGAATGGCAACTCGGTCACAACCAGCAAGCGCGCCATTCGGCTTAAAAATGGCTCGACCATCAACATGAACGGACTGTCGATCATCTCGGGTAACCCCATTTACATCCAAGGTGATTTAAACACCGCGACGTGGAAACCTACGGTGATCATTGGCGATGCGATCAACGTCTTGTCCAACGCCTGGAATGACACAACCGCAACGGCGAGTCGTGTTGCTTCGAATACCACAACGGTAAACTCGGCGCTGATTGGAGGCATCGTGCCGAGTGACGGCACGAACTACAGCGGCGGCGGGGAAAACTTCATTCGCCTGCTGGAAAACTGGTCTGGCAAGACTTTCACTTACAAAGGATCGATCGTTCAGCTTTGGCAAAGCGCGCAGGCCACTGGTGTTTGGACGGGTTCAAGCTCTGTCTATACTACGCCGTCGACCTACAGCTGGTCCTATGACACGCGCCTCGCTACTGCGACGCTGCCGGGCACCTTTACCCTCGCCGCCTATCTCCAGCAACAGCGTTGGTATCAGGTCTACTAGCGTATTGTCTTAATGAAACAGAAACTTGTGCCCGGCCTCCTGCTGGTCCTTTTCGCGGTTGCCAGCGCCAATGCGCTCGATTTGACTCCGGTCGTGAGCGAGTACGTCGCCGAGGGAATCACATTTCGGCAGCTTACTTTCAAAGATGGGAAACGGCAGGCCGTTTACGAGCCCCCGCGGCAGTGGACCTGTCGCGGCAGCGTCATTAGCTTGCAGCTCACGCCGGCAAAGACAGACCGCGCCGAAGCGTTGATTCAGGCGGTAGAGCTGAAGGTTCCCCAGAAGTTGGATGACAAGGCAATTAGTGCCTTAAGGGAACAGTTTCTCAAGAGCCTGCCGCCCGGCAGCCAGGGTGTGACCTTGGTCTCGGAAGAACAGAATCCGGTCAATCTCGAGAATGGCGCAAGTTACGCCGTTACTGTCGCTTACCAAGCCCTCGGGGAAACCTTCCTGCGGAGCGTCGTTTTCGCTAACCTGCCCGAGATGCAGCTCAGCTTCAGATTGACCGCGCGGAAGGCCGACTTTGAGACGATCCAAAAACAATTTCGCTCGAGCATCCTTTCATGGCATTGGGTTGAGCCATCCAAGACCACGGCGGGAGCGCAAAGCGACCAGCCGCAGGCGGTCGCCGGGCGGCAATAATATAGAGCTCATCGGGGACCGCCTTCGTCGCGGCATCCGAATCAATAGAAAGCGGACGCCGCCTTCTCGGGCGAGGAGGAGTCTCCTGGCGAATCGCACTAAGGGAATCCACAAAGGAAAGGGATTATCAGTGAAAAAGACAATACTCAGCATCGCGCTGGCAATGGTCGCTCCATTTGCGTGGGCGCAAACCTCCAGCACAACGACAACGACGACGACTACCGACGGCGGCGGAACGATCACCGAATACACGCCGGGCAGCGTGATCACGCTCAAGGAAACGAGCGGACCGCGCCACTATAAGTTCGGCAAGACCGTCACCTACGTGACCAAGAGCGGCCGAACCCTCGATGAGGAAACGGTCAGGACTCGCATCAAGGTTGGCATCCCGGTCCACGTCCATTACACGGGCGAAGGGGACAATGTCCTCGTGGATCGCGTCGTCCTCGACGAGGATTGATCGGCGGCTGTTTCTCCGAAGTTAGTACGCGCCGGCGTTCGGCTTAACCCGGGCGCCGGCGATTTGCCGCTCTGTGATTCCCGGGTGCTTCCCGGCCTCTCGCGCCGGTATCGTAGGGCTTAGCCCCCGACCGTCACGCCGACGGGCTTACTCCACTGCCCCACGCGGCCGTCGCCAACGCGGTAAATGGCCTGGTAGGTCCATTTCACCGGTGCGGCGGGGAACGGTTGGGTATCGACGTAGCCGGGCGTGGTGTCGAAGGCCACAGGCATGAAGCCCTGGCCGCGGCCGACCTGGATTTCGATCTGGTCGAGGAAATTGGCGAACCCACTCCAATTCCAGCCGATGTCGACAGGGTGCCATTGATGGTCGCGCTGATACCGGTTGGAGCGTCGCGTAGTCGGGGCCGGCTTGCTGGGCGCCTTCGATGCCGAGCGCTTCGCCGATCGATTCGTTATAGCTGGCCTGTGCCTTGATCTGTTTTACCAGGGCGCGAAAGCGCGCTTCGATGCCGGGCGCGACGGCGGTCACGGCCGTGGGGAACGTGGGCGCGACCGGCTCCGCGGTGGGCGGCAAGTCGCCTCCACGCCGCTCGAGGTCGTTCCAGCCAGTCCATTGGCGGGCGCCGTTCTGCATGATCTGCTGGCAGGCAAGGACGTAACTGAAGTAATCGGCATCGTCCGCCTGCGGTTTGGTCTCGGTGGTGGTGAGGCCAAGCGTGGCGGCATAACCGGGGATGGCGTTCTTGAAGGTTTGGAGCTGGGCGGCGAAGCCGTCGTCGGTGGGACTGATGTAGCTGGATTTGGCCATAAGATTATCGAATCTGAGGTTTGAGGGTTGGAACTGCGGGTTTGGAGGAAAAGAGCGCGCGCCGGGAAGTTTTCAGGGCGAGCCGGAATACTTGGCGCGTGAATTGCGCTTCCCAACGCGGGCGCTGGCACGAGGGCCGGATCGCGTCGTGAACGTCCGTCCGTTCGCTGGCAACGTTCCAGCGGGGGGTCGGGCTGTTCAGGCGCTTTCCGGTCGCCGGCGCGCGGCGCGCACGAAGGGTATTGGTTCGCGCGCCGAACGGTGCGCCGTTCGCGCCGGAGAATTTGACGCGCTGAAGAATCTTTTCGCTTCGCGTCTGGAGGGTACCGGAAAAATGGAGCGAGACGGGGTGGGGAACAGGGGAAGCATTCACGAGCAGGCGGATTATGAGGCGATCGCGCGAACGCCGTAAATGGGGGGAATTACGTAGCCGGAAAGCGCAGCGATATCGGCTGCTTCAACAAGTGGTCACTGCGAATTGGGAATGATGGCGCGCTCAATGGCGCGGCGCCGCTCGTGGCACCACGTGACCGCGCCAGTGCGAGTTTCCACGCCGACCTTTTCGAGGATGTGCTGGACATGTTTTTCGACGGTGCGCGTGCTCAGCCCGAGGATTGCGGCAATCTCCGCGTCGCGTTTGCCTTCAACGATCCATCCGAGGACTTCTCCTTCGCGCAGGCTCAGCGGATGGAGAGCGAAGAGCGGCAGGGACTTGGGGGGCGTTTAGGCGAGCGGGCTCGCGCGGAGGCGGTGCTGGGGGGCATGGAAATTGTTCTTAGTTACCTGCAATCCGCTCCGCGGGCAATACGTAGCAATATTTACCGCGTTCGCCAGTGGAGGCGGACCAGCGGGGAAGTGCGTAGGAGAGGACATCTTTGGGCACGGCGGGTGCTTATAATTACTAGAAATGGTCCTTCCCAATAAACGCGAAGCAGGGGTGACGCTCCCAGAATTGATGATCGCGGCGATCATCATGGGCATTTTCTTTTCCGGCATCTTCGAGGTGACTGGCCTATGCATTCGCTACATCTCGTCGAGCAAGGAGAATATCAGCGCCGTAGAATGCGTCCACGATCGCCTCGAACAAATCCGGGGAACGGATTTCGCGAGCGTTTTGGATCCGACCTACATGGCGACCACGCCGGCCGTGCCGGCGGCCTCGCCCGCGCCCACTCCCTCACAGCGGCGTAACCTTACCGTCCCTTCCAATGCGTCCCCGCTCGCGTCGAGTGCCACGGAAACGGTGACCATTAGCACCCTCTCGGGGACGACGGCGACGACCCCGAAAGTTACTTATGTTCGCCAGCCAGGCGCCACGTGGAATACCGCCGCGGCTTTCTCCGATACAAATGTGGCGCCAAGCGTTACCTGGGCGGGCGGCGCCAGCCTGAGCGCGGCCACGGCTGTGCAGGTAGATATCACTTACAGTTGGAATTCCGTTCTTGGCGGACGGCCTCTCAGCGAGAGCAGCTCCACGATCATATGCGCCGGGACTAAAAAATGATAAACCTTCGTAATCGGCATAATGGCGGTTTTACCCTCGGCGAAGCCATGGTCTCCATGGCGGTGGGAACCCTGCTCTTGGCCGGGTTGTTTACGGCGGCGACCGCCCTGAACCGCGCGAACGCCGCCTGCGACGACTATTTCTCTACGCACATGCAGCAGATTCGAATCATCGATTATCTCTCCCGGGATGTGAAGCGCAGCTTCAGCGTTACGACTTCGGCCGATCTCCAGACCGTTACCTGCATCATGCCTGACTTTGTGATTCAAGCCGGAGATCCGGAGGCGGTCACCGATGCCACGACGATCGGTCAGCGGCGAAAGCCAGTCGTGGTGGGGCCGCCCTACAAAGCGGTCGTTGATTACGGTACGCGCAATACCCGGTCATTCGCCGATGGGCAGACAACTAGCGGCTTAACGACACTTACCTCGACGACCGGCAAGGCTGCCTTTACCAGCAGCGACGTGGGTAATCCGATCACCGGAACCAACATCCAGGCCGGGACCACGATCAGCGCGGTCAACAGTGCGACTTCCATCACCATGTCGAAGGCCGCCACCGCGACGGGGAGCGGTCTTTATGTCTACATCTACGGCGACGGAAATCGCACCATCATGGACGCATTTACCACCAACGCCTCGACGACCATCACGTCGAGCACGGCCTATTTCCAGGCGGCCGATGTGGGTAAACCGATTGTCGGCTATGGGATCCCCGCCGGCACCACGATTACAGCGGTAACTAATAGTACCACCGCCACGCTTTCCGCGGCGGCTGTCGCTAACTCTGGCAACCTTACCGTGACCATCGGCGGCACGGTCGTCGTTTACACCGTGAGCGGCAGTAGCATTACGCGAACCGAAAATGGCGTGGTAACGACCGTCGCTTCCAGCACCGACCAGCTCCTCCCCGCAACCACCGACTGGCAACTTTCGAATACCGAATACACGACCAGCACAGTAACTTTTCAACCCTTCTTCATCCAAGGCGCAAATCAAACCCAGCAGCAGATGGTGGCGGATCCCCGCCGTGCGGGGACCACTGTTTACACCCTCGCCTATCTCCGCAACAAACGCCGCGGTAATTAATGATTATGAAATACCCATCTCGTCTCGCTTCGGAGAAAGGAAGCACTCTCGTAGTCGCGATTTGTACGCTAACGGTGATTTCGGCTGTGGCTGCCGCCGTTCTGGCAAACGCCAACGCGCGTTACAACGCCGGCTCGCGTTCGGTCAAAGCCTGGAAGGAAGCCTTGTATGCCGCCGAAGCCGGCGGCGACCTCGCCTTCAATGAAGTCCGCAAGCCTTACTTCACCACGCCCGGTACATCGTTCTCATCGGGATGGGTTCTCAACGATGCCGCCGCGCCGCCTCCTAACCCTAACAGTGCAACGGCCCCTGATTATGCGATCGGGTATGGCAACTCCGCCCTGGCCTTCGGCACCAACAATAACCTGACCACAAAGATAACGGTGGATAGGCTGGCCAGCCTCCCCGGTAACGACAGCGTCTATTACTATCGTATCCGCTCGCTGGGCGTCGCCCAGGTCTTCGGGCTGAAACGTACCGGGATGAACGATGCCCTGCAGAGCAACGCGGGCACTCACTTCGGCACTGGGACCGCGGCGCGCGGAAATGGCGACAGCCTGCTGCGCAAGATCGATTTTAGCTATGACCACTTTTTGGCAACCTACGGCTACGGCGATGCCTTGCCATCGACGGTGGCCACGGCGGCCAACGGCAAAGGTGCCGTGTCTGTTACCAGCGCAGATCATGGCCAGGTGATGCGAAGAGTGGAGTTAGTGGCGGTTCCCATGATGCCGATCGAGGGAGCGGTCAAGACGAATGGCGGCACTTATAATTTTCCCTATATCGACAGTTACAATTCCGCCAATGGCGCCTACCCCGGACAATCGTGCGCAACAACCCCCTCTTGCACCACCTACGCCGACGCGCGCAACGGCAATGTCGTGGACGGCAGCTCAACGTTCAGTGGCACGGTTTACGGCGATGTAACGACTAATGGCGGCAATGCGAGTTCGGGCGGTGTAAGCGGAGTAATCGATAACAACGTCCCCGTAGCATCGGTCTCCAACCTTCCCGTCCCGGGTCATGGCGCGTATGAAGCCCAAAACTCGGGCGATATTACAGCGCCAGCGGTGACCGTGGCGTCGCGGGATGTGACTCAGCCGACTAATAATCAACAGAACACAACTTTCTGGTATCACTATTCCAATCTCGGCAGCGTTAATATCAGTCCGGCAACCGCCCTCTCGGGTTCCGTCCCAGCGGGCGGCGTGGTCGAGACCAATGTAAACATCGTCGTCGACAGCAACGTGACCGGGAGCATAAGCGTAAAGCGAGGGGTGAAGCTAAAAGTTTACTTTAGTGGTAATGCCAGCGGCAAAGCGGATTCCTACGACAACCTGAACGTGGACTCCGCGGCAGCGAACAAGGCTTATGTGCCCACCTACACAGACAATGGCGTGGCTGCTTCCCCGCGTTACACGTTATCCAGCTATACCCTGTCGACGAATAACAGTCCCGCCGATCATATGTGGTTTATCGGAGAGGGGGCCAGCCAGGACATTACGCTTGGTTCCGGTGGCCCGGCGACCGAGTATTTCGTCTGGTACGCGCCCAATGCCAACTTCACCGTTAACGGTAATCCAGACTTCGTGGGCGCCATGGTCGTAAAAAGTTTTATCGGCAACGGCAATAACACGATGCATTTCGACAAGCAGTTGCTTACGGGCGGCGTACCCCAGGATTATCGCATCGCGAGCTATATCGAAGACGTCCGTTAATTTCCCGCCGGGCAGACTGTTTCATCGCGCAGCCCGCCAGAGCCTGATAGAGTAGGGGTCCGATATGGCGCGGGCGTTTCTTCTTTCTGTTACTCCAGAGGAGGACCAGACAGATTATAACCTGGCGCCGCTGGAGGAGGCGCGGAAATGCGCCGAACTGGATCGGCTGGGCGTCCACTACCTGACGACCGACCCAGAAACAGCAGACCTCATCGTCTTCGTCGAATTCTATGGCGCCGGTTGGTACTTCGAGCGCGTTCGCCAGCACCCTCTCGTTCGCAAGTACCGGGAAAAATGTTTTCTCTTCACGGCTAATCCCTTGGTCATTCCGTTTCTGCCCGGAGTGTATACGGCTGTCGAGAGACGATGGGCCTCAGCAAGGACCCGGCCTGGATTCTACCTCGGGCGAGCGAAGAACGCGTTCACGACCTACACGCCCGCTACCGAAGACTTGCCTTATCTGTTTAGCTTCATGGGGGCGACGAGGAATGCGCCGGTACGGCGGAAGCTCGCTTCGCTCAGCCATCCCCGGAGTTTCTTTCAGGACACCACCGCACAGTTCAACCGGGTCCTCGACCGAAAGATGGATCACCGGGAAAGATCGGACTACGAACGGCGCTATGCTGAGCTAATCAAGGCCAGCAAGTTCATCCTTTGCCCCAGAGGTGTCAGCGCCTCGACTATCCGATTGTTTGAAACGATGCGCATGGGCCGCACCCCGGTGATTTTATCCGACGGCTGGATCCCGCCGGCTGGACCGCGTTGGGACGAATTTGCCATTCGAGTGCGCGAAAAGGATTTCGCCCGGATTCCGCAGCTTCTGGAAGAGCGGGAGGGCGAAGCCGTCGCGATGGGCAGCCTGGCGCGGCGCGAGTGGGAGAAGTGGTTCTCTGATGAAGTGCTATTTCATCGCCTCGTGGAACTTTGCCTCGATATCAAGGCGAGACGAAAAATCCCCGAAGCGATCGGACGCTGGCCGATTTATCTGCATTATCTCGAGCCGTTTCAACTGCGGCGAAAGTTGGGGGTGGCTTACCGTGCGTTACGCGGAATACGAGCGCGATTGTCGAGGGAGCCAGAAGAGGGCGTCCGAGAGTAGTCGGGAGTGTCAGTCTTCCGCCGCTGCGCCCGTGAGCAGCTTCGAAATTGAATCCTGGATGTCCGCTATGCAGACGGGTTTTTTCAGATAGGCGTGGCCGCAGGTCCTCAACGCGTCCTGGTGATCCGCTTCATCGCCATACGCTGAGTAATAGAGGATCGGGATCTTCGCATTCAGGGCGCGCAATTTTTGGCAGAGCTCGACGCCGGTCCCGTCTGGCAGCCGGATATCGAGGATGTAGAGATCGAAATCTATCTCTCTGGCGAGCTCGAGGCCCTCAGCCACGGTGCCGGCGGTAAGAACGCCGTAGCCGCAGTCCTGCAGGAGCGCCGCCATCATCAGTCGCGTATCCTGATGATCGTCGACGTGGAGAATGCGGGCCTTTGTTCGTTGCATCGCTCCGCCAAACTCAGACAAACCGGGGGGCTTGACAAGGGATTTACGAAGCGCCCCGCCAGATCGCGAAACCCTCAATTTTCTTTATTGACATATTTAGGCGTCCGGAGGCATATCTGGACGCGAAGATTTTCAACAGAATTCAAGGAGGAAAATTTTATGGCCCCTAATCGCATTCGTCCGACTGCTCTCGTTTTTTGCGCTGCCTTACTTGCGACGTTCACCGCCGTTTCTTTGAGGGCCGCAGTTGTCTGGGATTTGAATCCTAGCGACCAAAACGCCCCGGTCGGATCGAGTAGTCATACCTTCACCAACTCGGGTTATTCGATTACGGCCTACGGATTCGACAATAATGCTGGCATCGGCACCCCCCATGACCTCTTTTACAAGAACGTGGGGCCCATCGGCGGAGCGGTCGAGAGCGGCTTGGGCCTGACCAACACGCTGGACAATGAGCTCCAGGTGAGTTTGAACTTTATCCAGTTTGATTTTACCGCCGCCTTGGCTGCGGGAATGATGAACGGCCAGCTCAGCGTGGGCAGTATTCAGTTGAACGAAGCCTTTGCGATTTACGGCTCGAACGTTCTTGGAACGCTAGGCGTACAAGTCTCAGGCACGTATGGCAGCGCTTTCGACAACCAATTTGTGAGCATTCCGAACTTCGGGCAGTTCCATTATTACTCGGTCCTGGCCACGGCGGATGATGTGTTGCCGGTCGCCATCCAGGCCGACCTTCCGGCGGTTCCTGAAATGAACGCCCTCCTCCCGATCTCGGCGCTGCTGTTGCTTGTGTTCGCTACCACCGTCTGGCGCAGACGCTCCTCCGCATAGTCTCCGCATTCATATTTCAAGCTCCGAGCTTTGCGGATCGCTTCGACGTTCCGTTAAGGGAACGCGCACGATGATTGAGCCCACGCCTTCGCTTCGCGTCCTTTGTGCCGACGACAACGTTCTTGTTCTCGACATGCTCTCCAAGACGCTCCAGTCCGCCGGGCATCATGTCGAAGTGGCGACAGACGGGCGCGCGGCCGTCTCCCGGGTCAAGGAAGATCCCGGCTATTTTCAATTGATCGTCACGGACACCCGGATGCCGCGGCTGGACGGCTTTGGCGTTGTTCAGGAGGCACGGCAGGCCGGGTTCTCCGGAAAGATCATTGTTTTCGCTAATGCTCTCACGGTCGAAGATCGCCAACGGTATGCGGATCTGCGCGTCGATCGGGTGATCGACAAGCCCGGCAAGAGCGGTGAGCTGGTGGGCGCGATCAGCGAATTGCGCGCGAGTTTGCCGTAACTGGCAGGCGCGGTCTGGGTTAAAGACGCGCCTTTTTCCGCGTCGGTATTTCGTTCCTTTTCGAGGCCGTAGTGATCAACGGGACAACGCTTTGCCCCAACATTTTCACAGGGCTGGCCCGGAAGCAGCTTTCTAGTAATTATAATGAAGCTTTCCCGCCATGTTTGGGTTGTTCCCGTAGCATGCCTGGTGTTTTTGCTGGGTAGCCCACGCTTTGCCCACGCTCTTGTCCTCGATTGGGACACCGTGGCGTGGACCCCCGGGTCGCTCAATAACTCCTACGACCTCACCGGCGATGCCGTGAACGACATCACGGTCACGATCACCGGCCAGAACTCCAACATCTTCACAAACGACCCGGCCACCGGCATGCTAACGCCGGCTCTCACTCAATCGCTTACCGGTGGGTTAACCCCCGCCCAAAACTCCCTCGACATAGCGGCGAATCTCCACACGAACAGCAATTTGACAGTCCAATTGACCTTCGGTGGCCAGTACGGGTTAGCGACCAACGTCTCCTTCACGATTTTCGATATCGATATCACCACGAACAGCGACATTATTACCAACATCTACGGAGTCGCGGCAGATGGAACGCATATAGCCGCGACGATTACGAATCTGGGCTCCGCTGTCACCCCGAGCGGCTCCCTTCTCACCCAAAAACTTACCGGCAACGCCGGCTCTGCGGATAATTCCGGGGACGGCAATGCAACAATCAGCTTCGGGGGCGTAGCCATCACTGATGTGTTTTTCACTTTCGGGAACAATGCCGGCGCGCCGCGTTACCAGGACATCGCGATCGGCGACATTTCCTTCACTCCAGTTCCGGAAATGAATCCCGCGGCGGCCTCGGCCATAAGCTGCCTCCTCGCGCTCGGCGCGATATTGGTGTTCCAGCGGCGTGCCAAACTCAAAGCCCGCCACTTACCCCAAGCCGGGTCCTAGACGGCCGCCGGTTCCGGCGAAACCGGAGCAGACGACATCGTCCGCAACTTCGAAATAACGGCGGGAATAATATCGAGCGCCTTGTCGACCTCGGCGTCGGTATTGAACCGTCCGAACGAAAAACGCATGCTGCCGCGCATTCGGTCGGCCGGAAGATTCATGGCGCGCAAGACATGGGAAGCCTCGAGCTGGCCCGTGCGGCAGGCAGAACCGGCGGAGCAACAGAGCTGATGGCGATCGAACATCACCAGCGCGGCGTCCGATTCGATCCCTATAAAGGAAACGTTCGTCGTGTTCGGCAATCGCTCGGCGAGGTTTCCATTTACAAACGCATTCGGTATTCGTTCCAGGAGGCCGTTTTCAAACCGATCCCGCAGCGCGCGCACGCGGCTGTCTTCTTCCGCGAGCGTTGCCGCCGCGCATTCCGCCGCCTTCCCCAGCGCTACGATCGACGCCACGTTTTCCGTTCCCGCGCGCCGATTGTTCTCCTGGCTCCCACCGATCATTGAAGGCTTAAATGCGGAACGCTTATTCGCGTAGAGCGCGCCCACGCCTTTGGGTCCATGGAGTTTGTGCGCGGAGAGGGCTAGCGAATTGATCGTCGAGTCGGCCAGGCGGATAGGAATTTTTCCCACGGTCTGGATCGCGTCGGAATGAAACAAGACACGTTTCCGGCGCGCGATCTCCGCGATTTTTTCCACGGGAAAGAGCACACCCGTTTCGTTGTTCGCCCACATCGCGGTAACGATGGCAGTCTGCGGCGTGATCGCGGCTTCGAGTTCGTCCAGGTCCAGGTTTCCGTTGCCGTCCACGCCCACGATCGTGACCGCACCACCGCGGTTCGCGACGGTCTCGCAATGGCGGCGCGTCGCGCTGTGCTCGACGGCGGTCGTCACGATGTGCCGGCGATTTGGGTCGAGTTGCAGCGCAGAATTTACTGCGGCGTTATTCGATTCCGTCCCGCAACTGGTGAAAACAATTTCCCCGGGCTCGCACCCGAGCAGCGCCGCCACGCGCTCTCGCGCCAGGTCGATCGCTTGCCGAACCTGACGGCCAAAGGTGTAGCCGCTCGAAGGGTTGCCGTAGTAGTCGGTCAGGTACGGCAGCATCTCCTCGATCACAGCCGGGTCGAGCTGCGTCGTCGCGTTGTTATCGAGATAAATGATCTGCTCGCGGGCGATCATGGAAGCGGTCATCTTAGGCAAGCAGAACCCGGGCGTAAAGTCCGTCGTCGCCGGCTATTCGGGAGGCCGCGGCGCATTCCCCGGATGTTGCGGTTCGCGATGGGAGTAGCGGAAATAGAGATTGCGGAAGTAAATCGGCAACGGCATCGCCGTGCTCAACACGCCCACGGAATCGCGCTGATAAATCGCAAAATAACTCAGCATCAGGAGGCTCCCGATTGCGCTGCATTCCCAGAACCCGAAGGGAATCACACTTTTCCTGGCGCGTTCCGACGCGATCCATTGGATCAGAAACCGCAGACCGAACACGAGGCTGCCGCTCAGGCCCACGATTTTCCACGGGTGAATCAAAATCCCGAACACATGGGTCTCGGCGAGAAATTGGAGGCTCTTCATAACGGGCCAAGGTTCCTCCAACGAGCGGCAGTTTACAAACCGCCGTCTTTCGATCTCACCGTTCTCCGCCGTTCGACCTCGGGTAGTTTTCCATCTAGGATTCCGCCGCATGTCATCCATCTGGGACCTGGCTAATCCGCAATTCCGCGACCTGCCCGTTTACGAGCCGGGAAAACCGATCGAGGAAACCGCCCGGGAGCTGGGCGCGCAGGCGGAAGAAATCATCAAACTCGCTTCGAATGAAAACCCCCTCGGTCCCTCGCTGAAAGCGGTCGCCGCGATGCGGGCCGCGCTTGATTCCGGACATCGTTATCCCGATGGCGGCGCCTTTTATTTGCGCGACGCGCTCGCGAAAAAATTAGGGTTGAGCCGCGACCATCTCATTCTCGGCGCGGGCTCGAACGAGATCATCGAATTCCTCGGGCACGCCTTTCTGGATCGCGGCGACGAGGTTGTCACTTCCGAGCACGCGTTCGTCGTTTACAAGCTGGTCGCCGCCGTCTTCGGCGCGCACACGATCGAAGTGCCCAGCCCCGATTTGCGGCACGATCTTGACGGGATCATCGCCGCTATCACGCCGAAGACGCGTCTCATCTTCATCGCGAATCCGAACAATCCCACCGGCACCCTCGCCGGGCAGGATCAAATCGACCGCTTCATGGAACGCGTGCCGCCGAAGATTGTGGTCGTGTTTGACGAGGCCTATTTCGAATACCTCGACCACCCGCCGGACACCCTGCGTTTCATCCGTGCCGGCCGAAATGTGATCACGCTGCGCACGTTTTCAAAGATACAGGGCCTCGCGAATTTGCGGATCGGTTACGGCATCGCCCGGCCGGAGTTGATCCAGGTACTGCACAAGACCAGGCAGCCGTTCAACGTCAGCGGCCTCGCGCAGGCGGCGGCGCTCGCCGGCCTCGAGGATGAAGCCCATCTGAGCAAAACGAAGCGGATCACGGACGAAGGCCGCGACTATCTGCAAACAGAATTCGCCTCGATGAAGCTTCAATTCGTCCCGAGCGTAGCGAACTTTGTCCTCGTGAATGTCGGTGACGGCACAAAGGTTTTCCGCGCGCTCCTCGAGCGCCGCATCATCGTGCGCGCTCTCAAAGGCTACAATCTCGCGTCGTGGATTCGCATTTCTGTCGGCACCATGGAGCAAAACCGGCGATGCATCGCAGCGTTGAAGGAGATCTTGGCGAGCCGGCCGGCGTGACCGCTTCATCCGAAACGAAGGTGCCGGCGGCGGACACCATCGCGGCCATTTCCACTCCCGCGGGCGAAGGCGCCATCGCGATGGTGCGCATCTCCGGCGAAGACGCGATCGCCGTCGCCGACCGGATTTTTCGCGGGAACGAAAAGCCTTCCGAGTTTCCTTCGCACACCCAGCGCCTCGGCGAAGTCGTCGCGATCGATCGCGCGGTCGATCAGGTGATGCTCTCGGTTCATCGCGCCCCGGCCAGTTACACCGGCGAAGACCTGGTCGAGATCACCTGTCATGGGGGCGTCCTCGTCACTGCCCAAGTGCTCGAAGCCTGTCTCGGCGCCGGTGCCCGTGCGGCGCGGCCCGGCGAATTCACCGAGCGCGCTTTCTTGAACGGCAAGATGGACCTGACCCAGGCCGAAGCCGTGATCGATTTGATCCGGGCGCGGACCGACTTGGCGTTGCGCTCCGCGCGCGAGCAGCTCGAAGGCCGGCTCGGCGAAACGATCGGGACCATTCGAACGGATCTCGTCCAATTGCTCGCGCACGTTGAAGCGGCGATCGATTTTCCCGAGGAAGGCATCGCGCCCGATGAAGGCGCTCGTCTTCGCTCTCGTCTCGATTCGATTCGTGAACAGATGAGAAAACTGCTCGCGACCGCCGATCAGGGGCGCATTTTGCGGGAGGGACTGCGCGCCGTCATCTACGGCCCGACCAACGCCGGCAAGTCGAGTTTACTCAATCGCCTGCTCGGTTATGAGCGGGCGATTGTCAGCGAACAGCCCGGCACCACGCGCGACACAATCGAAGAAGTGATCAACCTGCGCGGCATCCCGATTCGCCTGCTCGACACCGCCGGCCTGCGCGAAGCCGCGGACGAGATCGAGCGCGCCGGAATTGCGCGCACGGACAAGTCGCTGGCTGGCGCCGATCTTCTCCTTCAGGTGCTCGATCGCAGCGTTGCGAAACCGGTCGGGTTCAGTGAGAACTCGACTGAGCAAACGCGGATTACGCTGCTGAACAAAAGCGACCTGCCCGAACACCCGAATTGGCAGAACGTCGACGCGTTACGAATCTGCTGTCTCTCGCAGGATGGACTGCGCGGTTTGGAGGAGGCGATCATTGAGAAGATTTCCGAAAAACATTTGCGGCCCGAGAGCGGCTTAGCCATCAACACCCGGCACCGCGATTGTCTCCGGCGCGCTCTGACTTCCTGCGATCTGGCCGCGGGCACCATGGAGGCGGCCTTCGCGCCGGAGTACATGGCGGTGGACTTGCGTGCGGCGCTTCAAGCGCTCGACGAAGTAACCGGCGCCGCGAATACCGAGGAAATCCGTGACGCGCTCTTCGCCCAGTTCTGCATCGGCAAATGAAGGCGGAGTTTATCTACGAACATCTCGTTAGGCCGATCCTGTTTTCGCTGTCGCCCGAGGCCGCCCATAATCTGGCGATCCGCAAACTGCGCGCGATTTCCTCCTGGCCCTCCGTTCTCCGCCAGCTCGAACGTTTCCAGCCTGCGCCCAAACCGAAGACCGTCTTTGGCCTGACCTTTCCCAACCCGATCGGTCTCGCCGCCGGATTCGATAAGAACGGCGTCGCGATTCCTGCCTGGGCCGCGCTCGGCTTCGGCTTTGTCGAGGTCGGCACCGTGACGGCCAAAGCCCAGTCCGGAAATCCGAAACCGCGCATTTTTCGTTTCCCAGAGCAGCAAGCGCTGATCAACCGGCTAGGCTTCAACAACGATGGCGCCGACGTGGTTGCCGCCCGCCTGCGAGCGTTACGCGAGAGCGGCCAATGGCCCGCGGTCCCTGTCGGCATCAACATTGGGAAGTCGAAAATCACGCCGATTGAAAACGCCGTGGACGACTATCTCTACTCCTTCCGGCTTCTCGCACCGCTGGCCGATTACGTCGTCCTCAACGTCAGCTCACCGAATACGCCGGGACTTCGCTCGCTCCAGGAACACAATGCGCTCAAACAGTTGCTCGCCGCCGTTCGCGGCGAAAACGAAATCGTGCGTAAACCGGTCCTGCTAAAAATCGCGCCCGATCTTTCCGTCGTGGAACTCGAACAGATTATCGCGGCCTGCGAGCAGCACGCTATCGTGGGAATTATCGCCACGAACACCACCCTGGATCACACCGCGATTCCGTCTGCTCGCGATGAAACCGGCGGATTGAGCGGTCATCCGCTGCGGGAAAAATCGACTGAGTTCGTTCGCGCCATCACTTCCCGCTCTTCGTTGCCGGTAATCGCTTCCGGCGGAATCTCCGATGCCGCCAGCGCGCGGGAAAAACTCGAAGCCGGCGCGCAGCTGCTCCAGGTCTATACCGGCTACGTTTATCGCGGCCCAGGTTTACTGCGCGAGATCGCGCAAGGATCGCAGGCGCCTTAGCGCGAAACCCACCGGGGGGCTATCCCTTTATCGGGGACGATGACGGGCAGCTCGTCCATCATGTATTGGGTCTTGCCGATCACGCCCCACATCGGGATGCCGGTCGCGGCCAACCATTTCTTCGACATGCTTTCCCCGGTGTGGCAGCCCCAGCTTCTCGCGAACGCGCCGCGGGCAAAAACCCGGCCGTTGATTTTCTTAAGCTCATCCTCGTGCAGCCACGATTTGCAGGCGCTCTCGATGTTGCTGCTGTAATCGAACATGAAGCATTTCGCGTTGGAATGGCCGAAGTATTCGAAGTCGACAACCTTTAGGGTATCGCGCGACGGACCGGCGTTGAGGTAATTGATGACGTCGTTGCCGTTCCCAATATAAACGAGCTTTATGTTAAATTTGTCCCGAACGGAATCGATGAAACCAAACAGGTCCTGCTTTTCCTGGACAGCGCGGTCCTTGTAACCCTGCCGGTAAACGAGCCAGGTAATTTTTGCGTCCGGCGCCTGCGCGCGGATCTGCTCGGTGCGAATGCGGGCGGCGCGGATGAAATTTGCCCACCAATGATCGTGCGGCTGAAGTTTGTATTTCTCCCACACCATGAGCGACGGGCCGCCTACGAGCAGGACGTATTCGCCGTTGAGGGGAGTGGCCGCGGGTGCCTGGCGAGCCAGGAGGAGACCCAGGAGAAGGAAAAGTGGGAGCAATCGTTTCATCGGAAATGGTTGGGAGCAGTATTTATGCTGCGGACGGACTCCTTGCAAGTGGCAGCAGGATTCTTCACCTCCCGCTCATGATCTTGATCGTGCTCCTGATCCTTCCTGCCGGCATCCTCTCCCGGAGGATTACGATCAGGATCAGGAGCATGGGCAGGAAGACTTAGCACTCGTCGCGAACCAGGTCTTCGATTGTCTGGCGCCGCCGAATAAGAGAAAAACGGTCGCCCTGGACGAGAACTTCAGCAGGCAGCGGCCGCGAATTATAGTTCGACGCCATGGCAAAGCCGTAAGCGCCCGCGCTCATTAACGCGAGAAGGTCACCCTCGCGTGCCGGCGGCAGCTCACGGTCCTGGGCGAAGAAATCGCCGCTCTCGCAGACTGGGCCGACGACATCCACCGACTCGCGTTCCTTCGCGGCGGGTTCACGGACCGGCACAATCTCGTGGTAACTTTGGTAAAGCGCTGGCCGGATGAGATCGTTCATCCCGGCGTCCACGATCGCGAATTTCTTCTTCGCGGCTTGCTTCAAGTATTGGACGCGAGTGAGTAACACTCCGGCATTGCCGACGAGAAACCGCCCCGGTTCGAGCAAGACTCGTAATCCAAGTTGCCGCAGCGGCGGGACAATCGCATCGCGATAGTCGGCTATGCTGAACGCAGACATTTCGCTGCCGTGCTCGTGCCACCATTTGCCGGAGCCACTCTCAAGCGCGCGCCGATAAATAATACCCATCCCGCCGCCGACGCTGAAAAACTCGAGCGAATACCGCTGCTTCAATTCCTCGATCAGCGGCGTGACTTTCGCGATCGCTTCCGCGAAGGGCGCCGCATCCGTGATCTGGGAGCCGATGTGCATTTGCACGCCGCGAATGAAAAGGTTCGGCAACCGGGCGGCCTTTTCGTAAACCGCGGTAACGCGATCCAGCCCGATCCCAAATTTATTTTCGCTGCGGCCGGTCGAGACATAACGGTGCGTTCCGGCGTCGACATCGGGATTCACGCGGAGCGCGATGGGAGCCCTGACTTCTTTGCTCCGCGCGATACGATCGATCCGATCCAGCTCCGCTTCGCTCTCGACGTTGAAACTCAGGACGCCTTTGTCGAGTGCATACTCGATTTCTTCACGGGATTTCCCGACGCCTGCGAAGCTGCATTTCGACGCCGCGCCGCCGGCCTTGAGGACGCGGAAAAGTTCGCCGCCGGAGACGATGTCGAAACCGGCGCCGGCCTCGGCGAGCAACTTCAGGATGGCGCCATTTGAGTTTGCTTTGACGGCGTAGCAGATCAGGTGATCGAGCGGAGCGAGCGCAGCATCGAGCCGGCGATAATGATCGAGGATGGTCCCTGCGCTATAGACATAGAGCGGAGTGCCGAACTCCTCCGCGACACGCGCGAGCGCGGCGTCCTCGCAATAGAGTTCGCCGTCGCGGTAATGGAACGAATGCATCGCACAAAAATGTAGCGGCGGTTGCTCGACAAGGAAGGGCGATTTCCCCATCCACCCTCGTCAGGTCCCCGCCTCAAACTTGACGGCTTTAAGCCGTCGAGTTCCCCAGGGCCGCTTTTAGATTGTTGACGACGAAGCTTTCTTGGGCCGGACCAGTGCGATGAGCGACGCGAGAATAAGCAGCGCGCCAAGGGTGCAGACGATCGCGGCGCCGGATGGAAAATCGCCCCGGATAGAGACGTACACTCCGCCAATGCCACCCAGTAATGAAATCCCCCAGCCAATCAGAAGCCGCATCGAAGTCCGGCGCGCCAGCGTGACGGCGCACACGGCGGGCACGATCAGGTAACTGAAGACGAGTAAGATGCCGGCGACGCGGACGAAGATCGTCACCACGATGCCGAAGGTGGCGTAGAAGAAAAAATCCCACCAGCGCACGCTCCACCCGAGGCGGTAGGCTTCCTCGCGTTGAAAGGAAACAAGCAGGAAGTTTTTCCGGAAAATAAAATGGACGATGCCGACGGCGATGAAAACGCCGAAGCATTTCCAAACTTCGGCGGCGCTGACGACAGTGATGTCGCCCACCAGCATGTTCCGGATTTCTTCGTTGCCGTGCGCGGACCGGCTGAGGAGCAGGATTGCTGCTGCGGCCGCGACCACATAGCTAATTCCGATGATCGCTTCCTGGGGCACCTGGCTGGCGCGCTTTCCTGCCACGGAAAAAATCGCGGCGCCTAACAGGGTGACGCCCAGCCCAATCACGTAAGACATCACGCTTTCCGGCTCGTAGCCGAGCAGGACGCCCACGCAAATGCCGAGCGACGCCATCTGGGCCATGGCGATGTCGATGAAAATGATGCCGCGTTGGACGACGTGAAGTCCCAGGTAAACGAGGAGCCACGGCAAAAGGATGCAGGCCGCACAGGGCCAGAACATGAGTTCCCACATCATTCTCATTCGTCGTTCCTTTCAGTCGTTAGGCCAAAGCACTGCGGGCTGATCATTTCAGGGCGGCGGTGAGATTTGCTACCAGCCGGTCGATCAGTTTCACGTACGTATCCGTGTTCGGAAGTCCGCCGGGATATTGCGTGAAATCAACCACCTTCGCGCCGGTGGAGCTGGCCACTTTCTCGGCGATTTTTCGATCGTGAAACGGCTCGACGATGATCGCCTTGATCTTCTGCGCCTTCATTTTCTCGATGACCTCGGCGAGGTGCGACGGTGAAGGTGGGATGCCGGGTTTCGGTTCCAGAAACGTGTCGATATTCAAACCGAACCGATGCGCGAAGTAGACCCAGGAATCATGGTAGGCGACGACGCTCTGTCCCTTGAAGGGCAGCATCGCCGCGCCCCATTCCTGAAGCTTCGTATTGATGGTG
This sequence comes from Verrucomicrobiota bacterium, assembly GCA_041167505.1. Classification (GTDB taxonomy): domain Bacteria; phylum Verrucomicrobiota; class Verrucomicrobiia; order Chthoniobacterales; family UBA10450; genus AV80. The sequence goes on from JBEEHR010000024.1 coordinate 134,333, forward strand.
GCCTCGAACTTCTTGTAGTTCGTGTCGTAGGCGGCCGCGTTCGGCGCATCCAGGGCGCTGAAAGCTTGCGCGATGTGGAGCGCGACCGTTTTCGCGATAATCGGATCCACCACGAAATGCGGGTTGCCAAGCGAGTGGACGTCGCCGGCGGCGCGGGTCGCGGTCGTGGGGATGTTCATGAGGCGGACGCCTTGTGAAGCCTGGACGCGGCCCGGCTTGCCCACCTCGATCTTTGGATTGCGCGCGTTTTGCAGGAGGGGCGGGAGCCAACCGATCTCCAGTTCCGCGCCACCGTCTATGAGCACGTCGGCGTCGCGCAGTTGCACGACGAAACTCGGGCGGGCATCGACGAAGTGCGAATCCTCCGTCGGTTTCGCCATCGCGCTGACTTCAACTTTGTCGCCTCCCACTTCGCGCGCGAGCGAAGCGAGATCGGGGAGGGTGGCGACGACTTTGAGTTTGGCGTGAGCGGGCAGAACCAGACTGATCAAGCACAACAGCGTTAGAAAAATTCGTTTCATAGATTTAGAGGTCCCTCGACTTCGCTCGGGATGACATTAGTTAATTTAGAATTTGTGGGCGCCGTGGGCGCCGAGGATGAATTCGAACTGGAGGAAAATGGAATCGACGTCGCGGCTGGCGAAGAAGGCGTTTGCCTCCAGGAAATCGTGATTGTATTGCAACCGCAGCTTGGAGAACTCCGTGGGATACCAGGTGAGATTTGCCGAGATTCGAGTCCGCGATTGCCGGGTCTCGTCATCGGTGAAGGCGGATTCCTGCATATGAACGTAATCGCCGCGGATTCCTGCGACCCAGCCTTTCTTGAATCCCCAAAGGACCTGCGAATAGAGGCCCCAGTCCTTAAAGGTTTCTTCCACCGGAAATAAATTATCGAGGCCGCGGCCGGCTTCGAAGCGGCGATACATCGCCTCCGTTTGCCATTTCACGAATGGGAAACCGCCTTCGGCCCGCGCGCTTTTCCATTTGTAGAGAAAATCAGCGCCATAAATCTGGGTGTGGGTATTGGCGCCGGTTTCGTTCATTCCGAACGCACCGGAGGCGCCGAAGAGAACGGTCTGGGTGTCGCTCGGGTTAAATGAATTTTCGATCCGCGGGACGTAAACCATATCGTGGAGCGCGCTGGCTTCGCGATCGATCGTCATCCGTCCGTAGAAAATGCCGGCGTCGCCGGGATTTCGAAAAGAGTAACCGGTGCCGCCCCGCCCATTTTGCACGGCGAAGATCGCCTGCGAATACCAGGGGACCGGCAACGTCCAGGCGATCTGGGCGCCGACGCCGCGGAGGCCGTCGGGACCGAGAAAGCGACCGTTAACCAGCGGCGAATCCGCAAATTCCCAGGTGTGGGGATGGGTGGCGTTGATCCGGCCGAAGGCGTCGAAGAACTGTCCGCCTTTCACCTGCAAGCCATAGGGCAGACTGGTCGTCTGGAGAAACGCTTCTTCGAGCTCGATCTCGGTCTGGTTGTTGTTATCGAGCTTGAGCACAATGTTAGCGAAGCCTTCGAAGTAGGGATCGACCGCGCCGTCGAGCGCGATCTCGGCGTTGCGCGCGTTGAAGCCGCGCTGCTGCGGATCGTGGTCGCCGACTTCGAGCCGGTCCAGATGCCGCTCGCTCGACGCAGCCACTGAGAAAAGCCCATCGAACGAGATGTTCATGTAGTTTTTGTTGTTCCCCCCGCCGATGATCGGGATCGGCTGGGTCAACGACGAACTCGTATCGGAGGTCGAGATGGTGGCCGGCGTCGTGGTCACCGACTCATCGTTCGTTGGGAACGTCGTGGTGCCATTCGCATTCACGGGAGGCGCTGAAGAAACGACCGCGGTGTCGTTCGTCGGGAACAACGGTGGTGCGCTCATTGACGGCCCGGGCGAGGCCGAAGTTTCGGCGGTCTGTGTCTCGGAATTTTGTGGGAGAGCCGGCGCATTGGAGCTGTTTTTCACCGTCGTTGCGGCGGTTTGTTGTTCTTTCATCTGCTGTTGCAACGCCTGCACCATTTCCTTGAGCGATTGCACTTGCTCGCGCAGAGCCTGGACTTCAACCGTCGTGGCCGGAGTCGAAGCTGCCGGCGCGGCAGGCGAACGTTCCGCGGTCTGCGCGAAACCGCTCGCCGTTGCGCAAACGGCGAGCGCTATCCGAATGAGAATTTTCATTTGTTTTCCTGACTGGCTCGGGACACTCGCCCGAGAACATTCCTGAACTGACTATTCGCGTTCAGCGCGCATTGGATCGGCGGCCCGCGGAACGCGCGAAAGGCCGCTGCCCGCCGAAGCGGGAAATCCAAAGGTCAGGAAACAGCCGGCGGCGCGTGCTCGAGCAGAGAAAACTCGAGGTGGGCGCTGATTAGCTGAAAGCTATGGAGGGCATGGGCGAACGACTCGGGCGGCGCCGGTGGTGCGATCGAAATCGTGGCATTCGTCGTGTGCTGATAATTACCCGACGTCAGCAGCGTGATCGCACATTCATGATGAGCGGCGCCGCTGGAGGCGTGGATCCGTTCGTGCAGTTGCGGAATGGCGGCGAGAACGAGCGTGAAAAGAAACAGGCCAAGGAAGGCGGCGGCCAGGATCGCGCTCGACCTGCCGTTACTGAAATGCCGCTTCATTGCGGGCGAGTCTGCGTCCTGTGGTGGAACCTCGCAAGCAGGAACTCAGCGCACGATCAATTGGTAAACCAGACCGGCGGCCGCGCTGCCCAGGACGACCGGAATCACGCTCCACTTGCGCTTGAGCATTCCAATGAAGGCGACAAGGCCGACGGCCAGCGCAAACCAATCGATGGCCCCACCTCGCGGGAAAAGAACATGAAGACCAAACCAAACCGCGAGATTCAAAACTACACCTACAACCGCCGCCGTGACGGTGGAAAGTGTGGAAGCGATCATCTTGTTACCGCGCAATTGTTCGATGTGCGGGCCACCGAGGAAAATCCAGAGAAAGCATGGAACGAAAGTCGCCCACGTACTGATGAAGGCGCCGAACGTCGCGGCGAGCAGGGGGGGCAACCCCATCGGTTGCTTCCAACCGCCCATGAACCCGACGAATTGCAGAACTATGATCAACGGGCCGGGAGTCGTTTCCGCGAGGCCAAGCCCATCCATCATCTGGCCCGGCGCAAGCCAGTGATAATGTTCCACCGCTTGCTGCGCGACGTAGGGCAACACGGCATACGCGCCCCCGAAAGTAACGACGGCTGCTTTGCCAAAGAAAAGCCCTTCTTGAAACAGCGTGTGGTCCCAGCCACGCCAGAACCCAAGTCCCAGGATCGGCAACCACCACAAGAGCCCCCAAATAACGCAAACCCGGACCGCCCTGTTCCAACACGGTTTCGCGTGCTCTGGCGATTCGTCATCGTCATCCAGCACGCTTAATTTCTTTTCGCCCTTGCCCGGGCCGTGTCCGTCATCGCCGGAGAAAATGGTGGGCGATAGTTTGCCACCGATAAAACCGATGATCCCCGCACCGAAAACGATAAGGGGAAATGGGATTTTGAGGAAAAAAATTCCGGCAAAAGAAGCTGCGGCGACGCTCCACATGATGGAATTGCGCAACGATTTCCGGCCAATGCGGAGGACTGCGACGGCGACAATCGCCAGCACCGCTGGCTTGAGGCCGTAGAAGATCGCAGCGATCCACGGCACATTGCCATAGGCCGCATAAACAAAACTCAATCCCCACAAAACGAACATCGAGGGAATGACGAAGAGCGCACCGGCCACTATGCCGCCCCAGGTTTTGTGGAGGAGCCAGCCGCAGTAGATGGCGAGCTGGATCGCTTCGGGTCCAGGCAGAAGCATGCAAAAATTCAGCGCATGCAAGAAACGCGACTGGCTGATCCACCGCCGCCGCTCGACCAATTCCGTTTGCATGATCGCGATCTGGCCGGCCGGCCCGCCGAACGAGATGAACCCGAGCTTGAGCCAGAAGCGGAACGCTTCACCGAAGCTCGGGGCCTGATTGGATATTTGTTTCGAGGTCATCGGCGTTGGAGAAACTCGTAAAGCCCGTCGAAGCATTTGAAGCCATCAATCATGATCTCTTCGTTGGTCATCGCACTTTTTCCCCACCCCTTCAGGACACGATCGATTCCGACGCATTCCGTCCGATGAAATTTATCATCTTCAAGGTCCGCATCGTGGATCATCTCCGCGATTATTCGGACCGCCTTGTCATCGATGGAGAAACGCTGAACGAGCGTTTCAAACGTGCAGCGATCGCCATGATGAGAGAATTCCACATCCACCATGTCGAAGGGAATTGCTTCGGGATTGGCACTTGGCCTGGCGCCAAATACGAAGTTGGCTTCTGGATCGATAAACTTCCTGATCAGCCATGCTGAACCGACGCGATCGATCTCTGGGCGTGGGCGCGTCGCCCATATTTTGCCGCGGTAATCTTTCGAATCGAGGCGGGACAGTTTTTTCTTTGACGGCCCTTCGGCCCGGCGCAGGAGCATTTGCACCTCCTGGCCGCGCGCGCTCTGGAAAAAATCGACTTCGCTAATTTCGCGAAACCGCCGGGTCAAACGTTCCAGTTCTGCAACGGCATCGGCTGATTTTTCTTTGCGGCGAATTAGGAAAGCCTGCAGCGCTTTTTTTACTTCGCCAAATTCGCGATCACGTTCGCGATTGAAAAGCGCAACAAGTTTTTCCGTCGGCATCCCTTCGATCTCTTGCGCCCGGACAAGCGTTGCATCGCCGCCGTAATCGCGAACCTGTTGAGCCAGCCACTGCAAGTGTTCGTACTGCGCCGGTTGGTCAGGCAGAAGATAAGTTGAGTTCTTAATCTGGATGGCACCGATTTTCTTGAACTTCCGCCACACGGCTACCCGCGCCGTGTTCTGGCGAGTGGGCAGGCTGTAGAGAAAAAGAAGCCACGAAGAAGTCATAAGGGAGATAATTGAAATACGTATTGCGCAATTGCATTGCGCTTACATCCGGGGGGATTATCGTTTTCGAATCGTTAAAGCAACAAACAACACCATGAAAAAACTGATCACATCATCCGCATTGGCTGTGGGGCTGGCGCTTTGTCTGCCATTCGCACTGGCGAAAGAAAAAAAACACGAAGAAGAAAACATCAGCAAATCTGACATCCCGGCCGTGGTGCAGAAGGCCGCCGACACGGAGGCGAAAGGCGGCAAGATCGTCCGCTGGGAAAAAGAGGGCGGCAATTACGAGGTCGTTATCGAGAAAAACGGCAAGGAATGGGGCGTTAAGATCGATGCGACCGGCAAAGTGCTGAGCAAGCATGAGGAGAGCAAGGAAAAGGAAGAGCACGAGAAGCACTAGCCGGGGAAACGCGGGGTTCTGGAGCGCTGAGCGCTCCAGAACGCTGCATCCTGAAAAATGAAAACATATTCAGCGGCAGCGGCGATATTTATCGCCATCACTCTCACCGCCCGCGCGGACCTCGACACAGCGAAGATCGACCAGCTTACCGGGCTCAAGGGGAAAATGAACCAGGCCGAAGGCGTCTATAAAGTCACCTTCCCACGCGATGACGTGAAAGTCTCCGTGGCCGGATGGAGCATGCCGCCGTTTATGGGCCTGGGGACCTGGGCCGCATTCCAAGGCACGAACGAGAAGGCCATGATGATGGGCGACACAGTTCTCTTCGAAGATGAAGTCAATTCGGTCATGTCCGCAGCGCTCGACAATGGACTGAGCGTTACCGCGCTTCATAACCATTTCTTCTTCGATGAGCCAAAAGTCTATTTCATGCACATCGGCGGCGAAGGGACGGTCGAGAAATTAGCCGGCGCGGTCAGAAAGGTTTACGATACGATCAAGTCGATCCGAGAGCCGAACCCCAAACCGACCGCTTTCTTTAGTCAAGCGATGGCAGAGAAGGGCCAATTGCCCTCGAAAAGTTCAATTACTGCGGCGCCGCTGAACGAGATTTTCGCGATGCAGGGCGAAACGAAAGACGGAATGGTGAAGTTCACCATCGGGAAGAAATCGAAGATGGGGGGCATGGAGATCGGCAAAGAAATCGGCGTCAATACGTGGGCCGCATTCGCTGGCACCGATGATAATGCAGTGGTGGATGGCGACTTCGCTGTGACCGAGGACGAATTACAACCAGCGCTAAAGGCCCTGCGCCAGGCGGGGATTAACATCGTCGCAATCCATTCCCACATGACGCACGAAAATCCGCGCATCCTTTTCCTCCATTACTGGGGGCGAGGCCCGGCCAAGGACCTCGCTAACGGAGTCAAAGGCGCGCTCCTCGTGACCGGATTGTCGGGAGTAACCACGACAGTTTCCCGCTGACCGTTTAAATAACCGCGATTCTTGCACCGCTGGCGACATTTCGTTTTCGGGATCGTGGTTGCGGCAACGGGCAACTGGATCGCCGCCGCGCCAGATGACGGAATCCTGAAACTGGAACAGACGATTCCCCTCTCCGGCGTCGAAGGCCGGATCGACCACTTCGATCTCGATGCGGCCGGCGAACGATTGTTCGTCGGCGCGCTGGGCAACAACAGCGTGGAAGTACTCGATTTGCGAAAGGGTCAACGTGTTCACTCCCTTAGCGGCCTCGGCGCACCGCAAGGCCTGGCGTATCTTCCCCTGCAGGATCGGCTTCTCGTGGCGAACGACAAAGGCGGTCAGTGCCAAATTTACGATGCGAAATCGTGGCAGCTCATCGGCGCCATTGATTTGCAGGATGACGCCGACAACGTGCGTTACGATAGCGTGACGAAGGAGATTTTTGTCGGCTTCGGGGACGGTGGAATAGCGGTCATCAACGCGGCCGACGGCAAGCGGACGCGCACAATCAAACTGGCGGCGCATCCGGAAGCCTTTGCGTTGGAGAAAAACGGACGGCGAATCTTTGCGAACGTGCCAGGCGCACAGCACGTGGCCGTGATCGATCGCGCCAAAGGCGAAGTCAACGCGACTTGGAAAACAGACGGAGCATCCGCAAACTTCCCGATCGCGCTGAACGAAGCCAATCGCCGGCTTTTCATCGCCTGTCGCAATCCCGCGAAACTTGTCGTTCTTAATACAGACTCTGGAGCAATTGTAACGACCCTCGATATCTCCGGCGACGCCGATGAAGTTTTCTACGACGCGAAACGGCGACGCCTCTATACGATTTGCGGTGAAGGTTTCATCGACGTCATCGAACAAAACGACGCAGATCATTACAGACGAAGCGCGAAAATTCCCACAGCGTGGGGAGCCCGTACCGGATTCTTCAATTCGGAGGGGGATGAATTGTTTGTCGCAATTCCTCACCGCGGCGCACAGGGCGCCGAGATTCGGCGTTACCAAATAAAGTAGGAAGCAGTTTGGGTTCGCCTGATCGACGGGATCGAGCCCGAGATTCTCTCCCAAATCGAGCATGTGCCGACGCATGTGCCCGGAGTTCTCGGCGTGCATGATGTGCGCGCACGCTGGGTGGGCACAAGGTTTACACCGACGTTGCGGTCAGCGTTGATCCCCAGCTTTCTTGCGTGACGCTGATCTCATCGCGAGCAAAGTCGAGGACGTCCTGCGTGACCATGTCCCGCTGCTCGGCCATGCCGTGGTGCGCGTGTCGCCTGCGCTTACCGCCGCCCAGGCATAGTCTGATCGCGGGACACAACCGCACGCCGTTCTCGTGTTCGCGCTATCACCGCGAATAGAGTACGGGCAGGAGAATCAGCACGGCCGTGACTAAGACTGACCGGTAATAATTCTTGCCGGTCGCCTCCTAGACAGAGGCAGCGGCGCGGTTTACCAATGGCTCATGATCGGACCCGCCAAAATCTATTTCATTATCTTCGGGCTCCTCACAATCGTCGGCGGCGTGATCGGGTACGTGAAGGCTGGCAGCACGGCCTCCATCGTCGCCGGCGCGATCTCAGGCATCGCGCTCATCGTCGCGGCGTATTTGCTCCCGGGGAATGTCGCGCTTGGCCTGGTTATCGCTGGTGTCGTTTCGATCGCCCTGGCCGCGAGATTCATTCCAGCTTTCATGAAGACCGGCAAAGTGATGCCTGCCGGTTTGATGGCGATTCTGAGCGTGATCGGCGTCATCGTGGCGATCGTCGCCTGGATCAAGAAATAGCAGACCGGCGTGCGAAAAATCCGGGTCAGAACGCTTGGTTTCTTTATTCTCGTCCTTGTCGCCGCGGCGTTGACGGCGATCGTGCTGCGTTGGATTTCGCTCGAGCGATGGCATCGCACCCAGGTCGCCCCCGAGACGCCGGTCGAGATCGAGATTCCCGACAAGACTCCGACACCCGCGCCGTCGCCGAAGATCCCGGTCATTGCCGGGAAGCTCGATACGGCGCGGTTGTTTAGCGGCATCACCGTCCATGCCGCCGTTGAACCGACTCCTGGAGGCGCTGCGTCCGACGAACGCGCCGACCCGCAGAGTTATGTGCTCGAGCTAAGACTTCACGCCCGTGTTCCGACGCCGAACGCGACGATCGAGGATTTGGCAAAGGTCAGCCCGGACCTGCCACGTTTGCTGCCCGGGCTTGCGGCGATGATCACGCCGGATTCCGTCTCACCATTTTTCAAGGAGCTCTACGACACGAAGCTGCGAATCCTGAAAGAAAGTCTGATGCGTCTCGATCAACTTCTTTCGCGGCACAATTTTTACGATTGCCAGACGGTGTTGAATTTGCGGCATCCGGAAACGAAGCGGCGCGCGGTCCTGTTGCAGGCCGACATGGATGTCGATGCGGACGGCTCCGATTCCGACCGGCTGCCGGCGGGCTCCGGTCAGTCGGCGAACTTCAAGCCGGTCACCAGTTATCGCTGGCCGAAGAAGAGCCAGATCCCGAATTCCTATCTCGCCCCGGCGGAAGAGCGGTTGAAGCGTTACGAAACCGAGCTGGCGGCGAAGGGTACCGCAGCCGACCGGAAGAAGGATCTGAAGGCCGGCATCGCCTCCGCCCGGGATGAGATCGAGACGTTGAAGAAATTCAGTTTCCTGATCGGCGCGACCGATCCCTACATCGTGTTGCCCTCGGGTTTGGGAAAAGCGGACGGCGGGAAGATCGGCGATTATGTCCTCGTCATTTTCGGGGACCGCATTTTTCCGGCGATCGTCGGCGACATCGGGCCCTCCGACAAGGCCGGCGAAGCCTCCTTGCGGATCGCAAAGGAGATCAACACCGCTGCCACCGCCTATAACCGGCCGGTGAGCGACCTGAAAGTGACCTATCTCGTTTTTCCCGGCACGGCTGAGACGCCGTTCGGTCCGCCTGATCTCGAGAAACTCTTGGCCCGAAGCGACGCCCTCGTGAAGGAAATCGGCGGCGCCACCGTTCCGCTGCATCACTGGGAAAATATTATTCCACCGTTGCCGAGCCCCACGCCCACGCCGACACCGAGCCCGACGCCATCGGCTTCGCCTGCTGGCAGTCCCCCTGCGACCGGCGCATCACCGACTTCGACATTTGCGTATCCGGTTGCGAGCCCAACGCCTTCGCCATCGCGGTGAGACTCTTCCTCAAGGAGCGGCGATTTGTAATCGCCGTTGTTTTTGGTCGGCGATTACAAATCGCCGCTCCTTGATGTTTTCTGCATGAGCAAGGCATTCACCCGGGACGAAAACGAGGGACCGGAAATTCCCGACGTTCCGCCGACGGCTTCTTTGATCGGACCGGGCGAGAAGAATTACATCACGGCACAGGGCGCCCAGAAGTTGCGCGATGAGCTTCAACGGCTCGTCGAGGTGACACGACGCGCGCTGGCGGAAGCGCGCGACGATCCGGATGCGAAACGACAACTGGCGCGGCTCGATCAGCGCATCATGCAGCTCGAGGAAAGTTTGCAATCGGCGGAAATCGTTCTGCCGCCGAGTGGCGCGCTCGACATCGTGCGCTTCGGAGCGGGCGTAACGGTCCGGGAATCCGACGGCAACGAAACGAGCTACCGGATCGTGGGCGTGGATGAGACAAACGCCGACGACAACCGGGTGAGCTGGAGGTCGCCGATCGCCAAAGCGCTCTTGAACCGCAAACAGGGCGAGCGGATTCGCTTCAAATTTCCTTCGGGGGAAGAGACGCTTGAGATAATAGAGATCAGTTATGAATGATCGCTTTCTGTTCGCGCTCCTGGTTTCGATCGCATTAATGCCGCTCGCCTTCGGCGTCGAACCGCCCGCCGGTGACAAGTTCGACGTCATTATCAAAGGCGGCACTGTTTACGACGGCACGGGCGAAAAGCCGCACGTGATCGATGTGGCCATCCGCGGCGATCGCATTGCCGGCCTCGGAACTTTTTCAACCGACCAGGCCAGGACCGTGATCGACGCGAAAGGCCTCGCGGTCGCGCCCGGCTTCATCAACATGCTCTCGTGGTCGACCGAATCGCTGATCGAGGATGGCCGTTCCCAAAGTGAGATCCGCGAGGGCGTGACAACGGAGATCATGGGCGAAGGATATTCGATGGGTCCGGTCAACGACCGGATGAAGGAACGAATGCGGACCCAGCAGGGCGACATCAAGTACGAGATCAAGTGGAATACGCTCGCGGAATATTTGCGCCACCTCGAGCAGCGCGGCATCTCGTGCAACGTCGCCTCGTTCGTCGGCGCGACCACCATCCGCGAGTTCGCGATTGGCCTGGAAGACAAACCACCGACGCCCGAGCAGCTCGAACAAATGCGCGAGCTTGTCCGCCAGGAAATGGAAGCAGGCGCGCTCGGGATCGGCACGTCGCTAATTTATCCGCCGGCGTTTTACGCGAAGACCGAGGAGTTGATCGAGCTGTGCAAAGTGGCCGCGAAATATAAGGGCAAATACATCTCGCACATGCGGAGCGAAGGGAACCAGTTACTCGAGGCGATCGACGAGCTGCTGCGGATCAGCAAGGAAGCGGGAATCCCCGCGGAGATTTATCACATCAAAGCGGCCGGCCAGCCGAACTGGGGAAAAGCGGATGCGATGCTGGCGAAGATCGAAGACGCGCGCAAAGCCGGGCTGAAAATCACGGCCGATATGTACACCTACACGGCCGCCGGTACCGGCCTCGATGCCTGCCTGCCACCGTGGACGGAAGACGGCGGATACCCGGCGCTCTTCAAGCGCCTGCGCGATCCGGCAACGCGCGAGAAAATCGCGGCGGAAGTTCGGACGCCGAGCGACAAATGGGAGAACCTTTATCTCGCCGCGGGCTCGCCCGAGAAGATCCTGCTTTCGGGATTCAAATCGGAAAAACTAAAACCTCTCACCGGCAAATCGCTGGCCGAAGTCGCGAAGATGCGCGGCAAAGATCCAGTCGAGACTGCGATGGATTTGATCGCCGAAGATGAGTCGCGGATCGATACGATTTACTTCCTCATGTCGGAAGAAAACGTGAAGAAGGAGATCGCAAAGCCGTGGGTCTCGTTTGGCTCGGACGAAGCGTCGCAGGCGCCGGAGGGAAATTTTCTGAAATCGAACTGTCATCCGCGCGCTTACGGATGCTTCTCGCGAGTGCTCGGCAAATATACGCGCGAAGAGAAAATCCTGACGCCGGAACAGGCGGTCCGAAAGCTGAGCGGTTTGCCGGCAACAAATCTTGGGCTGGACCATCGCGGTTTCGTCCAGGAAGGCATGTTCGCCGATGTGGTGGTGTTCGATCCGGCGACGGTTGGCGATCGGGCGACGTTCGATAAGCCGCATCAATATTCCGTCGGCATGAAGCACGTGTTCGTGAACGGCGCGCAAGTGCTCAAGGACGGTGAGCACACCGGCGCGAAGCCGGGCCGCGCGGTGTGGGGACCGGGGAAACTGAAATAAGCTCCAAATTCCAAGCACCAAGCTCCAGAGAAGCACCAAATACCAAACCGCAGCGCGCGTTTGTAGCTCATTTGGAGCTTGGGATTTGGAATTTCTCTGGAGCTTGGTGCTTGGGATTTGGAGCTTCCCGCGCCGTCGGCGCGGGCTCAGCGTCCTTTCGCGTCCACGCGTGATTCGATCTGATCCAGCGTCGGATTGTTTTGCCGGATCCATTGCTGGATCGCCCCGACTTCATTCGGATCGATGGTCGTAGATCGCGGCTCGCGATTCACCAAATCGGGGGATGAATCGGGCAACACTGGCTTCGCTTTCTTGACCGTAAACTTCCAGTGCCGTCCGAACCGGAGGAGCGAGTAATACATCGTCTTGGCTTCGACTGGTCCCACGCCGCTGCAGCGCATCGCGTCATAGAACATCCGATCGACCACCGCCGGAGGACGATTCTTCTGGTCGTAGGCGACATCGTGCAGCACCGACGCGTTCCGGTATTTTCCCTCGAACGGCCCGCCCATGAACGACCACAGGGCGCGGGGAATTGATGCGCCATCGATAACCGAACCGGCCGGCGCGATCCAGACAACGCCCTTCGGATCGGTGTAACGCAGTTCATTCAGGAGCGTCATGGTCCGCCCGTCCTGGTCCCAGCGAGTGTCGATCGTGCCGCTATAATAACCCCACGGTCCGGCGGGATCGAAGTTGTCGTGGTGCGGCTGGTGCTTGCCGAAAAAAATGCAGCCAGAGAGCAGTAGCGCCAGGACGAGAACGAGAGTGCGCGTGGTGGCTATCATCAGCTCGCGGATGAAACCAACTCTTTTTCGACGTGCGCGCGCGACCGTGAAGCGGGCGGAACAATTCCGGCCTTCGCCGGTCGCCGGAATTTCTTCACGTAAAAGAGCATGAAGATTCCGGAAACGATGAGGAGCGAGCCGATCCATTTCAAAAGCCAGCCCGGATCGCGCAAAATCTGGATCGTGCTTTGCCCGAGGTTCTCCGGGTTCCAGGAGGCCTGCGACATTTTGAAGGTGAGCCCGGACCAGGTGCGCCACCATTCGCCGGGGAAATTGAATGGGTTGTTCATCCAGCATTGCCCGGTGCCGGTCTGCCCTTCCGCGCTGGTCACGTGCACCGTGCTCTTAAATCCGGCGGGACTATCGCTCCCTTCGTTGCGTTGCACTTCGAAGTCGAGCAACTCCAAACCGATCGGCAACGGAATCTGTTTCCAGCCATAGGCGACCTGCACCTGCGCGTCGCCGGCCGGGACGCTGATCTGCCAGCCAGCGGGAATCCATTGGTCGGTCGCTTTTCCGCTTTGCTCGATGCGAATCCGGACGCCGTCTGGCAAATCCGGGCCGGTGGCGGGCGGCGTCGTTGGAATAAAATCCATCCATTCCTCGGCATGCGGCAGCGTGCGGTCGACGGACAATTGCCAGTCCGCCCATCCGGTCGTGAGCGGTTTGTTCAGCTCGAGAGTGCCGGTGGCTCGCCCGGTCTTTCGCGAACCGAGGGCGTAGGTGACCGTGCCGTCGTCCGCAAGAAACAGCGTGAGATGATTCGGCGCGGCGGCTCCGTCTTCCGGCATCGCCGGCGCAGTGCCTGGCGGCGTGTCGTTATGCGGGCCGGGCGTGGCGGCGGAAACCGGAACGCCTTTGCCGCGCAACGTCACGACGACGGCGGGATTGTTTGGCTGATCGCTGACCGAACTCGGCTTTCCGTTGTCGATCCGGAAATCGGCCCAGTAATTATCGATCCGGGCGGTGAACGCGCTGCCGTCCATGGCGGCGTCCTTCCCGAGATTTTGCGCGACGTCGAACGTCCAGGTTTTCCCATTCAGCGAAATCACGATGCTGCCTTTGTTGCCGTTCTCCGGCTGCGAAAGCTGAACTTTCGCGCCGCTGTTCCCGCCCTTGAGCGACTTTGCGATTTGTTCTTCTGGCGCTTTAGCGAACGCGAAGATCGCTTCTTCGATTTCCACTTCGCCGGTGGCGGGCGCGGGTGAATTGGCGGCGTCGGTTTTCGTTTCCGCCGGTGCGGTCCCGCGTTTCAACTCGATCGTCGCGAGCCCCATATTAAACGAGCCATGTTCGCGGTCGCCGGCCATGAGCCAGCTATCGAGGTGCTGGCCCATCATCGCGGTGGCGATGACGAAATGCAGGGCGGGCGCGCCGGCTTCGTTGAGCGGCTTCGGGTTCAGCTTGCCTTCGATGGCCGGCGCGTAATCGACGATGCTAAGGCGTCCGCCGCCGGCGAGGAGCCCGAGGTCCCACGGTTTCTGTGGCGTGGGCGGCCGATGAATGAACTCAACGGGATAACCTTTCACGAGCCCATCGGTATCGCGGAC
>JBEEHR010000025.1:0-31414 GCA_041167505.1 Verrucomicrobiota bacterium
GTCTCAACAATCTCGACCGCGGATTGATCGAGCATGCGATGATCGAACGCCTTCAAGCGAATCCGAATACGTTGGCCGTCGGTCATTTGTCCTCCTTTTGATCGAGGATTGCCGCGACCAAATTCTGCGGCACCTGTTGAAAGTGCGATGGTTCCATCGAGTAACTCGACCGGCCTTTTGAAAGCGAACGGATCGCCGTGGCGTAACCGAACAGCTCTGCCAACGGAACTTCAGCGTGAACGATGGTCAGGTTTCCCCGCGACTCGATGCTGTTTACCTGGCCACGCCGCCGGTTTAAGTCGCCGATGATGTCGCCCTGATATTCTTGCGGGGTAATGTTTTCTACTTTCATGATTGGCTCGAGCAGGATCGGTTTGGCGGCCCGAAAACCGTCTTTCATCGCAAAGATGGCCGCCATTTTGAATGCGAGCTCGTTCGAGTCGACTTCGTGGAAGCTTCCGAAAACAATGTCCGCCTCAACATCGACAACTGGGTAGCCGCCAAGCACACCATCGAGCACTGCTTCTTCGATGCCTTTCTTGACCGCCGGGATGTATTCGCGCGGAATAACGCCGCCGACGATCTTGTTTTCGACGACCAGTCCTTTGCTGCGCTCGCCTGGCCGTAAATCTACTTCAACGTGTCCGTACTGACCTCGACCGCCCGATTGTTTAATTAATTTGCCGACGCCGTGCGCGTTGGTCGTGATTGTTTCGCGATACGCGATCTGCGGTTTGCCCGCGTTCGCGTCCACTTTGAATTCGCGGAACATGCGATCGCGAATGATTTCCAAATGCAACTCGCCCATGCCGGCAATGATCGTTTGCCCGGTATCTTCGTGGGTGTAAACGCGGAAAGTGGGATCTTCTTCAGCGAGGCGTTGCAGCGCCACGCCCATTTTTTCCTGATCCACTTTCGTCTTCGGCTCGATCGCCATTGAAATAACCGGATCAGGAAACGTCGGCGGCTCGAGCAGGATCGGATGGTCTTCGTCGCAAAGCGTGTCGCCAGTCGTAATGTTCTTGATTCCGACAATCGCGGCGATGTCGCCCGAGTAACAAGTTTCGATGTCTTCGCGTTTGTCGGCCTGAATTTGGATTAACCGCGAGATGCGTTCCCGTTTGTTCGTGCGCGGATTGTAAACGTTGTCGCCTTTGCTGAGCGAACCGGAGTAAACGCGGAAGAAAACTAGCTTTCCGACGAAGGGATCGCTCCAAAGCTTAAACGCGAGCGAACAGAATTTGCCGTTGTCATCCGTCGGCGCATCCATCTTTTCGTGCGTGTCAGGCTCCATGCCGACTGCTGGCGGAATGTCGAGCGGGCCGGGAAGGTAATCGATGACCGCGTCGACGAGATACTGGACGCCCTTGTTCTTAAAAGCAGAGCCGCCGACCACGGGGACAAACTTGTTTGCGATCGTCTGACGACGGATTCCCGCCTTGAGCATCTGCGGCGTGATCTCCTTCTCTTCCAGAACCGCCTCCGCGATTTCATCATCAATGTTAGAAATTTGTTCTACCAGGGTTGCGTAAGCCTTTTCGACCAGTGCCTTGTTCTCTTCAGGAATCTCGCGCACTTCGTAGATGGAACCCATCGAGTCGTCGTCGAGATAGAACACCGCTTTGCGGTTCACGACGTCGAGCTGGCCTTTGAGATAATCTTCCTTGCCGAGCGGAATCAAAATCGGCCATGCATTTGCGCCGAGTTTTTTGTGCATCGATTCGATCGAGGCATCGAAGTCAGCGCCGACGCGATCCATTTTGTTGATGAACGCGATGCGCGGGACATTGTATTTGTTCGCCTGGCGCCAGACCGTTTCTGACTGCGGTTGCACACCTGCAACAGCGTCGAAGACCGCGATTGCACCATCGAGGACGCGCAAGGAACGCTCGACCTCGGCGGTAAAATCAACGTGTCCCGGCGTGTCGATGATGTTCACGCGCATTTTGATGCCGTCGTACATCTTGTAGACACCCGGCTCCGTCTTCTGCATCCAGGCGCAGGTGGTCGCAGCCGATGTGATCGTAATGCCCCGCTCGCGTTCCTGCTCCATCCAGTCCGTCACGGTCGTGCCCTCATGCACCTCACCGATCTTGTGGATCATGCCGGTGTAAAAAAGAATGCGCTCGGTCAGTGTCGTTTTGCCCGCGTCAATGTGCGCGGCGATGCCGATGTTACGCGTCCGCTCGAGGGGATACTTCCGGTCCGGCGAATTCGGATTCGTCGGAGCAGCGGATTTTTGTTCGAGCGTGGCGTGCATGACAGAAAGAATAGTTACCAGCGGAAATGAGCAAAGGCGCGGTTGGCTTGCGCCATTTTGTGGGTGTCGTCGCGCTTCTTGATCGCGTTGCCCTGACCGGACGCGGCGTCTTTGAGTTCGGCCGCGAGCGCTTCAGCCATCGGCATGCCGCGACGGTTATCCGCGTATTGCACGATCCAGCGCATCGCGAGAGAAACCTGACGGGCCGGCGTTACTTCCATCGGCACCTGATAGGTGGCGCCACCCACCCGGCGTGATTTTACTTCGAGCCGCGGGCGGACGTTCTCCAGCGCCTTGTTGACGATCTCGAGCGGATCAACCGCGTCCGAGCCTTCGCGCGATTTATCGATCGCGGTGTAAACGATCCGCTCCGCGAGCGACTTCTTGCCGCGCTTCATCACGGTGGAAATGAGGCGCGCGACCGCGGGACTTCCGTAACGCGAGTCGAGCTTCTCCTCTTTTTTGTAAACTTTCCGCCGGCGAGACATGTGATTCTGTTTTCAGTTTCTAAAAAATTACTTCTTCTTGCCGCCCTCTTTGGCCGCGGCATCTCCGCCCGCTTTCGGGCGCTTCGCACCGTACTTCGATCGGCTCCGGCGGCGTCCATCCACCCCGAGGCTGTCGAGCGTTCCGCGCACAATGTGGTAACGCACGCCCGGCAAATCCTTCACCCGTCCGCCCCGCACCAGCACAATCGAGTGCTCCTGCAGGTTGTGTCCTTCGCCGGGGATGTAGGCAATCACTTCCTGGCCATTCGTCAACCGCACTTTCGCCACTTTCCGCAGCGCGGAATTCGGCTTTTTCGGCGTGCGCGTCATGACTTGCGTGCAGACACCGCGGCGCTGGGGACAATTCTTCAGGGCCGGTGATTTGGATTTCACCGACACCTTCTTTCGTCCCTTGCGAATAAGCTGATTAATTGTTGGCATCTTCGTTAAATTAAAAGCCGCCCGATCTTCAAATCCGGGCGACAAAAAAACCGCACAGGCCGGCGCGCTATCTACCCCACGCACTTCCCCACGCACCTGATGCGGAGAGCGGGCAATATAGGAACGATTCCAGAGCCCGCAACAATATTTTCACGCGATTTCTTCCACGGGCCCTCCGAAACTTTCCGCTTGCTCGCTGCAATTCTTTCTCTAGTTTCTGTCTAGACAGAAAAGACTGACACACCATGAAAGACCTGCCACCCGTTGCTCAAAAATTCATCCTCCACTGGGGGGAGATGGGAACCCGCTGGGGGATCAACCGCACCGTCGCCCAGGTCCATGCCCTCCTCTTCCTCTCCGAGAAGCCCCTGCCGGCGGACGAGATCGCGCGGACCCTGGGCGTGGCCCGCTCCAATATCAGCAACAGTCTCCGCGAACTCCAGAACTGGGGGATCGTTCGCATCGTTCATCTGGCCGGCGATCGCCGCGATCATTTCGAATCGATGAAGGATGTTTTCGCCATGTTCCGGGTCATCGCGCGCGAGCGAAAAAAGCGGGAGATCGAACCGACCGTGCGCGTCCTGCGCGACTGCATCGACGAGTCGGGCAAATCGAAATCGGCCCCCTATACCCGCGAGCGTCTGGCCGAGCTGCTCAACTTCTTCGAGATCGCGACCAACGCCTACGATCGGATGGAAAAGCTCCCAACGCCCGCCGTTTTGAAGCTCGCGAAGCTGGGCGACAAGGCCTTCAGATTACTGGGAATCGCCGCCTAAAATTTTTTGCCTTATGATTTCTGAGCTGACAGAAATAACAGAAACCACGGAATCCGTTCTCTCCCGGGGCTGGATCTTCTACGACCGCGATTGCAGTTTTTGCCGCGAACTCGCTCTGCGTTTCGAGAACGTTTTTGCGAGACGCGGCTTTCGCTTCGAACCGCTCCAGCAGGAATGGGTTGAGCGACGCTTGAACCTGACCCGCGACGAGGCGCTCGAGGAGATGCGGGTGCTCACCACGGACGGCGAGGTCTTCGGCGGCGCGGATGCCGTGGTCTATTTGTCCCGGCGACTTTGGTGGGGCACGCCATTGGCATTTCTTGCTCGCATCCCCTTTGTCCACACGGCGCTGCACCGGGTGTATCGATGGGTCGCAGCCCATCGCACCTGCGCGATAAACCCCACTGCAACTCCATCGTTTTCTGCCCGGACCCGATGGATCGCGTTGGCGGCCCTCCCGCTCGGCGCGCTGGCCACCAAATCTTTTGTGTCCGCCTGGATCTTTATGTGGCTGATGGCCTGCGCGATCTTCTTCGGCTGCAAATGGCTCACGCTCGGCAATGCAACTCAACGCATCGGCCGGGTCTGCCCGTTTCGGTCTGCCGCCTATCTCTTCGCGTGGCCGGGGATGGACGCCGCCAGATTTCTCTCGCCCCATCTCGCCCCGCGTTTCTCGCTTTCGAAGATGATGAAGAACGCTGTGGCCGCTGTCCTTCGGATTCTGCTCGGAACATTTCTGCTCTTCGCTCTCGCGCGACATGCATCCAATCCGATCCTCGCCGGCTGGATTGGAATGATAGGAATGATCATGATCCTGCACTTCGGCGTGTTCGAGCTCACGAGCATCGGATGGAGAGCGGTTCGCGTGGACGCTCCGCCGATCATGAATTGCCCGCTGCGCTCGACCTCCGTCTCGGAATTTTGGGGGCGTCGCTGGAATGCGGCGTTCAACGATCTCGCGCTTCGCCTGGTGTTCCGTCCGGTCGCACGGCGAAACGGTTTGGTAGTCGGAACGCTGGCCGCATTCGCCCTTTCCGGCTTTATCCATGAGCTTGTCATCTCCGTGCCGGCCGGCGCCGGCTACGGACTGCCGACAAGTTACTTTCTGTTTCAAGGGTTAGCCGTGTTGGGCGAGCGCAAATGGAACGCTCTGCGCCGGGGCATCTCCGGCTGGCTCTTCACGGTTATCGTCGTGGCCGGTCCGGCGTATTGGCTTTTTCATCCACCGTTCGTCAGGCACGTCATCCTTCCGTTCATGCGGGCCATCGGAGCGCTATGAAAACGTCGCTTCTCATCGGCGGTGTTTTGCATTTCGTAATTCTGATCGCGAGTGCGCTCGCTCCGCGGGTGCTGGACTGGCGAGCCAATCTCGCGGCGCTGCATCCATTCCTGCGGCGCCTCTTCTGGGTTTACGGCTCGTTTATTGTCCTGGTGATCGTCTCCTTCGGGGTGCTCACCCTCGCGCACGCGGATCAACTGGCCTCCGGCGCCGCACTCCCCCGCGCGGTTTGCGCGATCATCGCGATCTTCTGGCTGGCGCGTCTGGCCGTGCAGTTTTTCGTGTTCGACGCGAAGCCCTTTCTCACGACAACATTTCTGCGGCTCGGTTACCATGGGCTGACCCTCCTCTTCGCCGCACTGGTCTTTATTTACGGCTGCGCCGCGCTCAACCTGCACCCGCTATGAAACGCGTTATTCTCGCCGGCGGCAGCGGTTTTGTTGGTCAGGCGCTCGCGCCGGTGCTCGTCGCGAAAGGTTACGAAGTCGTCGTGCTCGGGCGCAGCGCCGCGCATCGGAAAGAGGGAGTCGATTACTTGCAGTGGGATGGAAAAACTGTCGGCCATTGGTCAAGCGCGATCGAGGGAGCGGAAGCGGTCGTCAACCTGACCGGCAAGAACATTAACTGCCGCCACACGCCCAAAAATCGCCGCGAAATCATTCGTTCACGCGTCGACTCGGTCCGCATCCTCGGGGAGGCGATCGCAAATTGCGCAACGCCGCCGACGGTTTTCGCACAGGCTAGCGGCGTCGGCTACTACGGCGATACCGGCAAACACGTGGCTGACGAAGACGCTTCGCCCGGAAACGACTTCCCCGCGGAAGTTTGCCGGCAATGGGAAGGCGCGTTCAATGCCCTCGACCTCTCCGGCACCCGCAAAGTGGTCCTGCGCCTCGGAGTTGTCCTGGGCCGCGATGGCGGAGCGCTTCCCGTGCTGGAGAAATTGACCCGCTGGTTTCTCGGCGGCGCCGTCGGGAGCGGCCGGCAGTTCATCAGTTGGATCCACGTCGCTGACTTGATCCAAATGTTCGTATCCGTAATCGAACGGCCTGAGTTCACCGGCGCATTTAACACCGCCGGGCCCGTCGCAGTGACCAACCACGAATTCATGCGCGAACTTCGGCGCGCGCTTCACCGACCCTGGAGTCCGCCTGTGCCGGCGCCTTTCGTGCGAGCTGGAGCATGGCTTATGGGAAGCGAAGGCGAGCTTGCGCTTCTCAGTTCTCGATGCGCCCCGCGCCGATTTCTCGAACACGGAATCCAATTTCAGTTCCCGACCCTGCGCGAGGCCTTCGCGAATCTGTACGCCAACAAATGAAATTACTGCTCACCAACCTCGAACTCTTACTGCGCCTCGCCGCGCTCGCGCAACTCGGCGTCGCCATCCTAAACCTCTTCCTGGTTCGGATTATGAAATGGGAGCGCGATCTGGTCAGCGCTCCGTTACTCATTCGCGAAGTCTTCCAGATCCACATCTACTTCATTTCGATCACGCTCGCGATTTTCGGAGCACTCACCTGGCGTTTTGCCGCTGAGATCGCGACCGCGGCGCAACCGATCTGCGTCTGGCTGGCGACCGGCATCGGCGCGTTTTGGGCGGTCCGTTCGGTGATGCAATGGTCGCATTACAGCGCAGCCCATTGGCGTGGCGACTCTCTCCGCACCGCGATCCATTGGATGTTGTTTCTGGGTTACGGCGCTTTCGCCGTTGTCTACTTCACCGCTGCCGGCCGGGCCCTGCCTTGAAAATGAAAGCGGCTCTCCTCGTTTCCCGGCTCTCGTTAGGCGCGGTCTGGTTTTACGAAGGCCTCATTCCAAAACTGCTTTTCGTCCGCCCAGACCAGGTGGAGCTCGTCCGGCGCTCCGGCATTTATTTTGGAACGCCCGAGTTTTTCCTGCAGTTGTTAGGCGCGGCGCAGGTCGCGTTTGCGATCTGGTTGCTGGCTGGTTTCGCGCAACGCCTGGCGGTGGCGATCGCCACCATCGGCATGTGGATTCTCATCGTGCTCGTGGCGATAGCGAACCCGGCGATGATCACCGATCCCTACGGCGCGCTGATCAAAGACCTTTGCCTGACGGCCTGCGCTTACACCGTCTGGTCGCTTTCCCCTTTGATAGACAGCCAACGCACTGATCGAAAATGGAGAATGTCGTCGCCGATCGCAGCACGCTGAGCGAAACGGCCCGGCGCCGAATGCTCGCGCTCCCAGGCGAACCGATGTTTTACGCGCGCTGGCACCGCGCGGTGTTCATTCACTACGAAGCAGACCCGGCGACGCTCCAGCGCGACGTTCCCTTCGACCTCGATCTCCGCGAGGGGCGCGCCTTCGTCAGCATCGTGGCCTTCACTTTGTCCCGAATGCGTCCGCGGCTCGGCGGGCGGCTTGGCGAATGGCTCTTCAAGCCGATCGCGACCCACGAATTCCTCAACGTCCGCACCTACGTCCGGCATCGCGGCGAGCCCGGCATCTACTTCCTCGCCGAATGGCTCTCGAATCCACTGAGCGTGCGTCTCGGACCGCGAACATTTGGTCTCCCCTACCGCTTCGGCCGCCTCGCTTACCAGCATGCGCTCGATGGCCGCGCGCTTCGCGGAACGCTAGACGCGCCGCAAGGCCGGCTAGCGTATGAGGGAGAAATCTGCGGCTCGGATTTCGCGGCCTCCGAAGCGCAGTCGCTCACTGAGTTCATGCTCGAGCGCTACACGGCCTTCACGCAACACGGAAAGCGCGACCGCTTCTTTCGCGTGTGGCATTCACCGTGGGAACAAGCACCGGCTGAAATCACAGTGACTGCCGACACGGTCATGGCGAGCACGGGCCCATGGTGGAAAACGGCGGAACGCATCGGGGGGAATTATTCCGGCGGCGCCGAAGTCTGGATGGGGCGGCCGCACCGACTTTCTGGGTAGCGCACGCGTCTCGCGTGTTGGGTTTGGCGTCTCGCAAAACAGGCTTTTGGAAAGTCCGCGAAGGCGAGGACGCCTTCACCAACACGCGAGACGCGTGCGCTACCCGGAGGCGGCCGCAACTTCGCCCAGCTCGGCCCAGCGCGCGTAAAGGCGCGCGACTTCATCGCGAGCGGCGCGCAGCTTCTTTTCAAACCCGGTCAACTCGGCGGCGTGCGTGATGTAGAAATCGGGCTCGGCGAATAGCGCTTCGATCCGAGCCACTTCATTTTCCGCAGCCAGGATCGCAGCCTCCATACCTTCCAGTTCGCGCTCCTCTTTCCATTTTAGTTTGCGCGGCTTGGTCTTTTTGTAGCCGGCATCGCTTATCCCGGCGGGGGCGCGCGTTTTCTGGCCGGGATGATCGATCCCGGCTACAGCACGTTTCTCGAGATAGTAATCGTAGTTCCCGACGTGGTAACGGAGCATGCCGTCGTCTTCGAACGCAAGGATGGCGGTGCAAACGCGGTTGAGAAAATAACGATCGTGGCTGACCACGATCACACTGCCACCGAACGCCACGAGCGCTTCTTCGAGCAAGCGCAGCGTGCCGAGGTCGAGATCGTTTGTCGGCTCGTCGAGAATGAGGACGTTCCCGCCGCGCTTGAGAATCTTCGCGAGCAGGACGCGGCTCCGTTCGCCGCCGCTGAGCTGGTTGATCTTCGTGTTGATGCGTTCCTCAGTGAAAAGGAAGCGCCGGAGATATCCGCGCAGCGTGATGTTCTCCTCGCCGAGCCGCACGTATTCGCTCCCCTCGCCGACTTCTTCCCAGACGGTCTTGGCGTCATCGAGCAGGAGCCGGTTTTGATCGACGTAGTTGATTTCAGTCCGCGATCCGATCTCCACCGCGCCGCGCGTCGGCTCGAGTTGTCGCATCATGACCTTGAGCAGCGTCGACTTTCCCAACCCGTTTCGTCCCACGATGCCGAGCCGTTCCCGCGCAGCGAGATTCAGGGACAGATTTTCGAACAACGTGCGGCCGCCCAGTTCCATCCCGACGTCACGCAACTCGATCACACGGTTCGCCAGTTT
The DNA here is from genome assembly GCA_041167505.1 of Verrucomicrobiota bacterium. Classification (GTDB taxonomy): domain Bacteria; phylum Verrucomicrobiota; class Verrucomicrobiia; order Chthoniobacterales; family UBA10450; genus AV80. The sequence goes on from JBEEHR010000025.1 coordinate 9,224, forward strand.
CGGCGCCGGCGGAATAATGAGATCGACGTCCAGCTCCGCTTCCGGCGCCTCGTTCGCCGCCATCTCGAAGTAGCGCTCCACCCGATCCACCGATTTCGTCCGGCGCGCGCGCGGCGCCTTGCGCACCCAGGCCAGCTCGCGCTTCAGGAACTTCTGGCGCTTATGCTCCTGCATTTCCTCCACCGCCTGCCGTTCCGCGCGCGCGATCAGGTAATCCGTGTAGTTGCCTTCGTAGCTGTGAAATTTTCCGCGTGAAAGCTCGAGCACGCGCGTCGCGATGCGATCGAGAAAATAACGGTCGTGCGTCACGAAGAGGCAGGTGCCCTGGTAACGCGCGAGAAAATCTTCCAGCCATTCGATCGAGCCGGTATCGAGATGGTTCGTCGGCTCGTCGAGGATCAGAAAATCGGGACGCGCCAGCAACGCGCGGCAAAGTGCGACCCGGCGTTTTTCTCCGCCGGAAAGAGTCGCCACCATTCGTTCCGGCTCCGGCGCGTGCAGATTCGTGATCAAACTCTTGATCCGGTGCTCGAGGTTCCAGCCGTCGAAGTGCGCAATCTGATCGAGGAGGATTCCGCTCCGCGCACCTTCCGCCGGCGCAGCCTCGTACTCTGCGATCAAATCCAGGACGCGTTGCGCGCCAGCGAGGATGTTCGCGTGAACCGTCGCCTTCTCATCCAGCTCGAACATCTGCGGCATGTAACCGACAACGAGATCGCGCCGCTGATTGAACTCGCCCGCATCCGGCTTCATCACGCCCGCCGCGATTTGGAGAAACGTCGACTTCCCCGACCCGTTGCGCCCCACCAGCCCCACGCGTTCGCCCTCGAGAATCGTGGCCGTCGCCTGATCGAGCACCACCTGGTTTCCGAAACGCACCACGAGCCCGCTCGCGCTGGCCACAGAATTCAGAACCGGTTCCGACATCCTTCCAGATAGCACATCGCCCGCTTGCTGCCGCCTGGCGCTAAGGAGCCCTCCGGCGGGCTCGCATTTCAACAGCCACTTCGCTGAGCAACCAGAGAGCAAAAAATTGCGCGACGGTGGTAAAGAACATTTGCACGGTGAGGTACCGGCGAACTTCCAGGGAATTGACGATGGCTACTTCAAGACAGGCGGCCGCGTTATACGAGTACACGAACAAGACCAGCAGCGTCAGCCAGCCCAAACGCCTTCGATGAGGCTGCTGAAATAATACGACTGCACTCACAGCGAGGGCGATCCAAAGCAACGGCCGGTAAAGGCCTGCAATAATAGAGAGCGTCATTCGGATGGGAATGGGCTGGCGAAGGATCGGCGCGTTCCGCGCGAGTGATTCCGTCCGGCTCACGAATTCCACAGCGGGTGCGTAACCCATCCACAACTCGGGATCGGGTTCGATGCGGAGGGCATACGCTCCGTCCCCATACTTGTTGGCCAGTGGGAGAGATTTCTCGCGGTTGTAGGCGGGACACATCTCCGAATAAAAAACCGACATCTGGATTTGGATTTTCCGGGCGACCGCCAACGGACGGCCCTGCCAGATTCGCCAATAATAGAACCGATAAAACGCGGACGGATCAGGACCATTATTCCCGAACTCCCGGCGCAATTGAGCGACGATCGAGTCGGGGTTGTACATCAGATAATCCGGATCGAAGCCGAGAGACCAATAATGGTCGGGACGCGCCTTCAAGGATTTCCCGATTTCGGTGCGGAGCGCAGCGTGCACGCGTTCGAGCCATTCACGAGGATAAGGAACTGAGGCGCCGCGTTGGATATCATCCGCTATTTGGTCGCGAATGAGGTCGGCATGATTCACGAAAAGCGTGGCAGGCAGGAACGGTGGGCCTAGTTTGTCATCGCGGCAGAGGAAATACTCAGGCACTAACAACAAGGCCGCGCCCACAATCGCCCCGGCCCCCAGCGCGATCTTTTCCCGGAACCAGCCTCGCCGGAAAAAAAGAATCGCCACCAGCGCGACGGCGACGATCGCGATGAACCCAAAACTGGGCTTGGCGGAAGCGAGCAGGACCGCCGTAAACACGGTCCCGATCCCGTACCCGACGGAGGCGCGCGGCCGTTTCTCTACGAAACAGCACGCCATAAACTGGATGGCAAAGTAGAGATTGAGGCTGACCAGGAACGCGCACAGACCTTCGGGTCGAAGTTGCATCTCGGCTCGAATAGGTTCCGCGGCGAGTAGCAGAATCGTCGCCGCGAGCAGTCCCAATCCATCGTGGACCGCTAGGCTCAGCCGCGAATCCGGCACGAACACGCGAGCGCGCCGCCACGTGACCAGAAATAGGGCGACGGCCAGAAGCCCCAGCAGGTGTTGAGCGATCACAATCGCGCGAAAGTCCTGGAACACGCGCAGGAGCGAGAAAACGAACGCCGGATAAACAAAGTTGCGCCCGTAGGTGTGGCCAAACTCCTCGCCGACTAGTTTCCTCAACGCTGGCGCGAGGTAACCCCAGACATCCGAATCAGCGATTGGATCGAGGGGCAGGGCAAATCGTTGCCAGGCCGCCACGGCGAAGAGCACGGTCACCCAGCCCCAAAAATAGAATCGCCAGTTTGGCTGGCTGGACGATTTGCCGCTTGCGACGCGTTCGATCATTTCCCAAGGTGCCGCCGATGTTTGAATTGACGGCGACCGATAGGAACACAAGAGCGCGCCGAGGTCGCTTGAAAACTGCGCATGGCGTGATCGAGACGCCCGCCTACATGCCGGTCGGGACGCAGGGCAGCGTGAAAGCGGTCAGCTCGCGCGAGCTGGTCGAGCTCGAGTCGCAGATTATTCTCGGGAACACTTATCATCTGTTCGTTAGGCCGGGACTCGAGGTGATCCGGAAGTTTGGCGGGCTGCATCGTTTCATGAACTGGGATGGGCCGATCCTGACGGACAGCGGTGGCTACCAGATTTTTTCTCTGGCGAAGCTGCGCAAGATCACGGAAGAAGGCGCGCACTTTCAAAATCACATCGATGGATCGGCGGCGTTTATTTCGCCGGAGATCGCGATGGAGATCCAGGCGACGCTCGGCAGCGATATCGCGATGGTTCTGGATGAGTGCCCGCCGTGGCCGTGCGAATACGATTATGCGGCGCGGAGCCTGGAGATGACGCTGCGTTGGGCGAAGCGATGCAAAATTGTAGCGGCAGGCGTGTCGCCTGCATCTCTATCTCTCGCGGCCGACACGGCCGCCACTACAGGAGTAGGACAGATGGTTTTTGGCATTGTTCAAGGCGCAACGTTTGAGGATTTACGGCGATCGAGCGCGCAGGCGCTGGCGGCGATGGATTTCGATGGCTACGCGATTGGCGGCGTGAGCGTGGGAGAACCGGAGCCGGAAATGATGAACGCTGTCGAGTGGAGTGAGCCGTATTTGCCGGTTAACAAGCCTCGCTACGCGATGGGATTGGGTACGCCGCCGCAGATGATCGAGCTGGTCGCGCGCGGCGTGGACATGTTCGATTGCGTCCTGCCGACGCGATTGGCGCGCACGGCAGCGGCCTTCACCGCCGGCGGCACGTTGAACCTGAAAAACGCCGAGTTCACTTTTCAAACCGGGCCGGTCGAGGAAGGCTGCGCGTGCGAAGCCTGTCGCGGATATTCACGCGCCTACATCCGCCACCTCCTGAAATCGGAAGAGATTCTCGGCTTGCGCCTCCTCAGCATCCACAACCTGCATTTCTATCTCGACCTGATGAAGAAAGCGCGTCGCGCGATCGAAGACGGAACCTTTTCGGATTTTCGGGCGCAATTCGTCGGCGGATATCGCACGCGCGCTGACGTTGCGTCGAACGCCTGATCAGTTCTGCGCGCCGTCTTCCCGCTGGAAACTGCTCAGCTTATTCTCGCGGCGGGTCAGAGCGATTTTCAAGTCGAGGTCCCGCTGGATGGCGCGGGCCCAGGCCTCCGATGACTCACTATTATAGTGGATGCCGTCGCCGCCGGTTTTGCCCATGACATAGTGGGTGACATTCCGCGAATCGATGACCTCGAACTTTTGCCGGATCGCGACACGCCGGATAATCTGATGCACCCTGCCCTGGGTCTTTCGCAACCGCGCTGAATCGGGCGGCGCGATCCATACGATTTTCTCGACCGTGCCGCTCCGCCGCGCTTCGTCCATGAAACGCCCGAGGTAATCGCTCATCTGCTCATCACTAAGATTGCGGTCCATCCAGTTCGTCCCGAGCTGCACCACCAGGATCGTCGGCTTATGTTTGCGGACGAGGTCGGTGAGTTTAGGCGTGCGGGTCGGCCGAGGCGCGTGGCCGTTTACCCAGTCGGTGAAGATGTCGGAATCGCTCGTCCGCTGGCGATAACCGCACTTCGTCACGAAATCGGGCTCGCCCGCGAGCCAGTGTTCCGGTGACGAACCGCACGAGGCGTAGGCCGCGACGCGATGTTTCAACGCCAGGTGCATCTGGATCGCTTCCCCAAATTTCCCGACAGAAAGAGAATCGCCGATCATGAGAATGCTGGGCGGCGGCGCGTCCGGCAGCGGCTTCGTGGTCTTCTTCGTCTTGCCGTCGGCCACGAGAATAAAACTGCCGATGCCGACGATAAAAGCCAGCGGCAACAAAACCGGCTGGACCAATTTCGACCAGTCTCTCTTAACGTCCATGATCGGGATGTCTCTTCTCGTCCTGCACCCGGATGTATGGCTGCAAGTTGATCAAGCCGGAATCATCCTTCGATTTCACCGTTTTCCAAACGGTGTTTTCCAGCTCGTGCAATTGCAGCTTGTAAGTCCGCCCGATTTTCCACCGGCCGAGCCGCTGTTCCTGCAATTTGATGTACGCCGGATGCATCACGAGGATTTGCGTTTCTGAATATTCGCCCGCGATGACGCGCGTGACCTCATAAAGATGCCCAACCAGAAACTCCTGGTAGGGCAGGAACTCGTTGACCGGAACCGGCTGCGTCTTCGCGATGAGTTTCGCTTTTACCAGCAACGTCTTTTCTTTCGGCTTTTCCGCCGGCGGCATCGGCGTCGGCGTCGTCTCGGTCACGGGTGCCTGTGAAATCTCCGCTTTCGACAGCGGCTTCAACGACGCGATCGGTTGCGAGGAAAGATCGTGCTCAACGATGTCGAAAACTTTGTCCGCCCATTGGTCCATGTCCGCGCCGATGAAATGTTCCTTGTCCGGCTCCATGTGATGATACGGGTAGGAAACCAGCGTCCGGCTATCAATCACGCTGGCCACATGGCCGATATCGGCGCGCGTTTGTTGCAGGACGAAGTCCTGGATTTCCTTCGAGACGCGGCCGGAAGTCGGCGATGCCACCCAATAAATTTTGCGCAGGTTCGACGGCGTTTGGACGGCCTTGTCGATGAAGGGGACGAGATAACTGCGGAGCGCCGGCCCGTGCCGGTTCGGGTTCACGCTCTTGTGGTCGGGAAACAAATCGAAAAGGTTCGTGCCCGTCTGCATGATGAGAACGTCGGGCTGAAACCGGACGAGCAGGTCCTCAAGCTTCGGCACCGGATGCGAGCCGGGGACGTGTCCGCGGGTTTGACCATAGACATCGTCCACTTCCCTCATCATCCCGCCACCGAGTGATTCCATGCTGACGAAACCGCAATGCGTCTGGATGTGCGTGTAAGGACGATCCTTCAGCCAGCTGAGCGGATTCGTGCCGCAGGCGAGATAAGTGAAGGTGGCTTTGGTGAGCGGACTTTCCCGAAATCTTTCGTCAAGCCGTTTGCCGAATCCGCAGAGCGCCAGCGAATCGCCGAGGATCAGGACGTTGATGCCCTCGTGCGGTGCGGCAGGCGGCTGTTGCGCGCGAAGGCCAGACGCCATTAGCGCGAACAGGAATAATCCACTGAAGATTTTCTTGGGGGCGATCATGACAACACGGCAATCGGTTTCGAGCGGATTGCCGCTGGCGTCAAGAGAATCAAGGAGCGGCGGTTTACAAACCGCCGACTAAAACAAACGGCGGTCTGGAGGACGACGCTGCTTGAAGTCTATTTCGCTACGGGCGCTTTCGCCCAACCTTCGGTCGCTTCGGTGAATTCGCGCGCGGCAAAACACCAGACAACGACTTTCTTTTTCGCGAGATATCCGGCGTCCTTCACACTGCGGCGATAAAGATTGATCCGGACCGGTGTCGCTCCCGAGCCGCGCGTGCCGATCAAGTCCGGCGCGAAGCCAAGTTGGAGCGCGAGCTGGTCGAGGAGTCCGGCGCGCTCCGCGAGAAAATCGTGATAAACCAGCGTGTGACTGTCGCCTAACAAAAGCAGCGGACTGTTCGCGTCGGGCTCCACCGCCGCGCCATTTCCTTTTTCGCTCACGCTTTGAACCGCGATTTTTTCCGGGCCCGGCTTATGGGTTTCGCGCGACATCAGCCCATCGAGATCGCCGGAGACCTGCACCTCTTTCCAGTCCGACGCATATTGCTTCGGCGTTGCCGGCTGCGGCATTTTCGAGCGCACCTTGTCCGCGATCGCCTGCGCGGCGAGGACACAACCGATGCCCGACCAATGACTATCGGTCTTACAAAAAACTGGGCCGCGCGCGTGGTCGCGGTTTTGGAGAAAGAGCGCGCTCAGGTCGAGCACATCGATCCCGGCCCCGCGAAGCTCATCGTAAAAGCGATGCAACACTGGCGCCGGATCGGTTGCACGCACGTCGAAGCCCGGGACAATTTTCTCGGGGTAAATCGCGGCCTTCGGCGGAACCGGAACGACAACCAGTTCAATTCCCCGCGCTTTCAATTGCTTCTGAAAATCGAGGATCGCCGGAACCGGATCCTTCAATTCCGGTCTGTGGGCGCGGCTGACCTTCGCCGCTTCGTCGCCCCAGAAACGACCGAGCGAAAGCAACCGCAGCTCGCCGCCGAAAAACAACCAGCCATCGAGACCAGCTCCGGCGGCAGCGTTTTGCCTTTCCAGGTTTGCGACGGTTGCCTCCAGCTGGGCCGCGAATTTCTGCTGCGCCTCCGAAAGCGGAGTTTGAGCTGCGAGAGCGCCCGCCAGCGCCACCAGCAAAAAGAACGTGCAGAAAAATCTCATTGGAGTTGAAAGCCGGTAGCGATAATACGCATTCTTTCAACAGTGCTCGCTGTTTTTGTTCGCAGTGAGCGATAGCCAGAACAAGCGGCCCGTGGTTTTTAGCTCTCACATTTTCGTTTACTACTTCCTGCCGCTGGCGCTGGGCGGGTACTATGCGCTTAACCGCGCTCCACAGCGGTGGCGCAACGGCTGGCTCATCCTCACCGGCTATACCTTTTACGGCTGGGCCGAGCCGCGCTTCATGCCGCTCATGTTCGCGACGACGTTCGTCGATTGGCTCGTGAGTTTGATCATCGCGCACGACACCTGGCGTTTCTGGCGCGTGCTGCGGACGCCGGTGAAACAATTGGCGATTCGCGGTCCGCGGACTCGCACGCAACGCCACGCGATTCTCATTTCCGTCCTTCTCAATCTCGCCACCCTCGGCTTCTTCAAATATTTCAACTTCGGCATCGAGAGCTGGAACTCCCTCGCCGCGGGGCTCGGTCTGCACCACGGACAATTCGACACTTTCTTCCGGGTCGTCCTGCCGCTCGGCATCAGCTTCTACACCTTCCAGGCGCTCAGCTATACCATCGACGTCTATCGCGGTGAGGCGGAGGCGATGTCCAACTTCGTCGATTTTTCCTGTTTCGTTTCCATGTTCCCCCACCTCGTCGCCGGGCCGATTCTGAAGTTCTCCTTTCTCGCCGATCAACTCAAGAATCGCGTCCTCACTTCGGACAAATTCGCGCGCGGCGTCGCATTCTTCATGCTCGGCCTCGCGAAAAAAATCCTGCTCGCGAACCCGTGCGGGAAGATCGCGGACACGGCGTTTAACGCCGGCTCCATCGGCACGCTTGACGCCTGGTTTGGCTCGATTGGGTATGCCTTCCAGATCTATTTCGATTTCAGCGGCTACTCGGATATGGCGATCGGACTCGGACTCATGTTCGGCTTTGTCTTCGCGAAGAATTTCGATTCGCCCTATCGCTCCGAATCGATCACCGATTTTTGGCGGCGCTGGCATATCTCACTTTCGACCTGGCTGCGCGAGTACCTCTACAAGCCGCTGGGCGGCAACCGGTGCGGTCTCCGACGCACTTATTTCAACCTGGTGTTGACCATGTTGCTCGGCGGCCTTTGGCACGGCGCTTCCTGGAATTTTGTGATCTGGGGGGCCATGCACGGAGGCATGCTCGCCTTCGAGCGCAGTCAGGGTCGCCAGGGATTTTATCACAACCTTCCCAAACCTCTGCGGGTCGCGTTCACCTTTCTCATCGTTCTCATCGGCTGGGTATTTTTCCGCGCGTCCGGTCTGCCTCGCGCCGTCGCTTATCTCAGCAGCATGTTTGGGCTCGGCCATGCCGACGCCGGCGCGGCCTTGCTCGGGGGAATTCTCTACAAACCTTATTATCTGCTCTCGCTCAGCATCGCTGCGCTGGTGGTGTGGGCCGGGAAACAAACCTGGGACTGGACTCAACGCATGACGCTGCCGAAGACGGCTGTTTGTTTCGCGCTCGGGTGGCTCGCGTTGGTCGTTTTGGCCACGCAGGAATACAACCCCTTCATTTATTTCATTTTCTAGGGACAAACGTGGCTGAAGAAATTCCAGATCCAATTGTCGGAGGGGAGGAACCCCGTCCACCGCAGTATTCCCTGCCGCGCTACCGCGACCCGACGCCCGAAACGCACAAGAAGGTTTCGCGCGAAGAGGAAGCCGAGCTGGCCCTCAAGAACACGCTTTACACGCCGGGCGCGCGCTGGCTGCTCATCGCGCTTTTTCTCCTTACCATCTTCCTGGTTCCCGCGATCCAGTTCGTAGTCGAGCTCCGTTCTCCCCGACCCTCAGGCGGCCTGCCGACTCTGGACGTTTACAAGACGCTGCCATCGTGGGCGAAAATTCGAGCGGTGCGGAGCGCGGCGGATTTCTGGCATCTGCTTCCACGCGCCGCGGATCTCAAGGCCGCGGAGAAGGCGATAGAAAACGAGTCGGTGGTTTCGGCGTGGCTCCAGCCGCGTGTCCAGTTTCTGCTCACGGGAAAACTGGGCGTCGGCAACGAACAAGTCTATCTCGGACGGGATGGATGGCTCTTTTATCGACCCGATGTCGACTACCTGACCGAGCCCCCATTTCTCGATCCTTCCCGGATGAGGCACCGCACTCATGCCGACCGCGTGCAACCCGATCCGGTAAAGGCCATCGCGGATTTTCGCAATCAACTCGCGGCTCGCGGAATTGATCTGATTGCGATGCCTGTGCCGGTGAAACCGGGAATCGATGCGAATCAATTAGCCCTCCGCGCCGCCGAGAACGCGCCCCTGCACAACGCTTCCTACCTGGAATTCAAAGCGCGCCTGGAGAAGGCGGGTGTGCGGGTTTTCGATCCGAGCGCCCTTCTGATCCAACGCAAGACGGCGGGAAACCTTTTGCCTCTCTATCTGAAAAGCGACACCCACTGGCGGCCGGAGACGATGGAGTTCGTCGCGGAGAATCTCGCGGCTTTCATCCACGCAGCCCCGTCGACCCAACGTGCGGATCTACAAATCGCCGACAAGGAAATCAACGGCATCGGCGACATCGCGAGGATGCTGAGGCTGCCGCCATCGCAGAATCTTTACCGCCCGGAAAAAGTAACAATCCACGAAGTCTTATCCGGCAGCACGATCTGGCGACCGAGTAAGGAAGCCGAAATCCTTCTCTTGGGCGACAGTTTCTCGAACATCTTCTCACTCGAGGCTCTCGGGTGGGGCGAATCCGCCGGCTTCGCCGAACACCTGAGCCATGCGCTCGGGGATCGCCCGCTCGATTGCATCCTGCGCAACAGCGATGCTGCCTTCGCAACCCGCGAAATCCTGAGCCGCGAATTAGCGCACGGTCGCGATCGACTGGCGGGTAAGAAATTGGTGATCTGGGAATTTGCCGCGCGCGAGCTGGCCTTCGGCGACTGGAAAATGCTCGAGATGAAACTAGGCCAATCGGCGCCGACGAAGTTCTTTGTGCCGAAAGGTGGTGAGTCCGTCACCGCCAGCGGAACTGTCGAAGCTATTTCAACCGTGCCGCGTCCCGGTTCGGTTCCGTACAAGGATCATGTCCTCGCCTTGCACCTGACCGATCTCACCATTGAAGGTCGCGAAGAAACGGTCGCCCTCGAAGCCCTGGTTTACGCCGAAAGCATGCGAGACAACGTGCTCACCGCGGCGGCGCGCTTCCGCTCCGGTGATCGCGTGACGCTGCGGCTGCGTGCCTGGACCGACGTCTCCGATCAATACGAAAAGATAAACCGCAGCGAGATCGACGACCCGACCGTGCAACTCGAAGAACCGTGCTGGGGTGAATTGAAATAGGTGGATCGAGCGCTCCGCCGCTCGATGGCGGAAATAGCAGCGAAGCCGCAACAACAAAACATCGCGCGACGGAGCGCACGATCCGCCTGCAGAAAGCTGCGCTCGCCTCCCTTGCATTTTTAGCGAGGCCGTGCTCTCTAAGAGACCGCTCGTCCGGCTTTGGGCGCGACTACCCGCCAGAGCCACGAACTAAACAAAATCATGGCCACGCTTTTTCTTTTTCTCGCTCAAACTCCGGCTTCTTCTCCCGCGCCCGCCGGCTCGGGTCTTCTGGGCATGCTGCCGTTCGTTTTCCTCATCGTCATCATGTATTACGTGATGATTCGCCCGCAGATGCGCAGGCAAAAGGAGCAGGCGAAGCTCGTTTCGGCCCTCAAGACCGGCGATCACGTCGTGACGGCTTCCGGAATTCACGGAATGATCTCCAACGTCAAGGACACCACCGTGATCGTGAAGGTGGCGGACAACGTGAAGCTAGAGATGGAAAAGAGCTCGGTCACGAATGTCGTCAAATCGACTTAAGGGTGAGGCATTGAGATGACCAAATCCAAAATCCAAAATCCAAAATCCAAAATGCAATGAGTCCCGGCATAATGTTTTTTATCGAGCTGGTGTGGCTCGGACTCTTCGGCTGGTATTTCGCGACCGATTACGGGACGCGGAAGCGCGTCCTCGCGCTGGTGCTCGTCGTTATCGCGGTCGGGTTGAGCATCACGATGATTTGGCCGCCGGATAAAAAAATCCCGCTCGGCCTCGATATCAAAGGGGGCACTTCGTTCCTGATCAGGCTCCAGCAAACCGACAAGGACAAGGAGATCACCACATCCATGCTCGACCAGGCGGTCGAGGTGATCCGCAAGCGGGTGGATTACTTTGGGGCCAGCGAACCGATCATCAGCCCGGTGGGCAAGGATCGCATCCTGGTTCAAATACCCGGGCTTAGTGCCGAGAAAATTCAGGAAGCGCGCACGCAACTTTCCCGGGTGGCGAAACTGGAATTCTCGCTGGTGCATCCGCAGAGCGCGGAACTCATCCCGCAAATCGAATCCGGGCAGGGCATCCTGCCGCCGGACTACCGCCTCGTCGTTCACACTTCCGAGGGCCGGGATGGCAAAAAGCAGGAAGAGAAACTCCTTGTCCACAAACGGCCGGACCTGACGGGCGACCACATCACCCACGCAGTCGCAGTCTATCAAAACCAATGGGAGGTCAGCCTCGAACTCGATGCCGAAGGAGCGAAGCGTTTCGATGAGCTCGCCGCCGCCCACTACCAGGAGCGTTTCGCCATTCTTCTCGACGGTGTCGTTCAGTCTGCCCCTTCGATCAACGCGAAGTATTTCGGCGGTCGCGCCTCAATCAGCGGGCGGATGGGCGAGACGGAGTCGAGGAATCTCGCCAGCGTGCTCGAGAACCCATTGCAAACGCCGGTGAGCATCGAAGAGGAGCGCAGCGTTTCGCCCACCCTCGGCGCTGACTCGATCCGCGCCAGCATCATGGCGGGTCTCGTGGGCCTGGCGATCACGCTGGTCTGCGTTCTCTTTTATTACCGGTTCGCCGGGCTGATCGCGTGTCTCGCCTTGCTCATCAACATCGTGTTACTCGTCGGGTCGTTCCAACTGATTCCGGGGGGCGTTGTCCTGACCCTGCCCGGAATCGCGGGCATCATCCTCACCATCGGCCTGGCCGTGGACGCAAGCGTCCTGATCTATGAACGGTTGCGGGAAGAACTGGCCCTTGGCAAATCATTGAAGATCGCCCTCCAAGCCGCTTATCAAAAAGCGTTCAGCTCAATCTTTGACGCGAACGTGACGACGCTGATCACGGCAACGATTCTGTTCTGGAAAGCCAGCGGCCCGGTTCGCGGCTTCGCGATTGCGCTTACTCTCGGCATTCTCGCTTCGCTCTTCACCGCTCTCATCGTCGGACGGAATGTGTTTGAGTGGTTCGTCGAAACCGGCCGCCTCACGAAGATCAAAATGCTGCACCTCATCTCGTCGCAGCACATCAATTTCCTCGGCAAGGGTCTTCTGGCGGTGCTCTGCTCGCTCGCTTTGATCATCGCCGGCGCGACCTCGTTTTACCTCAAGGGCGAAAAGAACTTCGGCGTCGATTTCAAGGGCGGCGATTTGCTGACCCTGAGTTCGCCGAAGCTCATCGACGTCGGTCAGGTGCGCGGGGCCCTTGGCTCGATGAATATCGCGGACGCGTCGATCCAGGAGTCCGCGCAGGGTGGAAAATATTACATCACCGTTCGGACACCACTCCATACGAGCGATACGGTGAAGGCGCAGCTCCCCCAAGCCATGCCGGATGCGCAGTTCCACGTCGAGGGATCCGATCGCGTCGGTGCGCTGGTCGGCGGCGAGCTGGCGAGGAACTCGCTCATCGCGCTGGGGCTGGGAATTCTCGGCATTCTGATTTTCGTAACGTTCCGTTTCGAATTGTCGTTCGCGGTCGGCGCAATCGTCGCCTTGCTGCACGATGTGATCATCACGGTCGGCGTTTTCTCGCTGCTGAACCGGGAGTTGAGCCTGACGATGGTGGGCGCGATCCTGACGATCGCCGGCTATTCCATTAACGACACGATCGTCGTTTACGATCGAATCCGCGAAGGTCTGGCCAGCAGCAAACGCGGCTCGATCGAGCAGATCATGAACGACAGCATCAACCAGACGTTGAGCCGTACCATTCTCACGAGCACGGTGACGTTGATCCCGATCCTTTGCCTCTTCTTCTTCGGCGGGTCCGTTCTGCGGGACTTCGCGCTGGCCATTATCGTCGGCGTGGTCGTTGGAACCTACTCCTCGATTTTCATCGCTTCGCCCATCGTTCTCTGGTGGACCCGGGCCCGCGGCGGCAGCGCCTCGAGCTTGCGCCGCGAGATTACGGAAAAGGCCGCACCTACCACGGGCCGTGCGAGTTAGGTGGGTTGGCTTCCAACTCTCTAAGCGATTCCGCTGGCGTCTCGAAGCAGGCCGGATTGAGGAATTTGGCGAAAGTTATTCACAGTAGTTGACGCCTGCCAGCCGCCCGCGTAGGCTCGGCTGCGCCGGTTCGGAAACTGGACATTTTTTAGAAACGAGGATGACACATGCCTGAAGTGATAGTTCGTAAAGGTGAACCGGTGGACCGGGCCTTGAAGCGCTTGAAAAACAAGCTGGATGCCGAGGGAATTCTGGAGGAAGTCCGTCGGCTCCGTGCCTTCGAGACCCCGAACCAGAAGACCCGCCGGAAAGCCAAGGCCAACGCCAAGCGTGGCCGGACGAAGTTCCGCTTCAATCCTTCCTAAGCGCGGATTTCGCGCGATTCGATTTCCAGAGGCGGTCCCGCAAACGCGGGGCCGCCTTTTCGTTTTGTGGACCGCTGTCATCCCAAGGCTTGCGAAGCGCGCCGAGGGCCTCGCGAGCGGTCAATCGCTTTCGCGTTACTTCACGCGGACAACGGCATTGGACGCAATTTATTCGCACTCGCACACGATCCGGAAGCCGAGATCGTTGCAGGAATAATTCGGAACGTTTGAGTTGCGGGTGGTCGCCCGCAAACTGTTGAAACGGGATTTCCAACTGCCGCCACGAAGAACGCGCTTCGCTCCGGCGGTCGGCCCACGCGGATTCACTTTCGCGACGCCGCGGTAAGGCTCGAAGTAATCCAGGCACCATTCCCAGACGTTCCCGGCCATGTCCTCGATTCCGAACGGGCTTGCGCCAAATGGAAACGCGCCCACCGGCGAACTTTCCGGATAACCGTCATCGATCTCGCGGTCGCTCCAGGCGAAGACAGTGTTTCGATCGGCGAAGTTCGCGAGGTCGCCGCGATACTCGTGATTTCCCCACGGGTACTTCCGCCCGTCCAGACCACGCGCCGCGTATTCCCACTCGGCTTCGGTCGGGAGCCGATATTTCTTCCGTTCCCGGGTCGACAACGATTGGCAGTACTTAATCGCTTCGAGACTGCTCACGTAGACGACCGGATGACGATCGTCCGCGCCGGGCGCGCGTTTGCGGCCGTGAGAGGGATCGAACCGTTCGTATTCGGCGTTGGTGACCAGGTGACGGGACATGTAAAATTTGCTGAGAGTCGTCTTGGTGAGCGGTCGCTCGGTCGGGCCGGCATCGGGCGCTTCACTGCCCATGACGAACTCGCCGGAAGGAATGAAGAGCATCTGGCTCCCCAACGAGTTCACAAAGTTCGCAAACCGCTGGCGATCCGCATCGGGGTTCAGCACAACGGCGGGCTCGGCGACTGGAGCGGCGTGACCGTTTGTCGCCGCTTTGATCGGTTGAGGAACAACCGTCACCCGCGGCGGCTCCGGTGCCCCCGGATCCAACATCTTGTCGGCTTCCTCGAGATAACGATCGACCATCTCCTCCGCTTCCTCGGCCTCGATTCCGAGGTTCTCCGCCATGTTGACGAAGGCGTCGCGGGTGTCGTCAGCCATGCCGTCTGTGTCCAGGCCGCTCAGCCGCAGCATGCGCATGAAATCTTCTTTCGGATCGATGGATTTCTGGCGGCGGCGCAGTGGTCTCGGGGCTTGATCCTCGCGGGGCACAGGTGCCGCCACCCGCTCCCCGCCGCTGTCCTTCAATTCCGCCTCGATGTAGCTGGCGATCTGTTCCTCGCTGAGCCCATGCTCGCCGCCGAAACGATGCAGGCTCTTCTCTTCGTCCACCGTCAGCACGCCATCGGCCAGGGCGAACGTGAGGTATTTGTGAAATTCGATGGTCGCCTCCTCGTTGGCCTGCGCCGCTAATTCCGAATCCACCTGCTGGCGACGCGCCGGATCGAGCAATTCCACGCGCGCTTCGGTTAGGTAGCGCGACGATTCATCGAGCCCGGGCCGCAGAATTTGGGCGAGCGGATTGCTCGGCTGGTTCTTGAGCGGAAGCTTTTTTTGCCACCACCGCATCAGTTCGCGGCAATGTTGCTCGATCAATTCGTTGCTTGGATTGGCGCGCGGGTCGAGGCAGAGCCGCTCGTAGAAATTCGGCGACTTGTATTTGCTCCAGCCGTCCCATTTGTAAGGATCGTCTGGAAGCGGAACGGGGAAGGTTCCCTCGAATTGCATCATGTTACGCCACCGCGATGGCGCCCAGGCTCTTGGCCGCGCGGTCCACTTCATCCGGCGCGAGACCGGTGTTGCGTTCGATCCGAACCTTCGCCTGGTTGCCCGATGCGCTGACGGCCACTTCGAGCACCTGGTTGGCGTTGTATTCGTAGGTCAGCTCGACCGGGGAACCCTTCGGCAGGAACGCAGGCAACTCGACATCGCAAAGCCCCAACGGCGTGCACTCGGCTGGCAGCGTGCTTTCACCTTCGACGATCCGCACCACGGCGCGCTGCATGTTCGCGCTGGCGGTGCCAAAGGAATTGCGCGCCGTCGCCGGGATCGCCGTCATCTTGCGAATCATCGGGAAAACGTACTCCTCGAGGTGCGCTTCATCCCAAAGAACGACGCCAAGAGTGTGGGAAGTAATGTTGGTCACCTGGAT
This sequence comes from Verrucomicrobiota bacterium, assembly GCA_041167505.1. Taxonomy (GTDB): domain Bacteria; phylum Verrucomicrobiota; class Verrucomicrobiia; order Chthoniobacterales; family UBA10450; genus AV80. Next base: position 25,051 of record JBEEHR010000025.1, read on the forward strand.
GAGTCCACCGTCGCGCGAAGAAAATTGCTGCCGGGTATTTTCCGAAACGGTCTTTTCGCCGGTCGTCTCTTCTTCTTTCAGCAACGACAAGATTCCCTGGACCGCTGCGCCGACCGCGACCGCTTCATCTGGATTCACGTCATCCACCATCGGCACGGGCGACAAGCTTTCCACCATCTCGCGCACCATCGGCATTCGCGTCATGCCGCCCACGAGCAGGACCTTGTTGATGTCGCTCCATTCCATCTTCGCTTCCTGGAGCACCATCTCGCAAATCGTCTTGCACTTCTCGACGAGGTGCCGGGTCCTTTGCTCGAAGTCCTCCCGGCTCAGTTCCACCTTCACGCTCTTGCCGTTATGGCTGTGAACAATGGCCGTCCGCGGCCGGCTCGAGAGCTGGATCTTCGCGGCGAGCGCGCGGCTTTGGAGGTCCTGGTAACTTTGCAAATCCAACAGCGGGTTCTCGCCATGCGCGCGATCGAACTCTTCCGCCACGTGGTTCACGATCACATCGTCCCAATCCTTACCGCCGAGCCGGTGGTCGCCGTTGGTCGCCAGCATCTGAATTCCGTGTCCCTGGATCCGCATGATCGTGACGTCGAAAGTGCCTCCACCCAAATCGAAAACAAAAACCGTCTGGTCTTCGTCGAGTTTGTCGAGGCCGTAGGCCACAGCGGCGGCAGTCGGTTCGTTGATGATCTGGAGAACATTCAGGCCGGCCAGTTGGCCCGCCGTAATGGTGGCCGTCCGTTCGGCATCGTTGAAATAAGCCGGCACCGTGATGACCGCATCCGTCACGGGTTCCTTGAGATACTTCTCCGCGTCCGCTTTTAGTTTCCGCAGAATCAGCGCCGAAAGTTCCTCCGCCGAGTAAATCTTGCCGTTGAACTCACGCTGGAATTGCTCCTTCGGCTTGCCCATCTCGCGTTTCACGAAATCCACGATCCGTTCCGCTTCCGCGACCGCGTTGTTCTTCGCCAGACTGCCGACGATGACGCTGCCGCCATCGAACAGAATTACAGAAGGCGTGAGCCGCTCGCTCTCGCCATTCGGGATAATTTGCGGTTTGCCGTAGGGATCAATGTGAGCCACGGCGCAAAAGGTCGTGCCGAGGTCGATTCCGATTACTTTTCGTCGAGTCATGGGTTGGGTCATTCCGCGGTAAGGAGAAGTGCACTTCGTGTAAGTGCAATTTCCATGCCCTCGTCCCGGGGCAATTCCCCGGTACTTTTACCGGCGGCGCAGAGTCCGTTTTTTTCCGGCTTAGCCGAACCGTTTCGCGACTACTTCCTCCGGCCGCAACACTTGGTCACGCCAAAGAAATCCGCGTCTGACTCGCATGATGATTTGGCCGTCCTCTTCCGCGAAGTCGGCGGGCTCAAAGCTGATCACCCGGTGCAACGCGCGATCGACGGTCTCCCTCGGCTCGATCTCGCTGACCTCCATCCGGTGCAGAATTTCCGTCAGCGAATGGATCGCGTTTTCCAGGTTGTCCCGCCAGTGGCCGAGCGCTCCCCGCTTGCCTTCGTTCGCCTCGACCGCGGTTTGGAGTTGGGAGAGCAAGCCGCTCAAGTCGTCGAAGAGGATCACGAGATCGCGAATGAACGGCTTCTGGAGCGACTCGTGTAGAAAATTATCGCGATACTTGATCAGCTCGTCATGGAGCGAATCGAAAAGCCGCTGGTTCACCGTGTCGGTATTCCGCAATGCTACCAGGTGCCCGTCCATCGTGCGGAGCTGCTCGGCGAAATCGCTTTTCTCGGCGCTCTCCAGTTTCTCGAGCCGGCCGAGGACCGCTTTCTCGAAGCCGTTCATCCGGCCATTCAGCGTCCGGAATTCCTGGAGGATTTTGGCGAACTGTTCGCCGTTCATGCTTCCGTTCCGACTACTTTCGGGCAGCGCCTTCTCCGCTTCCGCGCTCAGTTGCTGCATTGTCGATGCAAACTCATCCGTGATCTCGATCTCCATTGGGCTTTTCATTGTGCGGAAAAAAATTTACAGATCGCTTCCACGAGTCCGGGAATGTCGTGGCGCCGCGCTTCGATCGCCACCTCCAGCCCGCCTTCACGCGCCGTCTTCGACGTGATCGGCCCGATGCTGGCGACCTGCATTTTCGCCGGCCAGGGTAACCCGAGCGCGAGAAAATTTTCGACCGTGGATGAGCTGGTAAATGTGATCAAATCTGCGCCTTCCTCTAATAGACGGCGTCGCGCGCCGATATCGTCGCGCGTCTCGGGGACCGTGCGGTAAGCGAATCCTTCGTCCACAATAGCTCCCAAAGCCGTCAGTTCCTTGGGGAGCAAATCCCGCGCCTTCTCCGCCCGCGCGATCAGGATGCGCAAATTTTCCACGCCACCCTGCTTCTTGAACTCCCGCGCCAGCGATTCGGCCACGAATTCTTCGGGCTGGAGGTCCACGTGCATGCGAAAATCTTTGATCCGCTGCGCTGTCGCCGGACCGATCGCCGCGATCCGCGCGCCGCCGATCTCGCGCGCGTCGTCGTAGAGCTTGTAGAAGAGATCGAAGAAGGAATTCACGCCGTTAACGCTCGTAAACACGATCCAGTCATAACCGTGCGCGTCCTGCACCAGCTCGGCGAACGCACGCAAATCCGTCGGCGGCTCGATCCGGATGGTCGGCAGCTCGATCACATCGGCGCCGAGCCCGCGCAATTGCTCAGACAAGACGCCGGCTTGCACGCGCGTTCGCGTTACCACGATCCGCTTGCCGGAAAGCGGCCGGTCTTCGAACCAGTTCAATTCTTCGCGCAAGTTTACGACATCGCCAAAAACCGCGATCGCCGGCGCGGCGAATCCCGCCTCGGTCACGCGCTCTGCGATGTTCTCCAAGGTCCCAGCAAGCGTTTCCTGCCGGCCGGTCGTGGCCCACCGAATCAACGCCACCGGCAAATCTTTCCGCATCCCGTTCGCCATCATCTCGCGGGCGATCGCGCCGATCCGCTCGACGCCCATCAACATCACCTGCGTGCCGCCGAGCTTCGCCAGCGCACTGAAATCGATCGCGCTTTCGGATTTCTCCGGATCCTCGTGCCCGGTGAAAAACGTCACGTGCGAATTCTTGCCGCGATGCGTAACCGGAATTCCCGCGTAAGCCGGTCCCGCGATCGCCGAGCTGACCCCGGGAACAATCACGAACGACAGCCCGGCTGACGCCAGCGCCTGCGCTTCCTCCCCGCCGCGGCCGAACAGAAACGGATCGCCGCCTTTCAGCCGAACAACGTTCTTTCCTTCGCGCGTTTTTTCCACGAGCAGCTCATTGATTTCACCCTGCGTTTTCGTGTGCTCGCCCGCTTTTTTCCCGGCGAAGATCAGCTCCGCCTTCTCCGGCGCCCAGCGCAGCATCTCGGAATTGCAGAGGTAATCGTAAACGATGACTTCCGCTTGTTCGATGCACTCCTTCGCGCGCAGCGTCACCAATCCGAGATCGCCCGGCCCCGCGCCAACGAGAAAACATTTCCCACCCTTCTCAGCCATTAATCGTCTCCCATAATTCCCTCGCCAATTTCTTCGGCGCCGAAGCTTCACCTTCCACTCGGGCCGTGCGCGGTTCAACGCGAGGCGGCTCGAAAACGTGAGCCTGGACGATCATGGCGGAACCGGCCACCGTTGCCAGAACCCCCACCGGCGAACCGCAATCGCCTTGGAGCAAGCGCAGGAACTCGCGCTCCGCCTCCAGGCACAACAGCGTCTGCGCGTGGTTAACGGCGCGGACAATTTCCTTGTGGGCGTTGTCGTCGCTACGCACTTGCAGCGCGATAATTCCCTGCCCGCCGGCTGGTATAAACACATCCAGAGACAACGCTTCGGCGCGAAGAGAAACGCCTTCGAAGTCGAACGCGCCCTGAGCCAGGTCATATCCCAATCGCTCCAAACCGGCTCGCGCCAGCACGATCGCCTGCCAGTCGCTTTGCAGGAATTTCCGGAGACGCGTCGGCACATTCCCGCGCAGATCGACGATTTCGATTTCGGGATATTTCCATCTCAACTGGTACTCGCGTCGCACGCTGCCAGTCGCAATCGCTCCCCTGGCTTCGCCCGATTCCTTTCTGATCAAAACGTCCTCTACAGCAGCACGAGGAAGAACAGCGCCAAGCTCCAGCCCTTCGGTCATCTGACTTGGCAGATCCTTCGCGCTGTGAACCGCGACATCGATTTCACCGGCCGCCAGCGCGCGTTCGATTTCGCCGGTGAAAAGACCTTTGCGCCCAGCGCGAGGGTCAGCCGGCTCCGATGTTCCTACGTCACCGCGCGTGGAAATAATCCGCGTCGCGACTTCGAGATCAGGCCACGATTGCCGGAGCGCCGCTTCGACCATGGCAGTTTGCCGGCGCGCGAGCTCGCTCCCGCGCGAACCGAGAATGATTTTCTGCGAGTCCGGCGCGCTCATGGAGCGCTACGATTCCGACGCCAGAGCGCCAGAGGCAAGCGGCGTTACGCGAGAACCGGCGCTGCCAAAGCGCGCCGCAAAGTCCGCGACGTGATCGGCGATGATCTTTTCCGCCGCCGCCATTTGTTCCCGCCGCATCGCGAGCGATTGCTCGGCGATGGATTGGAGCGAATCGATGTCATACAGATACACCCCGTCCATTTCATTCACCTCCGGCGCGACGTCCCGCGGCACCGCGATGTCGATGATGAAGAGCGGCCGGTCCGCCCGGCCGCGAAGCATCGGCGCCAAAAGCTCCCGGGTGAGTAACGGTTCATTCGCCGACGTGGACGAAATCAGGATGTCGATCTCACGGCATTGCGCGGCCCATTGATCGAACGTCACTGCACGTCCACGGACGAGCGCCGCGAGGTTTTCGGCCCGCTCGAAAGAGCGATTGCTTACGCGAATGTCAGTCACGCCGCGGGAACTTAACGCGCGCGCCGTTCGTTCACTGGTCTCCCCCGCGCCGAGCACGAGCACGCTTCGTTCACGCAAATTGCCGAAGATTTTCCCCGCGAGTTCCACCGCAACCGCGCCGACCGAGACCGCGCCACGCGTGATATCGGTGGTGCTGCGTACTTGCTTCGCCACCCGAAACGCCCGCTGAAAGAGCCGATGAATGAGCGGTCCCGCGCTGCCGGATTCGCGTGCGCCTTCATAGGCTTTCTTCACCTGTCCCAGAATCTCGGTCTCACCGATCACCATCGAGTCCAGTCCGGCCACGACGCGAAATAAATGGGTCATACACGCCTCGCCTTCGTAACGATAAAACGCTTCACCGCGTTCCGCTTCCTCGGCTCCCGAATCGCGCAAGACCCGAATGACCTCATCGGTCGCCACCGGTTGCTCGGCCGAAGCGTAAACTTCCACGCGATTGCAGGTCGTCAGCAGGAGCGCTTCCTTGCATCCGCCGGACTGCCGCAACGCCTCCTCGGACCGAAGCCCGGCGTAGCGCTCCCGCGTTTCCACATTCGCGGTGTGATGGCTGATGCCGACGCAAAACAGCTTCATCACGACGGGTGGGTTTGGGAAACAAAGTTGATCGCCCAGAGGACCGAGACCGCCGCGGTGAATGCGAGGATACAGAGGGCGGCGATCCGTTTCGGCGCCAGCCGATGCAAATGCCGGCCCTGGAGGATCGAGCCGTAGAAAATCCAGACCGCGAACGCGCAGATCATTTTGACCCGGGGCAACGGCTCGCCGGTAAAAAATCCGCTCACCAGTCCGGCCGTGTAGAGCGCGAACCCGAGCCAAAGCAGCCGGGTCAACGCCGAGAAAAGATTCGTAAGCGGCGGCAGATGATAAAAGATCGAGTGCAACTGGTGCGTCTTCAGTTGCCGTTCCTGCACCAGGTACATGACGCCGGCGACGCCCGCGAGCGCGAACGCCCCGTACGCGATCATCGATATCGAGGCGTGAAACTCGAGCCACGGATTCACGCTGAACCGAACCGAATGCCGGACATCAATCGGCGCGAGGAGCGCGAACGCCTGGATCAGCAGAACCAGCGGCGCGGTGAACGCCCCCATAAGCGACAGCCGGTAGGCCGGACCGATCGCCAGGTAAATCAGCGCCACCGACCAGGCGAGGAAAATGAATACTTCGAAGAGGTTCGTGATCGGGCAGCGCCCCAAGGCGTGACCGCGGACGTAGAGGAACGCGCTCTGAAGAATGAACCCCAGGGAGATCGCGAAGAAATTAAACCGGCGGGGATGGAATACGCCTTCGCGCAAGGTCGCCAGGGTATGCGCGACCGCGACCAGGAAACACAAAGTGGAGCCAAGGAGAAGCTGCCGTTCCATCGAGAGCACTCATCTTAGGGGGACGAATACCGGTTAGCAAACTACCTCCGCTACCCGATCCCGCGTTCCCCGGATCTTGTCGACTTTCCAAGTGCCGGCGTCATGCGCGCGAG